>NZ_JBSKHW010000002.1:194176-764374 GCF_057128765.1 Pseudomonas corni
AGCCAACTTGTTGGCGAGGGATCGACGCGGTGTGTCAGTTGCGCCGCTTCGCGAACAAGTTCGCTCCTACAGGTCGGGGCTGGCTGAGACGCACAATCTGTAGGAGCCAACTTGTTGGCGAGGGATCGACGCGGTGTGTCAGTTGCGCCGCTTCGCGAACAAGTTCGCTCCTACAGGTCGGTGATGCGGGTTCATACAGTTGGAATGTTGGCAATGACTGTTCCAGATGGTCGAAATGGCCCTGCGACGCACGCGGCGGTGAACTGACCGGGCGCAATGCACGTCTGGTGTAAAGCTACGCTGGGGAGAAACGGGAAGGCTCGGATATCGGCGCCTCCCACAGGCTGGATGCCACTTTGCTTTTCGTTACTGCCGTAATCCATTTCAAGACCAGGAGCGTCACACAATGAAAACGAAAAAGGCCCTGCTATCCACGTTGCTTTGCGCAGGCTTGCTCACCGGAGCCGGCGCAAGCCAGGCGGCGGGTTGGTGTGAGTCCGGCAAACCTGTGAAATTCGCGGGTTTGAATTGGGAAAGCGCCATGTTGTTGACCGACGTGCTGCAAGACATTCTGAAGACTGGCTATGGCTGTGAAGTCGATAGCCTGCCGGGCAACTCCATCACCATGGAGAACGCCCTGAGCACCAATGACATTCAGGTATTCGCCGAAGAGTGGGTCGGCCGCAGTGAAGTCTGGAACAAGGCCGAGAAAGCCGGAAAAGTGGTCGGCGTCGGTGCGCCGGTCAAGGGCGCCATCGAAGGCTGGTACGTGCCGCGCTACGTGATCGAAGGCGATGCCAAACGCAAGCTGGAAGCCAAGGCACCGGACCTGAAATCGATCAGCGATCTGGGCAAATACGCCTCCCTGTTCAAGGACGCTGAAGAGCCCGAGAAAGGCCGTTTCTACAACTGCCCTGCCGGCTGGACCTGTGAGCTTGAGAACAGCGAAATGCTGAAAAGCTACGGCCTGGCAGACAAGTACACCAACTTCCGTCCGGGCACCGGCCCTGCGCTAGATGCCGCCATCCTGTCGAGCTACAAGCGTGGCGAACCAATCCTGGCCTACTACTGGTCGCCAACGCCGCTGATGGGGCAAGTGGACATGGTCCGCCTGGAAGAGAAAGCCGGGGTGAACAAGACCATCGACATCAAGGTCGGCCTGTCCAAAGCGTTCCACGAACAGGCGCCTGAATTAGTGGCAGTGATGGAGAAGGCCAACATCCCGATCGACCTGCTGAACCAGAACCTGGCGCGCATGACCAAGGACCGCATCGAATCGCCGAAACTGGCGAAGATCTTCCTCAAGGAACACCCGGAAATCTGGCACCAGTGGGTAAGTGAAGACGCGGCGAAGAAGGTGGATGCATCGTTGTAAGACTTAGCTGCCGCTATCTGACGGCAACGGCAAACACTGTGGGAGCGGACCTGTCCGCGAATGCTGAGGAACAGGCGCAAGATTTGTATCGGATTGTCTGAAGTCTTCGCGGACAGGTCCGCTCCCACAGGTTATTTGCAACGCCCAATAGCAGCGTTTAAATCGCATCGCAATGCGCAACAACAGCTCCACCCACTTGATCGAGAGCACCTTATGTTCCCCGAAAGTTTCACGTTCTCCATTGCCGACTGGGTCAACGACTGGGTCGACAAGCTGGTCACCAACTACGGCGACGTGTTCCGCCACATCTCGGACACGCTGCTGTGGGCCATCGTCAAACTCGAAGGCCTGCTGCGCATCGCGCCGTGGTGGGTGTTGCTGGCGATCGTGGCGGGCATCGCGTGGCACGCCACGCGCAAAATCACCACCACGGCAGTGATCGTCGGTTTGCTGTTCCTGGTCGGCGCAGTCGGCCTGTGGGACAAGCTGATGCAGACCCTGGCCCTGATGCTGGTGGCAACGTTCATTTCGGTGGTGATCGGCATTCCGCTGGGTATTCTCTCGGCGCGCAGCAACCGCCTGCGTTCGGTGCTGATGCCGTTGCTGGACATCATGCAGACGATGCCCAGCTTCGTTTATCTGATCCCGGTGCTGATGCTGTTCGGTCTGGGCAAAGTCCCGGCGATCTTCGCCACCGTGATCTACGCCGCGCCGCCGTTGATTCGTCTGACCGATCTGGGGATTCGCCAGGTGGATGGCGAAGTCATGGAAGCGATCAACGCGTTCGGTGCCAATCGCTGGCAGCAACTGTTCGGTGTGCAACTGCCGCTGGCGCTGCCCAGCATCATGGCCGGTATCAACCAGACCACGATGATGGCCCTGTCGATGGTGGTTATTGCCTCAATGATTGGCGCCCGTGGTCTGGGCGAAGACGTGCTGATCGGGATTCAGACCCTGAACGTCGGACGCGGCCTCGAAGCCGGTCTGGCAATCGTGATTCTCGCGGTGGTGATCGACCGCATCACTCAGGCTTACGGCCGCCCACGGCATGAGGCGAACAAATGACCAGCGTACATCCCGCAGCATCATTCGACGCAACGCCCAATAAAATCGTGGTGAAGAACGTCTTCAAGATCTTCGGCAACCGGTCCAAAGAAGCGCTGAGCATGATTCAGCAGCACAAAACCAAAGATCAGGTGCTCGCTGAAACCGGCTGCGTGGTCGGCGTAAACGACCTGTCGCTTGCCATCGGAAGCGGCGAGATCTTCGTCATTATGGGTTTGTCCGGCTCTGGCAAATCGACGCTGGTGCGCCACTTCAACCGGCTGATCGACCCCACCAGCGGCGAGATTCTGGTGGACGGCGAAAACATCCTGACCTACGACATGGAAGCGCTGCGCAACTTCCGTCGGCACAAGATCAGTATGGTGTTTCAAAGCTTCGGCCTTCTGCCGCACAAGACCGTGGCCGACAACGTGTCCTACGGCCTGAAAGTGCGTGGCGAAACCAAGGCCATGTGCGACGAGCGCGCGCAGCACTGGATCACCACCGTGGGCCTGAAGGGCTACGAAAACAAATACCCGCATCAGCTTTCCGGCGGCATGCGCCAGCGTGTTGGCCTCGCTCGTGCCTTGGCCGCAGACACGGACATCATCCTGATGGATGAAGCCTTCAGCGCCCTCGATCCACTGATCCGCGCCGAAATGCAGGATCAGTTGCTGGAGCTGCAATCGGCACTGAAGAAGACCATCGTCTTCATCACCCACGACCTGGACGAAGCCGTACGCATCGGCAACCGCATTGCCATCCTCAAGGACGGCAAGCTGATCCAGGTCGGTACGCCGAAAGAAATCCTCTACTCGCCCGCTGATGAATACGTCGATCGTTTCGTCCAGCGGCGTGTGGCCACCCTTTAAGGACCGTTGCAGTCATGTTGCGAGCTGAACAGATCATCATCGGTGACGCGCCCTTGCGCTGGCAGGACGTGGTTGCGGTCGCGCGTCACGGTGCGAGGGTCGAGTTGTCAGCGGCCGCCTGGGCGCGGATTGATAACGCCCAAGGCATCGTTCAGCGCATCGTCGCCAGTGGCGAGCGCGCCTATGGGGTCAACACCGGTCTGGGAGCGCTGTGCAACGTGTCGCTGGAAGGCGAGCAACTGAGTCGACTGTCGCGCAACACCCTGCTCAGCCACGCCTGTGGCGTCGGTTTGCCGTTGCCCGATGAGCAGACTCGCGCCATCACTTGCGCAGCGATCATCAACTACAGCCAGGGCAAATCCGGCATTCACCGGCAGGTGGTAGAAGCGCTGATCGCGCTGCTCAATCACCGCATCACACCGCAAGTGCCGTCCCAAGGGTCGGTGGGTTATCTCACCCACATGGCGCACATCGGCGTGGCGCTGCTGGGTGTTGGCATGGTCAGTTATAACGGCCAGGTCATGTCGGCGTTGCAGGCGTTGAGCGAAGAAGGTTTGTCGCCGGTCGAACTGGGCGCCAAAGATGGTTTGTGTCTGGTCAACGGCACGCCGTGCATGACCGGCCTTAGCTGTCTGGCGATTGCCGACGTGCAGCGCCTGACGCAATGGGCTGACATCATCGGCGCCATGACTTTCGAAGCGCTGCGCGGCCAACTGGATGCGTTCGACGAGACCATCATTGCGCTCAAGCCGCACCCCGGCATGCAGCAGGTCGGCAAAAACCTGCGCGGATTGCTGGCCGGCAGTGAAGTGCTGGAGCTGAGCAAAGGCATTCGCACCCAGGACGCCTTAAGCATCCGTTCGATCCCGCAGGTGCATGGCGCGACCCGCGATCAACTGGCCCATGCCACCCGACAGATTGAAATTGAGCTCAATTCCGCCACCGATAACCCGCTGCTGCTCGGCACCCCCGAGGCCTATCGCGTGGTGTCGCAAGCCAACCCTCACGGCCAATCCGTGGCGATGGCAGCAGACCTGCTGGCGATTGCCATGGCGGAGCTGGGCTCGATTGCCGAGCGACGGCTGGACCGGTTGATCAACCCGGCAGTCAGTGGCTTGCCCGCGTTTCTGGTCACCCAACCGGGGGTCAACTCCGGGATGATGATCGTGCAATATGTCGCCGCCTCGCTGTGCGCCGAAAACCGCCAGATGGCGCAACCGGCAGTCATCGACAACTACGTGACCTCTGGTATGCAGGAGGATCATCTGAGCATGGGCACCAGCGCCGCGTTGAAGCTGCACAAAGTGTTGGAAAACGTCACGCAGATCCTCGCCATCGAGTATCTGCTCGCCGCCCAGGCATTCGAATTTTTCAAAGAGCAGCGCTTCGGCGCAGGGACCGATGTCGCATGGCAACTGTTGCGCGAGCGAGTCCCGGCGTACGACGAGGACCGCTGGCTGGCGCCCGATATTGCCAGCAGCGTGACCCTGCTCAAGAACGAAGAATCGCTTCAAACGATTTTCCGCGCTTGCGACGGACAATCATCAACCAGTAGCCGTCGGGACCCGAGCGCCACAAGTGCGGAGCAGGCAGGAGCCAGCTCAGGGCAACCGACCGATATCAACGAAGGAGTAGCATCGTGACTGATTCAAAACTGGCGAGCCCGCTGAACCTGATCCCCGGCCAACTGACCCTGGCGCAACTGCGTGCGATCTATCAGCAGCCCGTGACATTGACCCTGGACAGCAGCGCTGATCAGCAGATCGAAGACAGCGTCGCCTGCGTCGAGCAGATCCTCGCCGAGAACCGCACCGCTTACGGCATCAACACCGGTTTCGGCCTGCTGGCCTCGACGCGTATCGCCAGCGCCGATCTGGAAAACCTGCAGCGCTCGCTGGTGTTGTCCCATGCCGCAGGCGTCGGTCAGCCGATCAGCGACGAACTGGTACGCCTGATCATGGTGCTCAAGGTCAACAGCCTGAGCCGTGGCTTCTCCGGCATCCGGCGCAAGGTCATCAACGCCTTGATCGCCCTGATCAACGCCGAAGTCTATCCGCACATCCCGCTCAAAGGTTCGGTCGGCGCATCTGGGGATCTGGCACCGCTGGCGCACATGTCGCTGGTGCTGCTCGGCGAAGGCAAGGCGCGTCACAACGGTCAATGGCTGAACTCGGTTGAAGCACTGGCGATTGCCGGGCTGGAACCGCTGACCCTGGCCGCCAAAGAAGGTCTGGCGCTGCTCAACGGCACTCAGGTGTCCACCGCGTACGCACTGCGCGGCCTGTTCGAAGGCGAAGACTTGTTCGCTGGCGCCCTGGCCTGTGGCGCACTGACCGTTGAAGCCGTGCTGGGCTCGCGTTCGCCGTTCGATGCGCGGATTCACGCCGCTCGCGGCCAACGCGGCCAGATCGATGCCGCCGCTGCTTATCGCGATTTACTGGGCGACGGCAGTGAAGTCTCCGAATCCCATCGCGACTGCGACAAGGTTCAAGACCCCTACTCCCTGCGCTGCCAGCCGCAAGTCATGGGCGCGTGCCTGACTCAACTGCGTCAGGCCGCTGAAGTGCTGAGCGTCGAAGCCAACGCGGTTTCGGACAACCCGCTGGTATTCGCCGCTGAAGGTGAAGTGATCTCCGGCGGTAACTTCCACGCAGAACCTGTCGCCATGGCCGCTGATAATCTGGCGCTGGCATTGGCAGAAATCGGCTCGCTCAGCGAGCGTCGTATTTCGTTGATGATGGACAAACACATGTCGCAACTGCCGCCGTTCCTGGTGGCCAATGGCGGCGTGAACTCCGGTTTCATGATCGCGCAAGTGACCGCCGCAGCACTGGCCAGCGAGAACAAGGCGTTGGCTCATCCACATAGCGTCGACAGCATCCCGACCTCGGCCAACCAGGAAGACCACGTGTCGATGGCGCCAGCGGCCGGCAAGCGCTTGTGGGAAATGGCGGAAAACACCCGAGGCGTTCTTGCCGTAGAATGGCTCGCCGCCTGCCAGGGCCTGGACCTGCGCAACGGCCTCAAAACTTCGATCAAGCTGGAAAAAGCCCGTGCCGCCTTGCGCAGCCAGGTGCCGTTCTATGAGAAGGACCGCTTCTTCGCGCCGGACATCGACGCGGCCATCCAATTGCTCGCTTCACAATGCCTGAATGCCCTGGCACCTGCGGATCTGCTACCCAGCCTTTAATGCTCGGACAGACCAGGATGGGTCTGTCGATGAAATGATTGTGGAATGGATTGCCCCCCTGTAGGAGCGCGCTTGCCCGCGAACGGCAGTGTGTCAGGCGACATCGATGCTGGATGTGCCGACGCATTCGCGGGCAAGCGCGCTCCCACAGAGTGTGCGCTCCGGACCCACACCATTTCGCCGCACAAGAACAACAAGGATCGCGAAATGAATACGCAACAAACTTCTCTGAAACGCGGCCTGACCGCGCGTCACATTCGCTTCATGGCGCTCGGATCGGCCATCGGCACCGGGCTGTTCTACGGGTCTGCCGAGGCTATCAAAATGGCGGGGCCAGCTGTGTTGCTGGTCTACTTGATCGGCGGCGCCGCTGTTTACATGGTCATGCGCGCGCTGGGCGAAATGGCAGTGCATAACCCGGTGTCGGGCTCGTTCGGCGAGTACGCCACCACTTATCTGGGTCCGCTCGCAGGCTTTGTACTGGGTTGGACCTACGCATTCGAGATGATCATCGTCTGTCTGGCGGACGTCACGGCCTTCGGGATTTACATGGGCTTCTGGTTCCCCGACGTGCCGCGCTGGATATGGGTGCTGAGCATCATCTTTTTCATCGGCGCGCTGAACCTGTGCAGCGTCAAAGTCTTCGGAGAAACGGAGTTCTGGCTGTCTTTGCTCAAAGTGGGCGCGATCATCGCGATGATCCTGGCAGGCTTCGGCATTCTGCTGTTTGGCTTGGGTCAGGCGTCGGGCGAAAGCGTCGCCAGTGTCAGCAATCTCTGGACCCATGGCGGCTTCATGCCCAACGGCGTGGGCGGCATGGTCGCTTCACTTGCTGTGGTGATGTTCGCCTTTGGCGGTATCGAGATCATCGGTATCACGGCGGGTGAAGCGAAAGATCCACAACGGGTCATTCCGCGCGCCATTAATGCGGTGCCGCTGCGGATTCTGTTGTTCTACGTGCTGACGCTATTTGTGCTGATGTCGCTGTATCCGTGGCAGCAGATTGGCAGCGAAGGCAGCCCGTTCGTCCAGATCTTCGATCACCTGGGGATCAGTTCGGCAGCGACCGTGCTCAATATCGTGGTGATCTCGGCAGCCATCTCGGCCATCAACAGCGACATCTTCGGCGCTGGCCGCATGATGTACGGGCTGGCGAAACAGGGTCAGGCGCCCAAAGGTTTTGCGCAACTCTCCGCCAACGGCGTGCCGTGGATGACCGTGGTGGTGATGGGTATCACGTTGCTGTGCGGTGTGGTGCTCAATTACCTGATCCCGGAGAACGTGTTCCTGCTGATCGCCTCCATCGCGACCTTCGCCACGGTGTGGGTGTGGCTGATGATCCTGATCACGCAGATCGCCATGCGCCGCTCGATGACGCCCGAGCAGGTGGCTGAACTGAAATTCCCGGTCCCGTTCTGGCCGGTGGCACCCATGGTGGCAACGGCGTTCATGCTGTTTGTCTTTGGCGTTCTGGGCTGGTTCCCAGACACCCAGCCGGCGTTGATTGTTGGCGCGATCTGGATTGCGCTGCTGGTGATCGCGTATTACCTGTGGGTGAAACCGAAGCAGGGCCCGGCCCAAGTCGAATCGCGCCGCTCATGATTAACCGGTGGGAGGGAGCCTGCTCGCGATAGCAGTGTGTCAGACGACAGATATGTCGCCGATACAGCGCCTCGCGAGCAAGCTCCTCCCACAAGACCTACATCGCTATTTGGAGGCAATCGATGAAAACGCTCTGGCAACACTGTCACGTCGCAAGCATGGCCCACGGCCAATACTCGACCATCGAGGATGCCGCCATCGTGACCGAGGGAGCGCACATCGCCTGGATCGGCCCCCGCAACCAATTGCCGCCTCAAGACGACATCCAGACCGTTGATCTGAACGGGATGTGGGTCACGCCCGGCCTGATCGATTGCCACACGCATACGGTGTTCGGTGGCAATCGCAGCGGCGAGTTCGAACAGCGCCTGCAGGGCGTGAGCTACGCCGAGATTGCGGCGGCCGGGGGCGGCATCGCCAGCACGGTTCGGGCCACTCGGGCCGCCAGTGAAGATGAGCTTTATGCCAGCGCCGAAAGCCGTTTGAAGCACCTGCTCAAAGACGGCGTGACCACGGTTGAGATCAAGTCCGGCTACGGTCTGGACCTGGAAAACGAGCGCAAGATGCTGCGCGTCGCCCGGCGCCTGGGTGAGCAACTGCCTGTCACCGTTCGCGCAACCTGCCTTGCCGCCCACGCCCTGCCGCCTGAATACAAAGACCGCGCCGACGATTACATCAACCACATCTGCAGCGAGATGCTGCCCGCGCTCGCAGCCGAAGAGCTGGTGGATGCCGTGGACGCGTTTTGTGAGTATCTGGCGTTTTCCACGGCCCAAGTGGAGCAGGTGTTTATCACCGCAGGCCAACTGGGTTTGCCGGTGAAGCTGCATGCCGAACAGTTGTCGTCTTTGCACGGCTCAAGCTTGGCAGCGCGTTATCAGGCGCTGTCGGCGGATCATCTGGAGTTCATGACCGAAGAGGACGCCATCGCCATGGGCGCCGCCGGAACGGTCGCGGTGTTGCTGCCAGGTGCGTTTTACTTCCTGCGTGAAACCCAACTGCCGCCGATGGATGCGCTGCGCAAACACGGTGTGAACATCGCCATCGCCACTGACTTGAACCCCGGGACCTCGCCCGGTCTGTCACTGCGCCTGATGCTGAACATGGCCTGCACGCTGTTTCGCATGACACCGGAAGAAGCGCTGGCAGGGGCAACGATTCATGCCGCCAAAGCCTTGGGCATGGCCCAAACACACGGTTCACTGGAGGTCGGCAAGGTCGCGGACTTCGTTGCATGGAACATCGAACGGCCAGCGGACTTGGCCTATTGGCTGGGCGGTGATCTGGAAAAACGGGTCGTGCGTCACGGTATCGAAAGCACTTTCTAACTGACTTTTCGGGAGAACACTGTGGACAAGGTTCTGAGCTTTACTCGCGGTCGCGTACCGCTGTTGATAAGCATGCCGCACCCCGGCCTGAAACTGACCGAAACGGTCAAGGCCGGTCTCGTCACCGAAGCCCTGAGCCTGCCGGACACCGACTGGCATATCCCGCGACTGTATGACTTTGCCCATGAGATGGGTGCCAGCGTTCTGGCCGCCGAGTACTCGCGTTTCGTCATCGATCTGAACCGACCTTCCGACGACAAACCGCTGTATGCCGGTGCTACGACGGGGCTGTTCCCGGCGACACTGTTCGAGGGCGACCCGTTGTTCCACGAAGGTCTGGCGCCGAGCAAAGAAGAGCGTGCGACGTATCTGGAACAAATCTGGACGCCTTACCACGACACGCTGCAGCAGGAACTGGCGCGGCTGCGCGATGAATTTGGTTATGCGCTGCTGTTCGATGCGCATTCGATTCGCGGGCACATCCCGCACCTGTTCGACGGTCGCCTTCCAGACTTCAACCTCGGCACCTTCAATGGCGCTAGCTGCGACCCATCGCTGGCGAGCAAGGCAGAAGCAATCTGCGGGGCAGCGGGTGAAAACTACAGCCACGTGCTGAATGGCCGCTTCAAGGGCGGCCACATCACCCGCCACTACGGAGACCCGGCCAACCACATCCACGCGGTGCAACTGGAACTGACCCAAAGCACCTACATGGACGAGTTCGTGCCGTTCCACTATCGCCCAGACCTCGCCGATCCGACACGCGTGGTGTTGAAAGCACTGTTGCAGGGGATGATTGATTGGGGGCGGGACACGTACGGGAAGTAATAAACCATGCGCAATCCCCGTTGTGGGAGTGCGCTTGCCCGCGATGACGCTCTATAAATCGATATCTTCGCATCGGTCATATCGCAATCGCGGGCAAGGGCAATCCGCGCTCAGCCTGGCGGTCCTAGATTCAAACTTTGTCTGTGAAGTAAAAAGCCATCGCGATTACAAAAATAAAACAGCTGCTTATCACCGGGGCCATAATCCATAGCCTTAGCTTTCCAGGCACACTTCTAACATCACGCAGATCCACCAGCCCTCGGCCATGGAGGACATCGGTGAGTGTGAAAGCCAAAGCGATCATCGCTAGCCGGTTAAGCTTCGCAACTGGCCCCCTCCCTCTCCATGTATGGCGCACTTCAGAGATAAGTGGACTGTTCGCAAAATACTGTTCTACCTCCCCTAACTTCCGATAGGCGGAAATGAGGAGTGCAAAGAAGTTGAGCAGGATTAGGATTGATAAGCCTACAGCTAGCCACCCTGAAATATCAGACCTCACAGCGCAACATGCTCATATAAAGTCAGGCCACTCTTTTCACCCACGTAGGAACCCGCCTGACCACCTAGATATCCCCCAGCCGCAGATCCTATAACGGCACAAGCGAGTGCTCCAACGCCCCCAGTTGGAATGCCGATTGCTAAACATACAGCGCCAGCGGCGTATGCGCCCACCGTTCCACCGGCTCCAGCCAACGCAACGCCTATTACAGTTTTGCTCCCTTCCACATACTTAGCCTTCGTACACTGCTCATCCCGCCCAACAGAACACGCTTCCTGAATCTCCAATGCCCCCGCCCCCACATCCAGCGCAACACCAACATATGTCCCTTTGCTCAACACAGTCGCCATCTTCGAGACGCCTCTGACGGTGTTGGCGTAACCCGCTATCTCGCCTGAATGCAGATAACTTTTGCTGGAAATGCCGAGCATGCTTTTTATTCCGCGTTCATTTTTCAGGCCAGAACCCATTTGGCCGACGCCTTCCAGTTGAGTGTCGAGTTTCGAAAAGAGCGGCCGACGTTGTGCAATGAACTGATCTTTCGTCAGTGCCCCTGACCGCCAGCGCTTATGCAACGACTCAATATCTTTGAGCGTTTCTTTGATTTCATCCAGGTGTTTGCTCCAGGCACCCGAGGCGCTGCCGATGCCAATCGAGCTGTAGGTCATTATGCTTTGCAGCAGATCAAAATTTTGCGCCATGACATCGTTCGCGGTGCTGCCGTTCGACAGGATGGAGTGTCGGACATCGCCCGCGTAGCTCATCAGGTGCCGCTCTTCCCATGTACGCGAACGCGTGGAGGCGTCGCCGACGATCACTAATTCGCCAGAAAAAACCAGTCGCCTGCGCAGAGACTGGTTGAGCTGATCAAATTTCAGCCGCGCATTGGCATCGGATACGAGGCTGTCCCTGAGAGACTCATAGCCTTGCAGTTTCGGATTGATGAACGTGTAGGGTTTGGGCATGACCGCGACATCCCTGATCGTCTCGATGAGAAACAGACGATAGATTTGTCGTTTGATGGGCGTCATTAAACACGGCGTTTAAAAGGGCCCGAATGCAAGGTTTTCGGATGTGGATTACAGGACCGCGGGGAAGCGTCTTACAAACGAACCCTTTGTAGGAGCGCGCTTGCCCGCGATAGGGGTAGGTCTGGTGTGAAGATATCGCCTGACACAGCGCCATCGCGGGCAAGCGCGCTCCTACAATTGTCTATTTACGCAACAACCGTAGGCCGTTGAACACCACCAGCAAACTCACGCCCATGTCAGCGAACACGGCCATCCACATGGTTGCCAGGCCGGCGAAGGTCACGACGAGGAAGATGAGTTTGATCACCAGCGCCAGCGCGATGTTCTGCTTGAGGATCGCCGAGGTCTGGCGGGACAGGCGAATGAACGCCGGAATCTTGCGCAGATCATCGTCCATCAATGCCACATCGGCGGTTTCGATGGCAGTGTCGGTGCCCGCTGCCGCCATGGCGAAACCGATCTCCGACCGCGCCAATGCAGGTGCGTCGTTGATGCCGTCGCCTACCATGCCGACCCGGTGATTCTTCGCGTATAAACCTTCGATAGCCTGCAACTTGTCCGCAGGCAACAAATTGCCCTGCGCGTGATCGATACCCACCTGATCAGCAATCGCCTTGGCCGTGTGCGGGTTATCGCCAGTCAGCATCAGGGTTTTGATGCCCATCTCGTGCAACTGACCTATGGCCTCGCGGCTGCTGTCTTTCACCGTATCGGCGACGGCAAACAGGGCCAACGGCTTGGTTTCGTCAAACAACAAAACCACTGTCTTGCCTTGTGTCTCAAGCGCTTCGAGCCTGGCCTCAAGCTCAGGCGAACAGAGGCCAGATTCGTGAATCAGACGGTGGTTGCCCAAGTGGTAAACACGACCGTCGACCTCACCTTTGACGCCGCGCCCGCCCAACGCTTCGAAATTGCTGACCTCAAGCACCAAGTCCGCTATGGCTGCCTTGGCAATCGCCAGCGACACCGGGTGATCGGAACGCCCTGCCAAGCTGGCGGAAACAGCTACGGCCTTGTCGCCGAACGTGTCATCGAGCAGCACGAAATCAGTTTGCACCGGCTTGCCATGCGTGATGGTGCCGGTCTTGTCCAGGGCGATCACGTCGAGCTTATGGCCCATCTCCAGATACACACCGCCCTTGATCAAGATGCCCTTGCGCGCTGCGGCGGCCAGACCGCTGACGATGGTGACCGGCGTAGAAATCACGAGGGCGCACGGACACGCCACAACCAGCAAAACCAGCGCGCGGTAAATCCAGTCGAACCATACCGCGCCCATGAACAGCGGCGGGATGACAGCCACGGCCAACGCCAGCACGAACACCGCCGGGGTGTAAATTTTCGAGAACGAATCGACGAAACGCTGGGTCGGCGCCCGAGCGCCCTGCGCCGCTTCAACCGCATGAATGATCCGCGCCAACGTCGAATTGTTGGCTGCGGCGGTCACTTTGAACTCAAGGGAACCGGCCTGATTGATCGTGCCAGCGAACACCTTGTCGCCCACGGCCTTTTCCACCGGCAGGCTTTCGCCGGTGATCGGAGCCTGGTCAATCGTGGACGTGCCGGAAACCACTTCGCCGTCCAGCGCGATGCGCTCACCCGGTTTTACCCGAACCACAGCTCCCAGCTCGATTTGCTTGGCGTCGACTTCAACCCACTGACCTTCCTGCTGCACGGTCGCCATGTCGGGCGTCAGTTGCATCAGGCCGCCAATCGCATTGCGCGCGCGATCCAGAGATTTGGCCTCGATCAGCTCGGCCACGGTGAACAGGAACATCACCATCGCCGCTTCCGGCCATTGCCCGATCAGCACTGCACCCGTCACGGCGATGCTCATCAGCGCGTTGATGTTCAAGTTGAAGTTCTTGAGCGCAATCCAGCCCTTTTTGTACGTGGTGAGACCGCCGCTGAAGATCGCCACCAGCGCAATCAGCGCAACCACCCACGTAGGAGCTGCGTCAGTGAAATGCACGACTTCCGACGTCAGCGCAGCGACGCCGGACAATGCCAGGGGCCACCAAGGCTTTTTCGCAGGAGGCAGCGAGGCGGTTTCTTTGCTCGCCCCCTCTTCGAGCAGGTCCGCCTGCATGCCCAGCGAACCGATGGCCTCGCGGATCGGATCGGTGGACGGCAGCTCGTGCCAAACGCCAAGCACGCGATTGATGAGATTGAATTCAAGCTTCTGGATGCCGGCCATTTTGCCGAGCTTGTTCTGGATCAACGTCTGCTCGGTGGGGCAGTCCATGGCTTCGATGCGGAAGCTGCTCAACTGCCCCGCCGCGTCAGATGCCCCGGCAAAGCTTACGAACGCAGGCGCGCTCTCATGGGAGCAGCAGGCGTGAGCGTCGTGCTGATGAGCGGGTTTGAGTTTGGCAGGTTGGTGGTCATGGGCTGAGTGGTCATGGCCCGAGTGGTCGTGCGCCGCGTGATCATGACCGCTGTGGTCATGTTCTGCGTGATCGTGTCTGGTGTGATCGTGTGGCGTGGGTTTGTTTGCAGAATCGCTCATCGTCGAGTCCCTAAGGTGCTTGTTGCCAAGTGAACACCCTGTAGCCACTATAGGGTCAAGCACCTAAACGAGATCGATCACCATGAGCGCGTCCTACAAGATTGGCGAGCTGGCGAAACTCACCGATTGCCCGGTCGAAACCATCCGCTATTACGAACGCGAAGGCTTGCTCAGCGAGCCCGCCCGCAGCGAAGGCAATTACCGGCTTTATACCCAGGAGCACGTCGAGCGCCTGACCTTCATCCGTAATTGCCGCAGCCTGGACATGACGCTCGATGAGATCCGCAGCCTGCTGGCTCTGCGTGACAGCCCGCAGGATCAATGCGAAAGCGTCAATGCGCTGATCGACGATCACATTCAACACGTCAACGATCGGATAGCCAGCCTGCTGGCGTTGCAAGAGCAACTAACTGATCTGCGCGAACGCTGCAGTGAAGGCGATCCAGACCATTGCGGTATTCTGGACCGGCTGGAAGTCAGCGGCAGCGTGGTCACGGCAGACGTAGAGCACTCTCACGTCGGTCGCAGCCACGGGCACTGATTCGAGCGGCTAAATGAGGAACTGATGTGAAATCAGCTTCCTGCACCCCAAACGCCAGCCAGGCTTTGCAGCGCGGTGCCGCCAGCGCCCTGCTGGCCGAGGTATTGCAAGATCACCGGCACAAACTGGCTGACCATGCCGCTGTCCATGCCCAGTGCCTTGAACGCGGTATTAACGTCGCTCAGGCTTTGTACGTTACCCAGCGCACTGTTAACCGCTGAGTTGCCGCCACTCGATCCGCCCAACATACCGCCCAGACCTCCCAGGCTGCCCAGCGCGGACGTACCGGCCAACTGGTCCAGCCCCGGCACTGTCTTGCTCAGCTGCGAATAATCGTTACCGGCCAGTTTGTTCTTCGCCAGACCCAACAATGCGCCGGTACCGCCGACCGCTTGTTGCGGTGTGACATTGAGCTGCGTGCCCAGGGTGTTGAGCAAACCGGCGGCTTCTGGTGCGGCAGTGGCTTTCTGGTTGCCGCCAGTGGCGTTGGAAACAGCGTTCGCCGCGTCGTTCAGGTTGAAAGCAAACACCGGGCTTGATGCCAGCGCCATCAGTGTCACCAGCGCGACACCGCGTGCTTTGTTTGCAGAACCCTTCATAGAAACTTTCATCCAAGCAACCTCATTGGCAAGAGATCCGGCAGAGCCGGCTAAACACGCGTTGGACCGTCGCGCAGAAAGAAGTTCCGGTCCGCCGTCGCCTGGGTTGGGCCTGCGCCGAAATACTTGCACGCGGCTGCATCTGATAGGCCATGGGCTGCGTATATCAAACATGGACCGAACCCAAGTCCACGTTCAGCCTCCAAGAGCGATACGCCTGTGAATGGAACTACGGCCCAACCTGGACTAACCTGCCACTATCGTCGCCATCAGCGCAGCCGCGCGTCGCATTCTGGCTGGAGAACTGCTATTTCGCCCGTTGACACAGATGAACTCAGGCAACTGCTGGCCCAATGCTCGCTGGGCAACCGTCGTGCTTTTGAAACCCTCTACCGCAAAGTGTCCGGACAATTGTTCGCCGTCGCGCTGCGCTGCATGGGCAAACGCGATCTGGCTGAAGATGTGCTGCAGGAAGCCTTCGTGCGGATCTGGAACAGTGCCGCTCAATACGATGCCAACCTTTCGGCACCGATGACCTGGATGATCAGCATTACCCGTAATAAGGCCATCGACCAGTTGCGCAAGCACCATGAAGAGCCGCTCACCGACGAACAGGCCCACGCGCTGTTCGATGAAGCGCCGTCGGCGCAAGAGCAGCTTGAAAGCCATCGTGATAACCATGCGCTGCAACGCTGCCTCGACACGCTGGAAAACATGCAGCGTCAGTCGATCATCACCGCGTACTTTCACGGTGCCTCGCACAGTGAGTTGACCACGCAACTGGCGGCGCCCCTGGGCACCGTCAAATCGTGGATTCGCCGTGGCATGGAACGCCTGCGCAGGTGCCTGGAATCATGAATTACCAACAACCCGAACTGCGCCGTGCCCTCGCTGCCGATTACGCCATCGGGCTGATGCCGCTAACGGCGCGCAGACGCTTCGAAAGCCTGTTGCTTGATGATCCATCGCTACGGCGTGAGCTGGCGCAATGGCAGGAATCTCTGGTCGGGCTGACGTCGTCACTTGAGCCGCAGGACGTGCCGGAGCGCGTCTGGCAGTCCATCGTCGCGCGCATTGATCCGCAAGAGTTGCACGTCCCGGCAAGACGCCCATTCTGGAATTGGTTGCGCCTCACCGCTGTGGCCTGTTCGCTGGTGCTGGCAGGTATTCTCGGCGTGATCTACACCCGCGACACCGCTTCGTTCAACGCAACGCTGGTCGCGTCCAATCAACAGCCCGCTTTGGCCGTGCAAGCCTACGACCGCTATCTGAAGGTCGAGCCGCTTGCGCTGGCGTCGGTTGAACCGGGGCGCAGCCTGGAACTATGGGCGATTCCGGCCGATGGCGTGCCGGTATCACTGGGCGTAATTCCCAACGACGGGAAGGGCCGCGTCGATCTGAGCGAACGCCAGCGCACGTTGATCGGCACGCCAACTACGCTGGCTATTACCTTGGAGCCACAAGGCGGCTCGCCAAGTGGCAAACCGACCGGTCCGGTCCTGTATCAAGGGAAATTGGCATCGTTGTAGGGAGATATCTGGATGCGGGATAGCCCAATGATCCGCATGCAGACGATCAGGGCGCAGTGGACACATACAGCCGCTGCGGCTCGAAGGCCCGCGCGAGCCTGCGATCACTCAGCGCTGAGCCCGGTTGGATTTCGGGGTGACGGCCCACGGCGTGCTCAAAATGCTGACCGGCGCGCAGCTTGTCGCGCAGCGTTGTCAGTTGAGAGCCGCCCTGACCATCGCGCTCCCAATACAACGGCTCACTGAAATAATGCGTGGTACCCGGGGTCGCGCCGCTGCCAAAAGCTGCGCCCAACGATGAACGCCGCGTTAATGAAAAGCCCGAGAGCCAAGGGTTCCAGAGCAGGTGCTTTGGACCGGAGGAGCACTCGCCAGGAAAAAAATCTTCCTCGCACTCGTGCTCCTCTTGATAGGTCGGCACCGCTCGCAGGTGCTGGCGGAACGCCGAACGATAGCCCGCGTGGCAGATTTCAGCCGCCACCCCGGCCCACATGCAGGCATTGGCGTTCTCGTAAAAAACCGTCGAGTAGATCCAGCGCGGCGCTGGTTGCGGCCATTGCGCATTGGCCAGCGTACTGGTGAGACCCACTATCAGCCAAAGGCCGAGGAACGTCTGGATCAATATTCTTACCGCACAAACAAACATGTATTACCCACAGCCTGAAAATTTCGGGCAGGACAGATAACACAGCAAAAATGCGCTTGAAACCGCATGAAACAGAAGTCAAAGATTCCCTTCCAACTTGCGGAAACCCCCTACAACCTTGGGTCTACATACTTACGCGGATACAAAAAAGGGCGACCTCAGTCGCCCTTCTGTCCTGCGTTAGCCGTTACGCCGCGCTGAACAGTTTGTGTGGATCGATCACGAATTTCTTCGGTACGCCTGCATCGAATTCGCCGTAACCGCGCGGTGCGTCATCAAGGGTGATGACTTCGACACCGACGACGTCGGCAATGTTGATACGGTCCCACATGATCGCCTGCATCAGCTGGCGGTTGTACTTCATGACCGGAGTCTGGCCGGTGTGGAAGCTGTGGGATTTGGCCCAGCCCAGGCCGAAGCGAATGCTCAGACTACCCATTTTGGCGGCAGCATCGATAGCGCCTGGGTCTTCAGTCACGTACAGGCCCGGAATACCGATCTTGCCTGCCACACGCACCACGCCCATCAGCGAGTTGAGCACGGTCGCAGGCGCTTCGGCCTTGACGCCATCGTGACCGTGGCCGCGCGCTTCGAAGCCCACGGCGTCTACGGCGCAATCCACTTCAGGCTCGCCCAGCAATGCGGCGATCTGCTCGTGCAGCGGGGTGTCTTTGGACAGGTCGGCGATTTCAAAACCTTGAGCCTTGGCATGGGCCAGACGCACAGGGTTGACGTCACCGACGATGACAACGGCAGCGCCCAACAGCCGCGCCGACGCAGCCGCAGCCAGACCCACCGGGCCAGCGCCTGCGATGTAAACGCTGCTGCCCGGGCCGACGCCCGCGGTCACAGCACCGTGATAACCGGTTGGCAGGATGTCGGACAGGCAAGTGAGGTCGCGAATCTTCTCCATCGCTTTGTCGCGATCAGGCAGTTTGAGCAGGTTGAAGTCGGCGTACGGCACCAACACATATTCAGCCTGACCGCCGACCCAGTCGCCCATATCGACGTAACCATAGGCGCCACCGGGACGAGCCGGATTGACGGTCAGGCAGACGCCCGTGTGCTGCTCTTTGCACGAGCGGCACAAGCCGCATGCGACGTTGAACGGGACGGAGACCAGATCGCCGATCTTGAGGTTTTCGACGCCGGTGCCCATTTCAATCACTTCACCGGTGATTTCATGGCCCAGAACCAGACCCACCTGGGCAGTCGTGCGACCGCGCACCATGTGTTGGTCCGAGCCGCAGATGTTGGTGGAAACTACACGCAGGATGACCCCGTGCTCGATCTTCTTGCCGCGCGGGTCCTGCATTTTGGGATAGTCGATTTTCTGCACTTCGACCTTGCCAGCGCCGAGATACACCACACCACGATTACCAGACATGCATGTCACCTCTTTATTTGTTGTTGTAGAAGAGAGTGGATCAATCAAATCCTGTAGGAGCGCGCTTGCCCGCGATATGCATTACGCGGTGTTGCAGACAGACCTCGCCATCCTTCATCGCGGGCAAGCGCGCTCCTACAGGACATTGCAGACCGTTGGAGCGGAGCTTGCCCGCGAAGGTTTTCATCAAAGCACAACCGTTCTGTTGGCGTTCAAGAACACCCGCCGTTCAATGTGATACCCCACTGCCCTCGCCAACGTCAGGCCCTCGATGTCGCGGCCTTTGGCAATCAGGTCTTCGGGGTAATGGCTGTGATCGACCGCCTCGACGCCCTGCGCAATGATCGGACCTTCATCCAGATCGTTGTTGATGTAATGCGCCGTCGCGCCGACCAGTTTCACGCCTTTGTTGTAGGCCTGGTGATACGGCTTGGCGCCCTTGAACCCCGGCAGCAACGAGTGATGAATATTGATCGCCTTGCCATCGAGCTTGCGGCATAGGTCCGGGGACAGCACTTGCATGTAGCGCGCAAGCACCACCAGCTCGGCGCCAGACTCCTCGATCACCTGCCAGACCTTCGCCTCTTGCGACGGCTTGTCGTTGGGATCGAGAGGGAAATGGTAGTAGGGAATTTCGTGCCAGCGTGCCAAAGGTTCGAGATCGGGGTGATTGGACACCACGGCGACCACGTCCATGGACAGTTGATTGATGCGCTGGCGGTAGAGCAAGTCGTTGAGGCAGTGATCGGCTTTGGAGACCATGATCACCACTTTTGGCCGGTAGTTCGGCGCCGTCAGCTCGAAAATCATGCCAAAGGCCTGGCCTCGTTCAGCCAAACCCGCCCGGAAAGCTTGCTCGTCGAAGCCGTCGGGCTGACGAAATTCCACACGGATGAAAAAGCGGCTGGACAGCCGATCATCGAACGAATGGTGCTCGGTGACGTAGCAGCCCTGCTCGAACAGGTAGCGCGTCACCGCATCCACCGTGCCCAGTACGCTTGGGCAATCGGCGGTCAAAATCCATGTGTCGGGGGCGCGGCTCATTGAATAGCTCCTGGAAAATAAATGTCCCTGTAGGAGCCAACTTGTTGGCGAGACTGACGACGCGGTGTTTCAGGGACGGCGTCTCGCGAACAAGTTCGCTCCTACAGGGGCGGCATTACGCTTGGATACTGAGGCCATACTCCGCGCTCGCATCCTGCAACCACAGCCACCAGTAATCGGCGAAGCTGCGGCGGATGACCAGTTCCCAGGTTTCTTCGCCGGTCCGGCGGATCACCAGTTGCGACTTGGCGAACACAGTGCCAATCGCTTTGCCCACCGGAAAGCTGTCCGGGTGCACGTCGTAGCTGGTGGATTTCATCAGCACCTCGCGCACCTTCGGGCCTGTCAGTTCGAGCAGCGATTGCCCGCCGCTGACGTTGACGACAGCGATGTGCAAGCCGTCCAGCGCTTCGCGCAGCTTCTGCTCGGCTGCGAACTCTTCGCCGCTCGGCACGATCAGCAGCCACTCATCCGGGCCCAGCCATTGGATCGAGCTTTCGCCACTGACCACCAATGCCAGCGCGCCAGGCAATTCCATACCCAGTGCCTTGTGTACGCCGGCGGCAAAGGCGGCATCGTGACCATTGCCACGAATCGTCAGGTGGCCCAGCAGTTTTTTCTCGCGAATAGTCACGCCAGCATTGGCGCGCCCCTTGCCGACCAGGCTATTGAGGTCAGCGTGAAACAACGGTGACTCGGCTTTCGCGCCGGTCGTTGGCCGTTGTTGGTAAACGTTGGCTGTGGTCATAGAGCACCTTTCCTGAATTCTGTCGTGAACGTAGATTCTATAGGAGCCAACTTGTTGGCGAGGCAGACGACGCGGTTTGTCAGGGCGCCCGCTTCGCGAACAAGTTCGCTCCTACAGAGAAATCACCAGCCCGGCGGGCTTACTCCACGTTCTGCTGCTCGCCTTTCGGATCGAAGAACACCGAGGACACGATTTCGGCTTCGATCACGCTGCCATCCGCCTGCGGTGAGAACACCCGCTCGCCCATGCGCTTCAACCCGCCCTTCACCACACCCATCGCGAACGAATAACCCAGCGAGTTGGCCGCGTAGCTTGAGGTGACGTGACCGACCATGGTCATCGGGATCGACTGTTTAGGGTCGAACACCAGTTGCGCGCCTTCCGGCAGCCACTTGGTCGGATCAATCGGCTTGAGGCCCACCAACTGTTTGCGCTGATCACGCACGCAATCTTCGCGGTTCATGCCGCGCTGGCCGATCCACGAGAACGGCTTGGTGCGGCCGACACACCAGCCCATGTTCAGGTCGTCCGGGGTCATCGAGCCATCAGTGTCCTGACCGACGATGATGAAACCCTTCTCGGCCCGCAGCACGTGCATGGTCTCGGTGCCATACGGCGTCAGGTTGTACTTCTTGCCTGCTTCGATGATTTTTTCCAGAACACCCATGGCGTAGTCGGCCTGGACGTTCACTTCGTAGGAAAGCTCACCGGTAAACGAAATCCGGAACACCCGCGCCGGTACGCCACCGACCAGACCTTCTTTCCAGGTCATGAAGGGGAATGCTTCACGGCCCAGGTCCATGTCGGTCACTTCAGCCAGCAGCTTGCGGCTGTTGGGCCCCGACAAGGTCATGGTCGCGTAATGGTCGGTGACGGAAGTGAAGTACACCTTCAGGTCCGGCCATTCGGTCTGTTGATAGATTTCCAGCCATTGCAGCACGCGAGCGGCGCCGCCTGTGGTGGTGGTCATGATGAAGTGGTTGTCGGCAACGCAGGCGGTCACGCCGTCGTCGAAGACCATGCCGTCTTCTTTGCACATCAGGCCGTAACGCGCCTTGCCCACATCGAGCTTGGTCCAGGCGTTGGTGTAGATGCGGTTGAGGAACTCCCGCGCATCCGGGCCTTGAATGTCGATCTTGCCCAGGGTGGAGGCGTCCAGCAGGCCAACGCTTGCACGCACGGCTTTGCATTCGCGAGCGACTGCCGCGTGGATATCTTCACCGGCTTTGGGGAAGTACCACGGACGTTTCCACTGGCCGACGTCTTCGAACTCGGCGCCATTGCGCACATGCCAGGCGTGCAGCGCGGTGAAGCGCACCGGCTCGAAGATGTGGCCGCAGTGACGACCGGCCACTGCGCCAAAGGTCACCGGCGTGTAGTTGGGGCGGAACATGGTGGTGCCCATTTCCGGGATAGTCACGTTCAGCGAACGGGCCGCGATGGCCAGACCGTTGACGTTGCCCAATTTGCCCTGATCGGTACCGAAACCCAGTGCGGTGTAGCGCTTGACGTGCTCGACCGACTCGAAGCCCTCGCGGGTTGCCAGTTCGATGGCGGCGGCGGTGACGTCGTTCTGCAGGTCGACGAATTGCTTCGGCGCACGGGCAGTGGCTTTATCGTGCGGCACTTGAAACAGCGCCAGCGTCGGTTCTTCAACGCGGCTAAGCGCTTTTGGCAGCACGCCTTCGACCACTTTGAAACCGGCTTCGCTGGCCGCGCGCACGCCGCCTTCAAAACCGTCTGCCAGCGCATCGCCCAACGCGTAAACACCGTTTACGCCGCCGACGCACACGCGTTTCTGCGGTGCTTCGCCCGGTACGAAACCGAGGATGTCTTCACGCCAGACCGGCTTGCCACCCAAGTGCGAGGCCAGGTGAACGATCGGGCTATAGCCACCGGAGCTTGCGATCAGATCGCAATCGAGCCATTCGCCGGGGCTGGTGACTTTGTGGGCTTTGACGTCAATGGCGCAGACACGGGCGGCAGTCACGCGCTTGCTGCCACGGGCTTCGGTCACGGCGCTGCCAGTCAGGATGCGAATCCCTTTGGCGCGCGCTTCTTCAACCAGTGCGCCGCGCGGGTTATGACGGGCATCAGCAATGGCCACCACTTGCAGGCTGGCGTCGAGCCAATCCAAAGCAACGCGGTAGGCGTGATCGTTGTTGGTGGTCAGCACCAGCTTTTTGCCCGGTGCGACGCCGTAACGACGCACGTAGGTGGAAACCGCGCCGGCCAGCATGTTGCCCGGCACGTCGTTGTTGCCGTAGACCAGAGGACGTTCGTGAGTACCGGACGCCAACACCACGCGCTTGGCGCGGACACGGTGCATGCGCTGACGCACCTGACCAATCGGCGCGCGGTCGCCGAGGTGATCGGTCAGACGCTCGTGAATGGTCAGGAAGTTGTGATCGTGATAGCCGTTAACGGTGGCGCGAGGCAGCAGCACCACGTTAGGCAAACCTTTGAGCTCGGCCACGACGGTGGCGACCCATTCAGCGGCTGGCTTGCCGTCCAGGCTTTCGCGGGAGTCCAGCAGACTGCCGCCGAACTCTTCCTGCTCATCGGCCAGGATCACACGAGCGCCGCTGCGTGCAGCCGCCAAAGCAGCCGCCAGACCAGCAGGGCCTGCGCCGACGATCAGCACGTCGCAGTGCTGGTTAAAGTTGTCGTAGGAATCCGGATCGTTTTCAGTCGGCGAACGACCAAGGCCTGCGGCCTTACGGATGTATTTCTCGTACGTCATCCAGAACGATTGCGGGTACATGAAGGTTTTGTAGTAGAAGCCGGGAGGCATCAGCTTGCCGCCAACTTTGCCCAGAATCCCCATCATGTCGGTATTGACGCTCGGCCAGCCGTTGGTGCTGGTGGCGACAAGCCCCGAATACAGCGCTTGCTGGGTCGCACGCACGTTGGGGATCTGCGTGGCTTCGGTGGCGCCGATCTGCAACACCGCGTTCGGCTCTTCGGAACCTGCGGCGAAGATGCCGCGAGGACGCGAATACTTGAAGCTGCGACCAATGATGTCGACGCCGTTGGCCAGCAGGGCTGCGGCCAGGGTGTCGCCTTCAAAGCCTTGGTAAACCTGACCGTTGAAGGTGAAATTCAGCACCTTGCTACGGTCGATGCGGCCGCCATTGGGCAGTCGATTGTTCTGGCTCATACCTTGTCTCCCTTCCCGACTGCCGGCACCTGATTGACGAACTGAGGCTTGGTGCCGATCGGATAGGTTTCGAGAATTTCGTAAGTCACGGTGTCACGCGTGGCGTTGAAGTACTGACGGCAACCGGCCGCGTGAATCCACAGTTCGTGATGCAGGCCACGCGGGTTGTCGCGGAAGAACATGTAGTCGCCCCACTCGGCGTCGGTGCAGGCTGCCGGGTCCAGCGGACGCGGAATGTGAGCCTGACCTGACGCGTGGAATTCCTCTTCGGAGCGCAGTTCGCCACAGTGAGGACAGAAGATGTGCAGCATGGGATTTCTCCTGTAAGTGGTTAGTGAGCGACCGCGGCAGCGCCGTGTTCGTCGATCAACGCGCCGTTGTGGAACCGGTCAATGGAAAACGGTTTCGCCAGTGGGTGCATTTCGCCTTTCGCCAGGCTTGCGGCAAACACGTTGCCCGAGCCCGGTGTGGCTTTGAAACCACCGGTGCCCCAACCGCAGTTGAAGAACATGTTCGGCACGGGCGTCTTGGAAATGATCGGGCAGGCGTCCGGCGTGGTGTCGACGATGCCGCCCCACTGACGGTTCATGCGCACGCGGGACAACACCGGGAACATCTCGACGATGGCCTGAATGGTGTGCTCGATGACCGGGTACGAACCGCGCTGACCGTAGCCGACCCAGCCGTCGATACCGGCGCCGATCACCAGGTCGCCCTTGTCGGACTGGCTGATGTAACCGTGTACGGCGTTGGACATGATCACGCTGTCGATAATCGGTTTGATCGGCTCGGACACCAGCGCTTGCAGCGGGTGGGATTCGATCGGCAGGCGGAAGCCCGCCAGCTTGGCCATGTGACCGGAGTTACCCGCTGTCACGACACCGACGCGCTTGGCGCCAATGAAGCCCTTGTTGGTTTCAACGCCGATGCACACGCCGTTTTCTTTACGGAAACCGGTGACTTCGGTTTGCTGGATCAAATCCACGCCTAACGCATCGGCAGCGCGAGCAAAACCCCAGGCCACGGCGTCGTGACGCGCTACACCGCCGCGACGCTGTACGGTCGCGCCGATGATCGGATAACGGGTGTTTTTCGAGCAGTCCAGGTACGGAATTTCGTCCGCCACTTGCTTGCCGTTGAGCAGTTCACCATCGACGCCGTTGAGGCGGTTGGCACTGACGCGGCGCTCGGAATCACGCATGTCTTGCAGGGTGTGGCACAGGTTGTAAACGCCGCGCTGGGAGAACATGACGTTGTAGTTCAGGTCCTGAGACAGACCTTCCCACAGTTTCATCGCGTGTTCGTACAGGTGAGCGGATTCGTCCCACAGGTAGTTGGAGCGCACGATGGTGGTGTTACGTGCGGTATTGCCGCCGCCCAACCAGCCCTTCTCGACCACGGCCACGTTGGTGATGCCGTGTTCTTTCGCCAGGTAGTACGCCGTCGCCAGACCGTGACCGCCGCCGCCGACGATGACCACGTCGTAGACCTTTTTCGGGGTCGGCGTGCGCCACATGCGCTGCCAGTTTTCGTGGTGGCTGAGGGAGTGTTTCAGAAGGCCGAAGCCTGAGTAATGCTGCATGGTGCTACTCCTGACTCAGCGGTAAACCGGGAAATCGGCGCACAGGGCGGCAACCTGACCGGCCACATTGGCCTCGACATCGGCGTCGCCGAGGTTGTCGAGAATGTCGCAGATCCAGCCGGCCAGCGTGACGCACTGGGTAACTTTGAAGCCGCGCGTGGTGACGGCCGGGGTGCCGATGCGCAGGCCCGAGGTCACGAACGGCGATTGTGGATCGTTGGGTACCGAGTTCTTGTTGACGGTGATGTGCGCGCGACCCAAAGCGGCGTCGGCTTCTTTACCGGTCAAGCCCTGACGGATCAGGCTGACGAGGAACAGGTGATTGTCGGTACCGCCGGACACCACATCAAAACCACGATCGATGAACACTTGCGCCATGGCCTGGGCGTTATCGATCACTTGTTGCTGGTACGCCTTGAACGTCGGCTCCATGGCTTCTTTGAAGCACACGGCCTTGGCGGCGATGACGTGCATCAGCGGGCCGCCCTGACCACCGGGGAACACGGCGGAGTTGAATTTCTTTTCCAGCTCTTCGTTGGCTTTTGCCAGGATCAGACCGCCACGAGGACCGCGCAGGGTTTTGTGAGTGGTGGTGGTCACGACGTCGGCGTACGGCAGCGGGTTCGGGTACAGACCAGCCGCGACCAGACCGGCCACGTGGGCCATGTCGACGAAGAAATAGGCGCCAACCTTGTCAGCGATTTCGCGAAAACGCGGGAAATCCAGAGTTTTGGAGTAAGCCGAGAAGCCGGCGATGATCATTTTCGGCTTGTGCTCGACGGCCAGACGCTCGACTTCGTCGTAATCGATCAGGCCGGTGGTGGTGTCGATGCCGTATTGAACAGCGTTGTAGAGCTTGCCCGAAAAGCTGACTTTGGCGCCGTGGGTCAAGTGACCGCCGTGGGCCAGGCTCATGCCCAGCACGGTGTCGCCTGCATTAAGCAGAGCCAGGTAAACAGCGGCGTTGGCCTGACTGCCGGAGTGCGGCTGGACGTTAGCGTAATCGGCGCCGAACAGTTGCTTGGCGCGGTCGATGGCCAGTTGCTCGACCTTATCGACATGCTCGCAACCGCCGTAGTAGCGCTTGCCCGGATAGCCTTCGGCGTATTTGTTAGTCAGGCCGCTACCTTGGGCTTCCATCACGCGCTGGCTGGTGTAGTTCTCCGAGGCGATCAGCTCGATGTGATCTTCCTGACGCTGCTCTTCGGCATTCATCGCCGCCAAGAGTGCGTCGTCGTAACCCTGGATTTGGTCTTGCTTGCTGAACATCGCGGTTCTCCCAGCGGCGGCGCGGCGCCTGACTTATCGGTAGGGCGTGTGGAATGCCCCTTGGCAGCGATGGTATGGCCGACGCCGCCTGCCTAGATGCCTACGGGCGCCACGCAAAGGTTCGTTTACGACATGGGCTGGCGGGGAGGGATAAATGACGAGGCGGCAGGGCCATCTGTAGGAGCGCGCTTGCCCGCGATTGCGGTCTGACAGGCAGCATTGCGGCGTCTGGGTAAATGCTATCGCGGGTAAGCGCGCTCCTACAGGGCATACGTCAGAAACAAAAATCCCCGGTCGAGGCCGGGGATTTTGTGGGGCGAATGTCGCAATCAGACCGATTTCGCCGGCAAATGCCCGTCTGCCATACCGCAACTGACTGGTCGAAAAAAATCAGCTATCAGGTCAAGCGATAAAACCACGGTCAAAACAAACGCATCGCTATATAAAATCAGAACTACTTATTCTGAATAGACACTTCAGACTAACGGCTATGGATACTGTCAGAAGTGACAGTATCCAAACAGCAATGGTGAGGTTATGTTCAGCCCAGGCACAACAGTCATCATGACTTTGGCAGGAGATAACAATGAACACTATTTCAAGCTCACATATTCTGACGCCTGCGTTATGGAAAACGCTTACATCAAAAACCAGCCAACAGTCTTCCGTCATCGAACCACTGCTGCTTCTCTCCCAAGGCGTGTTTCATAATGCAGACGTAAAAGGCTACGTAAAACTAAGGCTCATTCACGAAGTGCTTACTCTCGAAGCGCTTCTGAGCGTATATATCGAGGGCGAGGAAGAACCGCTCTCGGCCAGAATTTCAATCTCCGACGCCAGGCTTTACGGAACCACATCGGACATCATTCATCAGAACGGAGCTTTTTACTCGGTTATTTTCAAGGTGATTTCTTATTCTGAAGGGGTGGCTACTCCTGAAATATATGTATGGGAAGTCCCCCCGATTAAAGAACCTAAAGCCATTGAATCCGACACCCCTCTTTTTCTCTCTAAAGGCTCGACGTTTTATGTCAGCGCGTCCGAAGAAGATATTGTCATGGACAGAACTTTCAGAGTTGCGCTGGATCGCCAAGTCTCGGTCAACATCCGTACGGTAGAAGGACGAAGCTATTCGACAACAGTCGCGGCGTCTGAAGTTGCCCGATACGCAAAACCTGGTGACTATTACGTAGAGAGTGGCACTGATGAACTGTGCATCATCTATGGGGTGACCACTGAGCCGCAACTTGCGTTGACACCGAAGATTAAATACACCCCGATGCCACTAACGCCAAGGTCCCGTCAGGACCTCGGCGTTTGACTCAGAAAGATCAGCTTCGTGGCGCTATCAGTCCGTCCGCTCTGGACATGCCGCGAATGCCACGCACGGCCTGGTAAATGCGGTCCCGGTTTTCGATCAAGGCGAAGCGCACAGCAAGCAATGGTAGGGCGGACCCTGAGGGGCTAGATGCTTAAGGGCACCAAACAAAGGTTTTACGACATGGGCTGGCGGGGAGGGATAAATGACGAGGTGGCAGGGCCATCTGTAGGAGCGCGCTTGCCCGCGATTGCGGTCTGACAGGCAGCATTGCGGCGTCTGGGTAAATGCTATCGCGGGCAAGCGCGCTCCTACAGGGCATACGTCAGAAACAAAAATCCCCGGTCGAGGCCGGGGATTTGATGGGACGAATGTCGCAATCAGACCGATTTGGCTGGCAACTGTCCGTCAGCCCGGAACATGCTCCGAATGCCACGCACGGCCTGGCGAATCCGGTCCTGATTCTCGATCAGCGCGAAACGCACGTGATCGTCGCCATATTCACCAAAACCGACGCCGGGCGAGACACAGACCTTTGCCTCCAGCAGCATTTTCTTGGCGAACTCAAGCGAACCCATAGCGGCGTAGGCTTCGGGAATCTTGGCCCAGACATACATCGACGCTTTTGGGTTTTCGACCATCCAGCCCAATTCATGTAGGCCTTTGACCAGCACGTTGCGACGCTGGCGATACTGCTCGGCAATGTCGAGCACGCATTGCTGATCGCCTTCCAGCGCAGCAATCGCGGCCACTTGCAGCGGCGTAAACGTGCCGTAGTCGTGATAGCTCTTGATCCGCGCCAGTGCGTTGACCAGCTCCGGGTTGCCGACCATGAAGCCGATGCGCCAGCCCGCCATGTTGTAGCTCTTGGACAGGGTGAAGAACTCGACAGCGATGTCCTTGGCGCCCGGCACCTGCATGATCGACGGGGCTTTCCAGCCGTCGTAGACGATATCGGCGTAGGCCAGATCGTGAACCACCAGTACGTCGTACTGCTTGGCGAGCGCCACCACGCGCTCGAAGAAGTCCAGCTCAACGCACTGCGCGGTCGGGTTGGACGGGAAGCCCAAAATCATCATCTTCGGTTTGGGGATCGACCCGCGAATGGCTTTTTCCAGTTCAGCGAAGAAGTCCACACCCGGTATCAGCGGCACCGAGCGCACCTGGGCGCCGGCTATCACCGCGCCATAAATGTGAATCGGGTAGCTGGGGTTCGGTACAAGGACGGTATCGCCCTGATCGAGGGTCGCCAGCATCAAATGCGCCAGGCCCTCTTTAGAGCCGATGGTGACGATGGCTTCGGTTTCGGGGTCGATGTCGATCTCGTAGCGTTTTTTGTACCAACCGGAAATCGCCCGACGCAGACGCGGAATGCCACGCGAAGTCGAGTAGCCGTGAGTGTCTTCACGTTGGGCGACAGTGACCAGTTTTTCGACGATGTGCGGTGGGGTCGGCCCGTCGGGGTTGCCCATGCTCAGGTCGATGATGTCTTCACCACGACGACGCGCGGCCATTTTCAGCTCGGCGGTGATGTTGAAGACGTAAGGAGGGAGTCGATCGATGCGCGCGAAACGGCGCGGCGAAGCGTTGTCAGCCATGTGAGCCTCAGAAACGTAAGCGCCCGGAACCGTCCGAGCGACGCAGGCCACTGCGGTGGCCTGCGCGCAAGATAATGGCGGGGGTGACGGTTTGTCTACGGGAATGTTGGAGGCACTGAGCACCTGTAGGAGCGCGCTTGCCCCGCGAATCAATCTCTGACCTACCACCGAACCCGTGGGAGCGGTGTTCGGCCAAGCCTCAATTCGACAGGAACTCGCGCAATCCCAGCAACAACAAAAAATGCACGGGATAGATCGCATACGCCCAGCGCCGCATCGGCAATACCGCAAACGGAGGCTGCCCGCGCAGCAGCGCAATCCCCAACGCAGGCCCGAGCAGGCAGGCAATCAACGCCCCCACCGAAATCGGATCACCCCATTGCGTGCCATCGATGATCTGCCGCCACGCATTGCTGAACACACAGACCACGCCGGGAAGGATCGCCAGCCAAATGGATCGCCTGAGCACCAGCAAGCACGCCAACGGCAGCAGCACGCCAAAAGCCCCGAACATCAGGTGATCGCTGAACAATACCGCGACCACCAAAGCAGTAGCGCCCAGCACCCGGACCGACAACGCGCGCCCGATCCATCCCTGCGCCACCAACAACCCCAGCGCCAGCGTCGGCAGCACGTTCAGCGTGTAAGCCTCGTCCGTCATGAACAGTCGATACGGCAACTCCGCCACCACCGCGAACACCGCCAGCCACGCTAGATACTTCCACTGCACGCCGGGCTGGACGTCGTTCGTCCGGCTGCGCGCCAGGTTCACCGCGATCGCCAGGCAAAACCACGGAAACGCGAGCCGCCCCGGCACGTACAGCCAATCCGCGTGCCAGCCCACGTAGCGCAGATGGTCCATGACCATGCTCAGCATCGCCAGCCACTTGAGCAGATCCAGCGCCTTGTCGCGCCCTTCCTTCGTCGGGATGTTCGAGTGAGTCATGCTTGTCCTTAACCCGATCTATGAGTGTGCAATGACAACGCTCGATAACAGGGCATGACCGGCACCCCCGTTGTTGGTTAAAGTCGCACCCTATTCGTTTACAGGGAACCGGCCATGACAGACCAAAGCCAGCAGTTTGCCAGCGACAACTATTCGGGCATCTGCCCGGAAGCCTGGGCGGCGATGGAGCAAGCCAACCACGGTCATCAACGCGCTTACGGCGACGATCAATGGACCGCCCGCGCGGCAGATCAATTCCGTCAGTTGTTCGAAACCGACTGCGAAGTGTTTTTTGCCTTCAACGGCACAGCCGCCAACTCCTTGGCCCTTTCATCGCTGTGCCAGAGTTATCACAGCGTCATCTGTTCGGAAACCGCCCACGTCGAAACCGACGAATGCGGCGCGCCGGAGTTCTTTTCCAACGGCTCCAAACTGCTGACCGCCCGCAGCGAGAACGGCAAGCTGACGCCCGACTCGATCCGCGAAGTGGCGCTAAAACGTGCCGATATCCACTATCCCAAACCCCGCGTCGTTACGCTGACCCAAGCCACCGAGGTCGGCAGCGTGTACCAGCCAGACGAGCTGAAAGCCATCAGCGCGACCTGCAAAGAGCTCAATCTGAACCTGCACATGGACGGCGCCCGTTTTGCCAATGCCTGCGCGTACCTGGGCTGCTCACCGGCTGAGCTAACCTGGAAATCCGGGATCGACGTGCTGTGCTTCGGGGGCACCAAAAACGGCATGGCGGTGGGCGAGGCGATTTTGTTCTTCAACCACAAACTGGCCGAGGACTTCGACTACCGCTGCAAGCAGGCAGGGCAACTGGCGTCGAAGATGCGCTTCTTGTCCGCGCCGTGGGTGGGTTTGCTGGAAAACGATGCATGGCTCAAACACGCACGCCACGCCAACAGCTGCGCGCAACTGCTGGCTGAACTGGTGAAGGACATTCCGGGGGTTGAGCTCATGTTCCCAGTGCAGGCCAACGGTGTATTCCTGCAACTGTCGGAAGCGGCCATTGCGGCGCTGACGGCCAAGGGCTGGCGTTTCTACACCTTCATCGGCAACGGCGGCGCGCGCTTCATGTGCTCGTGGGACACCGAAGAAGCCCGTGTACGGGAATTGGCGGCGGATATCCGGACCGTGATGAGCGCCTGACCAAAACGGCACGATTCAAAACCGTGGGAGCGGACCTGTCCGCGAATGCTTAGGTACAGCCGATACATCTGTCTTGGCTGTCCCGACTTCTTCGCGGACAGGTCCGCTCCCACGGTTCGTGGTCAGCAGGGAAATTGGTAAAACCGTTAAACCTGCCCGATCGCCTTCGAAATCACATCAACCGTCGCACTCACTTGCTGCTGGCAGCGCTCCAGCTCTTGGGCGTGCTGTTGCTTCAATTCGACCTGCTTTGAACACAGATTCAGCGCCGCCAGCACCAGCAAGCGGTCGCCGATCAGCGTCGGGTAGTTGCGCTTGGTTTCTGCCAAGGCGGTCTTGAGCATGATCACGGCGTCAGAAAGCGCCTGCTCTTGTCCTTCCGGGGCCTTGATCGAGTAGTCGTTGCCCAGAATGGAAACGACGTTCACCCCTTCTTCATTGATGATCATGCGCTGACGGCGTTAACGCCGGTTGCGCGGTCGACCAGCGCCTGAATGCGCGCGGCAGTGGCGCCATGCTTGTCTTCCTGTTCCATCAGGCTCAGCTGCAGGCTGTCGTTGTCATCCTTGGCTTGCGCCAATTCGGTGGCGAGTTGTGCGTTCGTGGTTTGTAGCGCCTGATTCTGCTGTACCAGGTCGCCGACAAGTTGTTCCAACTGGCTTAGGGATGCTTCCAACATTTTGAATTCTCAAGCAAATTTCAACGGGCGCGTACGATAAAGAAAAGACGCTGTTCACACCAGAACCATCGGGGATTAGGCCCCAGGCATTACTCCGGCCATTCAGCGCCGTTCAATCTTCAGTGACGAAAACGCATAAGGGCCCTGTTGACTGCGTTTTTGGCATCTTGTTCCTGCTGTTCGTCAGACCGTGACAAAAGCGCACACCCTGCCAATGCGCGCAAACCAGAGCTCAAGAGTTTCGCTGCATGACCGATAGGTAGAGCAATTCCCGGTTTCTCTTTGCCCCGCCGCATGGAACGCGCGCTCCTTTCAGGTACTGACATGTCTCTGCGTAATATCAATATCGCGCCCCGTGCGTTCCTCGGGTTTTCCATCATCGGCCTGCTGATGCTGGTCCTCGGCGTGTTCGCGCTGACCCAGATGAGCAAAATCAACGACGCTACCGACCGGATTGCGCTTAATACCGTGCCGAGCATCAAGAGCATCGACAAACTCACCGAGGCGAGCATTCGCTTGCGTGTGCTGTCTTACCGGCTGTTGCTCAATCGCGAAGAAAGTACTGTTCAGAAAACTCTCGAGTTGCTGAGCACGCGTAACCGCCAGATCGACGAGGCGCAGAACAACTACGTCAAGCTGATTGACGGTCCGGACGAAAAAGCTGCCTACGACCAGTACGTGTCCTTGCTCGCCGAGTATCGTCAGCTGGAAAGCCAGATGAAGTCCCTGAGCCAGGCCAACAAACTGGACGAACTCGCCAATCTGCTGAACGTCGGTTTGCAAAACAATTCGGACCAGATGAACACCGTGCTGGCCAAGCTGGTTGAGATCAACACTCAACAGATGAACGAAGCCAACAAGGCTGCAACTGATCAATACGCCAGCGCTTTCAACATGGTCGTAGGGCTGCTGATCGTCGCAACCATCCTGACCATGCTGTTTGCCTGGTTGCTGACCAAGAGCATCACCCAGCCTATTGCCGCGGCTTTGAACGCCGCCGAAGAAATTGCCGAAGGCGACCTGACACGCACTATCAAGGCCGACGGCACCGACGAAGCGGGCCGTCTGCTGGCCGCAATGCTGAAGATGCAATCCAAACTGCGCGACACCCTGCAGCGCATTTCCGGCTCTGCCACGCAACTGGCTTCGGCGGCTGAAGAGCTGAACGCGGTGACTGACGAAAGCGCACGCGGCCTGTCACAGCAGAACAATGAAATCGAGCAAGCCGCCACTGCAGTCAATCAGATGACCAGCGCCGTGGAAGAAGTCGCACGTAACGCGGTGAGCACTTCCGAAGCGTCGAAAAACGCCACCTCCTCTGCCAGCGATGGCCGTGATCTGGTTCAGGAAACGGTCGGCGCCATCGAACGCATGAGCGGCGACGTGCAAAGCACCGCCACACTGATCGGCAATCTGGCCGAGGAATCTCGCGACATCGGCAAGGTGCTGGACGTGATTCGTGGTCTGGCCGATCAGACCAACCTGCTGGCCCTCAACGCTGCCATCGAAGCAGCCCGCGCCGGTGAAGCCGGTCGCGGTTTTGCAGTAGTGGCCGATGAAGTCCGCGCTCTGGCTCATCGTACTCAGCAATCGACCAGCGAAATCGAACGCATGATCGGCAGCATTCAGGGCGGCACTGAACAGGCTGTCAACTCGATGCGCAGCAGCACCGAGCGCGCCGAATCAACCCTGAACATCGCCAAAGGCGCTGGCCTGGCTTTGGACACCATCAACGTGGCAGTGGTTGAAATCAACGAGCGCAATCTGGTGATCGCCAGTGCAGCCGAAGAGCAGGCGCAAGTCGCCCGCGAAGTGGATCGCAATCTGGTCAACATCCGCGATCTGTCGGCGCAATCGGCTACCGGCGCGAATCAGACCACCGCCGCAAGCAACGAACTGGCGCGCCTGGCAGTGGACTTGAACGGAATGGTCTCGCGGTTTCGCCTGTAACGCTTGAGCAGAGGCCGCCAGGTGCGGCCTCTTTACGAACGGCGTTGGCGGAGCGCGATTACTTCACGGTGATTGTGATTTTCTGGGACTCCACCGGCGGGTTCAGCGGGACGTGATTCTTGTCACCGACGAGCAATTGCAAGGTGTGCTGTCCGGGCGTAAGGGTCAGCTCGGTCTCCGTCTGGCCCTTGCCGAAGTGGCGAATGTTGTCAGTGGTTGGTAGCGGCGCGTCCATGGCGGGCTGATCTTTCACGTCGATCAGGAGATGGTGGTGGCCGGTATCAGGCATGTCGACTCCGGCTGGCGCAACGCCCATGCCCTTGAGGCCGAACTGCACTTTGAACGTCCCGTTCAGGGTCGCGCCGTCTTTGGGGGAGATGATGTACACCTCAGCACCCGCTGGCGACGCAGTGCGCGGAACATCCGCCGCCTGCGCCGTGAACGCAGCACCGATTAGCGCAGAGCCAAGCAGCAAGCCAGCGATGGCAGGTTTGGCAAATAGGGCTTTCATGGTTTCTCCAGGTTTTTTCGGCTAAGTCGCTCCCTTCACCTTAGCCGGGTCCTGAAGATGCGTTTCTGAAAAAGGTTTCATGTTGGACGGACCACAGATCGTCCGTCGTCCTGACGCCGCGATATCGCCAACGCTGAACCCTGTAGGAGCGAACTTGTTCGCGAGCCGGTGTTTCAGTCGACGCATCTCTCGCCAACAAGTTGGCTCCTACAGAAACACACGCCGCGTCGATCACTCACAACTCAAACGGCTCTGTCCCGCGCCTGCGAAACCACCCGGTCAAGGACAATCGGTCACGGGTTGCGGGCAGGACTTCGTGGGGGATATCGCCGGAAAGAAATACCACCAAACAACCACCTGTAGGCTGAACGTGGTGCTCCACGCCGTCTTCCAGGTACATGCGCAAATGCCCGCCATGCTCGGGCAACCAGGCATCATTCAAATACAACACCGCCGACAGCATGCGTTTGTCATCGTCACGAAAACGGTCGACGTGCTTGAGGTAGAACGCACCGGGCGGGTACATCGCAAAATGGCTCTCGTAATCTTCCAGCCCCAGAAACAACCCGCGATTGAGCGCCAGCCTCAGGGTGTCCATCAGCGCCAGATAACGATCACAGGGCTCAGCTTGTCCGGGTTCGATCCACTGAATGTGGTCGCCGCGAATACCTTCGCGCACTTCCTGCAACAGTCCGCGCCCGACCGATGCGGGCGCAAGTTCGCCTTCGGCTGCGCGCTTGCGGCATTCGAGCGCCAGCTCACGGGTCAGGCTTTCGGGCAAGAAGATGTCCTGCTGCGACCAGCCGCGCTGGGCTACATCGTCAACGATTCGTAACAGCAGCGGGTGATCAAGGAGTATTTGCATGGGCCGCATAGTATCCGTACGCCAATTAATCGGACAGAGCCTGCTCTCTGCACGGCAACGAAATATCCCGGATGTTTAAACAGCCAATGACGTTATCAACGAAGGATTCGCGAACACATTGATTTTCGTGGGGTCTGGGCAACTGTTAACTCGACAAATCCCCGCCGCGCCACTGAGAATAGCGGCCTGCCGACAGGAGTCTTTATGCGCCGTTTGTTTTTCTTGCTGCTGATGTTCTGCACGATGCCCGCTTGGGCAGACAGCCACGACCAGTTATATAAGGTCGCGGGCTGGCCAGAACAGCGCGCGCATTTTAACGACGCCCTGAAAGCCGCCCAGCAGCGTTATAAAAACAGCCTGCCGCCTGCTGTGTTTGACGCGTTGGTCAGTAACAGCAACCAGCGCTTTTCGCCTCAGGCGATGGATCAACGGGCCGAGCAAAAGCTGCGTCAAATCCTGGAGGACCCAGCCCCCGCGCTGCTGTTTTTTCAGTCCCCGCTGGGACGCAAGATCGTCAATGCCGAGCTGACCGCCACCCGTTCCGATCAACTGGCGAAAAACGCTCAGGGTCTGCCGAAGATGCAGGTGAGTGACAGCCGTCAGTTGATCATCGGCCACCTGGCCCAAGCCCTCCCCGCCAAAGAAGCAGGCGCTGAAGTAAGCCTGGCCATCGCCGGTGTGGCGGCCGACAGCTTGAGCTCGATGATTCCAGGATTGATGGGCATTGGCGGTGGTCAGGCGCAAGGCATGCTCGACGGTCAACGCCAACGACTGATGGCGCAGATCGCCCAAGACATGAACAACACGCTGCTCTACGTCTACCGCGACCTTACCGACCCCGAGCTGGACGAATTCGCCAGCTTCGCCGAATCCCCTCAGGGCAAAGCCTACTACCAAGCCGCCCTGGCCTCGATCCGCGCAGGATTGGCCGTGGGACAAAACGGCAATTGATGCACGCCCATCTGTAGGAGCGAACTTGTTCGCGAGACGCCCCGGCTGCCATCCGATCGTCTCGCCAACAAGTTGGCTCCTATAGAAATAACACTAACTCCCTCACCCCATCCGTTGCGTCAGATACTCAAAAAACCGTGCGCGGATTTCCGGGGATTCGTTGGCCAGGTGATGCCGTGCTTCGGGGATCATTAACACGCGGGGCTCGGTGAATTTGGCGTTGAGCACGCTCAGGTTATGCGCCCAATCCACCGTCATGTCGGCCTCACCCTGAATGATCAATGGACTGCGCTCACTGCGTGGGGCAGCTTCGATGCGGGTGATCCACTTGGCGAGGGCGCCGACCCATGCAGTGGGCAGCCGACGCGGTTGCAGCGGATCGGTCAGCAGAAACGGCAGGAAATCCGGAGCATTGGAGTTCTCACTGAAACGCCGCTCGATGCCTTTGACGAAGGGACGCAACAGGTAATAGCTGAGTTTCGACCAACCCCATGCCCGAGGGCGCACCAGCGGCGCCAGCAGGATGGTTTCTCCTTGCGCCGGGCTCGACGTGCCGCGATTTAACAGGTGGTCGACGACAATCGCCCCACCGGTACTTTGCCCGCACAGGTGCCAGGGCTTGGGCAGCGCCAGCGTGTCCGCTTCGACAAACAGACGCTCCAGGACCACCTGATATTCGGCAAAATCCCGGATGCTCGCCCGGCTGCCGCTCGACAAGCCGTGGCCTGGGAGATCACAGGCGATCACCGCAAAACGCTGCGCCAACGCCCACTCGATGACGTGACGATACAGCGCCATGTGGTCGTAAAACCCGTGCATCAAAACTAGCGTCGCGACCGGCTTATCAGGCGTCCACAGCTGGGTAACGATTTCGTAACCACCGACATCGAAGCGCCCTAATCGGCTGCTGACCATGCCGTCACGCAGAAGCGGCTCCAACCCGTAAAAGCCCTGATAAGCCCGGCCCTCTTCGGACAACGGCTGCATCGCGGCCAGAGTGTGCAAGCTGTCGCGCAGGCGATCGGGGTCGAACAACTGAGACATCGGTATTCCAGGTCAAAAAAGTAAATAGTTATGCAGGACGGCTGAACGGGCTGGGATATTCTGCCGTCTGCCCTGCCATGGCAAGTAACGCTACCTCGTACCGAAGCCAAAGAATGAACGTCAAGCCACGCCGCACGATGCTCTACGCCCTGATCGCACTCTTGTGTGCAGTGAGTCTGTGGCTGACATACCAGTGGTTTGAGGGTCGTTACGTGCGAGCGTTCAGCGATCAAACCGCGTTGTTCGCAGGCGATGCTTTGAGCCTGCCGGCTGAACTGGCTGGTCCCGGCCCGATCCGGTTAGTGCATTTTTGGGACCCGGCGTGCCCGTGCAACGTGGGAAATCAACAGCACTTGGCGGAACTGATGGAGCGATTTTCCGGCGACGACGCTAATGGCTTGCCAAACGTGAAGTTTTACTCAGTACAGAAACCGGGCACTCAGGGCCAGCTCCCGTCTAGCCTGAACGGGATGAAGCCCTTGAGCAGCCTGCCAGGCGCAGAATTCATCACATCAAGCCCTGCCGTCGCCATCTTTGATCGTCAGGGCCAATTGGCATATTTCGGCCCTTACAGCGAAGGGCTGACCTGCAATTCAAGCAACAGCTTCATCGAGCCCATCTTGCTGGCGCTGATTGACAACCGATCCGTCAGCGCAACGCACAGCATGGCAGTGGGCTGTTACTGCCCTTGGTCAGCGGGCTCAAAAGCAGATCAATGAGGTTTTTTGTAATCCAGCACATAAGGCAGTTTGTCGCTGGCGGTTCGGGTCAACGTGTTGCGCCTGACCTTGGAAAATGCGCCCAGTTGTTTGGCGCTGAGCCCGCCACCGATGATCTTGCTCGCAGGCTTGGCCACGATCAGATCGCTCGCCGCCTGCAAGGCCTGGTGATAACCGCTGCGCTGGCTTAGGTTGAAGTCCTCCAGCCGCAAATGATCGCGCAGCCAGTCACCCCAGTAGAACTCAAGAAATTCGGGCGACACATCGCCTGCTTTCGGCTTGGCATAAGCTGCGTCCCGCACGAAATAAACGATGCTGCGAAAGATGTCGTTCTGCATGCCTTGCAGCCCCAGGTGTTCTGGAAGCTGAGCCGCAGAAATGGACTGACCATTGCCGTCCTTCAACCAGACTTTGTGGGTCTGCTCCATTCGTTGCCAAAACGCGGGGAGCTCATTGCTATCGCTGTAGTTGTCGGTGATGCGGACTTTCATCTTCATCTGCGGCCCTGCACCGGGCTGCTCCCACAATGTCGTAAAGCCGTGGTGACCATCAGTGAGATAGAACTTGCCCTCGGGGCCGACGACCACCGTATTCATGTCCTGGGGATGGGCGTTTGGTCGGTCTTCACAGGTATAGGTTTCGGGCCGCAGCGGGTCAGCATCCGGCTTGATCTTCTTGGCTTGGTGCTGGCCGTTGGTTTCGCAGATTTCATCGAACAGCTTCTGCCGCACTTTGGAGAAGCGTCCGAGCTTGTAGTAGATCTGGTCGAAACCAACCACGGCCTGGGTCGGATGCAGTTGATCCAGGGTGACTTCGATCACGTCGCCCGGTTTAGGCGCCGTGAAGCCCGCAAAAGCCTGAACCGCAAACATGCCTAAGAGCAACGCGGCACACCATGATTGAATTCGCATCGTCAGGACTCTTGGCGGGGATGAGGTTGAGCTTAATCGAAATCAAGAATGCAACACGGACCTGTAGGAGCCAACTTGTTGGCGAGGGGTTGATAGCGCGATGTCAGGCACACCGTCTCGCGAACCAGTTCGCTCCTACAGAGGGGGTGCGCTGGTCGTAATCACCTACCCAGCAGCAACGCGGACCTGTAGGAGCCAACTTGTTGGCGAGGGATTGATAGCGCTGTGTCAGGCACACCGTCTCGCGAACAAGTTCGCTCCTACAGAGGGGATGCGCTGGTCGTAATCACCTACCCAGCAACAACGCGGACCTGTAGGAGCCAACTTGTTGGCGAGGGATTGATAGCGCGGTGCCAGGCACACCGTCTCGCGAACAAGTTCGCTCCTACAGAGGCGATACGCTGGTCGTAATCACCTACCCAGCAGCAACACGGATCTGTAGGAGCCAACTTGTTGGCGAGGGATTGATAGCGCAGTGTCAGGCACACCGTCTCGCGAACAAGTTCGCTCCTACAGAGGCGATACGCTGGTCGTAATCCCCTACCCAGCAGCAACACGGACCTGTAGGAGCCAACTTGTTGGCGAGGGATTGATAGCGCGGTGCCAGGCAGACCGTCTCGCGAACAAGTTCGCTCCTACAGAGGGGGTGCGCTGGTCGTAATCACCTACCCAGCAACAACGCGGACCTGTAGGAGCCAACTTGTTGGCGAGGGATTGATAGCGCGGTGTCAGGCACACCGTCTCGCGAACAAGTTCGCTCCTACAGACGCAGTGTTTGCTCGGCAAGCGGTGGTCACCTACCCAGCAGCAACGCAAATCTGTAGCCTGCAAATCTTTCTCAATCATCTTTTGAGCCCCCCGGATGAAACGCAGCCTCATCGTCCTCGTCGTCCTGATCACGTTCATCGCCGGCGGCGCCTATTGGTATGTCCACAGCAAACAGCCGATCCGCACTGGCGAGATGACGCTGACGCATTTGCAGGCGCCAGTCACTGTGCGATACGACGAACGCGGCGTGCCGCACATCAAGGCGGGGAACGACGCCGACCTGTACCGGGCACTCGGTTACGTACAAGCCCAAGACCGCCTGTACCAGATGGAAATGCTCCGCCGTCTGGCACGTGGTGAACTGGCAGAAGTGCTGGGCCCCAAGCTGTTGGACACCGACCGCTTGTTTCGCAGCTTGCGCATTCGTGAGCACGCCGACGCTTACGTCGCCAAGCAGGACAAAAGCACCCCGCAGTGGATCGCGCTGCAAGCCTATCTGGACGGCGTAAATGAATACCAGAACACCCACGCCAAACCCATCGAGTTCGACGTGCTCGGCATTAATCAAAGGCCGTTCACCGCCGAAGACACCCTGAGCATCGGTGGCTATCTGGCCTACAGCTTCGCCGCCGCGTTTCGCACCGAGCCTTTACTGACCTACGTGCGCGATCAACTGGGCCCTGAATACCTGAAGGTCTTCGATCTGGACTGGCAGCCACAAGGCCCGCTGAATCAGGCGCCGACACTGGGCAGCAAAGACTGGAAAGGTATTAATGATCTCGCCCTAATCAGCGAAAAGGCGCTGGAAAAAGCCGGTCTGCCGCAATTTGAGGGCAGTAATGCCTGGGCCGTGTCGGGCAGTCGTACCCAGAGCGGCAAACCGCTGCTGGCGGGCGATCCGCATATCCGCTTCGCGGTGCCGTCGGTGTGGTACGAAGCGCAGTTGTCGGCGCCGGGCTTCGAGCTGTACGGCCACTTTCAGGCACTTAACCCGTTCGCCCTGCTCGGCCACAACATGGACTTCGGCTGGAGCCTGACCATGTTCCAGAACGATGACCTCGATCTGATCGCCGAGAAGGTCAATCCCGATAATCCCAATCAAGTCTGGTACCACGGCGCCTGGACCGACATGACGTCGCGGGACGAACATATCAGCGTCAAGGGCGGCGACTCGGTGACGCTCACCCTGCGCCAGTCGCCCCACGGCCCGATCATTAACAGCGCGTTGGGCAGCAACGCCGGCACTGCGCCAATCGCCATGTGGTGGTCGTTCCTCGAATCGGAAAACCCGATCCTGCAGGGTTTTTACGAAGCCAATCGCGCCGACACCCTGGACAAGATGCGCAGTGCAGCCGAGAAGATCCAATCGCCCGGGCTGAATCTGGTCTGGGCCAATGCCAAGGGCGACATCGGCTGGTGGGCGGCGGCGCAGCTACCCAAGCGTCCTGAAGGCGTCAATCCGGCCTTCATTCTCGACGGCAGTAGCGCGCAAGCGGACAAGGACGGTTTTTACCCCTTCAGCGCCAACCCGCAGGAAGAAAACCCAGCGCGTGGCTACATCGTCTCGGCCAACTTCCAGCCCGTCTCGCCCGCCGGCATACAGATTCCGGGTTACTACAACCTTGCCGAGCGCGGCCAGCAGCTCAACAAACAGCTGAGCGATAACTCGGTGAAATGGGATCTGGAGAACAGCAAGCAACTGCAATTGGGTACCCGCACCGATTACGCGCAGAAGATTCTCAAGCCATTGATTCCGGTGTTGCGCAGTGTGATCAGCGACCCAGAAGAACACGATTTGATTGAGCGTCTGGCCCAATGGAACGGCGAGTACTCGGTAGATTCGGTGGGCGCTACGCTGTTCAACCAGTTCCTGTTCGATCTGACGGAAAAGACTTTTCACGACCAGTTAGGCGATGGCCTGTTTGAAACACTGCTGTCGACGCGGGTGATCGACAGCGCCCTGCCCCGCTTGGCAGCGGACGCGCATTCGCCGTGGTGGAACAACGCCAACTCGCCCGCGGAGGAGAGTCGTGGCAACACAGTGAAGATGGCGTGGCACGCCACAGTTTCCCACTTGAAATCCCTGTACGGCGTGAACCCGGACGAGTGGGTATGGGGCAAGGCCCACACGCTGACCCATGAACATCCGCTGGGGCGGCAGCCGCCGCTGGACATGCTGTTCAATGTCGGCCCGTTCGCAGCGCCGGGCACTCACGAAGTGCCGAATAACCTGTCAGCGCGCATCACTGCGGCGCCATGGCCGGTGACGTATGGACCTTCCACCCGACGCCTGATCGATTTCGCAGACCCAGCTCATGCGCTGGGCATCAATCCGGTTGGGCAGAGTGGCGTGTTGTTCGACGAGCATTATTCGGATCAGGCTGCGACCTACGCCAAAGGCGAATACGTGCCAGAGCGGTTCAGCGAAGGGGATGTGGCGGGGAATACGAAATCAACGTTGCGGTTGGTGCCGGGGAATTGATCCACCAGACGGAGCGAAATCAATTGTAGGAGCGCGCTTGCCCGCGATTGCGTTCGGTCAGCAACGCATGCATTGGCTGACATACCCTAATCGCGGGCAAGCGCGCTCCTACAGGAGGAATGCGCTCACCCGGACCATCATCAAACCGGCGCAGCCGCCCGGCGTGGATCGGGCTGCTGGTAGGTGTTGGCCGCAGCCTCTTCGATTGCCAGTTGAATGGCCTTTTTGCGCGCGTTCTCTGCACGGCGCGTGAAGAACCACACCAAGAACGTCGCAATCGAAACGGCCAGCAAAATCAGACTCGCCACGGCGTTGATCTCAGGCTTCACGCCCAGGCGCACCGCTGAGAACACTTCCATCGGCAGCGTCGTTGAACCCGGCCCGGACACGAAGCTAGCCAGCACCAGATCGTCCAGTGACAGGGCAAACGACATCATCGCCCCTGCCGCCAGCGATGGCGCGATCATCGGGATCGTGATCAGGAAGAACACCTTCCACGGCCGCGCACCCAAATCCATCGCCGCCTCTTCAATGGACATGTCCAGCTCACGCAAGCGCGCCGACACCACTACCGCCACGTACGCGGCACAGAACGTCGTGTGGGCGATCCAGATGGTGACGATGCCACGCTCCTGCGGCCAGCCGATCAGCTGCGCCATGGCCACGAACAACAGCAACAGCGACAGGCCGGTGATCACTTCGGGCATCACCAGCGGCGCCGTTACCAGCCCGCCGAAGAACGTGCGCCCCTTGAAACGCGTGATCCGGGTCAGCACGAATGCGGCCATCGTACCCAGCGCCACAGCCGCAACCGCCGTGTAGCAGGCGATTTCCAGCGAGCGCATTACCGAGCTCATCAGTTGGGTGTTGTCGAGCAGGCCGACGTACCACTTCACCGACCAGCCGCCCCACACCGTCACCAGCTTGGAAGCGTTGAACGAGTAGATCACCAGAATGACCATGGGCGCGTAGATGAAAATCAGCCCCAGTACCAACATCAGGTTCGAGAATCGGAAGCCTCTCATGCCTTGCCCTCCAGTTCTTTGGCCTGGCTGCGGTTAAACAGAATGATCGGCACGATGAGGATCAACAGCATCACCACCGCCAGCGAAGACGCCACCGGCCAGTCGCGGTTATTGAAGAACTCTTGCCAGAGGACTTTACCGATCATCAGCGTCTCGGGGCCGCCGAGCAATTCAGGGATCACAAACTCACCCACCACCGGAATGAAGACCAACATGCAGCCGGCGATGATGCCGTTCTTGGACAGCGGCACAGTGATTTTCCAGAAGCTGTTGAACGTGCTCGAACCGAGATCTGACGCGGCTTCCAGCAGACTTTGATCGTGCTTCACCAGGTTGGCATAGAGCGGCAGGATCATGAACGGCAGGTACGAGTAGACGACGCCGATGTAGACCGCCAGGTTGGTGTTGAGAATCTGCAACGGCTCGTTGATCAATCCCAGCCACATCAGAAAAGCGTTGAGCAGTCCGTTATTGCTGAGAATGCCCATCCACGCATACACGCGGATCAGGATCGCGGTCCAGGTTGGCATCATGATCAGCAGCAAGAGCACGGTCTGCATGTCTTTGCGGGCGATGGAAATACCGTAAGCCATCGGGTAGCCGATCAACAGGCACAGCAGCGTGCTGAAGAACGCCATTTTCAGCGAGCCCAGATAGGCCGAAATGTACAAATCATCGCCGGTCAGCAGCGCGTAGTTGGCGAAGTTGAGCACCACGTCGAGCTTCTGCTCGGCGTAGGTGAAGATCTCGGTGTACGGCGGAATCGCGACATCGGCTTCGGCGAAACTGATCTTGATGACGATCAGAAACGGCAGTGCGAAAAACAGGAACAACCAGAGAAACGGAACCCCGATGACCATCTGCCGGCCATTAGGGATGATTCGGTTCAGGGCGCGCTTTATTTTTCGTACTTTCATGAGCGCAGTACCACGCCAGAGTCGTCTTCCCACCAGACGAAAACTTCGTCGTCCCAGGTCGGACGCGCGCCACGGCGCTCGGCGTTGGCGACGAACGACTGCACCAGCTTGCCGCAAGCCAGTTGCACGTAGAACACCGAGTGCCCGCCCAGATAGGCGATGTCATGCACTTTGCCTCGGGACCAGTTGTATTCAACCGTCGGCTGCTCGGTGGTAATCAGCAGCTTTTCCGGGCGAATGGCGTAGGTGATGTGTTTGTCTTCCACCGACGTACTCACGCCGTGGCCGACGTAGATATCGCGCTCAAGCTCCGGGCTGCGAATCAGTGCGTGGCCTTCCATGTCCTCGATGACTTCGCCGTCGAACAGGTTGACGTTACCAATGAATTCGCACACGAGACGGCTGGTCGGCGTTTCGTAAATATCGACCGGGCTGCCGATCTGCGCGATCCAGCCCAAGTGCATGATTGCGATGCGCTGGGCCATGGTCATGGCTTCTTCCTGGTCATGGGTCACCATCACGCAAGTCACGCCAACTCGCTCGATGATCTCCACCAGTTCAAGCTGCATCTGCGAGCGCAGCTTCTTGTCCAGGGCGCCCATGGGTTCGTCGAGCAGCAGCAGTTTTGGCTTCTTCGCCAAAGAACGCGCCAGCGCCACACGCTGACGCTGCCCGCCCGACAGCTGATGCGGTTTGCGCTTGGCGTACTGGGTCATCTGCACCAGTTTGAGCATTTCGTTGACGCGGGTTTCGACCTCAGCCTTGGGCAGCTTGTCCTGCTGCAAACCGAAGGCAATGTTCTGCGCCACGGTCATGTGCGGGAACAGCGCGTAGGACTGGAACATCATGTTGATCGGACGTTCGTACGGCGGCATGTCGGTGATATCGACGCCGTCGAGAAAAATGCGGCCTTCGGTTGGCCGTTCAAAACCGGCCAGCATGCGCAGTAGCGTGGACTTCCCTGAGCCAGACCCGCCGAGCAGGGCGAAGATCTCACCCTTGTTGATCTGCAGAGACACATCGTCCACAGCAATCGTCTCGTCGAACTTTTTCGTGACCCGGTCGATTTTGACCAGCACCTGTTTAGGCTGCTGATCACCTTCGAGGGCTTTTTTGTAGGCGCCGGAGGCAACTGCCATGGGTGAAACTCCCAACTGGTTTGCAGCCCGGCCTGCATGGCCGGGCGCGAGGTCTTTATTTACCGGATTTGATCTTGGTCCAGCTGCGAGTCATCAAACGCTGAATCTTGGGCGGTAATTCGGAATTGACGTACAGCCGATCCAGAATTTCCTGAGGCGGGTACACCACGTCATCGTTGCGAATGTCCTGATCCATGATCTTGTCAGAGGCCGGGTTCGGGTTGGCGTAACCCACTTCGTCACTGACCTTGGCGATCACTTCTGGCTTGAGGATGTAGTTGATGAAGGCGTGGGCCGCTTTGACGTCCGGTGCATCAGCCGGGATCGCCAGCATGTCGAACCACAGGTTGCCGCCTTCTTTTGGAATGGCGTAGGCGATGTTCACGCCCTTGTCGGCTTCCTTGGCGCGAGCCTGGGCCTGGAAAATGTCCCCGGAGAACCCGGCCGCAACGCAGATCTCGCCGTTGGCCAGGTCCGAGATGTATTTAGACGAGTTGAAGTAAGTGACGTAAGGACGGACTTTGAGCAGCTTCTCTTCGGCCTTTTTGTAGTCGGCTTCGTTAGTGCTGTTGGGGTTCAGGCCCATGTAATTGAGCACAGCGGGGAGCATTTCATCCGCTGAGTCCAGGAAGGCAACGCCGCATTTCTGCAGTTTCTTGATGTTCTCGGGCTCAAACAGCACGGCCCATGAATCGATGGTATCCACGCCCAGCGCAGCTTTTACTTTGTCGACGTTGTAACCGATGCCGTTGGTGCCCCACAGGTACGGCACGGCGTACTGATTGCCCGGATCGTTTTTCTCCAGACGCTTGAGCAGTGCGGGATCGAGGTTTTTGTAGTTGGGGAGTTGCGACTTGTCGAGCTTTTGAAACGCACCGGCCTTGATCTGTTTGCCAAGGAAGTGGTTGGACGGCACCACCACGTCATAACCGGTGTGACCGGCGAGCAGCTTGCCTTCCAGGGTTTCGTTGGAGTCGAAGACGTCGTACTTGGTCTTGATCCCGGTGGTGGATTCGAACTCCGCCAGGGTGTCGGCGCCGATGTAATCGGACCAGTTATAAATGCGCACGGTGGATTCAGCGAAGGCACCAACGGCGAACGTCAGACCTGCGCCGAGCAGCACGCTTTTTGAAAATAAAGAAATAGACACGTTTGCAGTCCTTTTTTAATGGCCAGCACGGGACCTGTAGGAGCCAACTTGTTGGCGAGAAATCGATGCGGTGTTTCAGTTACACCGCATCGCGAACGAGTTCGCTCTTACAGGGGTTTGCGTTGTCGGGGACGACGCAAACCGGCTTATTTACCCGACTTAATGTTGGTCCAGCTACGGGTCATGATCCGCTGCGTGGCCGCAGGCAAATCGGCGATCGCGTACAGCTTGGCCAGCACGTCTGCAGGTGGATAAACGCCTGGATCAGAGGTGATGTCCTTGTCGACAAACTCGGTCGCAGCAGCGTTGCCGTTCGGAAAGTGCACGGCGTTGGTGATCTCGGCCATCACTTTAGGCTGCAGGATGAAGTTCATGAATTTGTAGGCGCCTTCAACGTTCTCAGCGTCTTTAGGGATCGCGATCATGTCGTAGAAGCTGCCAGCGCCTTCTTTAGGAATGTTGTAGCTGACTTTGACTTTGCCGCCTGCTTCCTCGGCACGTGCCTTGGCCTGATACACGTCACCCGAGTAACCCACGGCTACGCAGATATTGCCGTTGGCCAGGTCCGAGATGTACTTGGAAGAGTGGAAATAGGTGACCGAAGGACGAATTTTCTTGAACAGGTCTTCGGCTTTCTGGATGTCTTCTTTCTTCTGGGAATCGGTCGGCAGCCCCAGGTAGTGCAACGCCACTGGCAACATTTCAGTTGGCGAATCGAGGAAGCTGATACCGCACTTCTTCAGCTTGGCTGCGTTTTCCGGCTTGAACAGCAGGTCCCAGGAATCCACAGGCGCATCAGCACCCAGCGCGGCCTTGACCTTTTCCGGGTTGAAGCCGATGCCGATCGAACCCCACATGTATGGGAAAGCGTGCTTGTTGTCCGGGTCGCTGACCGACACGGCTTTGAGCAGCGCAGGGTTCAGATTCTTGTAGTTCGAGAGCTTGGTTTTATCCAGCTCCTGATACACACCAGCCTTGATTTGCTTGGCCAGGAAGTTGTTCGACGGCACGACGATGTCGTAGCCGGACTTGCCTGCTAGCAGTTTGGCTTCAAGAGTTTCATTACTGTCGAAGACGTCGTAGACGACCTTGATGCCGGACTCTTTTTCGAAATCTGCGATGGTGTTCGGCGCGATGTAATCGGACCAATTGTAAACGTGGAGAACTTTGTCGTCGGCCTGAGCAGCTGCGGCCACTGCGCCCATCAGGGAGAGCGCGAGGAGGGTCTTGCCAAATATCTTCATGCGTACAGCTCCATTATTAATCACGACCGTTAGGGTAGCGGCTTCTAGCCATTAGTCTGGCAATTTCCAAAGCGATCTTTCAAGCCAGCATTCATGAAACTGCACATGAGTCTCTGGACCGCCCTTGTAGGAGCGCGCTTGCCCGCGATTGCATTTGTCAGTCGAGATATTCAAAACTGACACATCGATTTCGCGGGCAAGCGCGCTCCTACAGGGTCCGCGTTTGCGGCGCGGTAATTTCAATCGGCGTTCAAGCCTGCAGCGCCTCCAACGTGAGATCCAGACACTTGCGCGCCTTCTCGACCAACTCATCGATCTCGGCAAAGCTAATCACCAACGGCGGCGAGATAATCATCGTGTCGCCAACCGCCCGCATGATCAGGCCGTTATTGAAGCAGAACGTTCGGCAAATCATGCCGGCGCCCTTGCCTTCGTAACGCTTGCGAGTGGCTTTGTCCTGCACCAGTTCGATAGCGCCCAACAGCCCCACCCCGCGCACTTCGCCCACCAGCGGGTGATCACTGAGTTCGCGTAAACGCTTTTGCAAATATGGTGCCGCTTGCGATTTGACCCGTTCGACGATCTTTTCGTCGCGCAGGATACGTATATTCTCAAGCCCCACCGCCGCCGAAACCGGGTGCCCGGAATAGGTAAAGCCGTGGTTGAAATCGCCACCCTCGTTGAGCACCGCAACGAACTCATCGCGCACGATCACGCCGCCCATGGGGATATAGCCTGAAGTCAGGCCCTTGGCGATGGTCATCAAGTCGGGTTTGAGATCGTAGAAATCGCTACCGAACCATTCGCCCGTGCGGCCGAAACCACAGATCACTTCGTCAGCGACGAACAGGATGTCGTACTTGGCAAGAATCTCTTTGATCTTCGGCCAGTAGGTGTCAGGCGGAACAATAACGCCACCGGCGCCCTGGATCGGCTCGGCAATGAAGGCGCCCACGTTATCGACGCCCAGCTCGAGAATCTTCTTCTCCAGTTGCTCGGCAGCCCAGACGCCGAACTCGTCTGGCGTCATGTCGCCACCTTCACCAAACCAGTACGGCTGAGGGATATGAACGATACCTGGGATCGGCAAGTCGCCTTGCTCGTGCATGTACGCCATACCGCCAAGACTGGCGCCCGCCACAGTAGAACCGTGATAGCCGTTGATGCGGCTGATGATGACTTTCTTGCTCGGCTTGCCCTTGATCGCCCAGTAATGGCGAACCATGCGCAGCACAGTGTCGTTGCCTTCGGAGCCGGAACCGGTGAAGAACACATGGTTCATGCCTTCGGGGGCAACATCGGAGATGGCTTTCGCGAGCCGCAACGCAGGCGGGTGAGCGGTCTGGAAGAACAGGTTGTAATAGGGCAGCTCGCGCATCTGTTTGCTGGCGGCTTCGGCCAGTTCTTCACGACCGTAACCGATGGCGACGCACCAGAGACCGGCCATGCCGTCGAGGATCTTGTTGCCCTCGCTGTCCCACAGATAAACGCCCTTGGCGCGGGTGATGATGCGCGGCCCTTTCTCTTTGAGTTGTTTGAAATCGCTGAACGGCGCCAAGTGGTGTTCACTGCTCAGGGCTTGCCATTCGAGGGTTTGCGGGTTGTTCGAACTCATGTAGCGCTCCAGATTCCGGTATCGCGTGTCGGGCGCCGGCAATTTTCAACACGCTGAAAATTGGTCGGCGCCCGGGATCGTCAGACGGCAAAGAGCAGGAATTCCCGCTCCCACGAACTGATCACACGCTTGAAATTTTCATGCTCGGCCCGCTTGACTGCGACGTAACCGGTGATGAACTTCTTGCCGAGGTATTTCTCGACGGTCTTGCTGTTTTCCATCCGCTCCAGAGCGTCCTCGATGGTCAACGGCAAGCGCAGGTTGCGACGCTCGTAGCCACGCCCCACAACGGGCGCGCTGGGGTTCATGCCCTCGACCATGCCAATGAAGCCACACAGCAAGCTGGCGGCAATGGCCAGATAGGGGTTGGCGTCGGCACCCGGCAAACGGTTTTCCACACGACGGTTTTGCGGCCCGGCGTCCGGCACGCGCAGGCCTACGGTGCGGTTCTCTTCGCCCCATTCCACGTTCACCGGTGCCGAGGTGTCCGGCAGGAAGCGGCGGAAGGAGTTCACGTTGGGCGCGAACAGCGGCAACAACTCGGGGATGAGTTTCTGCAGGCCACCGATGTGGTGCAGGAACAGCTGGCTCATGGTCCCGTCTTCGTTGGAGAAGATGTTCTTACCGGTTTCGATATCGATGATGCTCTGGTGCAAGTGCATCGCGCTGCCTGGTTCGCCGGTCATGGGTTTGGCCATGAAGGTGGCGGCAACATCATGCTTGAGCGCGGCTTCGCGCATCGTGCGTTTGAACACCAGGATCTGGTCGGCCAGGGACAGCGCATCACCGTGACGGAAGTTGATTTCCATCTGCGCGGTGCCGTCTTCGTGAATCAGTGTGTCGAGGTCGAGATTTTGCAGCTCGCACCAGTCATAGACGTCTTCGAACAGCGGGTCGAATTCGTTGGCGGCTTCAATGGAAAACGATTGGCGACCGGTTTCCGGACGGCCCGAGCGACCGACCGGTGGCTGCAAGGGATAGTCGGGGTCGTCGCTGCGTTTTGTCAGGTAAAACTCCATCTCGGGCGCCACGATCGGCTGCCAGCCTTGATCGGCATAGAGTTTGAGAACCTTCTTGAGCACGTTGCGCGGCGACAACTCGATAGGGTTGCCCTGCTTGTCGTAGGTGTCGTGGATCACCTGCGCGGTGGGCTCTATGGCCCAAGGTACGACAAACACTGCGTTCTGATCCGGGCGGCAGAACATGTCGATGTCGGCCGGGTCGAGTAACTCATAATAAATGTCGTCTTCGACGTAATCGCCGGTCACGGTCTGCAGCAACACACTTTCAGGCAAGCGCATGCCTTTTTCGGCGATGAACTTGTTTGTCGGTGAGATCTTGCCGCGAGTGATACCGGTGAGGTCGGCGATCATGCATTCGACTTCGGTGATCCTGTGCTCTTTCAACCAATCGGTGAGCTGGTCGAGGTTGGTACTCATAAATACCTCAGGGTTTCAGTTCCTGATGGCCGTCATGGCGATCAGGCGTTTTTTCGACGCATCGGCGTCGTGCTGCGCTATGTTGCTGGTTTTCGCCAGGCATCGCCAAATGCCGGACGTTTGAACGATAGCCGGGTTTCTGCGTGAGGCGCGAATAAGGGATAAGGTGATACTCGAACCTGTCGCACGGACGTCGACTGGCAGATGTGCCGGGAAGATAAATAGAAGGGATCAGAAAGAAAGACTGGAGCAGCCTGATTGCAGGATTTTGACACGGAAGGTATTTCGAGGGGATCGACCAACGCCGCCAGGGGTGGCAGGATCAGCGGCAGGCGAGACATGTGACCCCCGGAATTATTGCTGTTATGGGTTGCAATCGAGCTTAGCCTTGTTCATTTTTTTACACAACACCCCCGTAAAAAATACAACACAGCGCGCTCAACCCCGCCGTTTCAATGATGCTCAGCCCAGAAAACCTGCCCTAAAGTGCGGCAAAAAAGCCCTTTCGGCGCCCTTTTAGGGCAAATCAGGGCTCTCTTGACTTCATGAGGGCTTTCGGATTGACTGAAACCCGTAATGCTCGATGATTGATATTTTCAACAACAAAGGTGTTGCATCATGTCGGTACCCCCGCGTGCCGTTCAGCTCAACGAAGCGAACGCGTTCCTTAAGGAACATCCTGAGGTTCTATACGTTGACCTTCTGATTGCAGATATGAATGGAGTGGTGCGCGGCAAGCGCATCGAACGCACCAGCCTTCATAAGGTTTACGAAAAAGGCATCAACCTCCCAGCTTCTCTTTTCGCTCTGGATATCAACGGCTCAACGGTGGAAAGCACCGGTTTGGGTCTGGACATCGGTGACGCAGACCGAATCTGTTATCCAATCCCCGACACTCTCTGCAATGAGCCCTGGCAGAAGCGTCCTACCGCACAACTCTTGATGACCATGCACGAACTGGAAGGCACGCCCTTCTTTGCCGACCCGCGCGAAGTATTGCGTCAGGTTGTCAGCAAGTTCGATGAGATGGGTCTGACCATTTGCGCTGCGTTCGAACTCGAGTTCTACCTGATCGATCAGGAGAACGTGAACGGCCGTCCGCAACCTCCGCGCTCGCCGATTTCCGGCAAACGCCCGCACTCGACACAGGTCTACCTGATCGACGACCTCGACGAATACGTCGACTGCCTCCAGGACATTCTGGAAGGTGCGAAAGAGCAAGGCATTCCTGCCGACGCGATCGTCAAGGAAAGTGCCCCGGCGCAGTTCGAAGTGAACCTGCACCACACCGCAGATGCCCTCAAGGCATGCGACTACGCGGTATTGCTCAAGCGTCTGATCAAGAACATTGCCTACGACCATGAAATGGACACCACCTTCATGGCCAAGCCGTATCCTGGTCAGGCGGGTAATGGTCTGCACGTTCACATCTCGATCCTGGATCGCGATGGCAAAAACATTTTCACCAGCGAGGATCCCGAGCAGAACGCCGCATTACGTCATGCGATCGGCGGTGTGCTCGAGACCCTACCGGCGCAGATGGCGTTCATGTGCCCGAACGTCAATTCGTATCGCCGGTTCGGTGCTCAGTTCTACGTGCCCAACTCGCCCTGCTGGGGCCTGGATAACCGGACGGTCGCGGTACGCGTTCCGACCGGAACCCCGGATTCGGTGCGCATCGAACACCGGGTTGCCGGTGCAGATGCCAACCCGTACTTGTTGATGGCGTCGGTCTTGGCCGGTATTCATCACGGTCTGACCAACAAGATCGAACCGGGCCCGCCCGTGGAAGGCAACTCCTACGAGCAGAACGAACAAAGTCTGCCGAACAACCTGCGCGATGCGTTGCGCGAGCTGGACGACAGCGAGGTGATGGCCAAGTACATCGATCCGAAGTACATCGATATCTTCGTCGCCTGCAAGGAAAGTGAGCTGGAGGAGTTCGAGCACTCCATCTCCGACCTTGAGTACAACTGGTACCTGCACACCGTCTGACGGCTGTGTGAAATAAAAAGAACGCCGCTGGCCCGAGAGGGTTGGCGGTTTTTTTTGAGCGCAACAAACAACTGTAGGAGCGCGCTTGCCCGCGATGGCGGTGTGTCAGGTTCCGATACGGCGACATAAAGAACGCTTTCGCGGGCAAGCGCGCTCCTACTAGGCCTGCATCTTGAGACACGGCCTCGCGTACAATCCCCGCAAAACGCGCCTCCAGAGATGCCTCAATGACCCGCCCCGCCACACCCCGCAAACCTCGCGCAGCCAGTCAGGCCCGGATCGATTCGATCCTGGACGCAGCGCGCACGCTGCTGGCAACTGAAGGGGTGGCAGGTCTGTCGATCTACAGCGTGGCCGAACGTGCCGAAATCCCGCCGTCTTCGGTCTATCACTTCTTCGCCAGCGTGCCCGCCCTGCTTCAGGCCCTAACCGCGGATGTACACACCGCCTTTCGCGACACCCTTGAGCAGCCCATCGATCATGCCCGGCTCATCACTTGGCGGGATCTGACCCAAGTGGTGGAAGCGCGCATGCTCGAGATCTACAGGCAGGACGCTGCCGCGCAACAGTTGATCCTGGCGCAGCACGGTTTGACTGAAGTCACCCAAGCCGACCGCCAGCACGACGTGGAACTGGGCAATTTGCTGCACGCGCTGTTTGCCCGGCACTTTCAATTGCCCGCGCTACCTGACGATGTAGATGTGTTCGCCCTCGCGATTGAGCTTGCAGACCGGGTGTACGCGCGCTCCGTGCAGCTGCATGACGAGATCACCGACCGCATGGCCGAAGAAGGCATGCGGGTGTTCGATGCGTATCTCGGCCTCTATCTGCCGCCGTATCTCCCGAAGCGTGACGACGACCTTCTGTAGGAGCGAACTTGTTCGCGAGGCGGCGTGCCAGGCATACCGTATCCAGCCTCTCGCCAACAAGTTGGTTCCCACAGAAGACCACGACGCAGCTAAACCCACAAAAAACCCCGAAGGGCTCGCGCGCTTCGGGGCTGCGGGTGATGCATTGATCACAACTTGGCGATCGACACCTCGGTGGATTTCACGAACGCGATCACTTCGCTGCCGACCACCAGTTCCAGCTCTTTCACAGAGCGGGTGGTGATCACGGAAGTCACGACGCCCGATGCGGTCTGCACGTCGATTTCCGACAGTACGTCACCGAATACGATTTCCTTGATGGTGCCTTTGAACTGGTTGCGAACGTTGATGGCTTTGATAGTCATGATGAGGCTTCCTGTTTGAGATCGATGTCTGACGCCATAGGGCGACGGGGTTAATTGGCCCAACGCAGTTGCGTGGGCAACGGGGAAAAGGGTTCGGGTTCAGGCGGCGATCCTGGGATCGACAGCACGCGATTCAATACTTCGGTTTCCAGTGCCGCGAGGCGATATGACCCGCGAGCACGGGGGCGCGGCAGGTCAACCAGCAAGTCGAGGCCAATCTCACCCTCCTCGATCAGCAACACGCGGTCAGCAATCGCTACCGCTTCACTGACGTCATGGGTCACCAGCAACACGGTAAATCCATGTTGCTGCCACAGCCGCTCGATCAATTGCTGCATCTCGATGCGGGTCAGCGCGTCCAGCGCCCCCAGCGGCTCGTCCAGCAGCAACAAGCGCGGTTGGTGGATCAGCGCTCGGGCCAGGGCCACACGCTGCTTCTGCCCACCAGACAACCCGGCGGGCCATTCATCGGCGCGCTCCGCCAAGCCAACCGCTTCCAGCGCTGCAAGCGCTTTTGGACGCCAGTCGCCACTCAAACCAAGACCAACGTTATCGATGACTTTTTTCCAGGGAAGCAAACGCGCTTCCTGAAACATCAATCGGGTGTCTTCTCGCGCATCGGACAACGCCGCCGAGCCAGCCAACAGTTGGCCGCTGGTGGGTTTGTCCAGCCCGGCCAGCAAGCGCAACAACGTGCTCTTGCCGCACCCGCTGCGTCCGACCACGGCCACAAACTGGCCAGCGGGAATGTGCAGGTCGATGTCTTTGAGTACTTCCCGCGAGCCGAAGGTTTTCTTCAGATTGCGGACTTTCACTGGAATCCCGCGCAACAGGTGTGCCGGTTGTTGGAGATTGCTCATGCGGCACCGCCTTTATGTACTTGATACGCCGGGTGCCAACGCAGGCAGACCCGTTCCAGACCGCGTGCCGCCAGATCAGCCAGCTTGCCGAGCACGGCGTACAACACGATGGCCAGCACCACGACGTCGGTCTGCAAAAACTCCCGGGCGTTCATGGCCAGATAACCGATGCCGGAGCTGGCCGAAATGGTTTCCGCGACGATCAGCGTCAGCCACATGAAGCCCAGCGCAAAGCGCACGCCCACCAGAATCGATGGCATCGCACCCGGCAAAATCACGTGCCAGAACAAACGAAAACCAGACAACCCATAGCTGCGCGACATCTCCACCAGCGCCGGATCAATGTTGCGTATGCCGTGGTAGGTATTCAGGTAAATCGGGAACAACGTGCCGAGGGCGACCAAAAACACCTTGGCGGTTTCGTCGATGCCGAACCAGAGGATCACCAGCGGGATCAACGCCAGGTGCGGCACGTTGCGGATCATCTGCACGGAGCTGTCCAGCAGGCGTTCGCCCCATTTGGACAGGCCGGTGATAAAGCCCAATACAAGACCGATGCTGCCGCCGATGGCGAAACCGACACCCGCGCGCCAGCCGCTGATTGCCAGGTGTGTCCAGATCTCGCCGCTGCGAACCAGATTTACGCCTGCCTCGATCACCGCGCTCGGGGCCGGAAGAATGCGCGTCGATAACCAGCCCGCGCTGACTGCCAGTTGCCAGATCGCCAACAGCAAGACCGGTAGCACCCAGGGCGCCAGTCTGTGAGTAAATCGTTCAGTTGAGCTGAGGCTCATGGAGTTGTCTCCTGTTGGGGCCGGTGCTTACTGTGCTTTCGCGACAGCAGCGGGCGGAGTCCAGATCACATCAGCGATGCGGAGCGGTTTGGGGATCAACTTGAGCTCGTAGAAGGTGTCGGCAATTTTCTGTTGCGCGGCGACGGTTTCAGGCGTGATGAACAATGCGCCGTAGCCCTGACGCTTGACCGAAGTGCGGGTGATGTCTTCCGGCAGGCCCAGCAACGGCGCAACTTGCCTGGTGACTTCTTCAGGGTTGGCCTTGGACCATTCCCCTACGGCACGCACTTCTTCGACCAGCGTCTGGATCACTTTCGGATGCTGTTGCGCGTAAGGCTTGGTCGCGAGGTAGAACTGGTTGTTGTCGACAATGCCAGCGCCGTTGCGCAAGGTTTTGGCTTGCAGCTGTTGCTCGGCGGCGGCCTGGTAGGGGTCCCAGATAACCCAGGCGTCGACACTGCCACGTTCAAAGGCAGCACGCGCATCGGCGGGCGGCAGGAACACGGTCTGAATGTCGGTGTATTTGAGGCCCGCCTCTTCCAGTGCGCGAACCAGCAGGTAGTGCACGTTGGAGCCTTTGTTGAGGACAACTTTCTTGCCCTTAAGCTCTTTCACTGAAGTGATCGGTGAGCCTTTCGGAACCAGGATCGCTTCACTGGTCGGTGCCGGTGGCTCGGCGGCGACATACAGCAAATCGGCCCCTGCGGCCTGTGCAAATACCGGAGGCGTCTCGCCGGTCACGCCGAAATCGATAGAGCCTACGTTGAGGCCTTCAAGCAGCTGCGGGCCACCGGGAAATTCGGTCCATTGCACTTGCACGCCTTGGTCGGCCAGTTTCTTTTCCAGCGAGCCTTTGGCTTTGAGCAGCACCAGCGTGCCGTACTTTTGATAACCGATTCGCAAGGTATCGGCCTGCGCCTGAGACACGATGCCAAAGGACACCGCTGCGGCAAACAGAGCGACCAGGCCTTGACGCAAAATAACAGTGCGCATGGCGCGCTCCTTTGCTGTAACTGTCAGGTGGCACCTGCTTGCCCGATGGCGGACGAGTAAGGCGTTTATGGAATTCATTGCCGGCAAATACGCTCGGACGAAGCAGACCTTAACAGGACATTTTTATTCCTATAAATCTTATTTTTTCATTTCGTTAGCACTGAAAGGAATATGCTTTTCAGCTGTAGGAGTGGGCTTGCCCGCGAAGGCGTCCGCTCTAATGCATCGCCGTTTGATGACACACCGCTTTCGCGGGCAAGCGCGCTCCTACAGATGCTTTGCGCAGCAATTGTCGGTGAGCAAAACCTTAAATCCCGGACAAAAAAAGAGCCGACGAATCGGCCCAAAGATCGTGGTTGAACGGTTAATCAGCGATTAGGCTGTGGCGTCAGGCGCAGGTAAGGCGTGACGGCCTTGTAGCCTTTGGGGAAGCGCTGCTTGATCTCTTCTTCATCCTTGATCGACGGCACGATGACTACATCGTCACCATCCTGCCAGTTGGCGGGCGTCGCTACCTTGTGGCTGTCGGTCAATTGCAGCGAATCAATGACCCGCAGGATCTCGTTGAAATTACGGCCGGTACTCGCGGGATAGGTAATGGTCAGCCGCACTTTTTTGTTCGGATCGATCACGAACAGCGAGCGCACGGTCAGGGTGTCATTGGCATTGGGGTGGATCAGGTCGTAGAGATCAGACACCTTACGATCCGCGTCAGCCAGGATCGGGAAATTCACAGTGGTGTTCTGCGTGCTGTTGATGTCATCGATCCACTTGATGTGGGAATCGACCGGGTCGACTGACAGTGCGATCGCCTTGACCCCACGCTTGTCGAACTCACCCTTGAGCTTGGCCGTATAGCCCAGCTCGGTGGTGCACACCGGCGTGAAGTCAGCCGGGTGGGAGAACAACACTCCCCAACTGCTGCCCAGCCATTCGTGAAATTTGATACGCCCTTCGCTGGACTCCTGCTCAAAATCCGGGGCGATATCGCCAAGTTTGATACCCATGGTGCGGCTCCTTTGGCTTGCGTTATGACGCCACTGTGCACTGCGGCGACCAAGAAGAAAAAGAATAAATAACGATGGTTCTATTTCTTAAAGGCATAAAAAAACCCCGCACGAAGCGGGGCTCTTTTTCATCAACTCAACCGGCTTATTTGAAAGCGTAGGTGTAGTTGAAGATCAGACGGGTTTGATCCGCGTCCGAGATACGGGTGTTCTGAGCAGCAGTACCGTGGTTGTCGAAGTCCGAACGGTAGTTTGCACGACGCAGGGTAGCGCCGAAGCCTTTCAAAGGACCGTCCTGGAATACGTAGTCGATACGCATGTCACGTTCCCACTCGGAGCTGTCACCCACACCCGACGCACCGCTGGTGGCCTTGATGTTGGTACCGTGCAGGTAAGCGAATGCTGCTTTCAGGCCCGGGATGCCCAGACGCGCGAAGTCATACGAGTACTGACCGAAGTTGGTGTCTTCGCCAGCACGGGCGAATTGACCAATCATACTGTCCGTGAACAGGTAGAAGCTCGAGCCGCCCTGACCATCGCTGTGGCTGCCAGCAGTGCCGTCTTTAGTGACGCTACCCTGGTTCAACCACACCATGCCGCCGTCGTCGCTTACGCTCTGGTGACCGAGCATCAAAGCATGGCCGCCCAAGGTGTACGTGAACATGGCGGACCAGGTTTTGTTGTCAACTTCGCCCGCGTTGTTTGCGTAGCCGCCGTTGTTGTTGAAGCGGTAGCCGGTAGCGGCCTGACCGTTTTTGCCGTCTGAGCTGCTGTCGAAGTAACGCAGGTCAGTTTTGAACGACTGGTCGTCAGCGATCGGGAAGACGTGAACCAGACCCAGGAAGGTCTGTTTGTAGAAGTCTTCAAGCTGAGAGTGGTAAGCCTGCAAGGTCAGGTCTTTGGTGACCTTCCAGTCTGCACCGGCGAACATGAAGTTGTTGGAGTCTTGAGTTGCGCCGTTGACCGACAGACCCGAGTAGTTGCTCGAAGCACGAGCCGACTGATGCTCAAGCTTGCCGAAGTTCAGCGTGACGTTGTCGATTTCTTTGGACTGAATCGTGCCACCGGTGAAGTTCTGAGGCAGCAAACGACCATCGTTCGATACCAGGATCGGCAGGTTAGGCTGCAGGGCAGTACCTACTTTCAGCTCGGTCTTGGAGAACTTGGCCTTGGCGTTGGCGCCAGTGCGGTTCCAGCTGTCTACCGACGAACCATCGGTGTCAGTCGGGAAGAAGGAGTTGGAAGTGGTGGCCGTGTGGTGATCGATACCACCGCCCAAATGGATGCCCAGCACGCTCTGTACATCCAGACCGAAACCAACGGTACCTGGGGTGTAGCCGGAGATGAAGTTGAACAACAGACCTTCAGCCGTTTCGCGCTGATCAGCAGCACGAGCGCCATCACGCAGGTCGTTTTCGAAATACATGGTACGGGAACTAAGTGTTGCCTTGCTGTCTTCGATGAAACCAGCGGCACCGGCCTGAGTGGCCAGAACACCTACAGATACGGCCAAGGCCAGGGTGGACTTCTTCATTGTGTTTCGCTCCTCATGAATCTAATTTTTGTATTTCCAGGGCTTTGAGCGAAGGCTCAAAACCGCAGATGCGCGATTAGCGCTGGACCCGACTCAGAGAGTCAATGGCCTCAAGACTAATTGACTAGACCGCGTATGCAGCTGGCTGCAAGGTAAGACACTTCCTTTAATCCTAAAAAGACTTAAATGTTCTGTTTTTAGTCAAAACAGACATATGTCACAAGCCGTTTCAGCCGTCCGTTGCGGAGTGTATCGGCCCGATAACGTAATTCCCAAAAAATATTTCTACGCCGCTGGTCAGATCGATTAGTTTTGCTACGTCGTACAACCCGTCCGCGACCACCCAGTCATGAAAAAGTTTCGAAAGCAGGTCACAAACCCAGGTCTAACCCGTTGATAAGTGACATATTTCAAACCGCTAGCCGGGATTGTTACGGTTGTCACCCTGCTGGCGGTCCGATAATTACCGTTCTCGAAATATTTCTCGCCCTGGCGATTTGTAGAGGGCATTGGCACGCGATTCGTAGGGTAAACAGCCATCCATCTGCTGTTGAGCAACCAAAGCAGGGGATTTAGCTGGCAGCCTCAGGGCTGCTCGGACGCGCCCGCGCCGATCCTATTTACAAATTATGACAATCAGATGAATGGCCGAGACGTTTCAGGAAGTTGTACGACGGCCTAGCGCTCATCCCCTCTAAGCTAATTCGAAAAGGTTATTTATTTCGAGATTCTTAGATCATTTACGATCCGCTTCAAGCTGTCCCCGGCCTGCCTGATTCGGAGCTACACCATGAAACTCCTCACCCCTTTTCGTTTGCTAGCCGCGCTGTCGCTGGCCGGTGCTTCGCTGTTCGCTCAAGCTGCGGACTTTACCGTCGCCTACCAAACCACCGTCGACCCAGCCAAAGTGGCGCAAGCGGATGGCGCCTATGAAAAAGCCACCGGTTCAAAAATCTCCTGGCGCAAGTTTGATAACGGCGCTGACGTCATTACGGCTATCGCATCGGGCGACGTGCAGATCGGCTACCTCGGTTCAAGCCCACTGACGGCTGCTGCCACCCGCAAGCTCCCGGTCGAGACCTTCTTGATCGCGACCCAGATTGGCGCGGCAGAAGCATTGGTTGCGCGCAACGGTTCGGGCATCAACTCGCCGCAGGATCTGGTCGGCAAGAAAATCGCCGTGCCGTTCGTGTCCACCGGGCATTACAGCCTGCTGGCGGCATTGAAGCACTGGAACATCGACCCTTCGAAAGTCACCATTCTCAACCTCGCACCGCCTGCGATTGCCGCTGCCTGGAAACGCGGCGATATCGACGCCACCTATGTATGGGACCCGGCGCTAGGCGTTGCCAAGGAAACCGGCAAAGTGCTGATCACCTCCGGTGAACTGGCCAAAGTTGGCGCGCCCACATTCGATGCCTGGATCGTGCGCAAAGACTTCGCCGACAAGCACCCTGAGATCGTAAAAGCCTTCGCCAAGACCACGCTCGACGCTTACGCCTCGTACCGCAAAGACCCGGCGGCCTGGATCGCCGACGCCAGCAATGTCGACAAACTGGTCAAGCTATCCGGCGCCAAAGCCACCGATATTCCTGGCCTGCTGGAAGGCAACGTCTATCCGCTGGCAGCTGATCAAGTGACCGAACTGGGCGCTCCAACCACTGACGCCATCACCAAAACCGCCGCCTTCCTTAAAGAGCAGGGCAAGGTCGACGCCGTACTGGCCGATTACACCCCTTACGTCAGCGCCAAGTTCGTCACTCAATAAGCCCTTCGACGCAGGAGACCACGCGATGGCCTTGTTACAGCTGGAGCGCATCAGCGCACAGTATCCCGGCGCCGCCGAGCCTGTGTTGTCGGACATTTCCGTCACCCTGGGCCCGCAGCAGTTGCTGGTTGCCCTCGGTCCGTCCGGCAGTGGCAAGACTTCGCTGCTCAATCTGATCGCGGGTTTCGTCGAGCCCAGCGCCGGACGCATCACCCTCGATGACGTACCGGTCAAAGGCCCGAGTGCCGAACGCGGCGTGGTGTTTCAGGACGACGTGCTGCTGCCTTGGCAGGACGTGCTCGCCAACGTCGGCTTCGGCCTTGAGTTGGCCGGCATTCCACGCGAGCAACGGGAAAGGAAAGCCCGCGAGATGCTGGCGCTGGTGGATCTTGCCGGCTTCGAAAACCGTCGCGTGTGGGAGCTGTCGGGCGGGCAAAAGCAGCGGGTCGGTCTGGCCCGGGCATTGGCCGCAGACCCGCGCGTATTGCTGATGGATGAGCCATTCGGCGCGCTGGACGCTTTCACCCGTGAACAGATGCAGGAGCTGCTGCTGCAAGTCTGGAAGCGCAGCGCCAAGCCGGTATTCCTGATCACTCATGACATAGAAGAAGCAGTATTTCTGGCAACAGACCTCATTTTGCTGGCACCCAACCCCGGTCGGGTGGTCGAGCGATTGCAGCTGGACTTCGGGCAGCGATACGGCGCCGGGGAATCGGCTCGATCGATCAAATCCGATCCGCGCTTCATCGAAACCCGCGAGCATGTCTTGGCGCGGGTCTTCTCGCAGCGTCAGGCCTTGCAGGAGCAGCGCGCATGAGCAGCTACCAGCCACAAAGCACAGCACAAGCGCCTGTTAAAGAAGCCGCTATTAATAGCGCCCCTCCCGCTACGGCCGGATGGAGCCTTAGCACCCGTGCGATCAGCGTACTGACACTGGTGACCTTGCTGGCAGCATGGTGGTTGGTCACCGCGTTTGAGTGGATCGAACCGTTGTTTCTGCCGCCACCTTCGGCTGTCCTCGAAAAGGGCTGGCTGCTGATGACCAAGGGCTACATGGACTCAACGCTGTGGCAGCACTTGGGCGCGAGCCTGCAACGCATTGGCCTGGCGCTGGGGTTTGCGATTCTGACGGCCATTCCGGTGGGTATCGCTATTGGCCATAACCGCATTGCGCGGGGGATTTTCGATCCACTGATCGAGTTCTATCGCCCTATCCCACCGCTCGCTTATCTGCCCTTGATCGTTATCTGGTGCGGGATCGGCGAGTTCTCGAAAGTCCTGCTGATTTACCTGGCAATTTTCGCCCCGATTGCGATCGCCACAGCCAACGGCGTGCGCACGGTCGACGGTGCGAAATTGCGTGCGGCGCAATCGCTGGGGGCGACGCGCTGGCAGTTGATTCGTCATGTGATTTTGCCCAGCGCATTGCCGGACATATTGACCGGCGTACGCATCGGCCTTGGCGTGGGTTGGTCGACATTGGTCGCCGCCGAGTTAATCGCCGCCACCAGTGGCCTGGGCTTCATGGTCCAGTCCGCCGCGCAGTTTTTGGTGACTGACGTGGTGGTGCTGGGGATTCTGGTCATTGCCATGATCGCCTTTGCAATGGAAATGGGCCTTCGCGCCCTGCAGCGCAAGCTAGTGCCGTGGCACGGCCAGTCACATTGATTCATCCCGCTTCAGCACACTGACCACGCCGACACATCGGCGCTTGAGAGACGAGATTCACCATGAGCCTTCGTATCACCCCACTCAGTTCTGCTTTGGGTGCCCAGATCAGCGGCGTCGACATCAGTCAGACGCTGAGGGTTGAAGACCGCGATACCATCGAGCAGGCATTGCTCACCCATCAAGTGCTGTTCTTCCGCGACCAGCCGATCACACCGCAGCAGCAAGCGCGGTTCGCTGCGGGCTTTGGTGATCTGCATATTCATCCGATTTACCCGAACGTGCCGGAGCAACCTGAGGTGTTGATCCTCGATACGGCGGTGACCGACGTGCGCGATAACGCGATCTGGCACACCGATGTGACGTTTCTGCCCACCCCCGCCCTCGGCGCGGTACTGAGCGCCAAGCAGTTGCCAGCCTATGGCGGCGACACGTTGTGGGCCAGTGGCATCGCGGCATTCGAAGCGTTATCGGCGCCGATGCAAGCGTTGCTGGACGGGCTGACCGCCACCCATGACTTCACACGTTCGTTTCCGCTGGAGCGCTTCGGCAATACCGCTGAGGATCTTTTGCGTTGGGAAGAAACCCGCCGCAAGAACCCGCCGTTGTCGCACCCTGTAGTGCGCACCCATCCGGTGAGCGGACGCAAGGCGCTGTTCGTCAACGAAGGTTTTACCACACGCATCAATGAGCTGGAGCCTGCGGAAAGCGAGGCGATTCTGAAAATGCTGTTCGCCCACGCCACCCGCCCGGAATTCACCATCCGTTGGCGTTGGCAGGAAAACGACGTGGCCTTCTGGGATAACCGCGTGACCCAGCACTACGCCGTGGACGACTACCGCCCGCAGCGGCGCGTAATGCACCGGGCGACGATTCTCGGGGATGTACCGTTTTGAATGGCTGGCGATCGTAAAACCCGTCGGAGCGATCCGGGCTGACGCAAACTCTGTAGGAGCGAACCTGTTCGCGAAGCGGTCCGACTGACACCACAAGGTTTGCTCGCCAAAGAGTTGGCTCCTACAGAAGAACGGCGTTGAGTCCCGACAGTGCATCACTTTGGTCACTTGACCCGCCAAAGTGCGCGAATAGCGTGCAAAACCGATCAGAAATTAGCCAAATCCGAAAAGATTTCGGACACAAGCGAAAGTGATTCGCGCATGTGACGACGTCTGAACCGCACCGGATAAGGGGATTCAGAGGTATTTCCTCAATTGGCTAAAGCGATTTCCTAAAACTGGCACGCGCCCTGCAATACATAAAGTAATTCCAGTTTTGGGGACCTTGGTACAGGCAGGCCGGGGATTCCCCTCTTTTATTCCTCTCGGAGACTGACCTCCAGTCTCCAGCGCCCGTCCTGAGTTGCACCGTGCCAGTCACCGTGCAACGGACGGGCCGCCAGCAGGTTCAGCAACAACCCCTTGTCACTTCGCTGCACCCTCCATCGCACATCACGCCCTTCAAATTTGAACTCGCCCCGCTGCGGCTCCCCTTTGGCGTTAAACAGCAAAGCGATTGCGCCATCGATATGCTCGCCATGCAGCTGCGGCTCATGGTTGAACCACAGCGCCAAACCATTAGGGATTGACTCGACCTGCTGCAATTGGGTGGGATCGGGCGTGGTAATGCGGCCGATCATCAGCCCGACCATAAAGCCGACGATGGCAATCGACCCTAAAACCTTCGGCCAGAGCTTCGGTCTCGGGTCCTCTTCAGGGGTAGAATGCATCCCGTCCTTTCGTTCGGAGCCGTGCATGTTTCACGTGATCCTTTTTCAACCAGAAATTCCGCCGAATACCGGCAACATCATCAGGCTTTGCGCCAACAGCGGCTGTAACCTGCACTTGATCGAGCCGCTGGGTTTCGAGCTGGACGACAAGCGCCTGCGTCGCGCCGGGCTCGACTACCACGAATACGCCACGCTGCATCGCCACGCCGACCTTGCCAGTTGCCTGGAAAGCGTCGGCCATCCGCGCCTGTTTGCTTTTACCACAAAGGGCTCGCGGGTCTTCCACGATGCGCAGTTCGCCGAGGGTGATGCGTTTCTCTTCGGCCCTGAAAGCCGGGGTTTGCCGTCCGATGTGCTGGACTCGCTGTCCAGCGATCAGCGCTTGCGACTGCCGATGCGCGAAGGTTGCCGCAGTTTGAACCTGTCCAATACCGTGGCCGTCGCAGTGTACGAAGGATGGCGGCAGTTGGGGTTTAAATGATCTATCCCCACTCGCTGTAGGAGCGCGCTTGCCCGCGATAGCGTCGTGTCAGACACCATCGAGGTTGGATGTGCCGACGTTATCGCGGGCAAGCGCGCTCCTACACCACCCACAAAAAAGCGCCCACACAGGGCGCTTTTTCATGCCAGCAGCAAACGCTTACTGAACAGTCGGCGTTGGCGTTTCGCCAGCTTCCTGCATGCGCTGCAGTTCTTGCGCATACAGGGCATCGAAGTTCACCGGGGCCAGCATCAGCGCAGGGAACGAGCCGCGCACAACCAGGCTGTCGATGGTTTCGCGAGCGTAAGGGAACAGAATGTTCGGGCAGAACGCGCCGAGGGTGTGACTCATCGACGCCTGATCAAGACCTTTGATCAGGAAGATGCCAGCCTGCTGCACTTCGGCGATGAAGGCGATTTCTTCGCCATTCTTCACTTCAACCGACAGGGTCAGCACGACTTCGTAAAAGTCATTTTCCAGCTGCTTTTGACGGGTGTTCAGGTCCAGGCTGACGTTTGGCGTCCATTCCTGGCGGAAAATCGCCGGGCTTTTCGGCGCTTCGAAGGACAAGTCGCGCACATAGATACGCTGCAAGGAGAACTGTGGGCCTTCTTCGTTGGAAACGGCGCCGGCGTTGGGTTGGTCAGTCATCTCAAATCCTTCTTACTTTAAGGTCTTGTAGGGTTGAATTCAGGCGGCCAGCAGCGCATCCAGTTTGCCGGCGCGCTCCAGGGCATAAAGCTCATCGCATCCACCGACATGAACCGAACCGATCCAGATCTGCGGAACGGAGGTGCGTCCGGCCTTTTTGATCATCTCTGAACGCAGTTGCGGCTTGCCGTCGACGACGATTTCTTCGAACGCCACCTTTTTGCTGTTGAGCAATTGCTTGGCGCGCGAGCAGTACGGGCAATAGTCGCTGGAGTAAACGATGACTTCAGGCATTTATTTCACCAATGGCAGGTTATCTGCGCGCCAGGAAGAGATACCGCCAGACAGCTTGGCTGCCTTGAAACCGGTCTTGAGCAGTTCGCGGGCGGTGGCGCCAGCGTGCTGACCGGCGGCGTCAACGATGATCAAGGTTTTTTCCTTGTACTTCTCAAGCTCGGAAACGCGAGAAATCACCTTGTCCTGGGGGAAGCTCAGCGCGCCAACGATGTGGCCCGCGGTGAAGTCCTTCTTGGGGCGCACGTCGATCACAACGCCTTCGTCGCGGTTGACCAGGGCGGTCAGCTCGCCAGTGCTCAGGCTACGGCCGCCTTTGCTGAGCTCATACGCAATCAGCAGAGCCAGCAAAATGACGAACGCGCCAACCAATAAATAGTGTTCGGTGGCAAATTGGATCAGGTGAGCGACCATCATTAGGTTCCAGGGCGTTAAAATGTCGGCCAGTATACACAGCCCCCAAGGTCGGCCAAAGCCCGTACGGCAGTGACGCCGTTTGAACTTCAACTTAAACTGTCGATCTTTTTTCTACTTCTTCTTTAAGCCATGCCGGTGATGTGAAATCAGCGCGTGATTTTTACATCAGCGGCAGACGAGGGATCTATGACAACCACGCCTAAACCTTTGGTCCTGATCATCCTGGACGGCTTCGGACACAGCGACAGCCACGAAGGCAACGCCGTCTACTCCGCAAAAATGCCTGTTTTTGACCGTTTGTACAAAACCATGCCGAACGGCCTGATCTCCGGCTCAGGCATGGATGTCGGCCTGCCGGACGGTCAGATGGGCAACTCCGAAGTCGGTCATATGAACCTCGGCGCCGGGCGAGTGGTGTATCAAGACTTCACCCGCGTGACCAAAGCGATCCGCGATGGCGAGTTCTTCGAAAACCCGGCTATCTGCAAAGCAGTTGATGCCGCAGTAGGCGCTGGCAAAGCCGTGCATATTCTCGGCCTGCTGTCGGATGGCGGCGTACACAGCCATGAAGATCATCTGGTAGCGATGGTTGAACTGGCAGCCAAGCGTGGCGCCGAGAAGATCTACCTGCACGCGTTCCTCGATGGCCGCGACACCCCCCCGCGTAGCGCGCACAAATACCTTCAGACCATGGAAGCCGCCTATGCGCGCTTAGGCAAAGGCCGAACCGCCACCATCATTGGCCGCTATTTCGCCATGGACCGCGACAACCGCTGGGACCGTGTCGAATCCTCCTACAACTTGATCGTCGACGGCACCTCTGAATTCCAGGCAGCCACCGCCAAGGCCGGGCTTGATGCCGCTTACGAGCGCGGCGAGAACGACGAATTCGTCAAAGCCACGCGTATTGGCGAGCAAGTGAAGGTCGAAGACGGCGATGCGGTGGTCTTTATGAACTTCCGCGCCGACCGCGCCCGTGAGTTGAGCCGCGTCTTCGTTGAAGATGATTTCCACGACTTCGCTCGCGCCCGTCAGCCAAAACTGGCCGGCTTCGTGACCCTGACCCAGTACGCGGCCAGCATCCACGCCCCGGCCGCGTTCACCAAAGCGGGCCTGCACAACGTGCTGGGCGAGTATCTGTCGAATAACGGCAAGACCCAGTTGCGCATCGCCGAAACCGAGAAGTACGCGCACGTCACGTTCTTCTTCTCGGGCGGTCGCGAAGAACCGTTCCCCGGTGAAGAACGCATCCTGATCCCCTCACCTAAAGTCGCGACTTACGACCTACAGCCAGAAATGAGCGCGCCGGAAGTCACCGACAAAATCGTCGACGCCATTGAAAACCAGCGTTTCGACGTGATCGTGGTCAACTACGCCAACGGCGACATGGTCGGCCACAGCGGCATCATGGAAGCGGCCATCAAAGCGGTTGAATGCCTGGATGTGTGCGTGGGGCGTATTACCGAAGCGCTGGAAAAGGTTGGCGGCGAAGCGCTGATCACCGCTGACCACGGCAACGTCGAGCAGATGACTGATGAGCAAACCCACCAGCCGCACACCGCGCACACCACTGAGCCTGTGCCATTCATCTATGTCGGCAAGCGGGACCTGAAAGTCCGTGAAGGCGGCGTTCTGGCTGACGTTGCGCCGACCATGTTGCAGTTGCTGGGCATGGAAGTGCCGCAAGAGATGACCGGCCATTCCATCCTGGTTGCGAACTAACTCGCTCTAAACCGGCCTATAACCGGTCTGTCATCGGATGACAGGCCGGTTTTTTGTATGAAATGTCTGTAAGCCGCGCCCTCTGAGCGTTTTTTTTGCAGCGTCCGGCGGGCATACTAGGCCCGTCTTCACTCCTTGGTATCGCCCGCCCCCATGCTTCGCGCCCTGATCGCCCTTGCTTTGATGTGTTTGCTCAACCCGGCGTTCGCCGACGATGATCGCGCACAGACACAGAAACAACTGGATGCCACGCGTCAGGACATCACCGAGCTGAAGAAGGTGCTCGGGCAGTTGCAGGAAGAAAAATCCGGCGTACAGAAAGATCTGCGCACCACTGAAACCGAAATGGGCAAGCTGGAAAAGCAGGTCGAGGTCCTGCAAAAGGAACTAAAAAAGAGTGAAAGCGAGCTGCAACGGCTCGACCAGGAGAAAAAAAAACTCCAGACCGCTCGCGTTGAACAGCAACGATTGATTGCCATGCAGGCACGCGCCGCCTATCAGAGCGGCCGCCAGGAATACCTGAAACTGCTGCTTAATCAGCAGAACCCGGAAAAATTTGCCCGCACCCTGACCTATTACGATTACCTGAGCCAGGCGCGCCTGGAGCAGTTACGCAGTTTCAACGAAACCCTGCGCCAACTGGCCGGGGTGGAAAAAGACATCGATTTGCAGCAAGCGCAATTGCTGGTGCAGAAAAGCTCGCTGGATGATCAGAAAGCCAAGCTCGACGATGTGCGCAAAGAGCGCCAGGCCGCTCTGGCCAAGCTGAATCAGGACTACAAGGCTCGCGATCAGAAACTGCAATCGCGTCAGCAGGACCAAGCTGACCTTGCGAAAGTGCTGAAAACCATTGAAGAAACCCTGGCTCGTCAGGCCAGAGAAGCTGAAGAAGCACGTCAGAAAGCGCTGATTGCCCAGCAAGAAGCCGAGAAGCGCCAGCGTGAGCAAGAGGCGCTTGCCGCCAGCCGGAGCAAGAAAGATGACAGCGATGAACCCCCTCGCCGACCGGTGAAAGCGCCCGGCGCGATGGTTTCCAGTGCCGGTCAGTCGTATGGCGGCGCTTTTGATCAGGCAAAGGGAAAACTTCCTTGGCCTGTCGATGGTCGATTGTTGGCGCGTTTCGGTGAAACACGCGGCGACGACGAGCGAACCAAGTGGGATGGCGTGATGATCAGCGCTTCCGCTGGCAGCCAGGTACACGCCGTGCACGGTGGTCGTGTGGTGTTCGCCGACTGGTTGCGTGGCGCAGGGCTTCTGGTCATTCTCGATCATGGAAACGGCTATTTGAGTCTGTACGGTCACAACCAGAGTCTGTTGAAAGAGGCTGGGGACGTTGTAAAAGCCGGGGAAGCGATCTCTACCGTAGGTAACAGCGGTGGCGGTCAAGACACTCCGGCGTTGTATTTCGCTATTCGTCAGCAGGGTCGCCCTAGTGATCCGGCCCAATGGTGTCGCACTCAAGGATAAGTCGACGCCTCATTCAGGAGTTCGTAAGACATGCTGTTTTCGTCCCGCCTCACCTCGCTGGCCCTGACTATCGCCGTGGTTATCGGCGCGCCTCTGGCCCATGCTGCGGGTGCCGCTCCAGCAGCGACTCCCGCCGCCTCGACTGCCGCCACTGCGCCCAACGCCAAAGCGCCGCTGCCGCTCGACGAGCTGCGCACCTTTGCCGAGGTTATGGACAGGATCAAAGCCGCTTACGTAGAACCGGTGGATGACAAGACGCTGCTGGAAAACGCCATCAAAGGCATGCTCAGCAACCTCGATCCGCACTCAGCCTACCTGGGCCCGGAAGATTTCCAGGAGCTGCAGGAAAGCACCAGCGGTGAGTTCGGCGGGCTGGGTATCGAGGTCGGGGTTGAGGATGGCTTTATCAAAGTCGTCTCGCCTATCGACGACACCCCGGCGACCAAGGCTGGCATTGAAGCGGGTGACCTGATCGTCAAGATCAACGGTGCGCCGACGCAAGGTCAGACCATGCAGGAAGCGGTCGACAAGATGCGCGGCAAGCTGGGTGAAAAGATCACGCTGACCCTGGTGCGCGATGGCGGCACGCCGTTTGACGTGACCCTGGCGCGTGCGACCATTCAGGTCAAAAGCGTGAAAGCGCAGATGCTGGAGAACGGCTACGGCTACATCCGCATCACGCAGTTCCAGGTCAAGACTGGCGAAGAAGTAGGCAAAGCGCTGGCCAAGCTGCGTAAAGACAACGGCAAGAAAATGAGCGGGCTGATTTTGGACCTGCGCAACAACCCGGGTGGCGTGCTGCAAGCAGCCGTCGAAGTGGCCGACCATTTCCTGACCAAGGGTCTGATCGTCTACACCAAGGGCCGTATTGCCAACTCCGAGCTGCGCTTCTCGGCTGACCCTGCCGACGCCAGCGAAGGCGTGCCATTGGTGGTGCTGATCAACGGTGGCTCCGCTTCGGCGTCTGAAATCGTTGCCGGGGCGCTGCAAGACCAGAAGCGCGGCATCCTGATGGGCACGGACACGTTCGGCAAAGGCTCGGTACAAACTGTCCTGCCGCTGAACAATGACCGGGCGCTGAAGATCACTACGGCGCTTTACTACACGCCAAACGGTCGCTCGATTCAGGCGCAAGGCATCAACCCGGACATCGAAGTGCGTCGCGCCAAGCTGACCGCCGAAACCGACGCCGAGAACTACAAGGAAGCCGACCTGCTTGGCCACTTGGGCAACGGCAACGGCGGCGCAGACAAACCGACCACCAAAGCCAAGGCGAGCAAAGCGCGTCCGCAGGACGACGACTACCAGCTCAATCAGGCGCTCAGCTTGCTCAAAGGATTGAGTGTGACGCGCGGCAACTGATATGCGCGTCTGGTTGACCGGGCTCATTTGCGCCCTTGCTGCCCTGACTGGCGCCGTTTACGCGGCGTCAGTCAACGCGGCTGATGCCCCTGGCAAATCCGCCAAAATCGCCTATCTCAGTTTGATCATCGATGACCTGGGACAGAACCCTGAGCGCGACACCCGTGCGCTCAAACTGCCTGGGCCTGTCACGCTGGCAATCATACCCGATACCCCGCATGCCACCGAATTCGCTCGGCAGGCCCACAAAGCCGGCAAGACCGTGATCCTGCACATGCCGATGGACCCGGCAACCGGGCCCTACGCCTGGCATCCAGAACTTCCCCTGCCCGAACTTGAATCACGCCTGAACGCTGCGCTGTTAAAAGTGCCGTATGCCGCTGGCATCAACAATCACATGGGCAGCCGCATGACCGCTGAACCTGTGGCGATGACCTGGCTAGTAGGCGAGTTACAGCGCAGGCACCTGTTTTTGGTCGACAGCCGAACCAGCGCCAAAACCGTTGCCGCCGCCGAGGCTCAGAAGATCGGGTTGGCGAGCGTGTCACGGGATGTGTTTCTGGACGATGAACGCACCGCAGAGGCAATCACCGGGCAACTGCAGACGGCCATCAGACTGGCGCACAAGCAAGGCTCGGCCGTGATGATCGGTCATCCTTATCCCGTGACACTGGACGTGCTGGAGCGTGAACTCCCCAAGCTCAAATCTCAGGGCATCGAGTGGATCGAAATTCGTCACATGGTGACTGAGCGCGGAAATGAGGCGATGGCGGGGCATGGCAAGAACGGGGTGTATCGGTAGCGACAGCCCTGTAGGAGCCAACTTGTTGGCGAGCCGGTCAACGCGGTGTGACAGTCACGCCGTCTCGCGAACAAGTTCGCTCCTACAGAAGACTACAGATAGCTACCAAGAATCTTATCCACCAGCCCTTCCGCGCGCATGTCATCCAGGGCTTTTTGCAGCTTGGCGACCACAGCGTCAGGCGTTTCCTTGTTCAGTGCCAGAAACAGCTCCGCCTGATTGAAGCGCAGCACAGTTTTCAACCCTGAAACGCCTTCCTGCCGCGCCAGATAACGCCCTGCCGGATCGCCAGTAGCCCACAGGTCGATCTGACCGTCGACCAGTTTCCTGGCGTTGTCTTTGTCGCTCAATACGGTGATCGGGTTCAGCCCTTGGCGCGCAAGCTCTTCGGCAATCGCATCGCCTTTGTAGGCGCCAATCTTGTACTGCCTGGCTTGCTCCAGGGTTTTCAGCTCGATCGGGCTGTCGCTGCGCGCCAGCATGACCCAGTCGTCCGGACCAATCGGGCCGACCCATTTGAAGAGCTTTTCGCGCTCAGGCAATCGCGCCGTGACGAAGACGCCATAGCCGGGCTTTTCCAGTGCGAGTTTGTAGATGCGATCCCACGGAAAGCGCAGGGTCATGTTGTAACCGACGCCGGCGCGCTTGAAGGTCTGGCGGACGATCTCGACAGCGATGCCTTCGATGTTGCTTTCCTGGGCGAAGTTTTTCCCGTCCGTGGCCATGTTGTACGGCGGGAAATTCTCGGTCAGCAGGACAATCGAGTAAGGCGACGCGTCGCCAGCCCGGGCACTACCCACCACCAAAGTCAAAACGCTGACCAGCGCTAGAACAACACCTTTGAACATATCCCTGGCACCCCCTCCTGACGACGGCAGAAGAGTGCCGCGAACGTTGTATGAAGTCCAGTTCGCTGACGCAGGAGGTCGGTTTCAGAACAGAGGTGTCTTGAAGCGTCTATATGGGGGTTAACAAGGGTGGGGCTAACGATGAAAACCCGTGGGAGCGGACTCGTCCGCGAAGGCTCAAGTACAGTCGACAGAGATATGTCAGCTGCACCGGCCTATTCGCGGACGAGTCCGCTCCCACAGGATCTGCGCAGTTATCGAACGACGATGCCCTGTTTGGCCATGAACGCCTTGGCCTCGGGCACGGTGTATTCGCCGAAGTGGAAAATACTTGCCGCCAGCACTGCACTGGCGTGGCCTTCCAGCACGCCGTCAGCCAGATGCTGAAGGTTGCCGACGCCGCCGGAGGCAATCACCGGGATACCCAATGCATCGCTGATCGCGCGAGTAACGCCCAGATCGAAGCCGTTTTTCATACCGTCCTGGTCCATGCTGGTCAGGAGGATTTCGCCCGCGCCGAGGTCTTCCATCTTCTTGGCCCACAACACCGCGTCGAGCCCTGTTGGCTTGCGACCGCCGTGGGTGAAGATCTCCCAGCGCGGGGTTTCGCCCGGCAGCGAGACCTTCTTCGCATCAATGGCGACAACGATGCACTGCGAGCCAAAACGCGCCGCAGCTTCACCAACGAACTCGGGATTGAATACTGCTGCGGTATTGATCGAGACCTTGTCGGCGCCGGCATTGAGCAGGTTGCGGATGTCTTGCACGGTGCGCACGCCGCCGCCAACGGTCAGCGGGATGAAAACCTGGCTCGCCATGCGCTCGACCGTATGCAGCGTGGTGTCGCGACCATCGACGCTGGCGGTGATGTCGAGAAAGGTAATCTCGTCAGCGCCCTGCTCGTCGTACAGCCGGGCGATTTCCACCGGATCGCCGGCATCACGAATGTTCTCGAACTTGACGCCCTTGACCACGCGGCCGTTATCAACGTCCAGGCAAGGGATGATGCGTTTGGCGAGGGCCATGGGGTTATCTCCGAAACCGTAACCTGTAGGAGCGCGCTTGCCCGCGATTGCGCTGTATCAGAGACACATCTGCTCCGGACACACCGCAATCGCGGGCAAGCGCGCTCCTACAAATAAAACATCATCTTTGGGCCAGATCGCAAAGCGCCTGAGCTTCAGCCACATCCAGCGTGCCTTCGTAGATCGCGCGGCCGGTGATGGCGCCGATGATCCCCGGCGCTTTGGCGTCGAGCAACGCCTGGATGTCGCCCAGGTTGTGGATACCTCCGGATGCAATCACCGGAATCCGCGTCGCTGCCGCCAATGCCGCGGTAAACGGGATGTTGCAGCCCTGCATCATGCCGTCTTTGGCGATGTCGGTATAAACAATGGCGGCAACGCCGTCCGCTTCAAAACGCTTGGCCAGATCGATCACCTGAACCGAGCTCACTTCAGCCCAGCCATCGGTGGCGACGAAACCGTCTTTGGCGTCGAGCCCGACGATCACTTTGCCCGGGAAAGCGCGGCAGGCCTCAGCGACGAACTCAGGCTCCTTGACCGCCTTGGTGCCGATGATCACGTAGCTCACACCGGCCTTGATGTAGTGCTCGATGGTTTCCAACGAACGAATGCCGCCGCCGATCTGGATCGGCAGTTGCGGGTAGCGCTTGGCGATGGCCGTAACCACGTCGCCATTGACCGGCTGACCTTCGAACGCGCCGTTCAGATCGACCAGATGCAGACGACGGCAGCCGCCCTCAACCCATTTGGCGGCCATGGCTACCGGGTCGTCGGAAAACACCGTGGAATCTTCCATACGGCCCTGGCGCAGACGCACGCAGGCACCGTCTTTAAGGTCGATAGCGGGAATGATGAGCATGCTTTTTCCTTCGTCAAAAGAGTTGCAAGCTGCGAGCTAAAAGCTGCAAGCGGGCACGCGTATTGAGTTCTTGCAGCTTGAAGCTTATGGCTTGAAGCTGCTTTGCTAGTTTTTCTCAAGCGCCCAAATATCACTTTCGATGCTCTCGAAGCGCTCCTTGAGGTGCGCCTGAACATCGAAAATCGCACGGTTGTAATAGTGCGGGGCGATTTCGCGAGTGAACAATTCCAGGATTTCGCCCGCTTCGAACGAACCCAGGTCCAGTTCGAAGCGGTCTTCCATGAAGCGCTTGATCTTGTGACACGCCTCGCTCTCCTGTTCGGGAGTAAGGGTCAGGATCGGCGGCTTGTTCTTCTTGCTCATTACCAACGACCGTCCCAAGCGGCGAAGTTCTGCAGCAACTGCAGGCCATGGGTATGGCTCTTCTCCGGGTGGAATTGCACGGCGAAGCGCGAGCCATCAGCCAGTGCTGCGGCGAAGTCACGGCCATAGTGGCCGCGTCCGACGATCTGCCGCGCGTTGGGCGATTCGATGTAATAGCTGTGTACGAAGTAAAACCGCGCTTTATTCGGGATGCTGTGCCACAGCGGGTGATCCACCGCTTGGGCAACTTCGTTCCAGCCCATGTGCGGGACTTTCAGGTGCTCGCCGTCTTCGTGCAGATCTTTGCCAAAGAACCTGACTTTGCCTGGAAAGAGGCCGATGCAGTCTTCGCCACCGCTCTCTTCACTGTGGTCCATCAGCGCTTGCATACCGACGCAGATGCCGAGAAACGGGCGATCCTGGCTGACTTCGCGCACCAGCTTGTCGAAACCCAAGCGACGAATTTCGGCCATGCAATCGCGGATTGCACCGACGCCCGGGAACACCACGCGGTCGGCTTCGCGAATCACATCGGCATCGCTGGTGATCAGCACACGACCAGCGCCCACGTGCTCCAGGGCCTTGGCCACCGAGTGCAAGTTGCCCATGCCGTAATCGATAACCGCGACCGTCTGCATCAGAGCACGCCCTTGGTGGACGGCATCTGACCGGCCATGCGCTCATCAAGCTCAACAGCCATGCGCAGCGCGCGGCCGAAGGCTTTGAACACGGTTTCGATCTGGTGATGGGTGTTGTGGCCGCGCAGGTTGTCGATGTGCAGCGTGACATTGGCGTGATTGACGAAGCCCTGGAAAAACTCCTGGAACAGATCGACGTCGAAGCCGCCAACGGTGGCGCGGGTGTAGGGAACATGCATTTGCAAGCCAGGACGACCGGAGAAGTCGATGACTACCCGAGACAGGGCTTCGTCCAGCGGGACGTAGGCGTGACCGTAGCGACGGATGCCTTTTTTGTCGCCAATGGCTTTGCTGAAAGCCTGACCCAGCGTGATGCCAACGTCTTCCACCGTGTGGTGGTCGTCGATGTGCAGGTCGCCTTTGCTTTCGATATCCAGATCGAACAACCCGTGACGGGCGATCTGATCGAGCATGTGTTCAAGGAAAGGAACGCCGATATCGAATCGGGCCTTTCCGGTGCCATCCAGGTTGATCGAGGCTTTAATCTGGGTTTCCAGGGTGTCGCGCTCGACGAACGCCATACGTTCGGCCATCACCAGCTCCGCAAAATCATTGGGCGAAAAAGGCGAGCATTATAGGGCGTGCGACGGGGAAACAGAAACAAGAGACGTGCCATGACTGACAGAGGGAATGCGGGCTGGCAGCGCTAGACATGTGCATACAAGCAGATATCCCGCCACGTAAAACGACTGTAGGAGCGCGCTTGCCCGCGATTGCGGTGGGTCAAACACCTCACTGGCGCCTGACAATCCGTAATCGCGGGCAAGCGCGCTCCTGCAGCACAGTGTCGGTCTGAAGACTCAGGCCGACACCCACAGCGTTTTAGTGAAACAGCACCGCAGTCTTCTGCAAAGTGATCCACACGCCCCACGCCAGCGGGATACCCACGGCCAGCCAGGCCAGGATCGCCAGTGGCTTGGTGTTCGGCGCAGCTTTCCACTCAAGCGAAGTGCTGTGATCGGCGCCTACGTCGTGACCAATGGACTGCTCGGCTTTAAGCTCGGCGTCGGTCATGAAGTACTTGTCGGCCACCGGACGCACCAGCAGGTTGCAGATGAAGCCCAGCACCAGCAGACCCGCCAGGATGTACAACGTGATGTTGTAAGCATCGGCACGAGCAACGCCGTGGCTCAGCTGGTATTCGCGCAGGTAGTTCACCAATACCGGACCGAGTACGCCAGCTGCTGCCCAGGCGGTTAACAGGCGACCGTGGATCGCGCCGACCATCTGTGTACCGAACAGGTCAGCCAGGTAAGCCGGAACAGTGGCAAAACCGCCGCCGTACATCGACAGCACCACGCAGAAGGCCGCAGCGAACAGCGCAACGCTGCCCATGTGGCCCAAGGTCGGTACCGACGCGTAAAGCAGGAAACCCAACGCGAAGAACACGAAGTACGTGGCTTTACGGCCGATGTAATCCGAGAACGAAGCCCAGAAGAAGCGCCCGCCGATGTTGAACAAGCTCAACAGACCGGTGAAGCCCGCAGCGATGGCAGCGATGGCGGCCAGTTGCGAAGCGTCAAGCTGAGTGAAACCTTGATCAGTGCCGAGCAGTTTGCCGCCAAACACTTCCTGCAGCAGCGGCGAAGCCATACCGAGGATGCCGATACCGGCCGAAACGTTCAGGCACAGCACCAGCCACACCAGACGGAATTGCGGGGTTTTCCACGCTACGTTCACGTGGACGTGGCGGTTGGTGATCATCGCGTTGTTGGCTTTCTTGACCGGAGCGGTCCAGCCTTCAGGCTTCCAGCCGGTTGGCGGAACACGGTAAGACAAAGCGCCGCCGATCATGAAGATGAAATAGATCACCGCCATGGCAACGAAGCTCTGCCATACGCCGACGCTGTCTGGTGTAGCGAAGTGGCTCATCAGAGCGGTCGCCAGAGGCGCACCGACCATCGCGCCGCCGCCAAAGCCCATGATCGCCATGCCAGTCGCCATGCCGCGCTTGTCCGGGAACCACTTGATCAGCGTCGATACCGGAGAAATGTAGCCCAGGCCCAGACCGATACCACCGATCACGCCCGAACCAATCCACATCAGCCAGATCTGGTGCGTATAGACGCCCAGGGCTGAAATCAGCAGACCGCCACACCAGCACAGCGCCGAAACCACACCGGCCTTGCGCGGGCCTGCGTGTTCAAGCCAGCCGCCCCAAATGGCTGCCGAGCAACCCAGGAAGATGAAGAACAGGGTGTAGATCCAGCCGAGCATGGAGATCGGCCAGTCACAGGTAGAAGAGAAGACTTGCTCAAAGAAACCCATGTCCGGCGCACAGGCAACGGCTGTCTTGATGCCAACTGCTTTGGACAGCGGCAGCCAGAACACCGAGAAACCGTAAGCCATGCCGATACACAGATGGATCGCGAGGGCTGCAGGTGGTACCAGCCAGCGGTTGAAGCCGCTTTTCGCGATAATGCGCTCTTTGGACAAGAACGCAGGTTGAGCAACAGAGCCGCCCAACGCAGTACTTGTACTCATTGTTATTCCCCCAATTTTTTTAGTTGTGTCACGCAAGGCAATGGCAATGTGTCCACCCACAACCTTGATGCACGGTGGCAACGGTTGTTTTATCGGCAGCACATTTGATTACGTGACAATTCGACGCAGGATAAGCCCCGAAGCGCGAAACTCTACCATTTACTGCGTAAAAGAAAGCAATCTGCTACTACCTTTTTTATGCCGTCTGTCCTGTACCGAAGAGCGCGTAAAAAAGCTGACACTTTGCTACTTACGGCTAGTTGAGCCGTAGGAAAATGCCGGAAATTTGGCACATAAGTCGTGATGCGAACTACTCTTGCGTGACACCGCTATACTCGCGGGCTAAATTTTTGAACGACACGACAACAAGGACTCGCCCATGAAAGCGTTCGGCAAAATCCTGGGATTGGTTATTCTCGGGCTGTTGCTGATCATCGTGGCTCTTGGTTTCGCCCTGAGCCATCTGTTTGATCCCAACGACTATAAAGACGAGATTCGACAACTGGCACGCGATAAAGCCCATGTGGAGCTGACGCTCAATGGCGATATCGGTTGGAGCCTGTTCCCCTGGCTTGGGCTGGAGCTGCATGACGCCAGCGTCGCGACCCTGAGCGACCCGACCAAACCGTTCGCCGATCTGCAGATGCTCGGCCTGTCGGTGCGCGTGTTGCCGCTGCTGCGCAAAGAAGTGCAGATGAGTGATGTACGCGTCGAAGGCCTCAATCTGATGCTGACCCGCGATGCCAACGGCCACGGCAACTGGGAAGACATCGGCAAGGTGCCCGCCACCGCTTCCACCGATGCCGCGACGCCTCCCGCCGACGGTTCAGCCGCACCAGTAAAAGCCGATCGTCCTTCGCAGCCGGTCAAGCTCGACATCGACAGCCTGACCGTCAACAACGCGCGTGTTGAATACAACGATATTCCCAAGGCCCGGCAATTCACCGCCGAGAGCATCCAGATCAGCACGGGCGCGGTGCATGAAGCCACCGATATTCCGGTCAAGCTGACAGCGTTCCTCAGCACCAATCAACCGGTTATCCGGACCAAGACCGAGCTTTCGGGCCAGTTGCGTTTTGACCGCGTTCTTCAGCGCTATCAGTTTGAAGACATGCGTCTGTCGGGAGAAGCGGCGGGCGATCCTCTGCAGGGCAAAACCGTTACCTTCGCAGCCCAAGGCAATCTACTTGTGGACCGGGCCGCTAACGTCGCCGAGTGGACTGGCATGAAGCTGTCGGCCAATCAGCTTCGGGCGCTGGGCGAGCTGCATGTCCGCGATCTGGACAAGACGCCGCAGCTGAGCGGCGCGCTATCGATTGCCCAGATCAATCTGCGTGAATTTCTCGAAAATATCGGTCAGCCAGCGCCGGCATTGGGCGAAGGCAGTCTCAACAAGTTTGAAATCGTTACCCGCGTTGCCGCCAACCCGACCAGCATTACCCTTGACGGCCTGACGCTGAAACTGGACGACAGCACCATCACTGGTCGCGTGGCCGTCGAAGACATCGCCAAACAATCCCTGCGCGTGCAGCTCAAGGCCGATACGTTCAATGCCGATCGCTATCGCCCGGCGGCGAGTGAGGAGCGCAAGGGCGCCAGCGCCGCGCGCAAGGCTGAAGTCGAAGGCGGCGAAGCCCAGGCACTGGCTGGCGCAGGCACTACGCCGCTGCCGGAGCAACCGAGCAAGGCCGCCTGGAGCGATGCCAAACTGCTGCCTCTGGAGCGCATGCGCAAACTGGACGTCGATGCAGACCTGACGTTCGGGCAACTGACAGTGCAGAAACTCCTTATCCAGAACGCGGCGCTGAAAACTTCGGCACTGGACGGGATCGTCAAGATCGACAGCCTGCGCGGCGACCTCTACAACGGCAATTTCGACGTCAAAGGCAATCTGGATGTGCGTCCGGAAGTGCCGCTGGCCAGCGTTCAAACGCGGATTGCCAAGGTGCCGGTGGAGCGCTTCATTCAGGCGCAAGGCGAAACCCCGCCGCTGCGTGGTTTGCTCACCCTCAACAGCGATCTGAGCGGCAAAGGCAACAGCGAAAAAGCACTGATCGACAGCCTCAACGGCACCGCCAGCTTTGCGCTGAACAACGGCGTGCTGGTCAACGCCAACCTGGAGCAGCAATTGTGCCGAGGGATCGCCATGCTCAACCGCAAATCTTTGAGCGGCGAACCACGCGGTAAGGACACGCCCTTCCAGCAGTTGAACGGCAATCTGGTGTTCCGTAATGGTGTCGCCAGCAACCCGGATCTGAAAGTGCGCACCCCCGGTCTGACCATCAATGGCGACGGCGATATCGACCTGCGCGTGCTGGGTATGAATTACCGCGTCGGCATCATTATCGAAGGCGATAAGAGCGAAATGCCCGATCCGGCGTGCGAGGTGAACCCACGCTTCGTCGGCATCGAATGGCCGGTGCAGTGCCGTGGTCCACTGGAATTGGGCGCCAAGGCTTGCCGCCTGGACAATGAAGGCATGGGCAAAGTCGCCGCTCAACTCGCGGGCGACCGGATTGGCGACAAGATTGATGAGAAGCTGGGCGACAAAGTCAGCCCGGAGCTCAAGGACGCGATCAAGGGATTGTTCAAAAGATAACCAACGGCTGCTGTGACAATTGTGTGAGCGGACCTGTCCGCGAAGAGGTCTGTTCAGTCGATACATCTGCATCGGCCGAATGATCGCCTTCGCGGACAGGTCCGCTCCCACGGTTGCGCGCCAGGATCAGGCATCTCGAAACGCCACAACCCTTTCAGTCAACCCGGAAGCCGCATGCAAGCCGAACAATTCTCCAGCGCCGTGCTGGAGTGGTATGACCGTCACGGCCGTCACGATCTGCCTTGGCAACACGACATCACGCCGTATCGAGTGTGGGTCTCGGAAATCATGCTGCAACAGACTCAAGTCAGCACCGTGCTCAATTACTTCGACCGCTTCATGGAGGCACTGCCCAGCGTAGAAGCGCTGGCCGAGGCGCCGGAAGATGAGGTACTGCACCTGTGGACAGGCCTGGGTTACTACACCCGCGCCCGTAACCTGCATAAGGCAGCAAAGATCGTGGTTGCCGATCACGATGGCGAGTTCCCGCGTGACGTGGAAAAGCTGATCCTGCTGCCGGGCATAGGCCTGTCCACCGCAGGCGCCATCGCCAGCATCAGCATGGGCCTGCGCGCGCCGATTCTGGATGGCAACGTCAAGCGCGTTCTGGCGCGCTTCACGGCGCAAGAAGGCTATCCGGGCGAGCCCAAGGTCGCCAAACAGCTATGGGCCACTGCCGAGCGTTTCACGCCGCATCAGCGCGTAAACAATTACACCCAGGCGATGATGGATCTGGGCGCCACGCTGTGTACGCGCACCAAGCCCAGCTGTTTGCTTTGCCCGCTTGAGCGCGGCTGCGAGGCCCACATGCTGGGCCTGGAAACTCGTTATCCGATCCCCAAGCCACGCAAGGCCGTCCCGCAAAAGCGCACGCTGATGCCGATTTTTGCCAACCGCGACGGCGCGATCCTGCTTTATCGCCGCCCATCCACCGGGTTATGGGGCGGTTTGTGGAGCCTGCCGGAACTGGACGATTTCGACGACATGCAGCATCTGGCGTCGCAACACGCTCTGGAGCTAGGCAAGCATCACGCCCTGCCCGGTCTGGTGCACACGTTCAGCCATTTCCAGCTGACCATCGAACCCTGGCTGGTGCAGGTCCAGGAGTCGGCCCACCACGTGGCCGAGGACGACTGGCTCTGGTATAACCTCGCCACCCCGCCGCGCCTGGGCCTTGCTGCCCCGGTGAAGAAGCTGCTGAAAAACGCAGCCGACGTCTTGAATGCAGGAGAGTCCTCATGACCCGCATCGTAATGTGCCGCAAATACAAAGAAGAACTGCCAGGCCTGGAACGCGCGCCCTATCCGGGCGCCAAAGGCGAAGACATCTTCAATCACGTTTCGCAAAAAGCCTGGGGCGACTGGCAGAAACACCAGACCCTGCTGATCAACGAGCGCCGTCTGAACATGATGAACGCCGAAGACCGGAAATTCCTCCAGACCGAGATGGACAAGTTCCTGTCGGGCGAGGAATACGCCAAGGCTGAAGGGTATGTTCCGCCCGCGGAATAAAAGGGTTTTGAGCAGCGCGGGTCGTAAGCGACGGTAATAATTCAAATTTTTTTAGAAACACGCTTGACGACCCCCTGAAAAACACGTCTAATGCGCCCCGTTGCCCAGATAGCTCAGTCGGTAGAGCAGGGGATTGAAAATCCCCGTGTCGGCGGTTCGATTCCGTCTCTGGGCACCATAAATACCGAAAAACCCCTGCATCGAAAGATTCAGGGGTTTTTTATTGGGCGCGATTTCAATGCCCCTTCCCTCTTGGCTATCGGCAAGGTCTGCGCTTCAATACCACCGCATCAGCGCCCTACTCGCCCGCACAAGGAAATCATCTGAATGGCCTCCCCTGACAAACAACAGAAACGTGCCAAGCGGGCGAAAGTCAAAGCCAAGCAGAATCGCATGGGCAAAGCCGGGACCAGCGTTATCCACCCGGTGCTCGGCAATCCGTTCGTCAACGAGCCTTTTGATGACGTGGAGATCGACCTGAGTACGTTCGATTTCAAAGATATCGTAGAAAACGGCTTTGACCCCGCCGACTTCGACGACCTGTTTGAAGCCATGAAAAACGCAGAAGCCATCAGCCAGCTCGCGCTCTGCGTGGTGTTCCTGCAATACCCGGTGTTAGAACTGGTCATCGCCGAAGAAGAGGAAGAACCCGCTACCGACTTCATGATGGGCCTGCTCATCACTTACCGCGCCATCGAGCACAACGAAGACGAAGACACTGCCATCGAGTGGATCAGCAGTCAGGCATTCCAGGCCGACTACAACCAGGCGTCGCAAATTCTCGAAAAGAAAAACGCTCGCACCAGCCGCCCGGTTCAGCCACACCCGTAACGCCGAATTTAATTTACAAAGTGCCACTACGCGGTTAGCGTGCCGGCCTTAACGAGAATGACATCTCTTCTCAACAAGGCCCGCACGTTGACCGAGCTTTCCCCGCCTTACTCCAAACCCCGCATCTATCTGCACTGGCTATCCGCCGCCGTGATCCTGTGGGCGACGTTCAGCGGGTTCGGCGTTGCGCTACTGGTACCCGACGATAGCTTCCGTGCGTGGGTCGAGTCCTTCAATCCACAACTCACCAGCGTGTTCATTCCCGTCTTTCTGTGGCGCGCGTGGTTGGCCCTGAGGGTGAATTCGAAGCCATCGCCCCAAACCCTGCAAGAGCACCTCGCCCATTGGGCACACCTGGCGATCTACCTGACCGTTACCGGCGTGCTGATCACCGGCGTGCTGATGATGACTCACCCGGTGACGATGCTCGGTCTTATCCAACTGCCACAGCTAATTCATTCAGCCACGGCGCTGAGCACGCTGCACGAAGTGCATCACGTATTGTGCGCGGTGTTGGCAGGGTTGGTGGCGTTGCATGTGCTGGCGGTAGTGCAGCATCAGGTGTTGGGGCGGTCGGTGTTGGGGCGGATGCGCTGACCTCCACTACGCTGCCGATTGCTGTCGATTTTCCACATACCTTTTCCAAAATTACACTTAGCTCAAGCAGTGATTTGAGATAACGTTTATCGGGGCCTTATGAGGGCCTTTTAGAAACGGGCCTTTGAGGCAGGTTTTTATAGATAATGTATTTCTTCTTTCGAGATAATTTTCCCATGCCTGACTTTGCTCATCATGATCTGGAGCTACTGAACCCCACCTTTGATTCAGATTTGGTGGACGTCTTGGGCGAACTGGAGCATCTGCGCAGACTTAGGCTTGAAGGGGATACACCAGCCCCGGTGTTTTTCCAGCTCAAGTCAATCTTTCATACGCTTGAAAGCCTAGGATCGGCAAGGATCGAAGGAAATCACACCACCTTGGCGGACTACATCGATAGCAAAGCAGAAGGCAAAACTGAAGAAACGGATCAGCTGCGCGAGGTGGCAAATATCGAAAAGGCTATGGATTACATTGAGGACTCTATAACTCCTGGCTCGCCGCTGACAGAGCATTTTGTTAGAGAACTTCATGCTATTACGGTCCAGGGGCTGGAGCGTGAGGGGGATAAAACTCCAGGGGCATACAGACAGATACAGGTCCGGATTTCTCAATCAGAACACCTGCCACCCGAATTTTTGCACGTTCCCGGATACATGAAAGACTTGGTCGAGTTCGTGAACAGGGCTGACTCTCCAAAATATGATCTTATGAAAGTGGCGCTGGCTCATCACAGATTTGGGTGGATCCACCCATTTGGGAACGGCAACGGCCGCGTCGTCCGGCTAATGACCTACGCGTTGCTGATGAAATATGGATTCAACGTGAATACGGGTGGGCGGGTCCTGAATCCAACCGCCGTTTTTTGCAATGACCGTGACCGCTATTACGCAATGCTGACAACTGCGGACACGGGCACCAAGTCAGGACTTGAGGCATGGTGCACTTATGTTCTTGAAGGCATTCGAGACGAACTTAAGAAGGTCGATCTTCTGACGAAGTACGCCTATCTGACTGCCTCCATCCTTACCCCGGCGATCACCTTCGCTCGCCAGCGCCAATGGATTACGGGAACCGAAGAGCTCGTGCTGACCTTGGCAGTCAGGTCCAGGATTTTGAAGTCCTCAGACTTGAACAGCATCTTGCCAGAGCTAAAAAGCCCTCAACGCACTTATCTAATCAAAAAGCTTGTAGGCCAGGGAATGCTTCTCCCGCTGACAGAAAATGGCAGGCAATACACCATTGGGTTCTCCAACAACTTTTTGATTCGCGGCGTCATCAAGGCGCTCAGGGATGAGGGATTTATCCCGCCACCCTTGGAAAATCCTTAACAAAACGGCCGCAATCACTGATGATCGCGGCCGTATTTTGTTAGCCACAACAGCTCAACACTCACATCAACTGAGCACGACCTTCCCCGCCCGCGCGTTCTTGCGTCGGTTCGACACAATCAGCCCTGCCGCAATCACCAGCACGCTGAGCAATCCGGTAGCGATGATTTCCATGCGGTGAGCTTCCTGCACCAGCATGATGGCTAGCACGCCAACGATGAAGACGATGACGGCGTAGGTCAGGCCGGGGAACAGCCACATGCTGAAGGCGATCTTCTCACCGGCAGCCTGGCGTTTTTGACGCATACGAAGCTGCGACACCGCGATCACCAGATACACCAGCAGCGCAATCGCGCCAGAGCTGGCGAGCAGGAAGTCGAACACGGCAGCGGGTGCAACGTAGTTGGCGAACACTGCTACGAAGGCGGCGGCAGTCGACAGCAGCACAGCCCAGACAGGCGTGCCGGCTTTGCTGGTGCGTTGCGACAAGGCGGGGGCATCGCCGCGCTTGCCGAGGGAGAACATCATGCGCGAAGCGGTGTAGAGCGCCGAGTTCAGGCAACTGGTCACAGCGACCAGTACCACCAGATCAACGATCAACTTAGCGTTCGGAATGCCCATCAGGTCGAGCACGGTCTGGTACGAGCCGACGTCGGCCAGACGGCTGTCATTCCAAGGCACCAGCGCCACGACAATGAAAATCGACACTAGGTAGAACAGGCAAATTCGCCAGATCACCGAGTTGGTGGCCTTGGTGATTTGCTGGCCAGGGTTTTTCGACTCGGCCGCCGCAATGGTAACGATCTCGGTACCCATGAACGAAAACATGGTGGTCAGCATCGCCGCCAACACAGCGCCGATACCGTTGGGCATGAAGCCCTGAGTGTCATACAGATGGCTGACGCCGCTGACCTGGGTGTTCGGCAGCAGACCGAAAATCGCCAAAACGCCCAGCACGACGAATCCGAGAATCGCCAGCACCTTGATCAGCGCGAACCAGAACTCGAACTCACCGTAGTTTTTCACGCTGAACAGGTTGGTCGCCGTCAGCAGCAGCGTGATTACCAGCGTGAAGGCCCAGATGGCGACGTTCGGGAACCACGCGTGCAAGATCGTTGCGGCGGCGTTGGCTTCGAGCGGAATGACCAGTACCCAGAACCACCAATACAACCAACCGATGGTGAAACCCGCCCAGTGTCCGATGGCGCGGTCGGCGTACGTCGAAAACGAACCGGTGTCGGGCGACGCCACGGCCATTTCCGCCAGCATGCGCATTACCAGCACTACGAGCGTACCGGCCGCGCCGTAGGCCAGTAGCACGGCTGGGCCCGCTTCGGCAATGGCATGCCCAGAACCCACAAACAGACCTGCGCCGATCACACCGGCAATGGAGAGCATGGTGATGTGGCGCGGTTTGAGCCCCTGCTCAAGATTCGAAGAACTACTACTGCTCATAAGAACAACCTTTGGAGGACTTTTCGAACGGATCGAGACGCAGTGAGGACATTCGTAAAAATATCCTTACGGCTCTGTTACTTATTTTTTACGCAAGAAGTACGCCAAAATATTTCAGAAGCGACGTCGCTCTCGGAAATGCCCGTCCCAAGGCAGTTTCACAACCTATTGATTGCTATGGCATTCCGCCAGCTTTGTAGGAATTGTTACCGACCACCTCATCTCAACGACGTTTGAGCGCACCGAAAATACACATCAGCTGTCAACGCGCCCTATTTAAATGCACGAGCTATGTCTCGCTAAGGCCAGATAGGCCATATCAGGCTTTAATTGGCAGGCCAAAGGTGGCAACATCGCGCCTTTTTTGCGCAGACCGCCTGGTCAGATCGCACCCATTGAGTGCTCTGGGTAGCTTGAAGCCGATGGCAGGAACACAACTGTGAGGACCGAACATGGCTGAGGCCAAGCCCGCGCTGGAAATCCGCAACCTGCACAAGCGCTACGGCGACCTCGAAGTGCTTAAGGGCATTTCGCTGACCGCGCGGGACGGCGATGTGATTTCGATCCTGGGCTCGTCCGGCTCTGGCAAATCGACGCTATTGCGCTGCATCAACCTGTTGGAAAATCCTCACCAGGGTCAGATTCTGGTAGCCGGCGAAGAGTTGAAACTCAAGCCTGCGCGCAACGGCGAATTGATCGCCTCCGACAACAAGCAGATCAACCGCCTGCGCAGCGAAATCGGCTTTGTCTTTCAGAATTTCAACCTGTGGCCACACATGAGCGTGCTCGATAACATCATCGAAGCGCCCCGCCGGGTGCTGGGTCAGAGCAAGGCCGAGGCCATTGAGGTGGCTGAAGCGCTGCTGGCCAAGGTCGGAATCGGTGACAAACGTCACGTCTATCCGGCACAGTTGTCCGGCGGACAGCAACAGCGCGCCGCCATCGCCCGCACGCTGGCGATGCAGCCTAAAGTCATTTTGTTTGACGAGCCCACCTCGGCCCTCGATCCGGAAATGGTGCAGGAAGTCCTCGCCGTAATCCGCGCGCTGGCCGAAGAAGGCAGAACGATGTTGCTGGTGACCCACGAAATGAGCTTCGCGCGGCAGGTGTCGAGCGAAGTGGTGTTTCTGCATCAGGGTTTGATCGAGGAACAAGGATCGCCGCAGCAGGTCTTTGAAGACCCGCAGTCGGCGCGCTGCAAACAATTTATGTCCAGCAATCGTTAACGGAGCAACACCATGCAGATCTTCAGAAAACTTTTGCTGGCCGCAGCCACCACGCTGGCACTGACCTCCAGCGCTTTTGCTGCCGAGACCCTGAAAATGGGTGTCGAGGCTGCCTATCCCCCGTTCAACAACAAGGACGCCAGCGGCCAAGTTGTGGGCTTTGACGTCGAAATCGGGCAGGCCCTGTGCGCCAAGATGAAGACCGAGTGCGAAATCGTCACCTCCGATTGGGACGGCATCATCCCCGCCCTGAACGCCAAGAAGTTCGACTTCATCGTCTCCTCGATGTCGATCTCCGACGAGCGCAAAGCCGCCGTGGATTTCACCGAACCGTACTACTCGAACAAACTGCAGTTCATCGCGCCGAAAAGCACCGACATCAAGGGCAACACGGTCGATGAGCTGAAAGCGTCCCTGAACGGCAAGACCATCGGCGCCCAACGCGCAACCTTGTCAGGCACCTGGCTGGACGACAACTGGGGCAGCGATGTCACGGTCAAGCTGTACGACACCCAAGAAAACGCTTACCTGGACCTGACCTCTGGCCGACTTGACGCCATCCTTTCAGACAAATACGTCAGCTACGAATGGCTGAAAAGCCCGGCGGGCCAAGCGTACGAGTTCAAGGGCAACCCGGTTTACAACGACGACAAGATTGGTATCGCTGTGCGAAAAGGCGACACCCTGCGCACGAAGCTGAACCTGGCGCTGAAAGAAATCATCGAAGACGGCACCTACAAGAAAATCAACGACAAGTATTTCCCGTTCAGCATTCTCTGATCCGTCCGACACGCCCTGTTGTGCCGCTCTCTATAGAGAGGCGCAGCAGCGCTCGTCCTTGAAACAAGCCTGCCATGAATTTTGATCTTTACGGATTCGGCCCCGCGCTTGCCGCTGGCGTGCTGATGACTGTCCAACTTGCGCTCTCGGCGCTGTGCCTGGGGTTGGTCCTCGGCCTCCTCGGCGCCCTGGCAAAAACTTCGCCGTATCGAGCGCTCAAATGGCTCGGCGGCGCCTATTCGACGCTGGTGCGCGGCATTCCCGAGTTGCTGTGGGTGTTGTTGATTTACTTCGGCACCGTCAACGCCATGCGCGCGATCGGCGAAGCCTTGAGCATGCCTGGCCTGGAACTCAGCGCGTTCTCGGCAGGCGTCATTGCCTTGGGCTTGTGCTTTGGCGCTTATGCGACCGAAGTGTTTCGCGGCGCGATTCTGTCGATCCCCAAAGGGCATCGTGAAGCAGGGTTGGCGCTCGGCATGTCCCGCTCGCGCATCTTCATCAAGCTGATCATGCCGCAGATGTGGCGCATCGCCCTGCCCGGCCTAGGCAACCTGTTCATGATCCTGATGAAAGACACGGCCTTGGTGTCGGTCATCGGTCTGGAAGAAATCATGCGCCATTCGCAGATCGCGGTGACATCAACCAAGCAGCCATTCACCTTCTATATGGTGGCAGCCCTGATGTATTTGGGCCTGACAGTTGTAGCGATGACCGGCATGCACTTTCTCGAACAACGCGCCGCCCGTGGCTTTGCAAGGAGCGCCTCGTGAACTGGGACGTGATCATCAAATGGCTGCCGAAACTGGCTCAAGGCGCGACGCTCACATTGGAGCTGGTCGCCGTAGCGGTCATCGCCGGCTTGTTGCTGGCCATCCCGCTGGGCATCGCTCGTGCATCGCGCAACCCGTACGTGCGCACCGCGCCTTACGCCTACATCTTCTTCTTTCGCGGCACGCCGCTGCTGGTGCAGCTTTTCCTCGTCTATTACGGGTTTGCGCAGTTCGATGCGGTGCGACAAGGCCCACTGTGGCCCTATCTGCGTGATCCGTTCTTCTGCGCGGCGCTGACCATGACGCTGCACACCGCCGCCTACATCGCCGAGATCCTGCGCGGCGCGATTCAGGCCGTTCCGGTGGGCGAAGTCGAAGCCGCACGCGCGCTGGGCATGTCCAAGGCCAAGGCCCTGATCTACATTGTTCTGCCCCGCGCCGCCCGCATCGGCCTGCCCGCCTACAGCAACGAAGTCATCCTGATGCTCAAGGCCAGCGCCCTGGCGAGCACCGTGACCCTGCTCGAACTCACCGGCATGGCCCGCACGATCATCGCCCGCACCTATCTGCCGGTCGAAATCTTCTTCGCCGCCGGGTTGTTCTATCTGCTGATGTCGTTTGCTCTGGTGCAGGGGTTCAAACTGCTGGAGAAAATACTTCGCGTGGATCAGTGTCAGGGGCGGTAAGAAGGTCCGATGACCGCTGGCACTGGCCCCGGCAGCCCCTCAAGAGTGACAGATTTACCGCTGCTGAGTTTGTGGTGGGGCACAATCCCGTGGGAGCGGACTCGTCCGCGAAGAGGCCCAAACAGGCGCCGCACATAATGCTGAACACATCCTTTCGGTAGGAGCTGCCGAAGGCTGCGATTGCTCCCAAACCCACCGACGCTTACCCTGACGCACCACCTCCCGCGCCTCAGCTCATGACCCCTGTCCCGATCCTGCAAACCACCGACCTGCGCGCCCGCTTCGAGGCGCTGAATCGCTTTCTGCTCGATCACCAAACCCTGTGGCGCCCCAAACCGTTCACCCATCGGCAACTGTCGTGGGAAGCCCAGCACCCTAAGCTGGCCGATTGGCTTCGCAGTCGGACATTGGCTGATGCCGAACGGGCGCATAACCATCCTGAGCACCTTAACGCCCCTGCGCCTTTCGCCGGGATCGCCGCCCAATCCGCCGAACTCAGCGCCGTGGGCCCGCTGCCAGCGATGGAACTGCGACCTGTGTCATCGCGCACGGCAGTCGATGTTCCCGGACGAAAGTGGCAGCAAATTGAAGCCTTCGCCAGCGCCCTGGATTTTCGGAAAACGCCCGAACACTGGCTCGACTGGTGCTCGGGCAAAGGTCATCTCGGTCGCCGCCTGGCCCAGAATGGTCAGGCGCTGACCTGTCTTGAGCACGACCCAAAGCTGGTCGAAGCGGGCCATCATCTCAGCGCACGCCTGAACATCGTCGCCGAACACATCACTCAAGACGTGATGGCCGCCGACGCCGCCTCGCGCCTGCATGCCGGGCACACACCCGTCGCCCTGCACGCCTGCGGGGATCTGCACGTGCGACTCATGCAACTGGCAAGCGACGCCAACTGCCAGCACATCGCTATCGCGCCCTGCTGCTACAACCGCATCGCCGCCGACGCCTATCAAGCACTGTCGGCGGAGGGCCAAGCCTCAGCGCTGCAGCTGTCCATCGAGGACCTCGGCCTGCCCCTCAGCGAAACCGTCACCGCAGGCGCACGCGTGCGCCGCCAGCGCGACACATCCATGGCTCGCCGTCTGGCCTTCGACCTGCTGCAAAGAGAGCTGAGCGGTGTCGACCAATACCTGCCCACGCCATCGCTGCCCGTCGCCTGGCTGAAAAAACCCTTCGCCGAGTACATCCGCGATCTCGCAGCGCTGAAGGACATATCGCTGACCGGCGAACGAAACTGGTCAGCATTGGAAGCCGCTGGCTGGCAACGCCTCGCCGAAGTCCGCAACCTGGAGCTGGTGCGCAACCTCTTCCGCCGCCCACTCGAACTCTGGCTCATCCTCGACCGCGCCCTCTACCTTAAGGCTCGCGGCTACGTCATGCGCATCGGCACCTTCTGCGACAGCCAAACCACCCCACGTAATCTGATGATCCTCGCTGAGCGAGAGTGACCACTTCAACCGCCCGTCCTGTGGATAACTCTGTTGACGAAATATTTACAGCCGCAAGGAATACGTAGCTTGCTGGCCATTTCGTCAATTGGTCATTTTTTGTACAGACAATTAAATTCCAGCAATTCAGTAGCTTGCGAACTAATGAGAACTGTTCCACAAATGACACTGCCCGTTGTAGGGCCTTTGCGCCGCTTGTGAATAAGCATCAGCGCGAATTGGCATAAAGACCTAAAAAAACTGAAATTAAGGCTTTACTCAAGAAACCAAATCCCTATAATCAGCGCCCATCACGCCGGTATAGCTCAGTTGGTAGAGCAACTGACTTGTAATCAGTAGGTCCCGGGTTCGACTCCTGGTGCCGGCACCATATAAAACAAGGGCTTGCAGCGATGCAGGCCCTTTGTTTTTGTGCTTTACGTAACACGACACGTAACAAGCATTGTGTTTCTTCCAGCGGCACCCCGCTCGCCGTGAGCGCTCGACTTACACTATAAGGAAATGGTATGTCCGCGACAGTTATGTCCATCACGATGCTCTCCCGACTGCTTGCTCCTGCCTTCAAGGACCTGTATTCGGGTGCGAAAGGCCAAGTCGAGCAGGCTCTGAGCAAAATGAGTACGGCCGCTGGAACGAAGAAACTTGCGACTACCCTATCGAAAATTGACAAAGTCAAGACCATCTGGTCCGCAGAAGACGAAGTCTCTCTAAATAAGTTTTATTTTCCGTCAAAAGTTTTAATCGATGAAGAAGCGAAGGTTATCGAATCTATCGAGGACCTCTCCGAAGGAAATCTCGTTGTAGAAGGTATAGTCGGTCAGGGTAAATCCATTTTTATGAGATATCTTGCCTGCTCATTGCTACCAGCTACAGGGATTACAAAAATTCCGTTTCTTTTGGAACTCCGTAACATATCCACCAAACGCAATCTGCAAGATAGCATTTTCAATTTTTTGAAAACTGTAGGGATAACTGGGGGAGAAGAAACATTTTCCTACCTTGCGTCTTCTGGAAAAATAGTTTTACTTCTCGACGGATTCGATGAAGTACCGGAAGAATGCGTTTCAGATATAATTATCGAGATTGACACTATTCAGACACGTTTTCCTGAACTGAAGATTGTTATTTCAAGCAGACCTCAAAGCCACATTCAAAATCTTGTTGGCTTTAAAATTCTACGCCTAGTACCACTACAGCCGCGTGACTATGATCCTTTTGTTAAAAAGCTGATACCCTCTGCGGCAAAGCGCACGGATGTAGTTGACGCGTTGAATGCGTGCCCAACGAATATCAAAGGTATCATCTCTACACCATTGATGCTTACTTTAGTTATCGTCGTCTATCAAACAGAAAAGGAAATTCCGCTTAGCCTTTCTGAATTTTTTGATAAGCTGTTTGGAATTGTATTTACCAAGCATGACAAACTCAAAGCAGGGTTTAATAGGCAGCACTATAGCGGCCTGGCTGAGCGTCGTCTAAGACAGTTATTTGACGCATTTTGCTTTATGGTTGTTCAGACAGGCGGCGGGCGATCTCTTAGACCGAGCCAGTTTAACAAAGCATTTGACGGCGCGTTGAAACTAGCTAAAGACTGCAGTTGCGAAATTGAAGATTTTCGCAAAGATATCGTAAAAGTAGCGTGTCTTTTAATTGAGGAAGGCTTGGATTTAACTACGTTCTTGCACAAAAGCATACTGGATTATCATGCCGCGGCATTTGTCCAGGAGTTGACTGATGCTCGAGCTCAGACTTTTTATCTGGCCGCAGCAAAAGAATTCAGGAAGTGGCAGTCGGTCCTGAATTTTTTGAAGATTATAGACCAGCCTAGGTATGCAAAAGATTACTATTTGAATGTAGTTACCGAGCCTTACGATGAGCTTTGTGAGGTCTTAAACGATTCGGACGAGCAACGCTTATTCGACTACTTAGTAAATTTGGAATCTGGGGTTGAAGCTGGTTTTCATACAGGCGGCTTGGTTTCTTGGGGGCCAACGACTCAGTATAAAAACGAAATACATGACGAAATTGGCACAATTATACTGCGCACGTCAGTCACCATGTTTACGAAGGCGAGTCCGTTCCAGATGGGAGCTCTCTTAGCGAAGTCGTATCCAGGCAGCGGCACCCTGAAAACTGACAAAGTTTCATTGCGCCAGGTTCTTGAGGAATTTGGGCTGGCTCCCTTCCAGATGGCTTTGAAAATATTTGAGCTCGACACGTACGCAGCTATCCAAGAGTGCAAAACTGTTGTAGCGAATGAAACATCTCAAGAAAGTATATTTGATGACATTCTTGGTGCCGGTTCCACGAGCGATGCGCCTGCGCGAAAAAAATCAGCTTCAAAGCGTAAGGCGTAGCTTGGTGTAGGGCGGTCCACACCACGGTGTGGGTTTCCCAAGCTGATAAGAGGGTTCGATTCCCTTCACACGCTCCAATGAATTCAAGACCTACAGTGCGGCTCACCTGATACTGCGATCCTTTGAGGGCCGTATTGGGGAGCATTAAACAAAACCAGCATTCTGGAAGATACCGGCATATGGATTGGTTGCAGTTTTTATCGTCGCTGGTTTCATCGTTAGCCTGGCCAGGTGCAATCCTCGGGATCGTCTTCCTACTGAAGGGACCGATCTTGAGAGCCATTCCGAAAATTCGGACTTTCAGATACGGCGAGCTTCACATCGATCTCTCAGAGCAGCTCAAAGCTGTTGAAGAAGATCTCACCACAACGTCATCAGGGCCTAACGCCCCCATTCAACCTCCCCCGGTCCCGTCTTCGGATGTTGTACGGACTGCTGAGGAGTCGCCAGTCATCGCAATGATCCTTGCCTGGAGAAAAGTCGAGGCCGCGGTAGACGAGGCCGTTCGCCGCCACGGACTGAGGATCGGGGAGCGTGCATATACGCTTCTGATATTTAAGTTCATGGAGCTTGAGAGACGGGGCCTGGTAGATAACCTGACCTCCTCCACCTTCAGGCGGCTTCAACAACTTCGTAATGGCGTCGTAAGTAGCCATGGCAACGGTGGCGTCGATGTCAGCTTGGAGGACGCCCTGTCGATGGCGCAATCATGTGAGTGGCTTGTAACGAAGCTAAATTCAATCTGAACGAACGCACAGGCAAAGACGCCGGATCTCGGCCAGCCGCCCGCCAGAGACCGGATTTCTAAAATTCGAGGGGGTCTAAAAAAAAGGTAATATTAGTAATATCACCCTCCAAAAATTCGCTACAGACCTTGGAGATCAAGGCTTTCAGCCAATTGGAGAAAAGGCGATATTTAGGCGATACAAGAGCGATATTATTACCTTTCTATAAAGCTATATTTCCATTCCTTAAAACCCAATGAATCCGGGGGTTTGCCGGAAATATTACCTTTCATATCGCTTCATATTACTTTGCCATGTAATACGCAGAGCCCAGAAAAACCGGGGCCTTCAGAGCCGATCGACACCCCATATAGCTGATATCGCTCTTTCGGTAAGCACCCCCCTATACTTGAGAGCCAATCTCATTTAAAAACCGTTTTTCCGAACCTTCATTTGTGGATTGCCATCGCTGTTCCTGGTGAAGATCGAACGTAGCCGCGTGAAAAGCACGGAATCAGCTGAAAGCCGCACCAGTTCTGGTCTGTAGGGGATCTGGGAAAGGCAGGGAACGCGGCAAGAACGCCGCTTAAATAAACGGCGCCGAAATTGAAAACACCCCACCTCGCTGGGTTTTCAGTTTTTCGCCCAATGAATCCTGGCACTTCGACTTTCAGTGGCCACAGCTCGATGACAACGCCCCTGTGCAACCGCGCTTCATTTCTTTGCAAAACCTCTCACAAAATGAAAAAGCCGATCGCCCTCGGAGCCCCCCAGCCAGCCTGGCCTGCAGCCTTGTTTGCACGACATTGAAATTTGCACAAAAAAATCACACAAAGCCCGTCGGCGGGAGGGGGATAAGTGCTTTTTTCAGTCGTTTTTCTTTGCCGAACCGGTTTTTCTGATCGGGAACGCGAAGCAGGTACAAAGTCACAGCTGCACATGGACGAGTTCCTGTATAACTGCCATCAGATACCTCAATGCGTAGAACAGCTCGCACTCCCCCGATAGGAGACATGGTGATCGCGTGTTCGGATTATTTTTCTGTTAAATTGCCGAGAAGCTTGGAGCAAACTGGAAGAAAAAATTGTGACAGCCCATTTTAAGCGGAATTTAGAATCTCCAAGCGACGGCCCCACCTCTTATTCAAGTCACAAGAACAGTAGCTTCTGACGTTTAGGCGCTTTACTTATAGGGAATAAATGTATGAATTACGAACCACTACTAGCCTTGTGTAATGAGACGTTAGACTCCATAACAACGCTCGTTGATATGTTAACGAGCGATAACGAAGCAGAGCCCCTATCAGATGAGATCAGTAATAGTATTGGAGAGTTCATCAAGAATCGAGACCGATACATACTCCGTAGAACAGCAAACGTTCCAGACCAAATAGAGACCGCACTTGGTTTTGCCAAGAGTGCTGCAGGGCATGCCTATAATATAGCTGAGGGTTTGTCCTTACCCGCACCAAAAAATCAAGATCACGCGAATATCTCTAATAATCTTGTAAGGCTTTCAGACCAGATAATTATGTCAGTAAGGCTCGATAAGCCGTTGATGGAGGAGGAGCGTAAACGTACAGATGAAGAGAAAATAGAGTCTACCAAGAGAAGTTTCGATGCAGACCTTGAGATATACAGGAGAGAAATATTAAGTAGCAAAGCCCTCGTTCAAGAAATAAAAACATCAAGCCTGATCAGTCAAGAAAAAATAATAAAAGATCTTTCAGTGTTATCATCCGGGTATGAGGAACTGAAGGCCGATCTCGGCGAGATGTCAGGACGTATAAGTGCAGAACTTGAAAAAGCAAGCAAATATACGGACGACACCACAGCGAAACTAAACCTACTCCACGGCGAGGCCTCCGCAAAAGTCCTGCTCATCGACTATGCCAATACTGCCGACTCAGAGAAAAAAGCCGCAGACATTATGAGATGGTGCTCATTAACATGCATGGCACTTACCGGCATAGCACTGCTCACGGCACTTTTTGAATCAGTGAGCGGTGAATTCGACTGGAAGCAAATGGTGGCAAGAATTGTAATAGCTATCGCATTGTCGGTTCCTGCCGCTTACCTTGCGCGTGAGTCCGCTAAGCATCGGCATCAGGAGCATTCAAACAGGCGCACGTCTTTAGACCTAAAAGCGATAAGCTCGTATATCGCCACAATGTCTCCCGAAGACCAATCTAAGATTAAGTCCGATGTTGCATCACGAATTTTTGGCCGACAGGACAGTGGAAGCCTCCAAGACACTTACCCGATAAATGTTCAAGAGCTCCTAATGGCCGCCTTAGATAAAATACCGAAGAAGAATGGGTAACAGGAAATAACCGCTTACAGATGCGACCTTATTGGAGTGCGCGATAAACGCCATTGTTCAGATCTACGATACTCAATCATAATTTCAAGAACAAAATAAGCTAACTCGAAGAAAAGCCCGCACATGGCGGGCTGTAGGTTTTGATCGAAGGCAGCGTTATTTGGTGATGCGTGCCCGGAGCTTCATGTAGTTCAGCAGGTTGGCCATCAGCTTCGCGTCAGTGGCCACATCGATGTTGAACGCGGCAATGAAGTCCATCTGTCCCAGGAACGGATACGTCGTGGCGCTACCGATCTTGAGCGGGATCGCCGCAGTGGCATCATTGATGGACGCCGCGATCGTCTCCTTGCCCATCAGTGCCGTCGCCCCGTCGATCATGTTCTGGGCGTTATGGCGCGCAATCCCGGCGACCATGATGGAAGCATCAGGCACGTTGGCATAGTGCGTCTTGCTGCCCTCGTAGAAAGCGATCGCCGGAGTGGCACTTGTACCGTTACGGCTCAGGATCGCGCCCGTCTTGGTGACATCAGCTCCAGCCAGGGTGCCGACCACGCTGTTGGGCAAGGCGAAAGAGTCTGGTTTGAACACCGCTGCGAGCGTGTAACTGGCCGCCAGATTGAGTAGATCCGTCTGCAATGTGTATTCGCCTGCAGCACCGAACACGGCCACGTTGCCGCCAGTCAGTGAGCTAGCCTGAATGCGTGCCGCTGTCCCAGCCGTGCGCACCAGGGCATTGCCACCGACCTTCCAGCTCTCGATCCGCTGCAGGTCACCAAAGGCGTCGATAGTGAGCAGCTCGGGCTTGTCGAATCTCCAGGCACCGATACAGTTCGGATGATTGGCGATAGTGTCTTGATAGTTCGACAGGTTCGGCAGTGCCGGGTTATCGAAAGTAATGCCCTTGAGTTGAATGCCAGTTCCAAAAAACATTGAGGGATCCTTTATTTAAAATATTGGGCGATTGCAACACCGTTCATACGGTATTCATATGGCGCAGGGTGGTTGATCCAGTTGCTACGTGTCAGCGAATAATCACTGATCCCAAGATAACCCCGGGCGTCTCCAGCGTAATAAAGCTCACTGGGCAAATAAGCAACATCATGGAACTCGGCAACTTCGCACAATCGACGGTGGATCAAATGCCATTCAGCCTCGGTGAAGCGAATACCGTTACTGTTAGTCCAGTGCGGACCGATTAGGAAAACATCGATCCCAGCAGTGCGTGCCGCTTGAATGATTTGAGACAAGTTAGAAACGTAAGTTTCGACGGTTCCGTCATTCATGCCAAACGCCAGCAACATCAAGTCTGGAGTTCGGTAGCCAGATGGATTAATCATTGCTGCTAACCTGTCTGGGTAGAGCCCATTATATACGCCGACAGCGGACGAAGTAGAGGACGAAATACCCTGATTCAGATATACAACTTCATTTAAGCCGGGAATTTTATCCGCAACAAACGTATAGCCGTGGTAGTCGCAGATTGTATCGATCACTTGCCAGTTTGGACCGGCTTTGTAACGTGTTTCGCCATTGACGACGACCTTGCCCACTTGGTTCAGATAGGCCGCCCGGAAGTCGGCTTCCTGATCTGACAGCATGAACGGACCTTGGAACGGTGTTGTGTCTACGCCGCTACGGTTGGGCAGATAATCGGCTGCACTGGAGTGGCCACCGCCCAGTGAGGTGTTGCTGTCACCGTAAGCTGTAACGATCACCCCGTTGCCCTTGTTCAGCTTGTTGTGAAAGCGCGACAAGCGTCTGCGGTTCTCCAGGTAAAGCGCGGACTGTTCGGCGTTGGCGTTCTTGTTGCGAACACCGCGCCAGTTCCACAACTTGATGATCTCGCGAATCGCGCCGCCGTTTACATAGACGTTATATAACGGGATGTCACCCAGCTGCGCCTTGCCCCGATACATATCTTCTTGTGCGGAAACTCGACGCTCGACACCTTTGCGCACGACTAAGCCGTTGGTGACCAGGCTATAAGCGATCAGGTCGTAACGTTCCATTTTGCCAACGTATGCAATGTTCGCTGGTGTGTCTGTACCTGGACGCATCAGAACAACTTTGCCGTTCTCGCTAAAGGTAACGTCCCGGCCGATGACCAGAACCGAACTATCAGATACTTTTTTCACGGACGTTACAACGACGCTCGAATAACCCAACCAGTCGGCCGCATCAATGTCGAAAAACTTCTGCGGCGGGTGCGTTGTGTAGGCAACGAACTTTAGCGGATAGGCATTAGCCGTCGCGTTGACCATTGTCGCGGCATCGACGCTGATATCAGTCAAGGGAAAGACCTGACCACCAGTCACCAAGTTGGAGCCGACCAACTTAACTTTCAGCGCTTCAACTTTCGGAGCCACGTCAACATAAGTTGATACCGCTGTGATGTGCTGTTCCCCCAGATTGAGCAGCGCCTTGCCGGTTCTACGCTCGAAACCAAACACCAGGTTGCCTTGGGCGTCGGTGATAGGCATCACCACCCCACCCGTGCGTTCGTTCAGATCGCGCGTCTCGAACTCCACGCCACCAATGTGCGTGTCGCCCTTCTCATCAAAGCCCAGCGGTGATGGACCGCCATTTGCCCCGACAAACCCAGCCACCAGCTCGGTGTGCTCGAACTCAGTCGAGTTGGTCGATCGCGCATCCAGCTTGCTGATATTGACGCCGCCGGCAACGACCTGGCCGCTCTTGGTAAAGCCCAGGATCACCGCGTTGTTTTCGTCGAAGAAACCCGTCTCGAACTCGGTGGTGTCCTCGAAATCTTCCTTGAACAGCGCGCTACTCTCGATTTTCTCAAGGCTGGCCAGCGCACTGGTGACGGCGCCTGCAGCGGGATAAATCTTGGTTTCGACCGCAACGCCGCCCTCGTTCTTATAAAGAATCGAGAATTCATCGCTGTTTTCGCTGGGCACGCTGAAATACTGCCCGCTGACGGTTTTGAGCAGGCCGAGCGCTGTATTGCCATACATGCCGGCGGATTGTTGAGCCACGTCGCTGGCCGTCTCCGACCGGGTAGCCGCTGCTCGAGCCGCTGCCAGGTCGTCGTTCACGTCGTTGAACTGGATAGGCAACCGGGAATCCCGATTCGGGCCGACCACACGCACGTCATACAGGCCGTTCGCGGCGGCGAACTGGATCAAGCCGTCGACGCCGGCGGAGAAGGGATTCATCAAGCCATAGCCATTGGGCTTGAGCAGGCCCTGTACCAGGTTCTCGGTACCGCGCTGGTACACATAGCAAGTCGCACCCGGGAGCACGTTGCCTTCGTTGTCTGCAGCGTAAAAATTCTTCAGTTCCAAATCATGCTCCCGTGATGGGCTTTAGTTGCCCGAAAAGTAGTGCGCCGGTACCGGCGTGTGCGGCGAAACTGGCCGCATTGGTTGGCACCGGGCTTGGGCCGTGCGTATGGCCCGTCAGGTCGGTGTTGGTCTGGATGACCAGGTCAATCAGATCGCACAGCACCTGCAGCACGTTCACGCCATCGGAACCAAGCCATGTTTGGCTGGCGATGCTGCGACGAGCGCCTTTGACGCGCTCGAGCAGATCTCCCCCGACCGCGCTGTTGGAATCTCGGCCTACGGCCACGTTCTTGTCGCGGCCGGTGGCCAGATGTAGGTCATCGATGGCGGCGAGGCTGCTGGATCCGGCCGACAACAACTTGAGTGCGCCCAGCGCCTCGATCTTCTTGATCCCACCCACTGTTTCCGTGGAGTGGTTGTCGATCTCGACGCTGCTGGTTTGGTGCTTCTCTGCGTTGTTTAGGCTGCGGATCTCGCGATCAATCGAATCATCCTTAATGGCCCCGTCGGTCTGGCGCAGCCAGTTGCCATCGGCGTCCACCCGCTGCTGTGCGGCTTCGCTGTGCTGCCACACCTGGTCACCTTTGGGCACCTTGGGCAGGCTCAGGCCGTGCGGCAGGATCGTTTGGATGAAGGGTTTGCTGGGTATGCCGTAGGCGAAACTGACCACGACGGTGGTGCCTTCGGCCGGGAACGCGAAAAACCCCATCTCATCCCCGCCCATGGGCATGGGCAGCGGCACGCCTGCCAGAATCGGCAGGTCGGTGTCCGGCTCGCCGTTGGGGCCCAGAACCTCGACATCAACCGCAAAGCGCGGACGAAAGTCGTCGCATAGGCCTGCACCTGCCGGCGCATCGGCGATACCGACGACGCGGCCAAAGCGCGGCAGGTGATAGCCCCCGGTCAGTTCCGGGAACTGGCGCTCCACACTGCGACGAATTACTTCTTCCATTGGATCGCCATTTGGTTGCCGGCCAGACTCACTTTCGTGATCCGTTCACCGTTGTTGATGGTTGCACCAGGGCGCAGCCCGGGCAGAGCTGCCACTACAGCGCTCTGATTGCCCTGGTAATCGTCGAATAGTTCGGTGGGCAGCTGCAGTGCGGCGCGCGCTCCAAAAAAGCTGTCCGTCCAACTGCCTACGAACACCTGGCCATCGCCCTGTTGTTGCCAGATGAAGTCCGGAATGCTGAACACCTTCGCCAAGCTGTCCATGGCCTGGAACCCAGCGGCCAGGCTGTAGAAGAACGGTGCTTTTACTTTGGCGTAGGCCTGGTCTGGTACTAGAAACCTGAGCCCGGTTTTCTGGCTGATCTCGCCCAGTACGGTACGCAGATCCACATGTCTCAAGTTCATGGGCAGCGGCGCTGCCAGGATTGAGGCCAGCTCGCGCGCGAAAACGACCTGCTCGAGGGCGTTCGACGGTGTGCAGCGTTCGACGTAGCCAATGAAGTGACGCTGCAACGTGCTGTCGTTGTAGCCGATGTCGAGCGTGACCAGACCGGACACAACGACTGATGACTGGATCGTTAGCAGCGCGCGCCCCGGGTTGCGGATCTCAAGCCGCACATCGTCTTTCACCAGGGGATAGACCGTCCCGCCAATGGTCAGCACTTTGTTGAGCTTCATGCTCATGATCCGCTCCCCAGGTAATCGTCGACGCGCTTCAATACCGCTTCGAAGCCAGTCAATTCGCTACCCGTGCCGCCGCTGCCGGCGCCGGTACCGGTACCGCCAACTGACTCACCAGTGCCGCCTTGCTGGTTGACGGATTTTGCTGCTCTACGACTTTCTACCCGCTCAGGATTGGAAAGCTTTTCGCTCAGGGTGAACTGGATCCGCCATGCGCTCAGAGTGTCGTCTTCACGGGCGCTCACGCCCTCGGCAAAAGTCACCTGACGAATACCAAACGCCGCTGCAGTGTCACTGACGACCCGATAGGTTTTGAGCTGGCCGCCGGCTTCGGTCGCTTCGGCCAGGCTCATCAATGAGCGCAGCTGCGACTCGTCGACGTAAGGAATCATCAGGGCCACTGTCAGCGTCTTGGGTTTGAACCCCATGTGCGCTTTCTCGGTGCTGCTCGTCTGTCCGGACAGATCATCCGATTCGATCCGCAGGTTCGCCGTGACCTTGATGCCTTTCCCGCGTACTTGTTGGCCATCGAGCAGAAGTGTCATAGACCGATCAACTCCCGAACAAAGCCCAGCCCGGGCAGGGACGCGACCAGCATCACACCTGCACACAATGGCCATTCATGACCAGGTGAATCGCCCTCGAGCAGCTGCCGACTCAATTCGGCGGCATTGCCCGGTCCGATCAGCCGAGCCTTGATGGTGCTGCTTTCAGAGCTGTCGGCCAGTTGGGCCTTGAGGTCGGTCAGCGACTGAGTCAGCGATTGCGTCTGTTCGGCCTTCCGGCTGGCCAGCGCCGTCAGGTCGCCCAGTGGCGTGCTGTCGGCGTAGCTCTCCAGTGCAGCCAATTGGCCGGACATGGCTTGGCCCGCCACCTTGGTGATGGTGCAGCGGTCCAGCGGTAATTTGTCCCACAGCGGCAACATACCGGCGGTCGGCAGCTCCCACTTGTCCGCGTCCAGATCGAAAAGCTGCTGGGCGCGCCGCTCGGCCCGCTGCAGATCCTTCATTGGCAACAAGGTATTGAAGGTTTCCAGGGTGCTTGCAAGCTGGTCGTAACGGGTGCCCAGGAACATCAGCACCAGGGCATATTGCGAATCTCCCGGTCGCTTGTCGTCGCTGCTGTCCTCAAGCTTGGTCGCCATGTGCTGCAGCAGGTTAGGAGCTGACAGGTAGCGCTGATAACCGACGCCCTGCCCTACACCGCTTTGAAACGGTGTCACCACCAGACACAGCGGCGGCTCGCCCAAGGCACCGGCCAGTGCTGCGCGGCCGGCTGCGACCGCTTGCATGGCAGCGGCGCCGACTGGCCCGGGAGACGTGGTGGCAAGCGAAGCCAGCGCGGCCACCCGTTCGCCCGTGGTGGTCAGCTCCAGACCGGCCAGCCCTTGGGCGTTAGCCAGATCGCCCAGCCATTGGGTGGCCTGCTCGGGCCAGACCATTTTCACGGGGGCCCAGGTCATTGGTCACACTCGGCGCGCTGATAGAAGGTTTCCATGCCGGGCCTCAGTACTTGATACAGGCAAGGAACGCGATGTTGCGCGACCGGGCTTCGGTTCCACCGGACGATTGCACTGTCACGGTGTGGGTGTGATCTGGCGCAGTGTCCGTCTCCAGCACCTGTAGCCCCTGCTCGATCTCGTCCCCCAAAACAGCATCCAGACTGTCGGAAGCCTGAGGCACCAGGTCGCGCGGCACGTTAAGTGTGTGTTTGTGCGCGCCTGCCGAACCAGTAGTGGCTGTGTGGACGTGCTGACGGTTCTGGCTGTCCTGAAAGCTGCCCAGGACTCGGCCAGCATCAATGCCGCGACCGTCATCCAGTGAGCGCAGAAATTCACCTCGAACCTCTGGCAGGTTGAATGTAGTGGCCCCGTCACCGATCCCGTAGGAGACGCCAATGCGGTCGAATAGCGCCGCGTAGGTACTGCGCGACACGGCCGCCCCGTTCGCCTTTAGCCAACCGGTGGGCGGTGCAGCGATCGGGAACATCGCAATCATGCCGGTCATGGTGCTCGCGATGGCGTTGATACTGCTCAGGAGGCTGGCCAGTGCCTTGGTCGTCGCCAGAATGTTGCTGCTGTTCGTCGCGGGGTCGTCGCTCTTGGCGTTGGGAAGCTGATCAAGGCCCACGTCGCCCTTGGTCGTGGAACGGGCGCGCAGCCCCGCATAATCGCCATCCCTGGCGGCGAAGTACTCAACCAGCGCAGCGGTGATGGGCTGACTGGCGCGCAGGTCGGTGATGACGCCGGTGGCGATCACTCGGGCCAGCGGCTCGACGTAATGCTGGTGCCCGTTCTCGTCCAGGTAGTCGGTTTTTGTGGTCCCGAATACCACTGTCCAGCCGGCGACGACGTCGCTTCCCACGTGAGCCAGATAGACGTCGAGCCAAGCGGTGGCCGGCACCACCGGGAGTTGCACCAGGGCCGATTCGTCCAGAGCCACACGGATGCCTTCGATGTAGGCCATCCCGGCTTTGAGCTGGTAGAGGCCCAGGGCGTTGCGCTCCAGCTGCAGGCTGTCTTTGAAGAAACAGGCACGCCCGTAGACGTCCCGATTGCTCACGCGCTCGCGCTCATCGATGCCGGTCAGGCGAACGGTGAAGTCGTGCTGCCAGGTGCTTGCGTCGACCACCAGACCGGTCAGTGCCTGGGCCCCACTGAACTCCACCAGGAAGTTGCGGGTGATGTTGTTCCCGATCTGCAGCGGCGGAATGTTGCGGCGCTTCTGCTGGATCGGCACATAGGCAACGGCCAGCAGCACGTTCTCGGCAGTTTCCAGGCCGATCCAGTTGAAATCCCAGTCACCGATATCGGAGCCAACCATCAGGCTGTAGATCACTTGCCGAGGGCTGACATAGCCTTTGCGGTTCACGTCAGCCGTATAGACGATCTGGGCAGCTGGGGGCTTGAGGCCGGCACGGTCGACCGCAGCGTTCGGATTCAGCCCAGGCACGTAGGCCAAGACAAACCGGGCAACGTCCAGGACCTGCTGAGCAGCTTGCTTCTGGGCAATGAGGCTCTCGCCGGCAAGGGTAATGCTAGCTCCCATGGGTGCTCCTAAAGGGGTCGTTCAAAATGGTCATAAGCACCTGGTCATTGATCACGACCATGTTGCTGGTGGCTTCGTCCAGGCTCGCGATCAGGGTTTGCTGGTCGTCGTTGAAGTCCGCAATGCGGATGCTCAGAGTTACCGGGGTGATGGTCACGAAGTCGTAGCGGCGGCACGTGCGGCCGTATTGCTGCATCAGCACGCGCAGCAGCACGGGGTTTTCGGCCAGTTGGCTGTCGGAGAGGTGCAACAGGATGATGTCCCAATCCATCCCGTCGACCCGTTCTTCAAGCTCAACGTAGCCAACGCCCAAGCGCTGAAAGATGCGCACCATGCCCGCGGTGCTGCCCGCGTCGACCGCGTTGATAAAGGCGTACTTCACTCGAAGGCGATAAAGCTGCTCTGACTCGCCGTGAAAGCGCTGGATATCGCGCTGCCAGGCCAGCAGGTCGAGCACGGTGATGTGGCAGGTTTCCGCATCCAGCTGCAGCAGCGGCCAGCGCAGCCAGCCTTCGGCCTTCTCCCAATACGACTGTGCAGCCGCCTTGAGCTTGGTCAGCTCGGTGCCGTCCAGCCAGAAAGGCAGACTTAACTTAAGCAAGGGTCACCTCGAGGCCAGCCAGCCGAGGGATGTTTAGTTCGGAAATGATGTCGTCAGTGGTGAACTTCAGCGAGTCGATACCAGGGAACTGCAGGTGAAGTTCTTCCGCCAGGCGGCTGAATGAAAACCGGGATTGCGGGTAGGTCAGGGTCGGCTGGTAGTCGGTGGCTGTGCTCTCGCGGAAAGCCGCGCGAATGTACAGCTGGATATCAGATTTGAGCGCTGGCCACCGCTCGGACCCGACCGACGCCTTGGGCCATACGGTCAGCTGCACCTGGTGCTGAGTTTCGGGCATCTGCATCACCACCAGGTCATCGCCGTGGCCGTGGTTACCCTCGTCGCGGATATACGAGTTGATTTGCGCCAGGTACGTGTCGGCGGGCGAATCCGCTTCGAACAAGACAAAGGCGTTGGCCGTACCAGGTCCGCGCGGGGCGCCGTGCTCAAAATAAACGCCGTCCGCCTGGACGCCCGGGAAGGCGGCGATCATGGCGCGGTACACGGCATCGGTATGCCACTGGTTGACCGCTGAAAACTGGTTGCGAGTGCGCAGGCGCAGGTCGTCATTACTTTCCACATCCGCCCCGGGCACGCTCAACCAGCCATCGGCATTGACGACCTGAATCACCCCGGGCACAGGCTCGGGAAGAATCGAAAAATAGCCTGGTGCAAGATTGAATCCGCTGCCCGCTTCTGTCGCCGTGGCGGGGACCAATACCTGGGATTTGCCATCCTCAAAGCTGGTGGCCACCGTCGTCACCAGGACGTAAACATTGCCGTTGATGGCGATCGACTGAATACGGGTACCGGCCGGTACCGCCATGACGCCGGCGACGGCGCTGCGCGTGAACAGCAGTAAGCCTTCTGCCTTGGTCGCGGGTTTACGGGTGACGTTGACTTGCCAGGCCAGCATGTCGAGCCAGGCATCCACAGCCGTCTTGACGAAGAAATTCGGGAGCACCGTCAGGGCGATAAAGTCGATCAGCCACATCACCGGCTTGGTGACCAACGCGGTCACTACGCGCCAGAAAGGTGACCAGGAACTGGTGTTGCTCAGTTTGCTGCCCTGAGCGACCACCTCAGCCTCCCACGCAGCGCGCAGTTTGGCTTCGGTTGTAGGAACGCCGGCATCGCTCAGCGCCTGTTTAAAATCAACATCACTCACAGGACTACCTCGATAGATCCAAATTCAACGGTCTTGGCCGTCACCAGGTACTGCCCCAGTCCTTGCTTGATGAAACGGGTGGTGCCGGGAACCAGACGCACGTCGGTCTCAACGAGCAGCTCCAGTTGCTGGATGCAGTCGGCCTGACGGAAGCGGTTTCGTTCGGCAACTAGCGTCACCAGCAGGCCGCTATCACGGATCATGTGCGCGATGTCTTGGGCGATGCAGGCACGGTCGTAGATCGGCAGCGGCTGGTTCGAGGCGTCCAGGGTCAGGTCGTTGTTGGTGATCAGCAGATCGATATAGATGCTCATCCGCCCACCGCCATGCTCACCATTGATTCCAGCTCGAGCGGGCTCATCGGTTTGGCGGTGTGGATCTCCACCTTGTCCACGCGTATGCCCTTGTCGTTGCTCTGGTTGGTAGTGTTCTGGATGCTGCGCATCAGCCCGCCCTGGGGCACTGCGGTTGGGCGGATGGGGGAAATGCTGGCGGTACCCGTTCCCATGCGTTGACGGGTCTGTTCGGCCTGATCAGCCAGCTGCGCCGAGATTCCGGACTGCTCGGTAACCGGAGGCATCAGCCTCGGGCCGGTACCGGGCTCAATTCCCCGGATCGGCTTAGGCATACCCGCCACAGCAGGATCGACCGCAACGCCTGGCATCTTGGGCATTTGGCCAAACGTGGCATCAATCTCGACGCCCGGGATCTTGTTCAACATCTCGATCAGGCCACTGATCGCGCTCCTGAAGATGGCAACGATGCCGTCCCAGGCCGCCCTGGCCATGTCACCCCATCCGCCCATCGAGCCAAACCAGTCCGACAGGCTCTGCAGCTGTTGGGAGATCCACTGAAATGCTGCTGTATTCATCAGCGCAGCGGTCCATTGGTCCCAATAGATAACGGCGGCAACGACCAGGGCGGTCAGGGCCAGAATGCCGGCAATGATCAGCAACACCGGGTTGGCCAACATAGCGGCGTTGACCAGCCAGATCGCGCCCTGCCACAGCAACATGGCTCCACGAACCAAGCCCATCCAGGTGTACATCGCGACCATCCCGATCACGAAGCCGGCGATCATGACGGTGTGGTACAGGAACATGGCGATGCTGCGAAAACCCGTCCAGGTCAGCACCTTCCAGATTGTCACCAGGGACAACCAAACCATCTTGCTCATGCCGACGGTGAACGTCAGCGCCGCCATGGCGAATGTCAGGCTGAGAATCACCAGGACAACAAGGCCCAGCAGCCGGGTGATATTTGGAAACAGCTGGCTCCAGCGGGTCAGGGTCGACGCAATGCCCACCAGCTTGTCCATCAGCGGGGTAAGCATCGGAATAAGAGCCTGTCCGAAAGCAATGCGCAGCGCCTGGACAGCGGCGCCAAACTGTTGCCAGGGGTCGACCATGGCCTTGGCCATCTTCTCGGCGCTTTCCAGGCCCCGCACCTTGCCCAGCTGCTCCAGGCCGTTTTTGAAGCGATCGGTGTCCTTGGCCAGCGCGTTGATCACCCGCGCACCTTCGTTGCCAAACGCTTCAGTTAACTTGGCGCCGGCGGCGGCGCTGGTGAGATCCCCGAACTTGCCTTCCAGCTTCGTCAGAATGTCTGCCATAGGCAGCAACTGGCCGTTCTGCTGGGTGAATTTGATCTTGAGCTTGTCGGACGCTGCGCCGATGTTCTCGAAAAACGACTTGTACAGTCCGCCAGCATCGCCGCCTTCCATGGTGCTGCTGAGCGTGCCCAGCACCGCGAACTGTTCCGCGATATCGATCCCGGCAGTGGTCGCGACCTGGCCTACTTCCTTGAAGGCATCTTTGAGCTGGGAACCGTTGGTACGGAACAGCTGGGCCGCCAAAGCAGTCTGGCCGCCAAGTCGCTCGACCCATTGGGTTTTGCCCATCGAGTCGGCCGAGGTTTTGAACAGGTTGTACATGGTGCCGACGTAATCACTCATGGTCTCCGCGTCGGACCTGGTCGCCTTGGCCAACAGGTTGCTGGTGTTGGTGAACATCGCCAGCTGGTCACCGGTCAGCCCTCGGATCGCACCCGAAATGCTGTAGGCGGACTCAACGAACTGGTCGGCGTTCGCCGCGTAGTTCACGGAAAACTCAAGGGCCTTGCTGTTGAGCGCATCCAGCGCGTCTTCTGCCACGCCCAGCGATCGCACCTGGCCCAGCGCACGATTCATCTCAAGCGCCGGTTCCAGGGACTCGGTGATGGCCACGCCCGAACCCACCATGCCAGCCAGGCCCGCGCCCATCTTTACGATGTTCTGCTGTCCCTGGGTGGCCAGGTCGGTAAAGCTGGTTTTCACCTTGCCCAAAGGGGCGCTGACCTTGTCGGTCAGGCTGAGAATGAAAGCCAGGCGTGCGGAGCGGTCAGCCATAAAGTCCTATCCGTTGAATGCGTGAGCGATGCCGTTGGCAACCGCGATCTCGTTACGCCGCCAGTACTCGTCCTCCAACCACTTGGCGGTGCCCATGTTCTCGATCGACAGATCCAGACCGGGCAACCACCGATAGGTCAGGGCTACCAGTTGGCCCAGGGCGTTTTCGTTCAGGCTGTCAGCGTGTCCGAGGACTTTTTTACGATGATGTCAACGTTCGGCGAGTACTCCTCGAGCAGTGCGCCCGCGAGTTCCATGGTGGTCACCGGGTTGGCCAGGAACGGTTTGAGATCCGCGCGTTGGTCCTGCAGGACGGTGTTGACCAGCAGGTTGTTGGCCGGCGCGACCTTGTTGTTCTGGGTGGTCGAATTGAAGTACTTGGTCACGTCCGCAGGGGTCATGCGGAAAGTGAATTCCTGGGTGCCGACTTCCAGGGTGATGTCGCGGTTTACTTCGCTCATTGGGTCTTTTCCAGTGTTTTAGGGGTTGGAGCGGATGCCGGCGATCGTTGAACCACCTGGCGTATGTAGTCCTGCAGGCCGAGGATCATTTGCTTGCTGAGGGCGAGCTGATCTCGGAGGGTGAAATAATCCGGTCGAGCGTCTGCTGCGAGTTCGGCGGTGCCTGCATCAGCCACGCCGGCGGCGCTGGTATCGGTATGTCCAGCGGGGACGGCGCAGGTGGCACGGATGAGCAGCCGCTTACGGCCAGCGTCAACATCGCGCCGCAAAAGATCGTTTTGATCGCGTTCATCTTTCAGTTCCTGGGTGTGTTTCAGGTCGATAGCGTCACGTTCTGCCAGCATCTCGCCGGAGATAGCTGCGGCCTGCAGCAAGCCATCGCGCTCAGCGGCCACGTCGCCCAGATCCCGGCGCGCGGTGTCACGCTGATCGGCCACGTAATCAAAAAGGACGTAGGCCGCCAGACTGGCCAGCAGTACGAACAAGGCGAGACGCAGCGGTGAGATCGTCATTTCACACACAGCTCGGCTTCTGCCAGGCGCCGGTTGTGCAGCCCTGGGATAAGGATTTTTCGCCCCTTGGCGTCGGTGATAAACGCCCACACCGGAGTGCCGTCGGGCGCCCAAGCGAGTGCATTGCAACCATCGGCGATACGCCCGGCGTTGATCAGCCCAACTGCACGGCTGGAGCAGGTCGCCGCCACGCCGAAGTTGTGGGAGTGACTGGAAAGCGCATCGAAGGTGTTCTGTCCGACGCGCTGGTTGGTCAGGCATTCGGCCAGGGCCAACTGACCTTTCTTGATCACCAGCTGCTCCACCTCGGCGCAGCGTGCGTCTGACCAAAAGTCACCCACGACCACGGCATATGGGCTGGTATGAGGGGTAATGCCCTTGCACACCGTTGGCAGGCCGCGAGCCAGCTTGTCGGCATAAACAACGTTCTGACCGTTGCCCTCCCACGTGCCCAGGAACGCAGTCAGCGTCCCACTGGCCAACACGATCGCGCCGGCGGCAATCCTGCCGCGCAGGCTCATGGGAACCACACTCGCATCAGTGCTGGGACAGCCATCTGCAGGCCAGCACCGACGATCGTGAGGATGGTCAGCAACTTGGCTACCTTCGCGCCGATATCGGTCACAGCAACGGTCAATTTCGCCTGGCCGGCATTTAAGGCCGTCAATTGCCCTGCCAAATTTTCAAACTGCTGTTCAAGCTTTGTAACGCGGGTAGGCACCGACTCCTGTCGGTTTTCCATCGTGCCTAAGCGGTACTGGATCAAAATCACATCGCTCTCGATCCTGCCCAGGCGAGTGAGATCGTTGCCTGGCTCAGGCGGGAGCTGCAGAGTCGTCGACATCAGCGATTTCCTTGCTCATGAATGGACTGACACGGCACGCAACGCAGGATCCCGCCCAGCGCCTGGCGCTGTTCCGGGATCTCGCTATCGCAGTCCATGCAGTGGGTCCGGCTCGGCCCGGAAGGCCGCGAGCGGGCGAGCTGGGCCGCAATGGCCTGGTCGCGTTGCCGCTGCTCCAGCACCTGGGCACGATCGAACCAGTCGACCATCAGCTCAGGCCTTCGATTTCAGTGGCGTCCAGATACGGCACACCGTTGATTTTCACGAAGTCAGGGCTGGTGACGTCGAACGGGATCTTGTGCTTGTTCTTCTCCGCGCCCTTGGGATCGATGCTGAGCAGGCTGGACAGACGCAACTTGCAGGCGAAGGCCTCAATGCGCAGTTCCTCCTCGCCTGCCTTGGCGAAGAACACGATGTCGAATGGCTCCAGCGCGCGGAAGCTGCCGGCGGTCTTTGCAGCCTCGATCAACAGGTTGAAGTTGGTGGTGTCCAGCTCAATCTCGCCGGCGGCCGCCACGTCGCCATCAACGTGCCCGTCAGGCACGCCCTTGGTTTGCGCCACGGCGGTGTTGTCGGTGATGTCCAGGGTGCAGCTTTCGACGTGAACCTTGAGATCACCCAGGTTCACGTCGAAGTTCTTGCCGCCAATCTTTGCTGACATGGGGTTACTCCGTGACGTCGGTCGAAAGGTCCAGCGCGATGTTCGCGGTCAGGTCTTTCGGGCAGTTGAGGGGGCGGCACTTGATGTAGGCGACCACGGCGGTTTTGCTCGTCCAGGTCAGGACAATGTCGCCATCCTTCGGCTGCTCGATCTCGCCCGGGAATACCGCGCCGCCAAAGGTCGTCGACTTGGCCATGGCACGCAGGGGTGCCATAAGCGCGTTGATGGCCACGGCCATGCTGTTTGCGCTGTTGTTCAAGCGGCGATCGGCCACGCGGCTGATCAGTAACGGGCGGATCTGGCGAGCGGCCTTGTCGATCACGCGCAGGTACTCGATCACCTGGAAGTCACTGGCCGGCGCATCGAGCATGTTGCCGTCGCCCCAGAACACGCCCGGGTAATCCGGATAGGTCTGGCTGACCGAGAAGCGGGCTGCATCGAGCGCGGCACGTGTTGCCGACTGCAGGGGAATCGCGTCTTTGTCTTTCGGGATGGGGCCCAGTCCGAGCAAAGGACCGGTGGCCACGCGCATTGGGCTGTCTGCGATGCTCACAGCCGCATTGGCCAGGCGACCGGCCAACACGCCCAGGTCATTGCCATGCAGCTGGGGCACGACGAGCACACGCGGTGCCAACAGATCCAGAGTGATCGCGCGCTGTTCGGCCAGATAAGCCGCCCAGGTCTGCGTAGGTTCGATACCGGCAGTGGCTGCCATCACAAACACGCGCCGGCCATAGGTGTTGCTCAGTTCAATGGCAGCGTCGTGCATGTCCGACAGCTCGTCGCCCGCCTCGACCGGGCTGGTGATGACTACGCCTTCGACGGAATAGCCTTGCTGCTGGACCTTCTCCAGCGCTGCATACCAGCCGGTGTCCGCAGCGATCGGGGCGGCCAGGCAGGCCCAGCGATCGCCACCGTTCAGTTGGGCAGCAGTGATCTGGGTTTTCAGGTCGCTTACCGCAGCACCGAGCTGAACATCCAGATCGCTGTCGGTGTTCAAGGAAAGAATCGATCCGACGTTGGTTGCGCCGACGCCGATGAATAGGAGATAGCGTTCAACCGCCGTCACAGCGCCTTGGCTGAGATTGAGATTGTTAACGCTGACTTTGCCGAGTGCCATGCAGTGCCTCGCTAGCGGGGTGAATTAAGGATTTGTTGCAGCACCAGGTTCACCAGCGCGCTGGTTTCTGATTCAGTGCCAGGGCCGAGGAACTGACGTTTTGGCAGGGTGATATCCCAGCTTTGCGCACCAGATGACTCGGATTGTTCGTCGTCCAGAATGCGGATCAGCAGACCCGCCTTGGCGTAGTTCACATGCTCTTTAATCCACGCCACGGATGGGCGTGTAAGGGTCTTTTTGCCCGCCTGACGGGTCTTGAAACCCAGTCGACGCAGGCGCTTGGCTTGCTTCTCTGTCGCGGCCAGCCCGACCGGAACCCGATTCCACTGGCGCATCTGGGCGGCAGTTCGGCGCTCGGAAACACCGTTGTGCTGCTGCGAAGCAACCCAGCGGGTCAGCGCGTTGCGCCATCCCAGCTCGGCCTCGTTGGCACTCAGGCGGGTCACGTCGAGCAACTTGCCCAGGCCGGACTCCATTTTCTTTTTGCCCTTGGACGATCCTTTGCGCGGGGCGAAGGGCGTTCCGTCCAGGTTCTGCTGGGTGCTGACACGCTTGCGGCTGATGCTGCGCACGCGCTTGCTCACGTTGTTCAGCAATCGCCGGCGCAACTTGGGAGGCAGTTCGAGCAGTGCCAGCAGCTGTTCGGCGTCAGCCAGGCCGCGAATGTCGAGGTCGAAGTTGTTACGGGGCATTGGCCACCTCGCCTGCTTCCGCAACCCACAGCTCGAACGGCACAAATGACCAGGTCTTTCCAAAGGCCTTGATTTCGCCGGCTGGATCTTCGGACAGGTACTGCGGCTCGGTGAACTGCAGCTTGATATCCACGTCCGCCAGGTCGTCATCGAGCATGGTGATGTCGAACACCGTGGCCGGCAGGCCGTCGCGGTCCTCGTCGTGAGTCTCCAGCCAGCTGCCGACCAGGGCCATCAGACGCCCCGGGTGATCGGCGAAGCGCTCCAGCACGATCGTGGCGCTGTAATTCATGTCGCCCATGTGCATGCCGGCTTCGTCGTCTTTCCAGATCAATTCCAGCTGCACCTGGTCCGTCCAGCTGTCGAGCTGTTCCGGGGTCACCAGCTGGCGTTCGATGAGGTAGGCCGTCAAAGCCTGCAGCTTGATCACAGCAGCTTCGCCGTGATGCGGCCACGGCCCTGCAGCGAGCGAACAGCGGCTTGGCTAAAGGCGAGAAAGGTTTCCGATCGTTCTGGCAGTTCCTTGCCGGTGTTCTCGGCGCTTTCGCGGCGGGTCACGGTGGCGAACTGGGTCAGCAGACTGGCCTTGGCGCGGCAATACACGGCGCGCTTATACGTCGCTGCTTGAAATGTGCGTTCCGGCAGCACCATAGGGTCAGCCGTTTCCAACGTAGTGACGCCACCGGACTGCCAGCGGCTTTTGCACTTGGCCAGGTCAGTGTTCACCTCGACCATGGCCATGGTCAGATCAGCGGCCAGCATCTCGCCCAGGTATTCCGCCGGCAGGCGGTAACCCTTCTGGAATTCAGCAACAGACAGGTCCGGCCAGAAGCCGTCGTTGTCGATCGCCTGATCCACGAATGTGGTGGGTTTACCTGAAAAGCTCATTGCTGGGCGCTCGAATAGGAGCAGGGAAGCTGTTGGCGGTGGGTCGACGGCCATAAATGGCTGACTCACTCCCACAGTTCCCCGCTGGGGGGGGTAGTCGGTTATTCGGAGCCGTTGCCGGCGGTTTGTGCTGCCAGGGCCTCCGCGTCGGCCAATGCCTTCGCTTTTTCCAAAGCCTTGCGGGCTCCGTTCAGCCGGGTCTCAACCTTGATGCCCGGGAACAGCGCTTCAGCTCGTTCGAAGTGTTTGATGGCGACAGCAAAGTCCCGATTGTCCAAGGCGACGATTCCGAGGATCCGGTAGTACCGGGCCGGAATTCGCTCGAACAACTTCCATTCGCCGTCGACCAGCGGGAGCATGTTGGAGACGTATGGTTCGAAGCTGCGGCCGGCCTTCTGCTCGGCCTCGGCCCAGTCGATCACCTCGTCAGCAACAAAGGTCTGCACGTTGCGCTTGAAGCGTTCCGGCAGTTCCTGCTCCTGCCGCATTGCCACGCGGGCCAGCTCCAGTCCTTCCGTGAACTGGGCGGTGTCAAACAGCCAGACCAGGACCTGCATCATTACCGGGTTCTGGAAAACCAATTCCGAATCAAGATAGCGCTGCACGTACTCCTGGTATTTGGGCAGCAGCTCGTCACGCTTGAGCTGCTGACGCAGTTCGCGGCTGTCGATCGCACTGACACGCTCCAGATCGATGTTCATGGCATCGACCATCAGCATCAGGTGCTTCTTGGCGTTGGCTGGGCTGTTGAGTGCGTTGGCGGCCGAGTAGACCACCGCAGCGGCACTGGCGCCGCCGGCCGCAGGACCTTGGGCAATCAAGCGGCGCTTATGCGCCAGTGCCAGGCTCACGCGGTCACCAGTTCGACGTTTTCGATCATCGCGAACTTCTCGAGCTGCTCGATCACATAGCCTTCGTTACGGCTGTTGAAATCTTCAACGCGGGAGCGCTTCGGGTTGTCGATGGTTTGCTTGCGCCAGCTGGAGTCCTGGAAGTACAGCGACAGGTTGTCGAAGCTGGTCACTACCACGGCGTTGACCGGGAAGAACGGCACGCTGTGACTCGGCAGACCGCCGTAGGTGGCGATCACCTGGGCGTCTTCAATGCGTTCCTTCTCGGTAGGCACATCGCCCTGCTTGGCGTACAGCTTGGCTTTGTCAGCCGCCAGCAGGTCGGTGCCGATGATTGCGATGAGGTCACCGCCATCGCGCAGACGCTCGTCGACCAGTTGCTTGGCGTCATGAACCAGGGCGTCAAGGTTGGCGTAGTCGCCACCCACACCGAGGGTCACTTTGCCGTCAACTGCGCCTTCGCTGAGCACCTGTTCCGGGATCTGCTCACGGGCGATCTGCAGCCAGCCTTTGTTCACGTCCTGCAGCATCGGGTACGTGGCAATGTTGGTCTGCGGGGCAACGTGGGTGCCATGGAAGCCGACCATGATGCGATCGAGCGCAATCTGTTTCTGCACGGCGGCGGAATAACGCTGGTGGAAGTCGGGAAACTTCGCCCAGGCGTCGATTTTCGCGTACGGCAGGCCTACATCGGACTCGGTAGACGACAGCTCATAGGTGCTGTCATCCAGCGCCGACGCATCCTTAGCCACGCGATCGGTGGTGCTGGTGTTGGTGCGGCTGGTGACTGGGCCGGAAACGCCCAGGAATACCTTTTGACCTTTGATCTCGGACACGCCGATGACGTTGATGCGCTGCAGGAAGTCTGACTTGGCAGTGATCGCCTCGTTCAGCTCCTGGGCAATCGATGGCTCAACGCTGAACATGCGGCGCGACAGGTCGACGCCGTAGCTTTCAGCAATCGCCACCTGCAGTTCGGCGTACATCTTCGCGCCGTGGTTGCTAAGGGAATGAGCCATCAGAGCACCCGCTTTTTGATTGAGTCACCCGCGCCAGTTACAGGCGGAATCACGCGGCCTTTGGGATTGTCCAGCAGAGCGCTGAACTGTTGTTCCAGGCGAGCCTGACCGGCGACGAGCGCCGACAGGACCGAACTGGTCTCGCCTTTTTTGCGCTTGAACTCGCGCTCTTCTTCGGCGGTGGTGACGATGGCGTCTACTGCAGAAGTAACGTCATCGATCGGAGCCTGTTCAGGCTCGGGCGCGTCTTCTGCAGCTGGCTCAATCACTGCCTGAATGCCGGCAGCGACAACAAGCAATTGCGCCATCAGGGCTTTCAACGCCGTGGCTGTAGCTTCATCCATTGGGGTTTTGCTCTCGGTGGGGGGTGTCGTTGGGGTGTCGGTTGGCTGGTCAGCAACGGCAAAGTGTTTGACCAAGCGCGAAACCAGGCTTGCCAGAAGGCCGATCTCGCCGGCGGGTTCGGCCTCAACCAGCACACCCAGCGGCACAGCTGCTGCGAAATGCGCGGGCTTGTTGGTGGCGCGGGAGAAATAGAGTTCCTGGGTGCCCAGGCTGGCCGGCGAATCGGTGACAGCCAGGCCAGATAGATAGGCCTTGCCGCTGTTCGCGAAGTTGGGGGTGATCTCGATGCTGGTGAACAGCTTCTCGCCCTGGTCATTGAGTGCCAGCAGCTTGTCGTTGGGCTTCAATTGGGCTTCCAGAGCAACCTGGCCAGCCTCAAGGCCTTCAACGTCTTCAGCCAGGCGCACGGCAAACACGGTGCCGTAGGAACCTGACCAGCGATCGTGCTCACACCAGATCACAGCCGTATACTTGGCCGTGCTGTAGGTTTCAGCGATATCGCGCAGTTCCTGGGGAAGGATCTCGCGGCCATCGGCGGTAATGCCGCTGGTGGCGACACGTTTCCAGAATGAAACAAGGGAACGGGGCATGGGCGTTAACTGCGCTCAATCGGTGGTTTGAGTCGCCAAGATAGGGAGCTGCAGCCCCTCCAACAATTGATTAACTTTTGCATTGGTCCTATATCCACGATCTAGGACGAAGCCGAATTTTGACTGCACCTTTTCGGTGTTTTCGCCGCATAGACTGCGGCCATGCCATACGCCCCCGAACTTAAAGAAGCCGCCAAACGCCTCTATTTACGCCGCTGCAAGCCGCGTGAAATTCAGGCGCAGTTATCCCTGCCCAATATCCGGATCGTCTATTACTGGATCCGCCAAGGTGAATGGGACGACATGTTGTCGGACGAAGAACCGCTGACTGCTGTCAGTCGGCGGATCACGCTCATCCTCGATAAGCAGACCACCCTCTCCAAGGGCGACCTGGACGAGCTGGACCGCCTGACCACCGTTCGTGAACGCCTGGCCAAGCAATGCGCCAAGCCGGCGCCGATGCCAGCAAATGATCCGATCGATGACGATGGCCACCGCCGTGATAACCCCCGCAACCAGCGACGGGAAAAAGGCGATCGGGGCGACAAGGGCGGGAAGAAACGCCAGAAACAGGTGAAGAACGACGTCAGCGAACTGACGGAAGTGGACTTTCTCGACAAGTTCATCAGCAAAATGTACGGCTACCAGAAAGAGCTGTACGCCGCCAAGCTCAACCCGCTGACGGCGCGGATCCGCAACATCCTGAAAAGCCGCCAGGTGGGCCTGACCTACTACTTCGCCGGCGAAGCCTTCATGGATGCGGTGCTGACGGGCGACAACCAGATATTCCTGTCGGCCAGCCGTGCTCAGTCCGAGATTTTCCGCAGCTACATCATCTCGTTCGCCCAGGAATGGTTCGGCCTGGAACTGACCGGTAACCCGATCGTGCTCAGCAAAGACGGCAAACCGTGGGCAGAGTTGCGGTTTCTCAGCACCAACAGCAGCACCGCCCAAGGCCACCATGGCCATGTGTACGTCGACGAATATTTCTGGATACGAGATTTCGAGAAGCTGAACACCGTGGCCAGCGCCATGGCCACCCACAAGAAGTGGCGTAAGACCTACTTTTCTACGCCCAGCGCGGTGTCGCACCAGGCCTATCCGTTCTGGACCGGGGAAAAATTCCGTAACAGCAAGCGCAAGGCAGCCAAAGAGCCGTGGCCCAGCGAAAAACAAACGTCTGCAGGGTCGCTGTGTCCTGACGGCCAGTGGCGCAAGGTCATCACCATCCTGGATGCCATCGCTGGCGGCTGTGATCTGTTTGACCTCGAGCAGCTGCAGCTGGAGTACGACGAAGACCGATTCCAACAGCTGTTCATGTGCAAGTTCATCGACAGCACTCAGAGCGTGTTCGCACTGGGCGACCTGGAGCGTTGCTATTCGGATCTGTCGTTGTGGACCGACTACGAACCCGACGACCCGCGACCGTTCGGCAATAGCCCTGTCTGGATTGGCTACGACCCCAGCCGAACCCGGGACGATGCGACGTGCGTGGTCATCGCGCCGCCGCTCGAGCCGGAAGGCAAGTTCCGGATCCTCGAGAAACACAGCTGGCGTGGGCAGTCGTTCAAGTACCAGGCCGAACAGGTCAAGCGTCTCACCGAACGTTTCAACGTCCAGCACATCGGTATCGATACCACAGGCATCGGTTACGGCGTGTTTGACCTGGTGCGCGACTTCTACCCGCGTGCGACCTCGATCCATTACAGCCTGGAAACCAAAAACAGCCTGGTGCTCAAGGCGCAGGACACCATCGTGGGTAGCCGGATCGAGTGGGACGCGGGTTGGAACGACATCGCCCAGGCCTTCCTGACGATCAAGCGCGGGGCGACCAACAGCGGGCAGATCACCTACAGCGCTTCGCGCACGGACGCCACCGGTCACGCCGATATCGCCTGGGCAATCATGCACGCCCTGGCCAACGAACCCCTCAACACCAACAAGTCGCGGCGCAGCCGCTACGCACTCACTGGATCCGCAACCAATGGCTCGTCACCAAACAAAGCAGCAGGAAAAACCGGCACCAGGGCCCATGCGCGCCTTTTCGTTCGGAGCACCGGAACAGGTTCTGAGCGACAACATAGGCCAGTATCTGGGCGTGTTCGCCAGTCACGACGGCAGACTGTTCACGCCGCCGGTGTCGCGCCAAGGGCTAGCCAGGCTGCTTCGGGCAAACGCGCACCACGGGGCCATTCCGGGATTCAAGCGCAACCTGCTGCTGCGTGAGTTCATCCCCTCAACTGGGTTCACCAGTCAGACAATGAGCCGGGCTGCGCTGGACTTCATGGTGTTTGGGGAAACGTACCTGTATCGCGTGCGCAATGCCTTGGGCCAGGTCATCGGGATGGAACACCTCCCCGCCATCAACATGCGGGTGATGCGTGCGGGCGGCTTTGTGATGCTGCAGCCGGAGGGTGGGGAGGAGGAGTTTGGCAAGGAAGACATCGAGCACATCCTGAACTACGACGTGGAACAGAACATCTACGGCGTCCCTGACTACCTGGGCGGACTGCAGGCGCTGCTGCTCAACGAAGCCGCGACCCTGTTCCGCCGGCGCTACTACAGCAACGGTGCGCACGCCGGTTACATCTTCTACACGAACGATCCGAACCTGACCGAGGAGGACGAAGACGAGTTGAAGGCCCAGATCACAGCGAGCAAGGGCGTGGGCAACTTCAGATCCATGTTCGTCAACATCCCCGGCGGTGCTGAAAAAGCCATTCAGATTATTCCGGTCGGGGATTTCCAGGCAAAGGACGAGCTGGAGAAAGTCAAAAACATCACCCGCAACGACGTGATCGCCGCCTGGCGGATGAACCCCGCACTGGCAGGGATCATCCCGGAAAACAGCGCCGGTTTCGGCGATATCGAAAAGATCGATCGGGTCTACACCAGCAACGAAATCAGGCCGATCTGTCAACTTTTCGACCAGGTGAACGATACCTTGCGGGAGGACAGACGAATTCACTGGCGAGACGCACCAAGTGAAGTCGAAACCACTACATAAGGTGTCCTTAAGAAGAGATTGCCACTACATAATGTGGCAAAATAGTGGCAAGTGGCTGTCCCTGGGGAGGGAGCAAGAATGCGCATCACATGTAAGTGCGGACATCGCGGAAGGATTGCTTCGAGAGATCAGCTTTCAAATGATTTTGCGAAGTTGTATTGCCAATGCCTGGACGCAAAGTGCGGGCATACATGGGTGTCAAACCTGACTTTCTCGCACACCTTGAGCCCCTCGGCCCAGGCTATGGATCGTCTAATCTTCGACAGTCTGAAAAGCCTGTCCAGGACACAACAGCGGGAGCTGTTTGATCAACTGGGGGCGGCATGAGCGTGCTGAAACGCCAGCCTGCAGGGGCTGACGCCTGATGCAGCGGTTTAAACAAAGCCGCCGTTAGGTCGTTGCGATATCGGACATGGGGTGTCAGGAACTTCTGAGAGTACTTCCGACATGCGACGCACCCGCTTCTGATCTTCGTCAGACATTCGCCGGTATAGCCTGATTAAGCGCCGCTCCAACTTGGTAAGAGCCTGCCAATCAAACTCACCTGTTTCGTTGTAACTGCCTTCAAATTTGGATCGATCCAACATGCGTACTGCTCCATAGGTGCATGAGTGAATCGACGTTATCGGGCATCAACGGGGCTTAGCGCAGCGCGGGGGAAAGATAGTGTTAACAATTTGTACAACCTAATTCAGGCCGCGCGCTTCCATCAAAGCCATGGCATCAAGCATCCGCCTAATCGTTTTCTGATCCTCTTCTGGGATGCTGCGGTACTTCTGAACAATCGAATTCTCCACTTCATTCAACGATGCCTCAGTGGCCATAGTCCGTTGGCCGGTCAGGATGTAAGCGACATCAAACCGGTTCTCTTTCAAGGCACGGCTGAGATACCACGCAGGAGCGTCGCTGCTTCCGGATTCGTAATTTGCTTGGGTTCGCTTCGCAATGCCGTAAGCCTCCGCGATTTGATCTTGGGTAAGCCCACATCTCTTCCGCTCTTCCCGCAGTCGCGAGCCGATTTCTTCCGAATCGTGCAAAATTTTTCATCCTGGATATTTACAAATGCACAAAGGTGCATAATTCTGCATTCCCGATCACATGAAAATGCATGGAATTGCACTATGCCGAACGTATCTATCACTGAGCAAGCCCGCCAAGAGGCGCGGGAAGCTTTGGAGCGAAAAGGTCAGACAGCGAAAGACTTCGCCGCTAAGCACCAACTAAATCCCAGCACCGTTTACGCGGTGCTGAGCGGGCAAAGCCGGTGTCGACGTGGTGAGGCACATCGAGCCGCCGTGTTGCTGGGGATCAAAGACGGCGTGATTGCACAGTAATGGCACTGACCAATGGGAAAAAGCAGAACATGAAAAGCCCAGTTCTAAAAACCCGCCGTGAAGTTGTTAGTGCAATTATCTGCAGCTATCCAGGTGGCCGCGAATGTGCCGCAGCGCGTATCGGTCTGGCGTTGAAGAAGTTCGATAATCACGCCTACGAGAACAACAACAGTCGGCCACTGAGTGACTCGCAGCTTTATCAGCTCGAGCAGGAATCCGGCACACAACACTTCCCAAACTACGTGGCGTCGATGTACGGCGGTCTGTTCGTGTCAGTTCCGGATCCGGACAACAACGACATCGTCGAGATGTACACCCTTTCCGTCCAAGTGGCTGCGAAGCGCGGATGCGTCGACCAGGAGATTGCCAAAGCGCTTGCGGATGGATGTATCAGCGAAGTCGAAGCCGAACACATCCTCAACGCACACAACCTGCACATGGCGGCACGTCATGCCGAGGTGCTGGCTGCGATCGATCTTTATCGAAACAAGTCAGGGGCCGCGCAATGAACAACGTTTCCACGGATATGGATTTTCAGGACACCGTTCGCGCTGCAGCACTGGCGTTCCTTGAGCGTCACCAAGCCGAGCATCTGAATGACTCTGTAAGGCTTATCGATAGAGCAACTGTTCACGTGATAGAGCGGTTCGATATCAACAAACCGACCGCTACCCGCATCGTGTTTCTCGCCCATGGTGACCTGATGACTATCTGGTGCCGGCATCGTGTGGACATGTCGGCCAGCAGCGAAACATCAGTGGTGATAGCTGACCCCAAAAGGGGCACCAGTTGGTCGATTGATGTCGACCTGATCTGTGAACACCTGATTTCCGCCGGTCTCGGCAAACGCATCACCCCCGCTTCCTAACACCCCTTAAACCAGCCCTGCCCCACCTCCGTGGGTATGGGTGAGCTGCGCCCGAATTCGAGGTTCCTGATGGGAAACGCACTGAATATCAAAGCCCAGATGCCCGCTGCCCAGGCTCAAGCCTTACTGGCGGATCTGCGTGCGCACTACAGCATGAGCCTCAACGACTACTGGTACGCCGATGAATTTCGGAATGTTCCCAGGGAAACCAGGCACAGCTCGATTCTCAAGAAAAAGCCGGTGATGGCAGCACAGCAACGCCTGATGGCCGCGCTGTCACTGAGCCTCAAAGCAGCGAAACAATCATGAGAGACGACCTGCGTCACGACGTACTGCAGCGCCTGGAATCTGACTTCGGCTTGAAGCATCGAGCCGGTACCGAATACATGCGCGGCGGTGAATGCCCTAAATGCCACAAGCGTGAGCTCTACAGCCGTCACGACAAACCGTGGCAGGTGATCTGCGGTCGATCGGAGAAGTGCGGCCACACGCTGCACGTCAAGGAAATCTATGACGACCTGTTCGAAGACTGGAGCAAGCGTGCGCCGGCAACAGATAACGCTCCCACTGCCACAGCCCGGGCGTACTTGGAGTTTGGCCGCGGCTTCGACATCGAGCTGGTCGCCGGTTGGTTCACACAAGAAACTTACTACTCGGCTCAACATAATGCCGGGAGCGCCACGGTGCGCTTTCCTTTGGAGAAAGGCGGCTACTGGGAACGCCTGATCGATAAGCCGGCTCGTTTCGGCAAGATGAAAGCCCGCTTCGCACCAGGTGAGAGCTACCGTGGCGTGTGGTGGTCCCCGCCTTGCGTCGACGTGCTCGAGGCGAAGGAAATCTGGATTGTTGAAGGGATCTTCGACGCGATCGCCCTGATACATCACAAAATCGCAGCGGTGTCGGCGATGTCCTCCAACGCTTTCCCTGCCGATTCGCTCAAGGCACTGGTAGAAGCACGCCCGGGAAAACTTCCAAAGCTGGTCTGGGCATTGGACAACGAACCCGGGGCACACGCATACACCAAGCGTTGGGTCCGCATGGCCCGCGAACTGGGCTTCACCTGTGAGGCCGCGCAGATCCCGCAGCGCGATAGCAGAAAGGTTGACTGGAACGATCTGCACCAGCGCTGGCAGTTCCTGGACGAAGGCGAGAAGCGCGCGGCCCAGTTCGACAAAGACATCACCACCGCACGCCATCACGGCGCGCTGCTGATCGCTGAGAACGCCACCGAGAAAGCGCTGGTGATGTTCGATTGGAAGCGTCGCAGCGAATTCCACCTGGAGTACGGCAACCGCCTGTACTGGTTCAAGCTGGACCTCGAGAAATACAACAAGGCGATCCAGGAACTCGAAGACAGCGAGCACCACGACGACCAGCAGCTGAACAACAGGCAGATGCGCGCCAAAGCCATGCAGCAGTGCGGCGCGTTGCAACGTATCGCAACCTGCAATCCCAAAGCGTTGTACTACCAGGAAAACAAGCTCACCGACGAGTCCTGGTATTACTTCCGGATCACCTTTGCCCACGATGCACAGCCGATCAAGAACACTTTTACCAGTTCACAGATCGCGTCGTCGGCCGAGTTCAAGAAACGCCTTCTCGGTATCGCCCCGGGCGGCATGTTCATCGGCACGACCCAGCAGCTGGATGCCTTCATTGAAGAGCAGACCGATGCCCTGAAAACCGTGCAGACGATCGACTTCACCGGTTACACCCGTGAACACGGTGCCTACATCTACGGTGACGTAGCGGTACGCGACGGGAAGGTGTTCAAGCTGAACGAAGAAGACTTTTTCGACATGGATCGGTTGAGCATCAAAACGCTCAGTCAGTCCGTGATCCTGAACCTGAATACCGATCTGGAGAAGTTCGACACCGAGTGGCTGGACATCATCTGGGAATGCTTCGGTGCCAAAGGGCTTGTGGCGCTTGCGTTCTGGTTCGGATCGCTGTTTGCGGAACAGATCCGTCAGCACCAAAAAAGCTACCCGTTCGCAGAGATCATCGGCGAGCCCGGCGCGGGTAAATCTACCCTGATTGAGTTCCTATGGAAGCTGTGCGGCCGCGTCGACTATGAAGGATTCGACCCAACCAAAGGCACCCCCGTTGCTCGAGCACGGAACTTTGCCCAGGTCGGCAACCTGCCAGTGGTGCTGATCGAGTCTGAGCGGGAAAAGACTGACGGCAGCCAGACCAAACAGTACGACTGGGATGAACTCAAGACCGCCTACAACGGCCGCAGCGTCCGTTCTACCGGCGTGAAGAACAACGGCAACGATACGCGGGAGCCTCCTTTCCGGGGCGCCGTGGTCATTGGCCAGAACCACGCGGTGAATGCCTCCGAACCGATCCTGCAGCGTCTGGTGCATATCCACATGACCAAGGAAGGCCAGACACCCCAAACCAAGCTGAAAGTGGAAAAGCTCGAGCGGATGCCGATCGACCGTGTCAGCGGCTTCCTGGTCAAGTCGACGATGAAAGAAAGCCTGGTCATGCAGACCGTTCGCGAAAGCGGCCCGATGTACGAACAGCAGCTGCTCGCCCTGCCGGAGATCCGCACTGTGCGGATTGCGAAGAATCACGCCCAACTGCACGCGCTGGTCGATGCCCTGGTGCATGTCATCCCGCTGAAAAAAAACCAGATCGATGCAGCACACGCTGAGATTCAAAGCATGGCCAAGGCGCGCCAGCTGGCCATCAACGCTGACCACCCGATCGTCGTCGAATTCTGGGAGTTGTACGAGTACTTGAACAACTTCGCCGGCGGGCTGAATCACTCCCGCAATGAAGGCTTGATCGCCGTAAACCTGAACGACTTCGCCAAAGAAGCTGCAGAGAAACGGCAGAAAGTGCCGGACCTGACCGAACTCAAACGCCACCTGAAAACCAGCAAATGCCCGAAGTTCGTGGAGACCAACCGCAACGTTTGTTCGGCCTGGGACGTCGACGCCGCGAACAAACCCAAAACCGTGCGGTGCTGGATATTCCAGGCCGCTTGATCGCAATCACGTGAGGAATGGCAATGCAGATCCAAGTAATTACTGAGAGCGATCGCGATAACGCCATCGCCGAGATCCGGCGATTGCACGCGTTAATGGCCAAGTTGGGTGACGAAAGTCGGACAGTGTTTGCCGAAGCCTATGCCGCTGATGGGCTGGTTGAGATTTTGGAAGTTCGGGCCAGTCCTGGCCAGCGTGAAATTCTGGTCCTGGACTGCTCACGGGAGCAGGTTCAAGCAGTTCTGGAATGGCAGGCGTGCGATGACGAAGGGGAACTTGAGGATTTGGTGATTCACCTGGTGCGAAAGCGCCCGACCCAAACGAACGCCGGCTGAGTCCGGAAATGAAAGGCGTCGAGGAGTTCACACCTCCCCGACACCAACCACCACTGAGGGCAACACCATGCAAGCACAGCACCAAAGCAGCAGCGGTTTGAAGGCTATCACATCGCCGTATCCGGACGAGCAAGCAGCTCGGCATTTGATGACGATCCGGATCGTCGGCACGGCAATTTTCGATTACCAGGTACGCAAAACGCCCGACGCGCGAATTCGCCTCGAATGTCTGGCCATCATGGCTCAGGCCCAAGGGGATTTGACTGACGTCGAAGCGCTTGTCGTTGCCAAGGTGCTCGCTACTCATACCACCCAGCATCTGCAGGACCGACACCATGTTTAATACCCTCACCCGTCAGCGACCAACGATGGCCAGCAAACGCCTGGATCTGCCAAGCATTTGTGACATTTGCGGGACTGCTCGATCAACTCGTAAACATCAGGTGTGCAGCAGCATCCGCCAGCAGCGTAAAACCGAAGAATGGGCTGCACTTATGGCCGAAAAACTTGCAGCCCGACTAGCAAAGGAGCGTCGCTATGCCCGCTAAGAGAAATGGCGACGATCCCAGCCCCTACATGCTAAGCACCAGTATCTAAGCACGACACTTCTGACAACTTCAGCCCCGGATCTAGCGCTAAACTGGCCGGGGCGCTCCATTCGATAAAGGGCAAACCATGAATTCCCGATCGGACAATGTCCTGGTGTTCACAGACCTGCAGCGTATAACCGGATACCAACGCCGGTCTGACGTTGAACGGTCGCTAATTGACCAGGGCATTCGCTTATTCCGAGGCCGCACAGGGCCATGGACCACGTTGGATCTAGTTAACCAGGCCGCCGGCATGAAGCCAGCCGCAGCAAAAGGGTACGATCCCGACATCCTATGAAGAAAGCACGGAAGCGGAAGCATAATCCGCGTATTCCCAGCCATATTGACCAGGCCGCTCTCCCTGCGGCCGTTTACTTTGACCATCGTGACAACGGAATCTGGTACACCCTCCACAGGGATGAAACGGGCAAACAGCGCCGTCGCAATATTGCTCCCGCAGGCGTTTCTCTGGCCGAACTCCACCAAATCATGGACGAGGCATCCAACGTCGATCGGGGAACCCTTCGCTACGTATGCGCCAAATTCCATGAAAGCGATCGGTACAAGAAGCTCAGCCTCAAAACCCACGATGACTACTGCTACTCCCGGGATGTTTTGCTGACCTTGCCAACAAAGCTGGGTAAGCCGCTGGGTGATCTGGCTGTGCGCAAGTTCACTTCTGCCCTGGTGCAACGCATCGTCGACCGACTAGCCGACGAAGGAACACCGTCTAAGGCCGCACACGCCCTTCGCTACCTGCGCCGTGTACTGCAGTGGGGTCGTAACCGTGGCTACCTGGAAGTGAATCCGGCCTTGGGCATCGAAGCACCCGTCGAACGAAAACAACGCCGCCTACCAGACCATCAGGTTATGGACACGCTGATTGATCGGGCAATTGCTCGAGGTCTACTGCTGCGCGGCGAGAAGGGCGGTTGCCCAGAATATTTAGGCTACGTCATGGAGCTGGCTTATCTCTGCAGGTTACGCGGTATTGAAGTTGTGACCCTGACCGACGAAAACGAGCTGGAAAATGGGATTCTGACAAACCGTCGAAAAGGCAGTCGGGACAATGTCGTTCGCTGGACTCCACGGCTACGCAAAGCTTGGGAGAACGCCAAAGCCTATCGGTCCAAAGTGTGGACGAAGCGCAAGACCGCCATTCCTATCGTAGCGTCCCGACGAAACATCATCGTGGCCAGCCATGGCGGCCCGCTTCGCAAATCCAGCCTGGACACTGCATGGCAGCGCTTCATCACGCTAGCTCTCCTAGATGAGATCATTACCCCGGATCAACGCTTCGCCCTGCACGATCTGAAACGACGCGGCATCACTGATACCGTTGGCAACCGAGCAGACAAGCAAGAAGCCAGCGGCCATCGCGATCCCAAGATGATGGATGTTTACGATCTTAGCCTGCCAATCGTTTCACCCTCCGCCGACTGAGAAAAACCCACGTAACAAGCGTTCTAGAGCCTCCGCATAACGGGGGCTTTGGCGCATCAGCACGTAACAAGGAATCTCGTAACCTATTGATTTGTATGTTTGAAGCACCTTACTTGTAATCAGTAGGTCCCGGGTTCGACTCCTGGTGCCGGCACCAAGATTTAGCGAGAAAGGCTCACCGAAAGGGGGGCCTTTTTTGTTTGTGCCAAATGCCGCACCGCCAATCCCCGTAGGAGCGCGCTTGCCCGCGAAAGCGCCCTCCACCGCACCAGCGCCCTACCTCCCCGCCCAACCCACACAAAAAGTCCCAAATCCCGTAGGACGCTTCTGAAATTTATGGGCCTCGACGTAAGAACCGGGACCTACTGATCACAATTCAGTTGCTCGATCCTCTGGGTTATACAGCCGCGCTGGGCAGAGCTAGGCAGACTATGCATAGCCAGCCTTCAGCAATGAGCCGAGGGCCTTTCTTATGGGCAAAAAAAAGCCCACCAAACGGTAGGCTTTTTCACTTTCGTACGTCCCTCGGCGAAATTATTACCTTCTGGCAACAACCCCTAACCAAGTGGCCAGTGCCGGGATTCTATGGCTAAATGCCCGGCTGGTCAAACGGGCAACGGAAGACACGGACGCATGCCGTCACACCTCAACATACAAAACACATTATCCACTCCCAGGATGGGAACCTACATTTCTGCGACGGATACATTGCCTCACGCACATGGGGCGATTGCATTGTACTCATGGAATGCGCAGGTTTCTGCGGCTCTGATGTACCCACTTCACTTATGCGAAGTGGTCATTCGAAACGCCGTATCTGAGGCATTGATCACCGCGCACGGGCCACGGTGGCCATGGGATCAAGGTTTCCTGCTAAGCCTCCCTCATCCGACAGGTCTAAAACTCTTCAGACCCCGGGATGCTGTTACGGCAGCTACAAATAAAGCTCAACACAGCGCAAAAAAGGGGATGCCCCCATCGACGGACAAAGCTATTGCGGAGATGAGTTTTGCTTTCTGGGAGTCGATGTTTACGAAGCGATTTGACCCAGGCATCTGGCAGAGTCAACTCATGGCACTGTTTCCCAATGCTCCAGACGGTGCGCAGTATTTTTCGGTAAGGGCAGATATTTACCAAGCACTAGGCACTCTTCGAAAGCTTCGAAACCGTATCGCACATCACGAGCCAATCTTTGCACGACCGCTGGACGCAGAGTTTTTACTGATCGAAAAGTTGATCAGGTACCGGTGCAATGATACGGCCGACTGGTTGCTACAGACGCAAGAGGTTCAGCGTCTACTGTCACTCAAGCCCATCTAATGGCTTGAACATGCATCGGTGGGTTTGTTATGCAATCAGCGCCGTACTCAAAGTCGCCGACGACACGCTGGAATACCGCCCGGTAGCGCAACCGGCAGTGCATCAGCTTGATGCCCTGCGCGCGTTTATTGAAATGTATTGGCAAGGTCAACCGTTGGCCTCTTTAGCGTCCGTGCACCAAGCTCTTCAATTACCCATTTTCTTGCACCAACCTGAGCCCACCTCTTGCTTGCGGAGAAATGAGGGCCCCCTTGCGAAGCATTCACCAAGACAACCGCGCTATCTGCCAGTCCACCCCACACAAAAAGTCCCAAATCCCGTAGGACGCTTCTGAAATTAAGCGATATCCTCCGCGCCGTCTTGCGACGCCTCAGGCCACGGCATAGCCTCTCCCCGTCGCTGCTCACAGCGACCGGTTTTGACAGACCGTATCAATCGAGGCGCGACATTCGCCAGACAGCCAGCGAGCTTTAAATAGCTGGTGCGTTATGGCGGTTGTACGCGGGGCACATTCGTGTGCGCCAGGTTCCTTGATTCCTGGTCTGTCAACCCGCGTACAGCTGCCACCCATCCTGATTGACAGCAGAGGGTGTCAGCTAAACCAATCAGGGAGATTCCATATGATCAGATCCACCCCCCACCCACCTGAAACACCCGCCCCACAATCAACCTGCACCAACGCCAACCTCGGCAACCTGAGCCTGTTCTCGGTCAAGCCTGGCGTGCGAGTGGAAGACGCATTGCTCACCGCCTCCGAATACCTCGCCTGCGCCGCAGCCACCGCCTACGAAGTCGCTGATAACTGCACGCTGGAATTCCGGCCATTGGCTCGGTCTGTGGTGCATCAACTCGATGCCGCGCGGGCGTTGATTGAGGTGTCGATCGCCAAGGTGGGCAGTTCGGCGGTATCGGTGCCAACAGGTAGGTAATGCGCCACGAGCGAGGGGCGGATCAGCATCGTTTTAGCGACGAAGGTTCGTCCCCGTTCAGCTCGGCGTTATCGCGATAGCCTGGCGAATATAAATTCCTTCCATCTGCCCCACTCACCCTCAAGAAACTGCGCACGTTTCCGATAGCTTTCGCATGGAGCAGCTATTGAGCCAACTCATTGGCCCCGCCGGATGGATGAAGTTTGAATACGGCACGTTAACCGGCACTTTGCGCACGCCATCTCTTGCTGCATGGTCCGGATTTTGGCCCTCCGACGCTTCGGAAAGGGCCACTGCATCATCCCTCTGGAGAGCTTGATCCATGCTTGTAACGCTGTCGAACATGAAACGTGACCTCGAAGAAACTGCTGCGCATTTTGAGCAGCTCTCTGCGGTGATGTCCGGCCACCTGCTTTTCTCTGCCCATAGGCAGTCAAACCGAGGACAACTGGATATCAGCTTGAGCATCGAGGCCATTGAATCGTCGGTTGAACGGTTGAGGCTGGCGGCCGCTAAGCTTTATTAAAGAACGACTCATCAGCCAGGTCCCGCAATCTCGCGGGGTCTAACGTCCGGCCTGATCGGCCCGCCGCCGAGGGATTTCCAGCGCTTCACACGAATACTCCCGCCGCGCGTCAGACCTTGATGCTCCTGCCGCCATAGGCAGCTACAAACGCTCATACTCGCGAGCCAAATCCCCACCCCCTCAAAATGCTATCTTCCCACCCCACCCTTCGCGCAACGGAATCCTCATGACCCTCGTCAGCCTAGTCCGCGCTCTACCGAAGGATCCGAACAACCCCACGCATGTCCTCGGATGGGCGGTCATTCGCCGCACTCCCTGGAGCTTCGTCGATATATTTGCCTCCCAAGAGTTGGCCCAAGCGCAAGCCGCCAAGCTTGGTGCAGGCTACGAATCCAAGTTCGGTTCACACAAACCCGGCAGCAGCGAGTTCACGACCACATGAATACAGACACAGACGAAAACAGCCCGCAGTACAAGCTTGATCAGATCAAGCTGCACAAACAGATTCGCACCCCCATCGACCGACTGTTGCGCTCGCTCGAAGCGGCCAACACGCGCGAAGAGGTGGAGAGCGAAGGCGAAGTGCAGATCAGCTTTATCCACGACCTGGAGTCCGATAAGCGCGTGCGTAAGGGCGATATCGAAACGCTTTACATCATTTTTGATGACGCTGTGCAGGCGCGGCTGGAAAGCCTTCCGCCCAAGGCCTGAAAACGGCCTACGCAGAAATCAGGCACTCTGCCAAACCAGCGAGGTCTGCTTTTAAGACCCTGCACGGCAAAGCGATCGGTGCAGCAGGTCTTCCCTCCTCCACCAACGGACCTGCCCATGATTACCGTTCACCACCTCAACAACTCGCGCTCGCAACGTATTCTCTGGCTGCTTGAAGAACTGGGCGTGCCGTACGAAGTGAAGCGCTACTCGCGCGACCCGAAGACCAATCTTGCACCGCCGGAATTGAAAGCGATCAACCCGCTGGGCAAGTCGCCGGTCATCCAGGACGGTCCGCACACGCTGATTGAATCAGGGGCGATTGTTGACTATCTGATTCGACGTCATGGCGACGGCGCCTTGCAGCCGGATCCGTCTACAGCGACTTATGATGAGTACGTGCAATGGCTGCATTTCGCCGAAGGCTCGGCGATGCTGCCGCTGATGCTTAATCTGTACGTTGGCCGTCTGGGCGATGCCGGCGCGCCGCTGCGCCCACGTATCGACAGCGAGCTGAAGAATTACCTGGGTTATCTCGACAATGCTCTGAGCCAGTTTGATTACCTGATGGGTGATGAACTAAGCGGTGCGGACATTCAGATGAGTTTTATCGGTGAAGTGGCGAACCAGCAGGGCCTGCTCGGTGACTACCCACACCTGAAGGAATGGACACAGCGCTTTCAGCAGCGTCCTGCGTACCAGGCAGCGATGAAACAGGGCGGCGAATACAATCTGGCCGGCTGAGAAATCAGAACTGTAGGAGCGAACTTTTTCGCGAAGCGTTATCCCAGACACACCCGGTAAAACGCCTCGCCAACAAATTGGCTCCTACAGAAAGTCACCCCCTCCAAATACCCCAGCTAAACTGCTAACAGCATCCTTTTGAGTCTCACTGCCATGAGTCGCATTACCGGGTTTTTTCGTTGTACCGGACCGCTGTCAGCCTCCATCTTCACAAGCACCATACTAATGCTGTGCGCACTAAGTGCGACTGCCGCGCCGCTGCGCACGGTTGATCTGTACGCAGCCGAAGCACCGCCGCTGAGCATGTTGAGCCAGGGCGACAGTCACGGCATCCTTGGCGAGGTGGCGTTGAAAGCGGCCGCCATTGCAGGGTATGAATTGCGTCTGATCTCACTGCCTTGGGCCCGCGCTCAAAAAGACGTGCAGACAGGCCCGGACCGATTGATCGTGCCACTGTCTCGAACGCCTGAACGCGAAGAGAAATACACGTGGATAGCGCCGATCATGACCATGGACCGCGCCTTCTTTACATTGAATGAACGGGTTGAGTCGTTCGCTGAGGCCAAAAAGACCTATGGGCTGATCGCCGTAGGAATGGGCAGCGCCCAAGAGCAGAAACTGCGGGACGAAGGCTTTCGCAATGACCAGATCTACCCGTTGAAGATCGGTGAAAACCCGGCACAGATGCTGCTGCGCGGAAGGGTCGACGCCTGGTTCAATGGTGTGCCGGAAAGCCAATACATCTGGCGCCAGCTGTCTGGCCGTCCGCTGAAAATGAGCCCGCCGTTGATGACGGCGGACTTGTATCTGGCCTGCTCGAAGTTGTGCAACGCCGCGATGGTTGACTCGCTCAGCCGAGCCGTTGAAGGGCTAAGGCGCGATGGCACGATCAATCAGCTGATCGACGACTATCTCAACGGACTGCCCAAGCGCTGAAATGCAGTTCTGAGTCAGCAATGGGCTTTGCAGTCGGTCATTCAGGGAATCAGGATGACCTTATCTACCCCGCCCTCATTCACTTGCGCATATCGCTGCATCCCTTCGCCCAGCGGGGATTCCACTAAGCCTGTGGGCAGGGGTAAAGCCGCGTTATCGAACCATTTTCCGAACTGCTCCAGCATGCGCGCGCAGTCTTCGACGCCATACAGCAGCGAGTTGATGCCGACCACCGAGCCACCTTTACGGTACAGTCCAAGCGCCGGGAGCTGGACAAGGCCGTCTACCGGAGCGGCGATGATGGCGATACGGCCAAAGGGCGCCAAGGCTGTGACGGATGCTGGCAACCAAAAGCCAGTGGTGTCGAAGATCACGTCGGCGCCGTCGGGAAAGAACGCTTTAACCTGCGAGGCCAAATCCTCGGCTTTATCCAGCAGGATCGCGTCATAACCTTCTGCCGTCAGCGCCTTGAGTTGCTCGGGACGACGTACCGCTGCGAGTACTTGCGCGCCCAGCACCTTGGCCAATGCCAACGCTGCGCTGCCGACTGCGCCGTTGGCACCAATCACCAGCAAACGTGTGTTGCCATCGACCAGACTGCGCTGCAATGCGTCCCACGCCGTGGTGTAGGGAACCCCGAGGCTGGCTGCTTGAGCAAAGCTCAAGGATTTGGGTTTGAGCGCAATGCCTTTTGCGGGCAGCGTGATGTACCCCGCGTGTGATCCATCTCTTACGAAACCCAATTCTTTACCCGTACCCCAGACTTCCTGGCCGATCAACGCCTGCGGGCCATCGACTACGACACCGGCAAAATCACGGCCGGGGATACGCGGCATCGTGGTGTAGGGAAAGCGGCCGAGGACATTCTTCACGTCGCTGGGGTTCAGGCCAGCGGCTTTGATCTGAACAAGGACTTCTCCCTCAGCAGGCGTCGGGGTCGACAGTTCGACGTATTCCAGCGCAGCCAGGTCGCCAGTTCGTGAAAATTGCAGTGCGTGCATGGGTGTGGTTTCCAGAAGGGTTCAGGGATCGGAAATCGTGATTCAGGCTATCCAGTTCGCCAGAAGCTGACGGCCCATCGGCCATAGCTGTTCACCGGCCTGCATGCCCAGTAAGCCTACAAGCGCGATCAACGGCGGCGCGGGTGAACGGAAATCCAGCGCGCCATAAAGCAGGCCGACGGCGATGCCGATTGCGAGTGAAATAACGTAGCTCATGGTCAACTCCGGGGCTGTGCGTCGTGCTGCGCGGCGGCGGCACGTTTGCGTTTAGCGATGACCAGAGTGTATGGAGGCGCCGCAATGGCTACCGGCCAAATGCTTCTGAATTCCGGACAGGCTGGGGAGGCAAGCGTGAGTTTATGCCTGTACGCCGAGAGGATATTGCGATGGGGGCATCCCCAGTTCGCGGCGGAACATGTCGCTGAAGCTGCTCGGCGAATACCCCATCGAACGCGCGATTCTGCTCACCGGCACGCCCTGAATGATTTCCGCCACAGCCGTCGCCAATTGCACCTGCCTGCGCCATTCAGCAAAGCCCATGCCGAGCACCGACTGAAACAGCCGAGCAAGGGTGCGCACACTGGCGCCAGCGTTTTCAGCGTGCTGTTCGAACGACACATCCAGGGAAGGCTCGATCATCACGGCCTGGCAGAGGCTCATCAAGCGTCGGTCAGGATTGTCGGGCATCGGCACTTTCAACAGCGACCGTTTGGCGCGCTGAAGCTCCAGCAAAGACAACCCGACCAGTGCGTTGTAATACGCCGAGTCCTTGTCGGCCTCAGCCACCAGATTGAGGATGAGTTCGCGCAACAGGCCGCCGACCTCAAACACCTGCACGGAGGTTTCCAGGGTTTGAGCAATCTCGGGTCGCAGATAGATGTTACGCATCTCCAGATCCGACACCACCCGAATCCCGTGCGGTACGCCCGGCGGCAACCACACTGCACGTTGCGGCGGCACGACCAGCGCCTCAAGGGGCGTCTCGACCCACATCACTCCCGACATCGCGTACAGCACCTGCCCCCAATCATGCTCATGTGGCTCGATGTAATGGCCGCGCGGGTAAGTCCGCGACAGCGGCTGTACGGCGACGGCGGTGTCAGTGAGATCGGGTGGGGCGGCGAGGGCCATTTCAGAAGATCGGCAGTCTGTTGGAATGAATCAAGGGTACGAGGTTGCTTACGCACTTGCCAGCACACCCACGAACCAAGAGCGGAAAATCCAGCTAACAAATGACTGAAGCTGAGTCATTCAAGATTTGCCTTTAAAGAAGCAAGCTGCGTTCCGTCTGATGATTCCTTGCCTAGGATTTGACGTCAGCGGTTGATCACAGTAAATATGCACTCAAGGGAATATATAGGATGACATGGGATGTTGAATTTACAGATGAGTTTGGAGAGTGGTGGGCGTTGCTCCATCAGACCACGCAGGAAGATATCGATACTTACGTGCATTTGCTTGAGCAAAGAGGACCGCAGCTTGGGTTTCCTTTCTGCAGTTCCATACTCGGTTCGAGACACAGCCATATGAGAGAACTCAGGGTGCAAAGTCAGGGAAGGCCAATCCGGATTTTTTATGCGTTCGACCCCACGCGTACGGCGATCTTGCTGATCGGCGGCGACAAGACTGGTGACAACCGGTTTTATGAAACTGCCCTCCCTCAGGCCGATCGGCTCTATGACGTTCACATTGCTGAACTGGAAAATGAAAAAGGACAAACCCCATGACCAGAGAGAGATTCTCGTCATTGCGCGAAAAGATGTCGCCCGAATCACAAGCCCGCGCGAAAGCGAAAGCGGAGGTGCTCAGTGCTGAGATGGACCTCGCTGAGCTGCGTAGGGCACGGGTCCTGTCTCAGGAGTCACTGGCGCAGTTGCTACACGTCAGCCAGGGTAGCGTCGCCAAAATGGAAAAACGTACGGACATGTACATCAGCACAGTCAGGCGGTTTGTCGAAGCCATGGGAGGTGAGCTGATAATGACTGCGCAGTTTCCAGATCATGCCATTCGGATTAATCAGTTCTCGGATCTGGATAAACCCGACGCGCCATAGCGCCATCAATTGACCCAAACAAAAACGCCCCGATCCAAAGACCGAGGCGTTTTTTATTGGCCGCTCAACTCAGAAGACGTTGATCGGGTAGTCGACGAAGATGCGGGTTTCGTTGCCTTCGGCGTTGTAGTTGCTGGCGTTGTTCGACACTTTCAGGATCGAGTTACGCAGACGCACGGACAAATCTTTTGCCGGGCCGCTTTGGACGACGTAGGTCAACTGACTGAACAGTTCGTGCTCGTCGCCATCGCCACGGTTGCTGCCGTCGTCGATGTTGTCGCCGCGCACGTAGGCGATCCGATAGCTCAGGCCAGGTGTGACGACAGTCGACAGGTTCACGCCATAGCCCAGCTGCCAGGAGCGCTCGTCCTTGCCGTTGAAGTCGGACCAGTACGAGTTGGCAAGATAGATGCTGTTGCCGCCATCGCCAAAGCCACCGTCGTTGCGGTAGCCGCCGTAGTTGTAGCCGGTTTCGCCAGTGCTGCGCTGATGCGCGATGGTGAAGGAATGGATACCCACTGCCCAAGTCGCGGCCAGGCTCCAGATCTTGTTGTCACGGGCGTCGTCGACCGCAAAATCCTTCTCCAGCTTGGTCTTGTAGCCGTTGAAGTCGAAAGTCAGCGACTGGTCTTTCGGCATCGCTAACACGTAGTTCAGATTCAGGTACTGCTTTTTCAGCACGTCTTCAACGTCGGAACCGTAGAACGCGGCGCTGAACGCTTCGTTGAATTTGTAGCTGCCGCCGTAGACGTTGATGCTTTTGACATCACCGCTGTCGCGGCCCTGAGCGCTCTTGCGGGTTTGCGCGGTGAAGCGGCCAGCAACCAGTTCCAGGCCCTTGATCTCTTTGGAAGTGATCATGGTGCCGGTGTACGACTCAGGCAGCAGACGCGAATTGTCGTAACTGAGAACCGGCAGCTCCGGCATCATGTCGCCGTATTTGAGTTCGGTGTTGGAAATACGCGCTTTGACCGCACCGCCGAAACGCGACAGGTCATCGGCTGCATCGCCGGTACCGTCTTCGCCCTTGCGGAAGAAGTCGATGCCGCCCGCGCCACTTTTGCCCTTGCCGCCGTCCAGTCGCTTAGCGTAAAGGCCGAATGCGTCAACGCCGAAACCGACAGTGCCCTGGGTGAAACCCGAAGCGTAGTTGGCCATGAAAGCCTGGCCCCACTCGGCCTTGTCGTCGCGACCGTCTTTGTAATCGCGGCTGATGTAGGCGTTACGCAGGCGCAGCTTGAGGCTGCTGTCTTCCACGAAGCCTTTTGCGTCCGCCTGCCCGTCGGCGAATGCCTGGGTAGCGGTCGTCACAGCCATGATGCTCAGGGCGAGCATGCCGATACGTGTGTTCATCTTGTTGTCCTTGTCAGCGGATTGATCATGCGCCGCGGCAAATACCCAGACAGGTAATTGCGTCTCTCGAGCATAGACAGCCTCGAAAGCCCGCACGAAATCATCGCAGTGGACTACTGATGCACGTATATGGCGTTTAGCCACGGGGCAGTGAAGGCGCGAATCCTATCCGGCACTGGCGCAGGGTGTCAATTCGATGAGTGACGAACTGATTCCGCACGCTCACCCCATGCAGAAGCGACAGGGAATCAGTTGTAAAGAACGCCCAGTAACGCCTCTAGTTCGGCGTCGTTGATCAATCCTTTGGGGTAGCGCTGAAGCAGCATCGTGCGGTAGTCAGGCGCGTCAATTTTGGGCGCTCGGGTTATCCGTAACCAGTCCGCCATCATCTGCCGTGCTTCATTGCTCGCAGACAAACCTCGAGCCATTCGCGGCTCATAACCTGCGTTCATAGGTGACAACCTCAATACGTCTTTGGACTGCAAAATCTACGGAGCTTTTGTGACAGACGAACGAATCAAGCGGGTGTTAAGCCACCCGTGATCGAATCTTTCGCAGATCCGCATGAATAGTCAGGCAAAAAAAAGCCCATCGTCTGATGGGCTTGATGACAGCAAGAACTGAACCAACTCAGCCGCGATGAGGCGCCGGTTGTTGCTGGGTCAGGCAGTGAATATTGCCGCCGCCGAGCAGTAACTCGCGGCCTGGGACCATCACCACCTCATGCTCCGGGAACAATTGCTGAAGGAGGTCGTGGGCGACCTGGTCCAGCGGATCGTCGAAACTGGGGGCAATGATGCCGCCGTTGACGATCAGGAAGTTCACGTAGGAACCCGCCAGACGCACCGATGGGTTGCGTTCCTGGCTGCCGTGCACTTGATCGACGCCTGCGCATTCTTCCTCGGTAGCGAACAAGGGTCCCGGGATCGGCATCTTGTGCACGATGATTGGCCGTCCTTTGGCGTCGCGGGTATTTTCCAGAACAGCCATCGCCGCCTGGCAACGGGGGAAATTGGGGTCTTGCGGATCATCGGTCCATGCCAGCAGCACTTCGCCGGGGCGCACGTAGCAGCAGAAGTTATCCACATGGCCGTCGGTTTCGTCGTTGAACAGGCCGTCCGGCAACCAGATGATTTTTTCCACCGACAGGTGATCGCGCAACACCGCTTCGATCTCTTCGCGGGACAGATGCGGATTGCGATTGCGATTGAGCAGGCATTCTTCGGTGGTAATCAGCGTGCCTTCGCCGTCGACGTGAATCGAACCGCCTTCCAGAACGAAGCCTTCGGTCACGTAACGCGGGCAACGCTCGATTTCCAGCACCTTGCCGCCGAGTTGCTCATCAAGATTCCAAGGCGCATACAGGCCGCCGTCAAAACCGCCCCAAGCGTTGAACCCCCAATTCACGCCGCGCACTTCGCCGCTGTCATTGATGACGAAGGTCGGGCCGGTGTCGCGCACCCAGGCGTCGTTATTGCTGATTTCGACGACGCGAATGTTTGGCACGTCCAGGCGCGCCCGGGCGTTATCGTATTGCCCGGCCGATACAGCAACGGTCACCGGCTCGAAACGCGCAATGGCCTTGGCTACAGCAACGTGGGCGGTCTGCACCGGCTTGCCGCCTAGACGCCAGTTGTCCGGACGCTCAGGCCAGACCATCCAGGTTTGCGTCTGCGGCGCCCACTCGGCAGGCATGTAGAAGCCATCGGCGCGCGGCGTGCTGTTGAGTGTCGTCATGGGTATCAGGACTCCGGTGGACGGTCTTGGGCATTGTCATGCCGTGAAATCAGGGAAGCTTTATAGCCGATAGAAATCGGTAATAAAACAGCAAAAATCTCCGCGAACAAAAATAACTGGGGATGGAGCCGATATTAATCTGAAATACGGCCTGCCTAGTGGGAGCGGACCCGTCCGCGAATACATACGTCCGGCTGCCGAAGATGCGCTGGATGTACCACCGTCTTCGCGGACAGGTCCGCTCCCACAGGTCTCACAGGCTCACAGGCTCACAGGCTCACAGGCTCAGAGTTCTCAGAGGGCTCACAGGTCTCATGAACCTACTCCAACTCGCCCAACACCTTCGACACATGATCGACAAAGAAGTCCACGCTCTGTCGCGTCGTCACCATCGGCGGTTTGATCTTGAGGATGTTCAGGAAGTCCCCCGTGGGCTGCATGAAAATACCCAGTTCACGCAAACGATCACACAGGTAAGTGGTTTCTTCGGTCGCCGGTTGCAGCGTCTCGCGATTCCGGACCAATTCGACGCCCAGGTAAAATCCGCTGCCATGTACCGCGCCCACCAGCGGATGTTTGTCGATCAGCGCCAGCAGTCGCTCTTTGAAATAACCGCCCACGACCCTGGCGTTTTCCCACAACCGCTCTTCTTCCATGACATCGAGCACCGCCATGCCGATACGACAACTGACCGGGCTGCCTCCCGACGACGAGAAGAAATAACCCTCAGCTTCCAGCGCCTCGGCAATTTCCCGCCGGGTGATCACAGCACCCAGCGGATGCCCGTTACCCATGCCTTTGGCCATGGTGATGATGTCCGGCACCACGCCCTGCTCTTCGAAACCCCAGAAATACTCCCCCAAACGGCCATATCCGACCTGCACTTCGTCAGCGATGCACACGCCGCCTTGCGCGCGGACCCGCTGATAGACCTGTTTTAAATAGCCCGGCGGTAAAGAAATCCCGCCCGCATTGCCATACACCGGCTCACAGATAAAGCCCGCGACCTGACGCTGCTGCTCAGCCAGTGTTGCCAGATGGGCCTCGACGCTGCGGGCATATTCCGCCGCACTTTCCGGCCCACGAAACTCGCCGCGATAGGTGTTCGGCGCCGTCACCGGATGCACCCAGTCAGGCCGTGTGCTCAACGCTTGCGGGTTGTCGGCAATCGACGTGGAAATGGCGTCGGTCGCCACAGACCAACCGTGATACGCCTCCAGCACGCTCAAGATATCGCGCCCGCCGCTGTAGGCCCACGCCAGCCGAATGGCCAGATCGTTGGCTTCGGTGCCGCTGTTAACCAGAAACACTCGGTCCATGCCTGTCGGCGCCAGTTGCAACAGCCGCTCGGAGAATTCGGCAATCGCCGCGTAATGAAAGCGCGAGTTGGTATTGAGCAGCGACCACTGTCGACTGGCGACCTCAGCCATGCGCGGATGCCCATGACCCAGCACCGCCACGTTGTTGAGCATGTCCAGATAGGAGCGGCCCTGCATGTCGATCAGGTGATTGCGCCAGCCGCGCTCGATATGAGGGGGCGCCGCGTAATAGTGCTTTTGCGAGCGCGCAAAACTGGCATCGCGGCGAGCCAGCAACTGCGCCGAATCATCGAGCGCGGGCGCGTCGCAATCAAACACCAGCATGGCTTTGGGCGACGGACATAACGCCCGCCAGACCGGTGCCCAGGAAGGAGTAACAAATAACGGCGGACTGAGCTGCGGGTCTCGGCACACCTGGATAATCAGCGAGCCCGCGCCCTGCCCGATGACGTCGCCAGCACTTAAGCACGTGCCCGATTCAAAGTCTGATCTGACGCCCCAAAGCCTGAGTACCCCGTAATCGCCGACCAATACCAATGCGGCATCCGCCGTGTGGCTCAACACACCGTCAAACGGCGCATGAACCGCAGTAGCGTCAGTGATGTGCAGCTCAACGTGAAGAGCAAGGGTGTCGGGCTCAGTGGCACAGTCAGGCTGAGTGCGCGACAGTCGATACTCACCGTAGCGACTGCAAGCCAGGCCGGTTGCGTGCGCAGCGTGCTGGAGCAAACGCTCATCGATACCGCTCTGATTCCAGTTCCCGGCCACAAAGTGCTCGCTGAGCACGCCCAGATCCACCACTGTAAATGTCTGTTCGCTCAACGTCGGCAGCAAAGGCGAACTGACAGGAAAGCTATCCGCCGACTCCAGCAAACCCACCGCCTGCAGAATCGCTGCCTCCATCAATGGCATTGGCACAGATGTCGCGACGTCGAAAATATTCCACTCACTGGCCAGGTTCTCCTGGATGTAAGCATTGTCGGGCTCGATGCTGGCCTGCTGCTCGCTGCTCAAAACCAACACGGCCGAGCGGGCCACGATCAACGGCCATAACGCCTGACATTCTTCGCGTTGCAGCGGATTGATGGCGTGATAGGCGCGAATCGCTGGCAGCAAATAAAGAGGATCGCCATCGGCGTGATGCAACAACGCGGCGCACGTGACGGACAGGTCAGCGATGCGCCAGGTTTTGACCAGATCGCCGAAATCGATCAGCCCCTGAAGCTGCCACTGGCGATGGGCATCTCTGGCCCACACGACGTTGTATTCGGTGATGTCCAGATGGATCGCCTGCACGGGCAGCGCTCCGATCAAAGGCAGCAAACGGGCATGCGCCTGTTCGGCGGCGTCGCTAATGCACGCGCGCTCGTCTGCATTCTCGATGACTGGCAACAGATGTTTGATCAATGCACTGGCGTGACGCGGGTCCCATTGCAGGATGCGATCAAGGCCCGGGTGCTCAAAACCTGCCAGCGCGACATCGACCTCGGCGCACAACTCGGCCAGCGCCACTACGACATCGCGGCTGAGATGAGCGACATGAGCAATGGACTGGCCGTCGATGAACTCCAGCAATCGAACGTGCACAGCGTCGCCCTGCGCCTGAAGTGTCAGCAGGTCTTCGCCGTTTTTGGCTGCGATGACCGCAGGCACTCTGACCTGTGAAGCCTGAGCCAGATGTCGCAGCGCTGCATGCTGGGCGGCGAGTTCGTCGATCGAATACGCGCCGTGACATATTTTCAAAACGTAGCGCCGTTTATCACCCGAAGCGTCTTCGCTCTCGACCAGAAAGTTACGATCCTGATGACTGCCCAACTCCTTGAGCCTGCCCGTCAGGCCGTAGTAGGTCGCCAGCCACTCGGCGGCCTGCCCGATGCTGATGACGGGACACGGCAGACTGGATCGACGGATCAGGGTATCGAGTGGCATACATATTTCTCATTGGCGGCGATGAACGGATCTTTTCTCCCGTTGCCAGAGCATCAGGCAAATACGGGACTTTGCGGTTTCAGAATCAGCTTTTGGAGACAGTATTTAGCGTAGCCGTTAGCCGCGTGAAACACTTGCGGCGGTTTTATGGCGCTCTTGTTGACCCGCAATCAATTAATTTCATGGCCCGCAGGCCAGTTCTGCCTTGCGCAAGGTCGCGTCGCCCCACAAGCTGTGCTTCATTATCTTTACGTCTATCCAGGGAAGAAGGTCCACCCATGCGAATACTTGTCACCGGCGGTGCGGGATTTATTGGCTCAGCGCTGATCCGCCATCTCATTAACAACACTGATCACGATGTACTGAACTTCGACAAGCTGACTTACGCGGGCAACCTGGAATCGCTGCAAAGCATCGTAACCAGCACCCGTTACGAGTTTGTGCAAGCGGACATCGTCGATCAAGATGCCGTCAGCAAAGTGCTTGCACGGTTCCAGCCCCAGGCGATCATGCATCTGGCCGCTGAGTCCCACGTTGACCGCTCAATCGATGGCCCATCTGAATTCATTCAGACCAACATCGTCGGCACTTACAGTTTGCTGGAAGCCACGCGCAGCTATTGGTCGAGCCTGCCTGAAGCCGAGCAGGCCTCGTTCCGGTTCCACCATATTTCCACGGACGAGGTGTACGGCGATCTGCATGGCGTAGACGATCTGTTCACTGAAACCACGCCTTACGCGCCCAGCTCGCCTTACTCCGCGAGCAAGGCTGCGTCCGACCATTTGGTCCGCGCCTGGCATCGCACCTACGGACTGCCGGTGGTCGTGACCAACTGCTCGAACAACTACGGCCCGTTCCACTTCCCCGAGAAGCTGATCCCGCTGGTGATCCTTAACGCTCTTGCCGGTAAAAAACTGCCTGTGTATGGCAACGGTCTGCAAGTGCGCGACTGGCTGTTCGTTGAAGACCACGCCCGGGCGTTGCTCGAAGTGGTCACCAAAGGCGTTGTTGGCGAGACCTACAACATTGGCGGCCACAACGAGCAGAAAAACATCGACGTGGTGAAAGGCATCTGCGCGCTGCTTGAAGAGCTCGCGCCGGAGCAACGCAAAGGCGTCGACAACTACGCCGACCTGATCACCTACGTCACCGATCGCCCTGGCCACGACATGCGCTATGCGATCGACGCCCGCAAGATCGAACACGACCTGGGCTGGACGCCGGAAGAAACCTTCGAATCAGGCCTGCGCAAAACCGTGCAGTGGTACCTCGACAATCTCGAGTGGTGCCGCAACGTACAAGACGGCAGTTATCAGGGCGAACGCCTGGGCACCTCACTTAAGGACTTGATCGCATGACCAAAGGAATCGTACTGGCAGGCGGCTCGGGCACGCGCCTGCACCCCATTACTCTTGGGGTTTCCAAGCAACTGCTGCCGATCTACGACAAGCCGATGATCTACTACCCGATCTCGGTGCTGATGCTGGCGGGAATCAAGGAAATCCTGGTGATTTCCACTCCGCTGGACCTGCCGCAATATCGCGCTTTGCTGGGCGACGGCAGCCAGTTCGGCGTCAACTTCCACTACGCCGAACAACCTAAGCCAGATGGCCTGGCGCAGGCGTTTTTGATCGGTGAAGAGTTCATCGGCGATGATTCGGTATGCCTGATCCTGGGTGACAACATCTTCCACGGCCAGCATTTCAGCGATCAGCTCAAGCGCGCCAACGATCAGAAATCCGGCGCCACGGTATTCGGCTACTGGGTCAAAGACCCGGAACGCTTCGGCGTGGTGGATTTCGACGAGAGCGGGCAAGCGCTGTCCATCGAAGAGAAGCCCAAGGCACCGAAATCCAGCTACGCCGTGACCGGGCTGTATTTCTACGACAACGAAGTCGTGCAGATCGCCAAAAACGTCAAGCCGTCGCCTCGAGGCGAACTGGAGATCACCGACGTCAACAATGCTTACCTGCAACGCGGTGATCTGCGTGTCGAGCGCTTCGGTCGTGGCTTTGCCTGGCTTGACACCGGCACCCATGACAGCCTGCTGGAAGCGTCGCAGTACGTGCAGACCATCGAGCATCGCCAAGGCTTGAAAGTGGCGTGCCTTGAAGAGATCGCCTTTCAAAACGGCTGGATCGACAAGGACTATCTGCTCAGCCGCGCCGATTACTTCGGCAAAACCGGCTACGGTCAGTATCTGTTCAAAGTGGCAGGGGAAAGTCAGTGAAAGTCACCGCTTGCGAAGTGCCTGAAGTCCTCATCATCGAGCCGAAAGTGTTCGGTGATGAGCGTGGTTTCTTCTATGAAAGCTTCAACGCCAAAGCCTTCGCCGAGGCAACCGGCGTGACTGCGCAGTTCGTCCAGGACAACCACTCACGCTCGCAACAAGGCGTGCTGCGCGGCCTGCATTATCAGGTCGAGCACGCGCAGGGCAAACTGGTACGCGTCACCGTGGGCGAGGTGTTCGACGTGGCGGTCGACATTCGTCGCAGCTCACCGACGTTCGGCCGCTGGGTCGGCGTGCATCTGTCGGCGCAAAATGCTCGGCAGTTGTGGGTGCCGCCTGGCTTTGCACACGGTTTTGTTGTTTTGAGCGAGCACGCTGAATTCCTGTACAAGACCACCGATTACTACACGCCTTCCGCCGAGCGCTGCATCCGTTGGGATGACGAGGATCTGGCGATCGATTGGGGGTTGAGTGAAGCGCCCAAACTGTCCGCCAAGGATCAGGACGGCAAGCGTTTCAAAGACGCGGACGTGTTTCCATGAGCGCGCAGGCAAAACCGCTGCGCATCCTGATCAGCGGCCAGCACGGCCAGGTGTCTCAGGCGTTGCAGCAGAGCTCGAAGGGCATGGGCGAACTGATCGTGCTGGGCCGCGACCAGTTCGACCTTAGCCAGCCGGAGTCGCTTCGCGCCAAAGTGCGAGACATCAAGCCGGACCTGATTATTAACCCGGCGGCGCACACGGCTGTGGATCAGGCCGAAAGTGAACCGGAACTGGCGCTGGCCATCAACGGTATCGCCCCAGGCGTGCTGGCCGAAGAAGCCGCCGCGCTGGGTATTCCGCTGATTCATTATTCCACTGACTACGTGTTCGACGGCAGCAAGAACGGGCCGTGGATCGAGTCGGACGCGACCAATCCGCTCGGTGTTTATGGCAGCAGCAAGCTTGCAGGCGAGCAGGCCATTGCAGCCGTCGGCGGGCAGCACCTGATCCTGCGCACCAGTTGGGTGTATTCGCTAGTGGGTCGTAACTTTTTGCTGACCATGCAGCGCCTGCTGCAGGAACGCGAAAAACTCACGATTGTGGCTGACCAGATTGGCGCACCGACCTGGGCCGGCACCATTGCCCAGAGCACTCGGCAATTGATCGAGCGCTGGCAAAACGGTGATGCTGGCGCCTGGGGTGTTTATCACTTGACTGCCAGCGGTGAGACTTCCTGGTTCGGCTTCGCGCAGGCGATTGGTCAACAGTTGATCGAACAGGGCAAACCCTGCGCGACGCTTGAGCCGATTCCGTCCAGTGCGTTCCCAACCCCTGCGGCGCGCCCGCTCAACTCCCGGCTGGATTGCAGCCTGCTGCAGCGCGAATGGGGCGTCAGCCAGCCGGACTGGCACGACGCATTGCTGGAGTGCTTAGCGCAGCAGCGGTAGGCATAATGCGGTGACTGCCCGACGACAAAGGGCCCACCTGTTTGCGACCGCTTCGCGCTCGTTCGTGGACTGGTCCGCTCCCACATTGATTGCGTAAATTCTGTGGGAGCGGACCTGTCCGCGAAGACGTAGGTGCAGACACCGACGAATCAATCGGCGTACGCGCAACGATGAACACCGCAACCCTCCCACGCCGCCCTCGCTGGCGCAGTCTCGCCTTGCTGGCGCTGATTCTCGCGCCGCTGCTGTGGCCGCTGGAACACCTCGCCGAGCGCTACTACCGCAACGAGCTGCTGAGCCAGAATCGTCAGACCCTGGACCTCTACGTCGCCAACCTGCTGGGCACCCTGCATCGTTACGAGGTCATGCCGCAGATCCTCGGTGACATCCCCGCCCTGCGCGCCGCCCTCGCCAATCCACAAGACAAACAGGCACAAGACGCTGCCAACCGGCTGCTGATGACGACAGCGCAGCAAACCGGCGCCGAAGTCATGTACCTGATGGCCCCCAACGGCGACACGCTCGCGGCCTCCAACTGGGACAAGCGCGACAGCTTCGTCGGACGCAATTTTGCCTTCCGCCCCTACTTCAGCGATGCCATGGCCGGGCGCCTCGGGCGCTTCTTCGGGCTGGGGACCACGTCCGCCAAGCGCGGCTACTTTTTCGGCGCTGCAGTGCGCGATGGCGACAACGTGCTCGGCGCGCTGGTGGTCAAGGTCGATCTGGACCATACCGAAACGCTGTGGGGCAAAACCCCCGAGCAATTGCTGGTCACCGACCATAACGGCGTCGTCATCCTGACCTCCAACCCCAACTGGCGATTCCGCGCCACACGGCCCTTGAGCGACGAGGAAAAGCAGGCCATCGTCGCCAATCAGCCCTACCCCACCCGCGATCCACGCCCACTTCTGCTCGACGAACAGAGCTGGCTGACTCAGACCCAGCAAATCGGTGAAACCGGCTGGAGCGTGAATATCCTGGCACCTCGAATGTTGGTCTCACGGCCAGTGCGCACCGTGGTCGCCGTGGGTGGCGCGACATTGCTGGTGTTGATGCTGTTACTGGGCATCATGATGCAGCGGCGGCGTCACTATCTGGACCGCATCGCCTTCGAGGCCAAGGCCCGGCGCGAGCTGGAAATTCGTGTGATCGAGCGCACCAGTGACCTGGAAGGCGCCAACGGTCGGCTGCGTCAGGAAGTGCTGGAGCGAGAGCACGCACAACAGGAGTTGTTCAGGGCGCAGGATGAGCTGGTGCAGGCCAGCAAGTTGTCGGCGCTGGGCACCATGTCGGCCAGCATCAGCCACGAACTCAATCAACCGCTGGCGGCGATTCGCAGCTACGCCGAGAACGCTGAAGTACTGCTCGATCACGAGCGCACCGAAGACGCACGCGGCAACCTCAAGCTGATCAGCGAGCTGACCGGGCGCATGGCTTCAATCATTGCCCACCTGCGCGCCTTCGCCCGCCGCGACCGTCATGCGCCGGAAAGCGTGGCCCTGCAACCGGCGCTGGACGATGCACTGGCGCTGCTGGCCAAGCGTCGCCGGGGTATGGAAGTCGAGCTGATCCGCGACCTGCCCGCCGCCACCTTATGGGTGCAGGCAGGGGAAACCCGGCTGCGACAAGTGCTCGGCAATCTGCTGGCAAACGCGCTGGATGCGCTCACCGAAAAAGGCCCACCGCGCAAGCTGTGGATCAGTGCCGAGCGCATCGAAGATGGCATCAATCTGTACATTCGCGACAATGGCCCTGGGTTTTCCAAAGAAGCACTGGAGCGCGCCCGCGAGCCATTTTTCACCACCAAGACCCGCACTCAGGGCCTTGGCCTGGGGCTTGCGATCTGCGATACGCTGATGCGCGCGCTGGGCGGCGAGTTGCTGTTCGCCAATCATCCAGACGGCGGCGCATTGCTGACGCTGCGCATGCGCGCCGGTGCTTCGGGCGTCAACCTACAACCGTCAGAGGACTTATCTGCATGAGTACGGACACCGCCATCGACAGCCGGATTCAGGTTGTGCTGATCGACGACGACCCGCATCTGCGCCAGGCGCTGAGCCAGACGCTGGATCTTGCCGGATTGAAAATCCTGCCCCTGAGCGATGCCCAGGGTTTGCCCGCACGCATCGAGCGCGACTGGCCCGGCGTTATCGTCAGCGATATCCGGATGCCGGGCATTGATGGTCTGGAACTGCTCAAACAACTACACGCGCAGGATCCCGATTTGCCGGTCCTGCTGATCACCGGCCATGGCGATGTCCCGCTCGCCGTTCAAGCCATGCGCGCTGGTGCGTATGACTTTCTCGAAAAGCCGTTTGCCAGCGACGCATTGCTTGACAGCGTACGTCGCGCCCTCGCCTTGCGTCGTCTGGTACTGGACAACCGCAGCTTGCGGCTGGCACTCAGTGACCGCCAGCAGTTGAGCAATCGGCTAGTCGGGTTTTCAGCGCCGATTCAACGCCTGCGCGACCAGATCGGCGCGCTCGCCGCGACCAAAGCCGACGTACTGATACTTGGCGAAACCGGGGCTGGCAAGGAAGTGGTCGCAAGGGCGCTACATGATTTGTCCAACCGCCGAAACGGGCCGTTTGTAGCCATCAACGCTGGTGCCCTAGCCGAATCAGTAGTGGAAAGCGAGCTGTTCGGCCATGAGCCCGGAGCGTTTACCGGTGCGCAAAAACGGCGGATCGGCAAGTTCGAATTCGCCAACGGCGGCACGCTGTTTCTCGACGAAATCGAAAGCATGAGCATGGACGTGCAGGTCAAGCTGCTGCGCCTGTTGCAAGAGCGGGTGGTGGAACGACTGGGCGGCAACCAGCAGATTGCGCTGGATATCCGAGTTATTGCCGCCACCAAGGAAGACCTCCGTCACGCCGCAGACCAAGGCCGTTTCCGTGCCGACCTGTATTACCGGCTCAACGTTGCACCGCTGCGTATTCCGCCCTTGCGCGAGCGTGGCGAAGATCCGCTGGTGCTCTTCCAGCACTTCGCCGATGCCGCTAGTTTGCGTCATGGATTGCCGCGCCACGAGCTGCAGCCGGGCCATCGCGCGCTATTGCTGCGTCACACGTGGCCCGGCAACGTGCGAGAGCTGCAAAACGCAGCCGAGCGTTTCGCCCTCGGTCTGGAGCTGGAACTCGAAGGCAACCAGCAACCGGATCTGCCAAGCACTGGTGGGGGGCTGAGCGAGCAGGTGGAAAGTTTTGAACGTTCACTGATCGCGGCCGAATTATCGCGCCCCCACAGTTCGGTGCGCAGCCTGGCCGAATCACTTGGGCTACCGCGCAAAACCCTGCACGACAAACTGCGCAAACACGGGCTGACCTTCAGCGGAGGGGGTCACGATGACGGCGAGTGATGGGGTGAATCCTTCTGAAGGTGACGGCGATTTCGCCCAGGCCGAAGCGCTGGAAGCGGTGCTGCATCGCGACATTCCGCTGACCCGCGACATGGGAGTGAAAGTACTGAGCTGGCATGACCAGACGTTGCGTCTGCACCTGCCACTTGCGCCGAATGTGAACCACAAAAGCACGCTGTTCGGCGGCAGTCTGTATTGCGGCGCAGTACTGGCGGGCTGGGGCTGGCTGCATGTGCGGCTCAAGGAGGCCGGCATCGACGACGGTCATATCGTGATTCAGGAAGGACAGATCAGCTATCCGTTGCCGGTAAAAACAGATGCCGTGGCGATCTGCGATGCGCCGGATGAGGCGACATGGGATCGGTTTTTGAAGATGTACGAGCGACGGGGACGGGCGCGTCTGGCACTGGATACGCGGATCGTGGCGCAGGACTCAGATGAGTCAGCCGTTACGTTCAGCGGGCAGTTTGTGCTTCATCGGTAAAATCGCATCTTTCCTGTAGGAGCCAACTTGTTGGCGATGAGGCTTACGTGGTGCATCAGCCGGGGCGCCTCGCGAACAAGTTCGCACTTACAGGATCTACGTCTTAGCTAACGCCAGCAGGGCATTACGCCACGGGGCTTTGGCAGGCAGGGCCAGGAAAAAGCCGTTGAGCAACGACTCGCGCGCCGGATAGGCAAACACGTTTCCGCTCAGATCCAGCACCACGCCGCCCGCGCCTTCCAGCACACCTTGAGCGGCCGCCGTGTCCCACTGCGACGTAGGCGCCAGACGCGGGTAACAATCGGCGGCGCCTTCGGCCAACAGGCAAAACTTCAGCGAGCTACCGATGTTGGTCAGTTGCAATTGCCCGACCGCCGAAGACAACCCGGCCAGCAGCTTCTCCTGCTCAGGGCTGGAATGACGGCGGCTGGCAACTACGGTAAACGTCTCGCCCGCAGCAGGTTCGTTGCGCACGCCAATGGGCGCCAGCTGCCCGGGAGCTTCACTGCGCCAGGCGCCGAGTCCTTGTCCGCCGAAATAACAGCGATCATTGGTCGGCATCGACACTACGCCGAACACCACCCGACCTTTCTCGATCAGCGCCACGTTGACGGTGAACTCTTCGCTGCCAGCGATGAACTCCTTGGTGCCGTCCAGCGGATCTACCAACCACCAACGATCCCAACTCGAGCGTTCGCTCAAGGGGATGTCGGCGTCTTCTTCGGAGAGAATGTGAATGTCCGGCGCCAGCGCTTTCAGGCCGTCGATCAACACATGATGCGCGGCCAGATCTGCCGCCGTGACGGGGGAATTGTCGGACTTGGCGGTGACTTCAACGCCATTACGCCAGAACGGCAGCGTGGCTTCGCCCGCCCGGCGGCAAAGATCGACAACCGGAGCCAACAACGGATGCGGCAAGTGCGCGAACGCATTGGTCATGGCTGGAATATCCCACGCTGGGTCAGCAGGTCGCGTACGAGATACAACGCCGCCAAAGCCCGACCTTCCGAAAACTGAGGATGCTCGATCAGGCTCGACAGCTCGCGCAGATTCACTTTGTCCACACGCATCGGCTCGGGCTCATCGCCCGGCAGTGTTTCTGGATACAGATCGGTGGCCAGCACCACCTGGATTTTCTGACTCATGTAGCCCGGAGACAAAGACAGCTCAGTGAGCAGTTCAAGCTGATGCGCGCCAAAGCCTGCTTCCTCTTTAAGCTCTCGGTTAGCCGCCGCCAAAATGTCTTCGCCCGGCTCGATCAGACCTTTGGGCAGGGACAGTTCATATTCGTCGGTGCCGCCGCAATACTCTTCAATCAACACGGCATGCTCTTCATCGAGCATCGCCACGATCATCACTGCGCCGTAACCGTTGCCACGCCCGACCAAACGTTCATAGACGCGTTCAACGCCATTGGAAAAGCGCAACTGCACTTCTTCAACACGGAACAGGCGGCTGCTGGCGACGATTTCGCGGGCTAATACGGTGGGTTTCTGGCGCATGACAAGCTCCTTGGCGTGGACGGAGTACTATACCGTGGCTTTTGGGAATGTCTTTGTCGGATCTGCCGACGTACTTCTTCACCGCCGAGAGATTTACATGCCCTCTTTACCCTGGCGCGACATCGACACCGTTCTGCTGGACATGGACGGCACGCTGCTCGACCTGCACTTCGATAATCACTTCTGGCTTGAGCATTTGCCCCAGCGCTACGCCGAACTGCACGGGGTCAGCCGGGCCATGGCCGAAATGGAGTTGCTGCCGCTGTTCGAGAAAAACGCTGGCACGCTGAACTGGTACTGCACTGACTTTTGGAGCAGCGAACTTAAGCTTTCAGTGCGTGAGCTGAAAGTTGAGATTGCTCATTTGATTGCCCTGCGCCCTGATGCCGAAACCTTTCTTGCCGCGCTGCAACATGCAGGCAAGCGCGTGATCATGATCACCAATGCCCATCGCGATTCGCTGTCGCTGAAGATGGAGCGGATCGAACTTGCGCCCTACTTCGAGCGCCTGATCAGCTCTCACGACTACGGTTTCCCAAAGGAAAACCCGCAATTCTGGGATGCATTGCACGCTGAAATCGATTTCGACCCGGCACGCAGCCTGTTCATCGACGACACCCTGCCGATCCTGCGCAGCGCGGGACGTTATGGCGTCAGGCATCTATTAGCGGTGAGCGAGCCGGACAGCCGCAAAGGGCCCAAGAACACTGAGGAGTTTGAAGCGGTGACGGATTATCGGGAGTTGATAGCAGGGCTTTGAATTGGGGGGGTCAGCACTGGAATCTGATTCCTGTAGGAGCGAATTCATTCGCGAGGCGTCGGCGTATCAGAAATACATCTGTCGCCTGCCAAATCTCGCGAATAAATTCGCTCCCACAGAAGATCGAGTTCCTATTCCGGTATACGCAAAACCTGACCCGGGTAGATCTTGTCCACGTCCTTGAGCATCGGTTTATTAGCGTCGAAGATTTTTTGATACTTGTTGGCATCGCCATAAACACGCTTGGAAATAGCGCTCAGCGTGTCGCCTTTCTCGACGGTGACGAACTTGGCAGCCACCGCAGCAGGCGCGCCCGCGGCAATAGTAAGCTGATCATCCACACTGCCCACGCCCGCGATATTGCCCGCTGCGAGCACGATCTTTTCCTTTTCTTCCTGGCTGGCAACTTCACCGGTCAAGGTGATCTTGTCACCGTCGACGGTTGCCTGGACGTTAGGATTGCCCAATCCCACATCTGAAATGTGCTTCTTCAGGGATTCTTCAGCATTGGCATTGCCAGGCGTCAGAAGGTCGATGAGTTTTTCACCGGCTTCTTTCACAAAACTAAACAGACTCATGTCGTTTCTCCGTTGTGGTTTTTATGTCCCAAGCAACAACCTTAGTCCGCTGACCTTGCCCGAACAGCACTTCCGACCAATGACCCCTGCGCAAGGTTTCAAGCCATGCGACATCCGGTCGCGCTAGAATCGCGGCGCCTGCCTTGCACCAAGTGGAGTGACGATGGACATCAAACAGCTGAAATTCCTGATTGCCCTCGATGAGACCCGTCATTTCGGGCAAGCCGCAGCGCGATGTCACATCACCCAGCCGACGCTTTCCATGCGCTTGCGCAGCCTCGAAGAAGAGCTGGATTTGCCGTTGGTCAATCGCGGGCAGCGCTTTGAGAGCTTCACCGCCCCTGGCGAACGCGTGCTGGCCTGGGCGCGGACCGTACTGGCGGCCTATGACGGTTTGCTGGCTGAAGCCGCCGCATGTCGGGGCCATCTGGTCGGCACATTGCGCTTGGGCGTGGTGCCGTTGTCGAGCTTCGATCCCTTGCCGCTGCTTCAACGATTGCATGCCGTTCATCCCAACATGCGCTTCGAGCTGTCGTCTTTGAGCTCCGAGCAGATTCTCGATCAGTTGGCGAGCAATCGGCTGGATCTGGGCGTTTCCTACCTGGAGCGTCTGGACAATGACCGTTTTGACTCCCTGGAACTGGCCGAAACACGCATGGGCCTGATGTACGACCAGCGTCATTTCAGCTTCGGCGAAGCCCCTATAAGCTGGGAGAGCCTGATCGAACTGCCGCTGGGCATGCTCAACAGCGGCATGCATTTTCGTCAATCCATCGACCACAATTTTCACAGTCGCGGCCTGCAACCCCAGCCGCTGATCCAGACCGATGCCGTGCACCAACTGATGCAGGCAGTTCACGGCGGATTTTGTTGCGCGATCATGCCGCTGGATGGCGGCCTGGAATCGCTCACTGAGCATTTGCGACTACAGCCTATTGCAGAGGCGCAGACATTAGCGCGCCTTGGACTGATCATGCGCCGCGCTGCACCACGCTCGGCACTGGCTGAGGCGTGCTTTGCGCTATACCAGAAAATGATCGAGCCATCTTGATCGACGTCATCTATCGGCACATCAGTACTAGCAATTAGACGCCATTGGGGAAGAGGCCTAGGCTAAAGGCCTGACAACTCTGCCGGTACTGCCCATGCACGCCAAGCACACGGACAGCACGGCGCCCGCAAAAAACCTGCCCGCGCCCGTCGCAAGCCAGCCCTATAGCTACACAAATCTCGCGCGTGACGCCGTCGAGCCAGCAGACTTGGCCGAAGAATCAGCACTCGCTATTGCCTATAACGACATCAGTCAGGCCGTAATGCTGGTCACTCCGGCAGATCTTGAAGACTTCATTGTTGGCTTCAGCCTGGGCAGCGGACTCATCGCTTCGCCCAGTGATATCTACGACATCAAGCTCGGCGGCTGTGGCTCGGCGCTGACCGCAGAAGTCGAGATTGCCAGTCGCGCCTTCTGGAATCTCAAAACTCAACGCCGACAAATGGCCGGCACCAGCGGCTGCGGCCTGTGCGGGGTCGAAGCCGTCGAGCAAGCGCTGCCTGAGCTGAACGTATTGCCCGGCGCCCCGCTGCCCCCTGCTCAATGGCTGGAAGGCCTGCGCCAGCGCATCAGTGAATTCCAGCCGTTGGGCCAGCATTGCGGCGCCGTGCATGCTGCAGTGTTCATGAACGATAAAGGCGAACTGTTGATGGGCCGCGAAGATATTGGCCGTCATAACGCGCTCGACAAACTGATCGGTGCGCTGATTCGCCAGAACATCCCCACCGCGGGCGGCCTGGCTATCGTCACCAGTCGTTGCAGTCTCGAACTGATTCAAAAAGTCCTGCGTGCAGGCATTCAAACCTTGGTCAGCCTGTCCTCGCCCACGGGCCTGGCGCTGCAATGGGCGCGTCGACACAACCTCAATTTAATCCACCTGCCGCAGAAAAGTGCGCCGCGGGTTTACAGCCCTGCGATGGAGAATCCAGCTTGAGCATGCATAAACAAGCCGACAAAACCCCTGTTCCGCGTTACAAGCCGTACAAAGGTCCGGCCGGTGGATGGGGCGCACTGATCAGCGTGACGCAGGCGTGGCTGACCAGCGACAACGCGCTGAAAAACCTGCGCATGATGCTCAAGACCAACCAAAACGGCGGCTTCGACTGCCCTGGTTGCGCGTGGGGCGATTCGCCGGAAAGCGGCATGGTCAAGTTCTGCGAAAACGGCGCCAAAGCGGTCAACTGGGAAGCCACCAAGCGCCGTGTTGATCCGTCATTTTTCAGCCGTTACAGCGTCAGCGCTTTGCTGGAGCAAAGTGACTATTGGCTGGAATATCAGGGCCGTCTGACCGAGCCGATGACTTACGACGCCCAGACCGATCGATACAAACCGATCAGCTGGGACGACGCGTTCGCCCTGATTGCCAAACACCTGAACAACCTGCCAAGCCCTGACATGGCTGAGTTCTATACGTCGGGCCGGGCCAGCAACGAAGCGGCTTATTTGTATCAGCTGTTCGTTCGCGCCTTTGGTACCAACAACTTCCCCGACTGCTCGAACATGTGCCATGAAGCCAGCGGCGTGGCGCTGTCGCAAAGCGTCGGTGTGGGCAAAGGCACCGTAACGTTCGACGACTTCGAACACGCCGACGCCATCTTCGTGTTGGGCCAGAACCCTGGCACCAATCACCCGCGCATGCTTGAACCGCTGCGTGAAGCAGTGCAGCGCGGCGCGCAAGTGGTTTGCGTCAACCCGCTTAAAGAGCGCGGTCTGGAACGCTTCCAGCACCCGCAACACCCGCTTGAAATGCTAAGCAATGGCTCCGAACCGACCAACACCGCCTACTTCCGCCCAGCATTGGGTGGCGACATGGCCTTGTTGCGCGGTATGGCCAAGTTTCTGCTGCAATGGGAGCGCGAAGCTCAGGCAACCAACGCGCCATCGGTGTTCGACCACGACTTCCTCAACGAGCACACCCAGGGCGTACTCGATTACCTGGCGAAGATCGACGACACCACATGGGAAGCGATCATCGAGCAGTCTGGCTTGCCGCTGGAAGACATCGAGCGCGCCGCGCGCATGTACGCCAAAGGCAAAAACGTGATCATGTGCTGGGCGATGGGGATTACCCAGCATCGCCACTCGGTGCCGACTATCCAGGAAGTCGCCAATCTGATGCTGCTGCGCGGCAATATCGGCCGCCCCGGCGCAGGCCTTTGCCCGGTACGTGGGCACAGCAACGTGCAGGGTGATCGCACCATGGGCATCAACGAGCGCCCGCCAGTGTTCTTCCTCGACGCTTTGGAAAAACGCTTCCAGTTCAAAGTGCCTCGCACCAATGGCCATAACGTGGTCGAAGCCATTCACGCGATGCTCGAAGGTCGCTCGAAAGTCTTCATCGGCCTGGGCGGTAACTTTGCCCAAGCCACGCCGGACAGCCCGCGTACTGCCGAGGCGCTGCGCAACTGCGACCTGACGGTGCAGATCAGCACCAAGCTCAACCGCAGCCACCTGATGCATGGCAAAGACGCGCTGATCCTGCCGTGCTTTGGTCGTACGGATATCGACATTCAGGCCGACGGTCCGCAGGCAGTGACCGTAGAGGACTCATTCAGCATGGTTCATGCCTCCAACGGTCAGCTAAAACCGCTGTCGCGTCAGATGCGGTCCGAACCTGCGATCCTCGCCGGCATCGCTAACGCAACGCTGGGCAAGCAGCCGGTGGACTGGCTGTGGCTGGTGGAAGATTACAGCCGCATTCGCGACCTGATCGCTGACACGATCCCAGGCTTCAAAGACTTCAACGAGAAGATCAAACATCCGGGTGGCTTCTATCTGGGCAACTCGGCGGGTGCGCGTCGCTGGAACACGCCAAGTGCCCGCGCCAACTTCAAGCCGAACATGCTCCCGGTGGATCTGGTGCATGAAGGCGTTCGCGCCACGGGGATTATTCCGGATCTGATCATGCAATCGATGCGCTCCCACGATCAGTACAACACCACCATTTATGGCCTGGACGATCGTTATCGCGGCGTTAAAGGTCAACGTGACGTAATGTTCATGAATGAGGCTGACATCGTGCGCCTGGGCTTCGTGCCAGGCCAGAAGGCCGATATCGTGTCGATCTGGGGCGATGACATCGTGCGCCGCGTGAAGGGCTTCACGTTGCTTGCGTTCGACATCCCTGCCGGGCAGGCTGCGGCGTATTACCCAGAGGTGAACCCTCTGGTCCCGCTGGAAAGCGTCGGTGAAGGCAGCAGCACGCCGACATCGAAGTTCGTCGCAATCAAGCTGGAGCGGCATGTTGAGGTGGCGCGGATCGTTTGATTTGTTTTGCGAATAACTCTCTCTGTAGGAGCGAACTCATTCGCGAGACGTAGGATCGTTCGATAAATCCTGTAAGCCGGACAAAGCCTCGCGAATAAATTCGCTCCTACAGAATCTCCGCACAAAAAAAGGCCCGAATCGCGTGATTCGGGCCTGTCTGAAGTAATCTAGGACTGTCGATTCCGGCTTTAGTTCCTTAACCAAAACAATAACTTAGCGTTTTGTATACAAGTCGTGTTATTCGTCGGATTTCGATTGTGACATTTCCTACATGATTGCAGGATCGCGCCGTCATCCCTACGAGAGTCCATACATGAAGTATTCCTCGATTCTGTTGTTGTCACTCACTCTGGCCACTGGTTTCGCTTCAGCTGGCGACAATGTGACTGCCGGTGTGGGCGGAGCATTGGGTGGGGTACTCGGTTCAGTTGTCGGCCAACAGATTGGCGGCAGCACAGGTTCGGCCATTGGTGCCGGCCTGGGTGGTGCGGCAGGTGGTGCGGTAGGCGCCAATCGTCGCAACCGCACTGAAGCAGCGCTTGGCGGCGGCTTGGGCGCAGCGGGCGGTAACGTGATCGGCCGCAGCGTCGGCGGCAGCACCGGCAGCCTGATTGGCGCCGCAGCCGGCGGTGGCGCAGGTGGCGCGCTGGGTAACTACATGGGCAACGAAAGCCGTCGCGATGACGATCGCAGCTATCGTGGCGACCGTCGCGATTATCGTAACGGCCATGGCCCACGCGGCCACGCCTACGGTCATCGTAAAAACCAACGCCATTGGCGTCATCGTTAATCCGCCAAGCTCATGATTGAAGCTTCACACACTGGCGGCCTGAAAAGCGGCCAGTGTTGTTTTCAGACCTGCAACAACGCCATCGCCCTTCTCAGCTCGTCCGGAATCGGCACTGGCTGATTCGAGCCCCGGTCCACGAACACATGCACGAATCGCCCCGCTGCACAGGCCTCCTCCTCTCCCGATTTGAACACCGCCAACTCATATTGAACTGAGCTATTGCCCAGTTTGGCCACCCGCAGACCGATTTCGATCAGGTCGGGATAGGCAATCGAGGCGAAGTAATCGCACGACGAACTGACGACAAACCCCACCACCGCACCATCGTGAATATCCAGAGCGCCGCGCTCGATGAGGTAGGTATTCACCGCGCTATCGAAGAAGCTGTAATAAGTCACGTTGTTCACGTGGCCGTAGATATCGTTGTCGTGCCAACGAGTGGTGATGGGCTGAAAGTGTTTGTAGTCGGCGCGCTGCGTTGTAGTCATTGATCACAAACCTTGTAAATGCGGATGGAGGATCGCTACTGCGCAATGGATTGAAATTACAGGGCGTCACTTGCGCAGATAAAACGATACATATCTATGGCCCGAAACCCTGAGAAAGCCACAATACTGACAGCCGACGACCATTACGCAGGAAGCGTAGTGGATTTACATCATGGAGCTGCGTATGTACAAATTTCCACAGTACCAAATCAAGCTGAAAACCCCCGAAACGAAACACCGCTTAAGCGTTACCACGTTGATTCTTCCGCTGCTGCTGACAGGCTGCATCACACCAGCGAAACAGCACGACACTTCTCAAGACCGCCAGCACATTGCCGGGTTTGAAACCGATGAGTATGAAGCTCAAAAGGGCCTCGCCATCATCAAGGCCGCAACGCTTTACGCGCGGGGCGGTACGGGACAGGGAGTCACCGTCGCCGTCATCGACTCTGGTCTGAATACCGCCCTGCCGGAGTTTCGCGGCCGCATCGCTGATCCGGGGTATGACTTCATGCGCAATGTGCCCGGCACAGTCGATGTAAAGGGCCACGGGACCGAAATGGCAGGCATCATCGCTGCTAACAAGGATGATGAGGGTATCCACGGCGTCGCCTACGACGCAAAAATTATCCCGATGCGCTTTGGGGACAATGACGAACCCTTCTTCTTTGATAGCGAGATAGCTCAATCGTGGAAGCTCAGCTTCGACGCAGGAGCGCGAATCATCAGCAACTCTTGGGCAAACTCCATTCCAGCCACAGAAATTACCGAGGCGCGTTACAACCAGGTGATGCCCGAATCATTGGCGATGGCGCGTGATTTGGTCGGCAACGGTGCGGTTTTTGTATTTCCAACCGGGAACGAACTCAAGCGACAGCCTTTGGCTGAGCCCGGCCTGCCCTTTGCCGTGAATGAACTGGAAAAAGGCTGGCTGGCAGTTGTAGCGCTCAATAATCAGGGAACGCTGGTTACCGATAAGTCCAACTACTGCGCGATCGCCGCGAAGTGGTGCATTGCCGCTCCGGGTGGAGATGGCGGCAAGGACCGCGGTCTGTGGACCACCGGCAAAGACGGAGCGTTAACTGAAACTGCGGGCACCTCTCCCGCCACTGCGTTGGTCAGCGGGGCGCTGGCGGCGATGCAAAGTCTTTATCCCCAGGCCAGCCCTCAGCAGTTGCGCGCGATCCTGCTGACAACCGCAAACCGCAATGGCCTGTTTGCCAATGAGGAAGCGTATGGCCAAGGCGTCCTGGATCTTGATGCGGCTGCAATCGAAGCGAAGCAGCAATTCGCAGCACCTGAGAACAGCGACTCATAACGTTAGGAGCCCGAGCGTGGCTGCGATGATCACGTCGCAGCCACACCGAGCTGAATCAAACCTGGCTTATGACCCATTCGCGCACTGAGGCGTATGGATAATGCTCCAGCATCCCGAACCCTGTGATGCTCCGCGCCTTGAGCCTGGTGAACATAGGCACACTGATTCCGCACAGAAACCGGGTCAGGCATTCAGCGCTGGGTTCAAAGCCCTTCGCACTTAAATGCCTTGCGATGAATTCGGCGCACAGGCCCTGAAAATCTTGAGCCTCGAATGGCGCCAATGCTGGCGCCGCCGGTAACCGGGCCACGCACCCTTCGCATACTGAACAGTGTCCGCAATGCTCGGGCGCATTTTCATCGCCGAAGTACTGGGCCAGTCGAAAGCTCAAGCATTGCTCGCTGCTGAACACATCCAGCATTGCGTGAATCCGCGCCACTTCAGTCCGTTCGTGGTGCGCAAAGTGGGCGTGCAGCTCCGCACTCAGCCCGTCAAGGTCGAAGTCTGTATCAAGCAGGCTGTACACCTCAGTCATCTGCTTGCTTTCCAGCTCGATCCAGCCTTTCTCCTGGAAGTAATCCAGCGCAGTCACAACCCGCCCGCGATCAGCGCGGTACTGCTGAAACATCGCATCAAAGTTAACGGTTGCCCAAGTGCGCGCCTTGCTCGATGTCTCCATCAGCGCCTGCACGAATTGCCGACGCTCGCCTTCGAAACGCTGAACTATTTGCTCTGCGGTTAGCAAGAACTTGAAGCGATACTCCGCAAAATAGGAATAGCGCGGGGCTATGATTCCGCGAAGCTCAAGCTGTACCAACAGCGTTTTGAGGGGCAGCTGGCGAATGTTGCTCATGTCCGACAGCGGCGTCAGCAGAAACTCCCACTGACCATCGCCCCTCGCATTGAGCACGTCCTCAAGTACGCGCCGTATGCCCTCAAGCTCAGGTGTGTCGCCGTACACGAAGTTTTCCAGCACGTTGACGCTGTCACGATTGGCCAATACCAGACACTCGGACGATGCGCCGTCACGTCCGGCCCGGCCAATTTCCTGACTGTAATTTTCGATGGACTTGGGCAAATCAAAGTGGACGACATTACGAATGTCGCTCTTGTCGATACCCATGCCAAAGGCGATGGTGGCGACGATGCAATTAATCCTTCCGTCCATGAACTGGCGCTGAATCGACTCCCGCTTATCGTGAACAAGTCCCGCGTGGTACGCGTAAGCAGCAATGCCATGATCAGAGAGGTGCAAAGCGACAAACTCAGCAGTCTTTTGCAGCGTCACGTACACAATGGTCGGTTGATTCGCCCGCTCGGTCAGCCATTGCACAAGACGCTTGCGCTTGTCATGACCTGATACGGGCTCGATAAGCAGCTTCAGGTTGGAGCGATAAAAACCGGTGGTGACGACATCGTCAGGCTCGATGCCGAATTTGCTTTGCATGTCTGCAATCACATCCGGCGTGGCGGTGGCCGTTAGCAGCAGAGCCTGCGGGATGTTGAACTCGCGTTGGTAGTCCGGCAGTTTCAGGTAATCGGGGCGGAAATTGTGCCCCCACTCGGAGATGCAGTGCGCTTCATCTACCACCAGCAACGAGACCGGAATCTGCGCAATGAAATGGCGGAAACGTTCATTCTTGAGACGCTCCACCGAAATCATCAAAATCTTCAAATCACCGGACCGGGCTCGCGACATGACGTCCGCCACCTCATCACGATTTTGTGCTGAGTCGATGCTGGCCGCTGCAATGCCGTGACGCTGGAGAAACGCTAACTGGTCCTGAATCAGTGCCAGCAGCGGCGAGACCACCAACGTCAGATGCGGCAACAACAGCGCAGGAAGCTGATAGCAAAGAGACTTGCCCGAGCCAGTCGGGAAGATCGCCGCCGCTGAACGTCCGGCCAACACCGCACCAATCGCGGCCTCTTGTCCCACCCGGAACTGCCGATAACCAAAAACCTGCTCAAGAGTTTGATGCATTAGCTGCCACTCCATTGACCGCTGGAAAGGGTTCGAACCTTAACGCGGAGGGGTCCAGGCAAGACAGGCCGAAACCGTTACAGAAATGAAGATCAGGATACAGTGCTGATCCCTCCGAACTGCAGCAAATGCTAAATAGCTATCCCCCCAAGCTATTTTGCGGGCTTCCAACGTTTCGCCAAGGAGAGGCACACGATGACCGAAGATGAGCGCAATCGCCTGCGTGAGCGCCTCACCGCCGACAACGAAGATGGGCCCAGACGCCCTCGTAGTAATAAAACTAAAGCGCCGGAGGTCTTCAGGAATGTCTCAGACAGCACTTGGCACAATGGTTGTTGATTGATAACCAGATTGACGGCACCAGTGTTTGCGCCAACCAGCGCCGAGGGTGGATTGAATACCGGAGTGTCGTAAGGCAGCGAGTGGATTCAGCCCGACGGGATAGTTCAGCCTCGGCCAGCCAGCAGTCAGGAAAAATTTATTCGACATACTCGCCGATTGTGCGGTCATAACCTGCAACCAAACAGAAGCGCCCTAAGCCGCTCACCCATGGAATGCACATGACCCCAAATCTCGCCCGTCCCCTGCCCCGACTGCTCATACTTCTGAGCGTCTTTGTTGCAGCGTTATCTGGCTGCGGCAACGATGATCCCACGGCAGGCAAAAGTCCCGTCGCCAATGCCTCAGCTCCGCTCAAGCAAATGACCATCGATGTCACTGGCGACCTGAATTTGCATTACGTGGCGACGGGCGAGGATGTGGCCGTTGGATTTCTGCCCGGAAAAGAACCTGGGGCAAACTGGCTGACCCTTAGTGGTAATCAGATTAAAGATGGCGACAGCAATCGTGTCAGCATTGGACCGATTCTCGGCTTTTCGTTTGAAAACCCTTCCCAGCCTCATATCGAGTTGCTATTCCAGGGCGGGCGCGTTGAAGTTACCCACGGCGAAAGCAACGCGTCCTATGACACCGGTGCTTATTACCTGTATTTCGACAAAGACAAAACCGGCGCGAACAGCAACGTCAAACTCGACTTCACGTCGGTGGAGAAATTGCAGTCGAATAACAAGCTGCTGGTCCGCTATCGACTGATCGGGGGCTTCCAGTTCAACGCAGCCTTCGGTCCAGAACAACCCAACGAAGCCTGCTCCAAAGAAGCCGCCACGTTCGCGGCGGAACACGGCGAACGCCATCCAGGGTTTGACGCGAAACTGTGTGAAGCGAAAAGCGTGGTTGCCAAGGGAAGCTTTGACATTACCCAAGACTTTCCAGTGACCGACAACGCGGGTTAGCGTGAGAAGAACCCTTTGATTCGTGACTTGCGCTCTGCGTCGAGTAAGGACAGGACGTTTGTGAGGAAAACGTGGAGGTCGCCTTCGAAGTAGTCCTCAGCAAACGAAAGCTCCTGGTCAAATGGATCTGCATATTCCAGACCGTCAACAGTCATGTATTTCTTGATGTACTTTTTGATGTTTCTTTTCAAAAAGAACACACATAAAACGCCGTGAGTATCCATGTACTCCGCTACAATTTCCGGCAAAGTCAGAGGAACGAAATTTTCTTTGTCTTCGTCTTCCAAAAACTCTCCTACTGCAATTCCTACGTCATACATGAAACCCATGAGAAAACCGTATGTCGATGGGAGTACTCTCCAAACTGGAAATGCCGTGAGAATGAAGAAAGGCATGTGGTTATACTCAGCCATCTTAACAACGACTCTGATTGCTGAAAGATCTACTACCTCTTCAGGATTTTGACTGGTAAGCCCCCAACCCACTGCTTTGTCCAGCTGCATATCAAACCTGTACTCCGGACGCATGAGTAGAAATTTCGCCTTAGAGTAGATAAAAATCTTCAGCTTATTCTTTTGAAGCGCCTGACTCACAGCCCACTCAGCGGCCTCCAAGTCATAAAACGTACTCGACTCAGTGACCTTATTCGGGGAAAGTATCTTTTCCAAAAAATTCAACTCCTGATCTAAACTTTAAAATTGACTGACCGCCGCCCAGCATTTAGGCGCATGTATTTATGGATCGTCGTCCACAACACCCCCCCGCTCTGACAAAACGATTCATCAACGGAAATAGGAAACTTCTGCATTATCGGACACGAAAACAATAATATTTATATAACCATTTACTATCCTTACGGAGCAAACCCTGCCACAATTTTACCCTAAGGTATAGGATATGCCGTGACAATGTAGTAGGGCATATGATTATATTCCACGAACGATATAACGACTCTAACCTTTGACATTTCAATAGGGACGTTTGGGGCATTTCTAGAGATACCCCAACCGACGACCCTATTCAAAATCGTATCAAATTCATATTGCCCATTCCTCAAAAGAAACTTCGCCTTAGAGTACATAATAATTTTAAGCTTATTTCGCTGAAGCGCCTGGCTTACTGCTCGCTCTGCGGTCGCCAGGTCATAAAAGGTGCTCGCCACATGAATTTTCTTCGACGCAAACCGTTTCTGCAGAAACGCCCCGTCCTTGTCAACATGCCTGGCAATAATATGGCCGCCGCCAAATTTTTTAGGCGCGTGTAATGGTATTTCATTTGTCACTACCGTCAAACGCCCCGCCCTGACCGAAGACACTCTGAACGCGTTATACAAAGAAGCCGTAGAAAGCGGTACCGCGAATTCAGTTGCTAATCCGATGACCTGGCCCGCAGCGTGAGAAGCGCCAAGTGCCTCGGCAGCGGACGCTCCGGCTTTGAAAGCGAATGAATCGGTATTCCGGCCAGTCAAAATCTGCGTTGACGCAGCAGACAGTTGATCAGCAGCATGCACTCCCCATAGCCACGCATCCGACCTTGCTTATCATGGTCGGATCGGGAAGCGCACATAGAACACCCGCACCTGCGAGTTCTACGATGCCTCCCACCAGCCGTAAACTGCCGAATATGCGATTCGATCTTATCTCGCCTTCAGATAACGAATCCTGAGTTAGAATTGCGGCCATTTGCGCAAAACTTAACGTGACGCGAAAGTCGTCAGTTTTATACATTGTGAATAGACCTGTCCCTGGAGTGACTTTTAATGTTCAGCTGTCAAACGTGCAACGATGGCGCGCAGGCTAAGGCTGAAAATCAACAGCAACAAGACAGTTACAAGCGTTAGGGAAGTTTCGTACAACAGAACAAGACAACTCCTATAACGTTAAATCCGAGACAACAAAAAACCGCCCCAAAGGGCGGTTTTTTTACAACCAATCCGAATCTTACAACTTCGGACCCGCTGCCTTGATGGCATCACTCACGTCAAACTTCTTGAAGTTCTCGGTGAACAAAGTTGCCAGTGCTTTGGCAGCTTCGTCGTAGGCCGCTTTGTCTGCCCAGGTATTGCGTGGGTTAAGTAGCGCGGTGTCTACGCCCGGCACCGACTTCGGCACGTCAAGATTGACGGTGTCCAGATGCTCGGTTTCGGTACCGATCAGTGCGCCGCTCTGGATCGCCGCGATAACGCCACGGGTGGTAGGGATGTTGAAGCGTTTGCCGACACCATAACCGCCGCCAGTCCAGCCGGTGTTAACCAGATAGACCTTGGAGTTAAAGCCGCGAATGCGTTTGATCAGCAGCTCAGCGTATTCACCGGCCGGACGCGGGAAGAACGGCGCGCCGAAGCAGGTGGAGAACGTGGACTTGATACCCGGGCCCGAACCCATTTCGGTGGAGCCAACCAGTGCGGTGTATCCCGACAGGAAGTGATACGCGGCTTGTTCTTCGCTGAGGATCGACACTGGCGGCAGAACACCGGTCAGGTCGCACGTCAGGAAGATCACAGCGTTTGGCTCGCCACCGAGGTTTTTCGGAGCGCGTTTTTCGATCAGCTCACGCGGATAAGCGGCGCGGCTGTTCTGGGTCAGGCTGTCGTCTGCGTAATCAGCTTTTTTGTCAGCATCAAGAATTACGTTTTCCAGAACAGCACCGTGCTGGATAGCTTTCCAGATGACGGGCTCGTTCTTCTCGGAGAGGTCGATGCACTTGGCATAGCAACCACCTTCGATGTTGAACACAACGCCTTCACCCCAGCCGTGTTCATCGTCACCGATCAGGTAACGGCTCTCGTCTGCAGACAGAGTAGTTTTACCAGTGCCCGACAGGCCGAAGAACAATGTGACGTCGCCGTCTTCGCCCATATTGGCTGCGCAGTGCATAGGCAGCACATCGTGGGCCGGGAGCAGGAAGTTCTGCACCGAGAACATGGCTTTCTTCATTTCGCCGGCGTAACGCATGCCTGCGATCAGCACTTTCTTGGCTGCGAAGTTGATGATCACTGCACCGTCGGAATTGGTGCCGTCACGCTCAGGCTCGCAGACGAACCATGGGGCGTTCATCACCTGCCATTCTTGCTTGGCACCTTCGTTGTACTGTTCAGGATTGATGAACAAGCAACGACCGAACATGTTGTGCCAGGCCGTTTCGGTGCTCATCTTGACCGGCAGGTAGTAAGCCGGATCTGAACCTACATGCACGTGGGATACGAAGTGATCGCGCTCACCCAGGTAGGCGGCCACGCGATCCCACAGTGCGTCGAACTTGTCGGCTGGAAACTTGCGGTTGATCGGGCCCCAGGCGATGGCGGCCTGAGTGCTCGGCTCTTCAACGATGAAACGGTCGAGCGGTGAACGGCCAGTACGATGGCCAGTTTTCACGACGAGTGCGCCAGTATCGGCCAGCTCGCCTTCACCGCGATTCAGGGCTTCTTTAACCAGATCGTCAATGCTGAGATCGGTATACACGGTGCTATTGGCTTGCGTCATGAGTGTCCCCGTCGGCTCAAAGGCCGAGTGCTCCAAACGTTTTGTAGTAAAAAAACAACCACTACTACAGCGAAAAGTGGGCCGGATTATGCCAGAAAACCCTAGAAAAGGTAGGGCCCTCCGGTCAGTAACTACACATGGGATTTGCCCGGCCTAATTGGCACGAAACCGCCCGAACAGAGCGTGGCACTACCTCAATGACGAGTGTCGGAGGGAGAGTCCACGCCACCACCTGCGAACAGCTGCGCTACATCTGTGGAATCGAACAAATAACGCTCATTACAGAACTGACAATCGATTTCAACGACACCGTTGTGCTCGATCACTAATTGCTGTGCATCTTCCAGACCAAGACTGACCAGTGCATTGGCAGAACGTTCGCGTGAGCAACTGCAGCGGAAGGTCAGCGGCTGAATATCGAACATGCGAACCGGGTCTTCGTGGAAGAGACGATGCAAGACCGTTTCGTTGTCCAGACTCAATAACTCTTCAGCGGTCAGCGTGCTGGCAAGCGTCGTGACGTGCTGCCAACTGGCCTCGCGCTCTTGGGCGTCAGTCAGCCGCGCGGCAGGCAATTGTTGCAGCAACAGACCACGAGCACGTTTGCCGTCGGCATTTAGCCAGAAGCGCGTAGGCAACTGCTCGGACATCACGAAGTAGGTCGACAGGCATTCCGAAAGATCCACGCCATCCAGACCGACAATGCCCTGATAGCGTTTGCCCCGTCGTGGGTCCATGGTCATGGTCAGGTCACCATCAGGCATCAATTGCTGAAGCGTGGCGCCGGGTTCGATAAGAGATTCATCGTAGCGGGCGATGCCGCGAATCTCACGTTCGCTGGAGCACTCAACCATCAACAACGAAACCGGGCCAAGCGAGCGCGCCTGCAACACCAGCAAGCCATCGAACTTCAGCGTACCGACGAGCAATGCGGCAGCGGCAAGGATCTCGCCAAGCAGTTGCGCCACCGGCTCTGGATAGGTGTGCTTGGCCAGCACTTCGGCATAGCTGCGCTCCAGCGCAACGATTTCGCCGCGAACGTCGCTCTCATCGAATATGAAGCGCTGGGTGTAATCGGTGTCCGGAAAATCATGCATAGGGAAAGTATCTGAATTGATGACAAAGTAATGACAAGCGCTTATAAAACGCCGTTTAGCACCGATGGGTGCACTGTCTAGCCGATGGGGGCATTTTATGGAGTATCCCGCGCTGTTCCAACCCAGGTGGAATTTCAGCCGTTTTGTACTGTGTAATCTGGTAGCGCTTGCGCTGCTACTGGTGTGGATATGGCCGACGGGTCATGCACTGTTCACCCAGTTCGATGAGTGGCTGTTCCATCTGCTCAATCGCCCCCTGGAGCACAACACAGTGTGGCTTTACATCTGGACTGTCGCCAGTATGCGTCCCTTCGACGCGGTGGTCGGTATTATCCTGCTGACACTGCTGATCAAAGGCGACTGGGTGTTCAAAGCCGCACAGACCCGGGCGGCATTGATTGGGTTTGTCGTGACGCTGATCGTTCTGCTGATCATTCGTACGGTTTTCTCCAAAATCATCGACCACTCCGCGCTTCAGCATGACAGCGCGTCAGTGATGATTCCTGACGCCATCAAGCTAAGCGAAATCTTTCCGGTTCTTGAGGACAAGTGGCAGCTCAAGGACCGCTCCAGTCAAAGCTTCCCGGGTGACCACGCCTCGGTGCTGTTGATCTGGGCCATGTTCATGACCGTATTCAGCCGCACCGTCGGTCAGCGCGTGATCATCTGGGCACTGGCACTGCTATTTATGATGCCGCGCTTGGTGGCAGGGGCCCATTGGGGCCAAGACGACTACGTTGGCGGCGTCATGATCGCGCTGTTGGCGTTAGGCTGGAGCTACTACACGCCGTTCGTTGCCAAGGCGACTGCCCTGTTACTGAGGGCAACCGCGCCCATTTTCAAGCTGCTGGGTCGGGTGCCGCTGGTTAAGCATTTGAGCATTGTGCGTGGTTAATCAGGGTAGCTGACATCAATCCTGAGGGAGCGAACTCGTCCGCGCCGCGCGCGGTGAATCCGGTACATCTCCGGCGCCTGACTAACCGCATTCGCGGACAGGTCCGCTCCCACAAATTTTCAATCGGCGATCAATCATCTGCCGAATGAAAGTGAAATAACTGTCTGCGCTGTTTCTTGGTCGGCTTGCCATCGGTGGTCACACCCAGGCTGCCGGCCTTGCGCTGAGCGGCGGCGTTCTCCCGCTTGGCGAGGCTTTCGGGAGTCTCGCTGTATAGCAATTGAGCCTCAGGAGCGCCACGCCGGACGATGGACAGGGCGAGAACAACGACCGTGCGCTCGTCGAATCCGGCGCGAATTTGAAATTCATCTCCGACGCGCGGTTCCTTGCCGGGCTTGCAACGCTCGCCCCGACAATGCACCTTGCCGCTTTCGATAGCTGCTTTTGCCAAGGCACGCGTCTTAAAGAAGCGCGCGGCCCAGAGCCATTTGTCCAAACGAACCTTATCGTCTTCATCTGACTTTTGTGCCATCTGAATTCCTCGATTGAGTAATAGTCAGAAACTGTACTACGACACACCAATCACCCACCAATACCAACCCTTGATTAGAATGCACGCCAAGACCAATGGCGCCTGACTCATATGGAGTGCGATGTGACAGATTTTCCCACTTCTTTAACGTCGCCCGGCGGCTGCGCGGGATGTAAAACCAGTCCTGAGCTGGATTTCGACTTTGCGTTCGCCTACCAGCCCATCGTGGACCTGCGGGACCACTCGACATTTGCCCACGAAGCCCTGGTGCGTGGCGTCAATGGGGAAGGCGCTCTGTCGGTATTGAGTCGGGTCAACGATCAGAACCGCTACCGGTTCGACCAACTGTGCCGCACCCGGGCAATCGCCACTGCCGCCCACTTGGGCATGACCGAGCATTTGTCTATCAACTTCCTGCCCAACGCCGTATATCGCCCGGAGCTGTGCATACGCAGCACGCTGGAAGCCGCTCGGGCGCATAACTTTCCTTTGGACCGGCTGATTTTCGAAACCGTCGAAAGCGAGCAACTGGACACCGCTCATCTCGCGCATATCCTGCGCGAATACCGTGAGTACGGTTTTAAGACGGCCATCGACGATTTCGGTGCAGGCCATTCGGGTCTGACGCTGCTCGCAGATTTCCAACCCGACCTGATCAAGCTGGACATGGCGCTGATACGCGATATCCACCGGGATCGCGTTCGTCAGGCTATCGTTCGTGGTGTTGTCACAATGTGTACCGAGTTGGGCGTTACAGTCATCGCCGAAGGCATCGAACATGCCGAGGAACGGGACTTTCTCGCCGACTGCGGCATTTTTCTGATGCAGGGCTACTGGTTCGCCAAACCTGCATTCAAAGCCTTGGCCCAGATAGATTCGGGTGTTTGGCAGACCGCATGAAACGTACGGAACCGTATTGAAAACTTTTGATCATTTGACAGTCATTGGCCTACGCGAATGGGTGGCGCTTCCCGACTTGGGGGTTGCTGGCCTGCGAGCGAAAATCGATACCGGCGCGAGCACTTCAAGTCTGCATGCAACGGAAATCGAACCCTTCGAGCGCGACGGAGAGAAATGGGTACGCTTCAACGCGCACCTCGGCACGATCGTCCAACTGCGCCATCGCCGATGCGAAGCGCAACTGGTGGCCATGAAGACCATAAAAAGCTCCAACGGCCACGCGCAGGTGCGCTACGTGATTCGCACCACGCTTGCACTCGGTGATCGGGTCTGGCCGGTAGAGTTCACACTGGCCTGCCGCAAAGCCATGCGTTATCGGCTGCTACTGGGTTCCAACGCTTTGATTGACGGCCAGTTAGTGGTCAATCCGGGCATTACATACGTTCAGGACAAGCCGGTGTTCCCGGCCTCTAATTCCTCTGCCACAGGTGCTGCATGAAGATCGCTGTGCTTTCGCGAAACCCGCGTCTGTATTCAACCCGCCGTCTGGTCGAAGCTGGCATTGCGCGCGGCCACGAGGTGGTGGTGATCGATACCCTGCGTGCCTATATGAATATCGCCAGTCATAAGCCGCAGATTCACTATCGAGGCAAGCCACTGGAAGGCTTTGACGCGGTCATCCCGCGCATTGGCGCTTCCGTCACGTTTTACGGCTGTGCCGTACTGCGTCAATTTGAAATGATGGGCGTTTTCCCCCTCAACGAATCCGTCGCGATTGCCCGTTCACGGGACAAGCTGCGCTCGCTGCAGTTGCTGTCACGGCGCGGGATTGGCCTCCCTGTGACAGGCTTTGCTCACTCACCGGATGACATCCCCGATCTGATCCAGATGGTCAACGGCGCGCCGTTGGTGATCAAAGTGTTGGAAGGCACTCAAGGCATTGGCGTGGTGCTGTGTGAAACCGCGACTGCGGCTGAATCGGTGATCGAGGCGTTCATGGGCCTCAAGCAGGACATCATGGTGCAGGAGTACATCAAGGAAGCCGGAGGCGCAGATATCCGCTGCTTCGTGGTTGGCGACAAGGTGATTGCGTCGATGATGCGGCAGGCCAAGCCTGGGGAGTTTCGCTCCAACCTGCACCGCGGCGGGACGGCGAGCCTTATCAAGATAACGCCAGAGGAGCGCATGACTGCGATTCGCGCGGCGAAGGTCATGGGTTTGAGCGTTGCCGGCGTCGACATCCTGCGCTCCAATCACGGCCCGCTGGTGATGGAGGTCAACTCTTCGCCAGGTCTTGAAGGTATTGAAACGACAACTGGCAAGGATGTGGCCGGGATGATCATTCAATACATCGAGAAAAACGGCGGACCGCACATGACGAGGACCAAAGGTAAGGGCTGAGAAACGAAAAACTGTAGGAGTACGCTTGCCCGCAATAGCGTCAGACCAGACACACCAATGGTTTCTGACCGACCACAATTGCGGGCAAAGGCGCTCCTGCAAACCAGCCTAATCGGCATCTCGCGGCAGCATCAAGCCCAATGGCAGCCTGACCCTGGCTTCAAGGCCGCCACCTGAACGGTTACGCAATTCGACATTGCCGCCGTGCATCGCAGCAATCCGCTTGACGATTGCCAACCCCAACCCCGTGCCCTTCCCGCTTCGTGCGCGGTCGCCACGAATGAATGGGTTGAAGATACCTTCCAGCTCCGACTCATCAATCCCTGCCCCCCGATCAAGCACGCTGAGTACTACATAGGGTGCGCCACTGTCTCCCGAAACGTAGGCCGCGACTTCAACACCATTACCTGCGTGATGCATGGCATTGCCGATCAGGTTCGCCAGCAGGCGCTTCAACGAAATGCGCCGAAGCGGGAAAGGCGGAATGGGTTCAAGACACAAGCGGATCTGCTCTTCAGGACTGTTGTAGGGCGCCACCACTTCACGGACCAACTGGCCGAGATCAACCTCTTCGATTTCCTCGTCACGGCCGTCGCGAATGAACGCCAGGAACTGATCAAGAATAGCGTCCATATCTTCGATATCGCGCACCATCCCCGCAGTCAAGTCGTTGTCACCCGGCATCAGCTCAAGAGACAGCCGCAGTCGCGTCAATGGCGTGCGCAAATCGTGGGACACACCGGCCAGCATCAATTCCCGCTCCTGCCCGGCCTGCTCGACGTCCTCAGCCATCTGGTTGAACGCACGATAGACCTCGGTCATCTCGCTGGGCGTGTCGCTGACCGGCAGACGCACGCTGCGCCCCTGACCCAGTTGACGCGCTGCGAACACCAGCCGCTTCAGTGGCTGATTGAGCTGGCTGACGAAAATCCAAGCGGATGCCGTAGATAACAATCCGATAGCCAGGAACCAGCCCAGCACACTCCAGATCTTCTGCCCCCGCAACGGGTGCGGATACAGCGGCACCTTCAACCAGCCATCGCCCAGGCTTGGCGCACGCACCCATAACGCTGGCGGTGCATGTACGCGCAATCGCACTTCGGTATCGGCCCCCAGTTCGGCCTGCATCTGACGCTGATAGATCTCCGAATACGGCCAATGCTGCTCGCCTTCCGGCACACCGCCGCCCACCACACGAATCAAGCCTGCAGCCTCGGCAATGGGTTCGCGGTCGCTTTCATCGGCTGCCCAGTACGCACGCAGCGTCAACGCTACGCCATGGCTGTATTGCCGATCGACCAGCACGTCTTCGTTCATCAATAGATAAACCAGTGTCAGCGCCTTGGAAAACAGGACGACAATAAGCACCAGCCAGAGGGTGCGTGAGAAAAAGCTTTGCGGAAACCACAGCGGTGTCTTCATAACAGCAGCTACACACTTTGCAGGAGCGAGTAAGGCTCGGATTTTATTGCGGCTCGGCGGATCGAGAGGTACGCCAAAACCAGCCACACCGACAGCCCCATTTATGGAGAAGTCAGAGCGACTGGAGCTTAGGCTGGGCGTAGACACCGCCCTGAAATGCGACCGGTCAGTGATTATTTTTCGGCATTGGCGTCGCTATTGCCGTCCGGCACGAACACGTAGCCCACACCCCAAACGGTCTGAATGTAACGCGGCTTGGCAGCGTCCGGCTCGATCAGACGCCGCAAACGGGAGATCTGCACATCGATGGAGCGCTCCAGCGCGTCCCATTCGCGGCCACGGGCGAGGTTCATCAACTTGTCGCGGGTCAGTGGCTCACGCGCATGCATGACCAACGCTTTGAGAACCGCAAATTCGCCGGTGGTGAGCATGTGAACTTCATTGCCACGCTTAAGCTCGCGCGTAGCCAGGGACAGCTCATACTCGCCGAACGTAACAGACTCGTCTTCGGTACCTGGCGCCCCGGGAACCGGAACGGCTTGACGACGCAGGACCGCTTTGACGCGAGCCATGAGTTCGTCGGGGTTGAAAGGTTTGGCCAGGTAATCGTCTGCGCCAAGCTCAAGACCCTTGATCCGGCTCAGCTCGTCGCCCTTGGCGGTAAGCATGATGATCGGCACCTGATTGTTCGCTGCACGCAGGCGACGGCAGGCGGAAAGACCGTCTTCGCCCGGCAGCATCAGATCCAGCACAACAAGGTGGAAAACCTCGCGAGCCAACAAGCGATCCATTTGCTCTACGTTGGCCACAGCACGGGCACGATAGCCCTTGCTGGTGAAAAAGCGCTCTAACAGACTGCTAAGGCCCGGGTCATCATCAACAATGAGGATTTTCTCGCCTTCAACCGTTTGTGCGGTGCTGCTCATAGGATGCTCCTTTGATCTCGGCGCGCATTATGGCGTAGCTGCTGTGATGCGCACCGTGTGCATTGTTAGCAGATTTTTCCTGAGCTGCCACTGACGCTCTTGGGCGCGGGTTTGCGAAGGATAATCCGGACATTGCCGAGCCCCTTGGGCGGGGCGGCATCGGCGGGTCCCCTATTCGGGGTTGGCTGGGTATAATGCGCCGCCTTCAAGGTCAGGCAACGCTTAATCAAGGCAGTTCGCCAGTAGCTGGATTTTTAGCACATACATTTGCCAGGTGGTTTTATGGACAGTATCAACAGCCGCATCGCCGAAGAACTCGGTGTCCGCCCGCAACAGGTCGAAGCGGCCGTCGCGCTACTGGATGAAGGCTCAACCGTGCCCTTCATTTCTCGCTACCGTAAAGAAGTGACTGGCAGCCTCGATGACACTCAGTTGCGACATCTGGAAGAGCGCCTGCGCTACCTGCGCGAGCTGGATGAGCGTCGTATCAGCATCCTTGCCAGCATCGAAGAGCAAGGCAAGCTGACGCCAGAATTGGCACGTGACATCAAACTCGCCGACACCAAAACCCGCCTCGAAGACCTTTATCTCCCTTATAAACAAAAACGCCGCACCAAGGGCCAGATCGCCCTGGAAGCCGGTTTGGGTGAGTTGGCCGACGGTCTGTTCAACGACCCGAGCCTGACCCCGGACACCGAAGCGGCACGCTTCATCGACGCCGAAAAAGGCGTGGCCGACGTCAAGGCAGCGCTTGAAGGCGCTAAATATATCCTCATGGAGCGCTTCGCCGAAGACGCCAGCCTGCTGGAAAAGCTGCGCAGCTTCCTCAAGCACGAAGCCGTGATCAGCGCGCGTGTTGTCGCTGGCAAGGAAGAAGAAGGCGCCAAGTTCCGCGATTACTTCGAACACGACGAACCGCTCAAAAGCATGCCCTCACACCGCGCGCTCGCCATTTTCCGTGGCCGCAACGAAGGCATCCTCAGCTCCGCGCTGAAAGTCGGCGAAGAACTGCCAGGCACCATGCACCCATGCGAAATGATGATCAGTGAGCGGTTCGGCTTGCAGAATCAGAACCGCCCCGCCGACAAGTGGCTGGCCGAAGTGGTGCGCTGGACCTGGAAGGTAAAACTCTATTCGCATCTGGAAACCGACCTGTTCGGCGAGCTGCGCGAAGGTGCAGAAACCGAAGCGATCAACGTGTTCGCCCATAATCTGCACGACCTGCTGCTGGCCGCTCCGGCCGGTCCGCGCGCTACGCTGGGCCTGGACCCGGGATTGCGCACCGGTTGCAAAGTCGCCGTGGTCGATTCCACTGGCAAGCTGCTCGACTACGCTACGGTTTACCCGCACGTCCCAAAAAACCAGTGGGACCAGACTATCGCCGTATTGGCTGCCCTTTGCGCCAAGCACGCGGTTGACTTGATTGCCATCGGCAACGGCACCGCCAGCCGCGAAACCGACAAACTGGCTGCTGACCTGATTAAAAAATATCCAGGCCTGAAAATGACCAAAGTCATGGTTTCCGAGGCGGGTGCATCGGTGTACTCCGCGTCCGAGCTGGCGGCCAAGGAATTCCCGGACCTGGACGTGTCCATCCGTGGCGCGGTTTCCATTGCTCGTCGCCTGCAAGACCCGTTGGCCGAACTGGTGAAGATCGATCCGAAATCCATCGGCGTCGGCCAATACCAGCACGATGTGTCGCAGCTCAAGCTGGCGCGTGGGCTGGATGCTGTAGTCGAGGACTGCGTAAACGCCGTAGGCGTGGATGTGAACACCGCCTCCGTCGCCCTGCTGGCCCGCATTTCCGGCCTCAACACCACGCTGGCGCAGAACATCGTCGCCCACCGTGACGAGAACGGCGCTTTCAGAACCCGCGCATCGCTGAAGAAAGTCGCGCGTCTGGGCGAAAAAACCTTCGAACAGGCTGCAGGCTTCCTGCGTGTCATGAACGGCGACAATCCGCTGGATTCTTCAGCCGTTCACCCGGAAGCCTATCCGCTGGTGCAACGCATCGCCGCTGAAACCGATCGCGACATTCGCTCGCTGGTGGGTGACGCCAGCTTCCTCAAGCGTCTGGACCCGAAAAAGTACACCGACGAAACATTCGGTCTGCCGACAGTGACCGACATTCTGCAAGAGCTGGAAAAACCCGGTCGCGATCCACGCCCCGAGTTCAAAACGGCTGAATTCCAGGACGGTGTCGAAGATCTCAAGGATCTGCAACTGGGCATGATCCTGGAAGGTGTCGTCACCAACGTCACCAACTTCGGTGCGTTCGTCGACATCGGTGTGCATCAGGACGGCCTGGTGCACATCTCGGCGCTGTCGGAGAAGTTCATCAAGGACCCCCGCGAAGCGGTCAAGGCCGGCGACGTGGTGAAAGTGAAGGTCATGGAAGTCGATATCCCGCGCAAACGCGTCGGCCTGTCGATGCGCATGAGCGACACGCCCGGCGAAAAAATCGACGGTGCACGTGGCGCGCGTCCGGGCTCAGCCCCACGCCAGCAACAATCCAGTGCTCCACGCAAGGAAACCGTCACGGCAGCCCCGGCCAACAACGCCATGGCCTCGCTGTTCGCCAACGCCAAACAACTGAAGAAGCGCTGATGGAAATTCCAGATGAATTGACTCAAAGCGCGTACTTCAAAACCCTCGGCTGTCGCGTCGTGCGACTGGGCGAGGGTGTAGCTGAGGTTGCGCTGGCGCTTGAACCGCACTTACGTAATCGTGGCAACGTCATGCACGGCGGGGCGATTTTCAGCCTTGTCGATATCGCCATGGGACTGGCGTGTTCCAGTTCCCATGGTTTTGAACAGCGCAGCGTCACGATTGAATGCAAAATCAACTATGTGCGCGGCGTGGCCGACGGTGAAGTGACCTGTGTGAGCACGGTCCTGCACGCCGGCAGGCGAACGCTGGTGGTCGAAGCCGAAGTACGTCAGGACGACAAACTTGTCGCGAAAGCGCAGGGCACGTTCGCTGTCGTCTAGCTGTCCGACATGGTTATGGGGTAATTTTGGCACTGTGTAACAGTGTCGAAATACTCTGAAATCGATGCTGGATCATCGGTTACCGGAAACCGGGCGTTCAGGCCGAAACGAGGCGTCAACGCCAGTTTTTTTCCTCACCCTTGTAGACCGTCATTACGATCCCCATATAGGGCCGACTGATGCGTGAAGGAATTCAACTTGAGCGAAATTCTCAACCGCCGCCTGGCTCTGCTTAGCGAGCGCACCAACCTCTCCTTATTGGAGCAGTGCTTGCACGGCATCGAGCGTGAATGTTTACGCGTGACAGGTGATGCCCGCCTGGCCCAGACGCCGCACCCCGAGGCCCTCGGCGCTGCGCTGACCAACGAGCAGATCACCACCGACTACTCCGAGTCGCTTCTGGAATTCATCACGCCTGCGCTGAAGAATCCGGCTGAAACTCTGGCGAGCCTGGATCAGATCCACCGCTTCGCTTACAGCAAGCTGGGTAGCGAGTTCCTCTGGAGCCCGTCGATGCCCTGCCCGCTGCCCGCCGAGGAAGATATTCCGATCGCCTATTACGGCACGTCGAATATCGGTCAGCTCAAGTATGTCTATCGCAAGGGCCTGGCCCTGCGCTATGGCAAGACGATGCAATGCATCGCTGGCATTCATTACAACTTTTCGCTGCCGGAGGCCATCTGGCCGCTGCTCAAGCAGACCGAAGATTTCGAAGGCGACGCTCGTGACTATCAGTCTCACAGTTATATCGGGCTGATTCGTAACTTCCGTCGCTACAGCTGGTTGCTGATGTATCTGTTTGGCGCATCGCCTGCGCTGGACGCCAGTTTCTTGCGCGGTCGTTCTCATCAGCTGGAGCAACTGGACGCCGATACGTTGTATCTGCCGTATGCCACCAGCTTGCGCATGAGCGATTTGGGCTATCAGAGCAACGCTCAAGCCGACCTTACCCCTTGCTACCACGATCTGATCAGCTACACCGACAGCCTGCGCAAAGCCGTTGCGACGCCTTACGCGCCGTATGTCGAGATCGGCACGCATAAGGACGGTGAGTGGATTCAGCTCAATACCAACGTTCTGCAGATCGAAAACGAGTATTACTCGACCATTCGCCCCAAACGCGTGACGTATTCCGGAGAACGTCCAATTCAGGCGTTGGTTGCCCGCGGCGTGCAGTACGTTGAGGTCCGCTGCCTGGACATCAACCCGTTCCTGCCCACCGGCATCGACTTGCAACAGTCACGCTTCATGGACGCGTTCATTTTGTTCTGCGCGCTACAGGAAAGCCCGCAGCTGGCGGAAAACGAATGCAACAACGCCGCTTCGAACTTCCTGACGGTGGTCAAGGAAGGTCGTCGTCCGGGCCTGGAATTGAATCGCAATGACACAACCATCGACCTGAAAGTCTGGGCCGACGAGTTGCTGGACAAGATCGAGCCGATCATCGCGTTGCTGGATGAAAGCCAGGGCCTTGATGAGCACGCCAAATCGCTGGCCGTGCAGCGCGCGAAAGTGGCTGATGCATCGCTGACGCCGTCGGCGCAGGTGCTGGCGAGCATGGCCGAGCACAAGGAAGGCTTCACGGCGTTCTCGTTCCGTCAGAGCCAGGCCCATGCTGAACACTTCCGCAGCCAGCCATTGAGCGTTGAAGAGCAGTCACATTTCGAAAGTCTGGCCCGCAACTCCCTCGCGCAACAGGCGGAGCTGGAGCAAACCGAAGAAGTGGTCGACTTCGACACCTTCGTCGGCGCGTATCAGGCGAGTATCTTGGCGATCAGTAACTGATCTATATGTGAGTCAAAACAAATTGTGGGAGCGGACTCGTCCGCGAATGCGCCGGTACAGTCGATAGATTTCTATCAACTTCACCGAAGCATTCGCGGACGAGTCCGCTCCCACATTTGATTCCATACCCGGCAACCGGGTACACCCTCGTCGTTGAATGCGCTTACAACGCCTTCTCAAAAATCTTCGAATTACGCTGATAGTTGTAAAGCGACGCCCGCGCGCTCGGCAGGCGATCAACGCTGCTTGGCTCAAAACCACGCTCGCGGAACCAGTGAGCGGTGCGCGTGGTGAGCACGAACAGGGTTTTGAGCCCCAACTCCCGAGCACGCTCTTCGATGCGTTCCAGCAATTCATCCCCTCGCCCGCCGTGACGATAATCCGGGTTAACCGCCAGACACGCGAGTTCCCCAGCCTGCGAGTCGGCAATCGGGTAAAGCGCCGCACAGGCGATAATCAGCCCTTCGCGCTCGACCACACTGAACTGCTCGACCTCACGCTCCAGCACTTCACGCGACCGCCGCACAAGGATGCCCTGCTCTTCCAATGGCGTAATCAGCTGCATCAGACCGCCGACATCGCCGATTCCCGCCTCACGCACGAACTCGAACTGCTCTTGCGCCACCAGCGTACCGCCGCCAGCACGAGTGAACAGCTCCGACAGCAATGCGCCGTCTTCGGCATAACTGACGATATGGCTGCGCGCCACGCCGCCGCGACAGGCTTCAGCAGCAGCATCCAGCAATTCAGCCTGATAGTTATTGCCCAACCGTTGCAGGTGCGCCGGGACTTGCTGCGGCCGCAATTCGCGCACCAGCTTGCCTTGTGCATCCAGCAAACCGGGCTCGGCGCCGAACAACAGCAGCTTGTCGGCGGCGAGATCCACTGCCGCGCGGGTGGCGACGTCTTCGCACGCGAGGTTGAAAATTTCACCGGTCGGCGAATAGCCCACGGGCGACAGCAGCACGATGGAGCGTTCGTCCAGCAACCGATTGATGCCCTTGCGATCGATACGGCGCACTTCGCCGGTGTGCTGATAATCGACGCCTTCAAGCACACCGATTGGCCGCGCCGTCACCAGGTTGCCGCTGGTCACACGCAAACGTGAGCCCTGCATCGGTGAGGCGGCCATGTCCATCGACAGACGTGCCTCGATGGCCAGGCGCAGTGCGCCCACGGCGTCGATCACGCATTCCAAAGTCGCTGCGTCCGTAATGCGCATGTCGCGATGGAAATGCGGTGTCAGCCCACGCGCTTGCAGACGCGCTTCAATCTGTGGACGGGAACCGTGAACCAGCACCAGTCGCACGCCCAGGCTGTGCAACAGCACAAGGTCGTGAACGATATTGCCGAAGTTGGGGTGATCGACGCCGTCGCCAGGCAGCATGACGACGAAAGTGCGATCGCGGTGGGCATTGATGTAGGGAGATGCGTGACGAAGCCAATTAACGTAATCGGGCATAACCGAAAGAGCCTGTAAAAAGAGGGACGAGGGGTAGAAAAAACTCAAAGCCACATGAGCTTTATCGTCGGAACAGGCTTGGCAACACGCGCACTCTCCTTCTAGGTAGCGCCTGACTCACCGGGCAGGCGTCAGGCAATAATGTTCGATCAATTGGCGAAGCAAACGCACTGTAGGCTGCAAGCGTGACATTTCAAGGTATTCACCGGGTTGGTGAGCGCAAGCGATGTCGCCAGGGCCTAACACGATGGTTTCGCAGCCGAGGCGCTGAAGATAAGGCGCTTCGGTACCAAATGCCACTGCTTGGGCCGTATGACCGGTCAGACGCTCGGCAACACGCACCAGTTCCGCATCGGCGCTTTCTTCGAACGGCGACACTTCGGAAAACAGCGGCGCGTAGTTGATCTGCACCTGATGCATTTCGGCCAGCGGCTGAAGCTTTTGCCGGATGGCAGCGCGTAACATTTCCGGATCCATCCCCGGCAATGGCCGTAGGTCAAACTCCAGCGAGCATTGCCCGCAGATCCTGTTTGGGTTGTCGCCGCCATGAATACAGCCGAAATTCATCGTTGGCTGCGGCACGCTGAACTGCGGATTGCGAAATTGCGTCTGCCACTGCGCGCGCAACCCTTTTAGCTCACCGATGGCGTCGTACATCGCTTCGAGGGCGCTGTGTCCCAGGCTGGGGTCCGAGGAATGGCCGCTGCGCCCCAAAATCTCGATGCGCTCCATCATCACGCCTTTGTGCAGCCGGATCGGCTTCAAGCCTGTCGGTTCGCCGATTACCGCTGCACGGCCCAAAGGCTTGCCTGCTGCGGCCAGAGCCTTCGCGCCCGACATTGAGCTCTCTTCGTCACACGTAGCGAGAATGATCAGCGGCTGTTTAAACGGCTGGTCGATCAAGTCGCGCACGGCTTCGATGATCAGGGCGAAAAAGCCTTTCATGTCGCAGCTGCCGAGTCCTACCCAACTGCCGTCCACTTCCGTCAATTTGAGTGGGTCGGTCTTCCACAACGCATCGTCATACGGAACGGTGTCGCTGTGACCTGCCAATACAAGGCCGCCGGGGCCGGTGCCGTAGGTCGCCAGTAGATTGAATTTGCCGGGCAGCACTTGCTGGATATCGCAGATGAAACCCAAATCCCCCAACCAGCCGGCCAGAAGATCGATGACGGGCCGGTTGGATTGATCCAGCGCTGGCTGAGTGCAGCTCACCGAAGGCGCAGCGATCAAGGCCGCGAACTGGTCTTTCATGGATGGCAACGGCATGGGCACTTCCTCAAAACGGTGAAGACACGCGACCCATCATAGGGTGATTGGCGTCCGGGAATAAACTGTCACGGGTGATGTCCTGTACACTGCTCGGCCGTTGCAGCTGTGTCGAACCCGGCTGCGCCCCCCGTTTATCAGCGATCAGCGCTTGGATTCTCCGGCCATGCAGAAAGAAACAGAAATCAAACTCCGCGTCAGCCGCGAAACCCTCATCGCGCTGCGCGAGCACCCGTTGCTCAAGAAACGCAACAAAAGCGGTTGGGAGCGTCTTGAGCTGTTCAACCAATATTTCGACACCCCAGAGCGCGAACTGGCTCAAGCCAAAGTCGCGCTGCGCCTGCGCCGTGATGGTGACGCGATCATCCAGACCCTCAAGACCCGCGGCCAAAGCGTTGCGGGCCTGTCTGAGCGCAACGAGTACAACTGGGATCTGCCCAAAGCCAAGCTGGACCTGAAGAAACTCGACGGCGAATGCTGGCCCGAGCAATTGGCGGATCTGGACAAAAAGACCATCAAGCCGGTGTTCACTACCGATTTCGTCCGCGAAAAAGCCGAAATCGCCTGGGGCCGTGGCAAATCAAAGGTCGTGATCGAAGCCGCGCTGGACCTGGGCAAAGTCATCGTCGGCAAGCAGGAAGAAGAAATCTGCGAGCTGGAGCTGGAGCTGCGTGAAGGCGAGCCCGCGGCACTGCTGGAATTGGCTGCCGAGCTGGCCGAAAAGCTCGCGCTGATGCCGTGTGACATCAGCAAAGCCGAGCGCGGCTATCGCCTGTCGGACGCCAGCAGCTACACAGTGAAATTGCCTACGCCAGAGATCCCGGCCGAACTGGCGCTGGACGAGGCGTTCAACGCCATCGCCTGGTTCTTGCTGGGCAGCAGCCAGCGTCTGGCCGAGCAATATCGTTTCAACGGTCACTGGAGCCTTTTGCAGGAATGGGTCGAAGTGCTCGCCGAACTGCGCGCATTGGCCGGCAGCCTTGGTCAGGCCGCACCACGCTCGACCACTCATAACCTGCGTGCCGCGCTGGACGCCTTGATCGAAGACTGGCGCACGCTGGTACAAGCCGGTCAGGAAGACGCCGATGTCCGTGCCGCCGCCCATGAGCAGTTCATTGAAGAACTGGAAGATCCACGCTGGGGCCAGTTCTCCCTGAACACCTCGCGCTGGTTGATGGCACGAAGCTGGACGCTTGAGCGCAACAACCGTGGCAATCGTCAGGGCGCTGCGATGGTTGAAAGCTGGGTCGCACGCTTCCTTGCCGACGAGGCGACCGCGCTGAATCTGGCGCGCTATCAGCAGCAGCCGGAAGATCTGGCGGAGCAATTGCCGCGCATCGAGCGTATTCAAGTCTGGCTGCACTACGCCCGCTCGGCGTTGGATTTGCCGGAGCTGGATCGACTGTACGGCGAGCTGAACAAGCTGGAGCAACTGGCGCACCTGGACATCACCGATGAAATCCTTGATGCCCGCATGCAGCAAACCATCGTCGTGCTGCAAAGCCGCTCATGGAAAACGCTGCTGAAGATGTAATTCGGTAAAACTCCTGCGCCTGCTTCACCGCATCGCGAGCAAGCTCCCTCCCACGGGTTTCTGTCCGGCGAATAATTTTCGCCAACCGAAACACTGTGAGAGGGAGCTTGCTCGCGATGCCTCTACAGGTTCTGCGCCCTACCTTTACCAGCAGGGACGTTCTTCTAATGACGGATCAAGTCCGCTTCTGCCGAAGGCGTAGGAGCCTTGCTTGCAGGCGATCGACCGGGCACCGGTCGCAAAACCCGGCGCCGCCGACTCGGCCGATACCCCGCACTTATCGCATTTACCGCATTTACTGCCGGTGCCCGGCAGATCGTCAGCAAGCTGGACTCCTACGGCCTGCGGCCAGAATCAACAGCGGCACTGATCGACCAAAAGGTGACGCATGAACTGTGGGAGGGAGCTTGCTCGCGATGCTTCTGAGGTAGTCCGCGCGGCGGACTACCGGTCAATCGGCAGGCTGGTGGTCGATTTGATCTCCGACAGCGCCACGGTTGAATTCACTTCCTGTATCCCCGGCACCAGCGACAGTTTTTCGAAGAAGAAGCGCTCATACGCCTCAATGTCCGGCGTGACGATTCTCAACAAAAAATCCACCGACCCCATCAACACGTAGCACTCCAGCACTTCGGGAAATCCGCGAATTGCTTCAGTGAACTCAGTGAAGTTTGAGCGGCCGTGGGCGTTGAGTTTCACTTCGGCGAAGATCTGCGTGTTCAGGCCGATTTTCTTTCGGTCCAGCAGTGTCACCTGACGCCGAATTACCCCCTCATCCTTCAAGCGTTGAATCCGCCGCCAGCACGGCGACTGCGATAATCCCACCTGCTCGGCGATCTGCGCGCTGGACAGTGAAGCGTCCTCCTGCAACAGCGCGAGAATCTTGCGATCGTACCCGTCTAGCTCGATTTGCATAAATAATTCTCGAAACAAGCTATATGCACATTAACAAGTCAAATCTAGTCTAATTCAATGGATCTCCGACCAGAAATTTCTTTTCCTGCGTGTAAATATTTCTCTCATTGAGGTCACCCGCCATTCGCAGGTAAAAAAGGAGCGTCCCGCATGTCTCATCTCGAAGCCGTCCACTGTGCCCCGCTGCGTCCGGATGCCTGGTCCGCCGATAACGCGCATTGTCGCGCCCGCTATCAAATTCTGGCCGAAGCTGAGCCTGACCTGCTATGTCGGGTGCTCAACCTTTTCGCGATGCAGTATTTGATCCCGCAGCAAGTCAGCGTGTTGCAGCAAGACGGTCTGCTCATGATCGAGGCTCAGGTGGGTGAGTTGACGTGGCATCGCGCGCAAGTCATTGGTGAAAAGATGCGCAGTTTGATCAGTGTTTGCTCAGTCGAGCTTGAATCGATCTACGACTTGCAGTCGCTGCCGGAGCCAATGTCACTCGCGGCGGGTTGAGCCACTGGATTAGCGAAGAAAAATATTGGCAACGCTTACTCACACGTCGGACGCAACAACTGGCACGCTTGGGACTACTCTTGCTTACCGAAGTAAGCCGTCTCGTCCAAAGGAGCCTGCATGTCCGTCCTCGCCTCATCATCTCAGGACCGCTGGCTGGATCTGAACGATCTGTTGCGTGACCTCGTTACACAGGGATTTCTGGATCAGGACAGCGCCGAGCAGGCGCTGACCATTCGCCGCAGCGCACAAAACGCCAGCATCCACCCGCTGGAATTCATCGCGACCCAGCAATTCGAAAACCTTCGACGTCCCGGTAGAAAGCTCGACCTGGAAACCCTGACCGCATGGCTGGCCGAACAGGTCGGTCAGCCATACCTGCGCATTGACCCGCTAAAGATCAACGTCGCCGCCGTAACCCCGCTGATGTCATACGCCTTTGCTCAACGCCACAAGATTCTGGCGGTTAACGTAGACCGCGATGCAGTGACCATTGCCAGCGCGCAGCCCCACGTCAGCGCGTGGGAAGCAGACCTGACTCACGTGCTGAAGCTGCCCATCAAACGCGTCGTGGCGAACCCCGTAGACATCCAGCGCCTGGCCGTCGAGTTCTATCGGCTGGCCAAGTCTGTCAGCGGCGCCAACGCAACTGATCAGAAACTGACCAACCTGGGTAACTTCGAGCAACTGCTCAAGCTTGGCGCCAGCGACCAGGAGCCCGACGCCAACGATGCTCACATCGTCAACATCGTCGACTGGCTGTTTCAGTACGCTTTCCAGCAACGCGCCAGCGATATACACATCGAACCTCGCCGTGATCAGGGCATGGTTCGGTTTCGCATTGATGGCGTGCTGCACAACGTTTACCAATTCCCATCTCAGGTGAACATGGCGATCGTCAGTCGCCTGAAAAGCCTGGGTCGGATGAACGTGGCGGAAAAGCGCAAACCCCAGGACGGCCGAGTCAAGACCAAGACGCCCGACGGTGGCGAAGTCGAATTGCGTTTATCCACGTTGCCGACGGCATTCGGCGAAAAAATGGTCATGCGTATTTTCGACCCGGAAGTGCTGCTCAAGGACTTCGATCAACTGGGTTTTTCCAATGATGACCTGCGCCGCTGGCAGGACATGACTCGCCAGCCCAACGGCATCATTCTGGTCACCGGGCCGACCGGTTCCGGCAAGACCACCACGCTTTACACCACCTTGAAGAAGCTCGCGACGTCAGAAGTCAATCTCTGCACCATCGAAGACCCGATCGAGATGGTCGAGCCCGCGTTCAATCAGATGCAGGTCCAGCACAACATTGATCTGACGTTTGCCAGCGGCGTTCGCGCACTGATGCGGCAAGATCCGGACATCATCATGATTGGCGAAATTCGTGATCTGGAGACCGCCGAAATGGCGATCCAGGCAGCGCTCACCGGCCACTTGGTGCTGTCGACACTACACACCAACGACGCGCCCAGCGCGATCAGCCGGCTGTTGGAGTTGGGGGTGCCGCATTATTTGCTCAAAGCCACGATTCTTGGGGTGATGGCGCAACGGCTGGTGCGCACATTGTGTCCCCACTGCAAGGCGCCGATAGAGCTGGACGAGGCCGACTGGCAGACCCTGACAAGGCCGTGGCAAGCGCCCGTTCCAACCGGAGCGCATAAGGCGGTGGGCTGCGCTGAGTGTCGCGAAACAGGCTACCGGGGACGCGCGGGGGTGTACGAGATCATGGTGTTGTCGGATGCGGTGAAATCGCAGATCGTCGCGGACCTGGACCTCACGGGCCTGCGTCGTCAGGCCTTCAAAGAAGGAATGCGCAGCCTGCGCCTGTCCGGCGCTCAGAAAGTCGCAGCCGGTTTGACTACGCTTGAAGAAGTACTGCGCGTAACGCCGCAGAGCGAGCAGCGGTAGTGAACGCGCGTGAACTCCAACGTGGGAGCGGACCCGTCCGCGAAGGCTGAGCGTCAGGCGGTAGATATCGGAAGGATGCATCGGCCTCTTCGCGGACAGGTCCGCTCCCACAAAATCGCAGCATGTCAGGTCGACCTGATCGGCGCCTGATGCTCGCGCTGAATGACCCCATTCAACAACCAACAGGGAAAGGTTATGCAAATCGGTAGTGTGGTTTTACTGTTTGTCGCGCTGGCGATCGCCATTGTGTTCATGGGCTTCAAAGTGGTGCCGCAGGGCTACCAATGGACGGTTGAGCGCTTTGGGCGATACACCAACACGCTCAAACCGGGGCTGAACATCATCGTGCCCGTCATGGACCGCATTGGTCGCAAGATCAATGTCATGGAAAGCGTCCTCGACATACCACCCCAAGAGGTCATCACCGCCGATAACGCAACCGTGCAGATCGATGCGGTGTGCTTCTTCCAGGTGGTCAACACCGCCCAGGCCGCGTACGAGATCAACAATCTGGAACACGCGCTGCGCAACCTGTTGCAGACCAACATCCGCACCGTGCTCGGCTCGATGGAGCTGGATGCCATGCTCAGCCAGCGCGACAACATCAACGAAAAGCTGCTGCGCACCGTTGATGAAGCCACCGCACCTTGGGGCATCAAGATCACGCGGATCGAAATCAAGGACATCAGTCCACCAGCAGATTTGATGGCAGCCATGAGCGGCCAGATGAAAGCCGAGCGGATCAAGCGCGCGCAAATTCTCGAAGCCGAAGGCCTGCGCGCATCCGCCATCCTCACGGCCGAGGGCAAGAAACAAGCGCAGATTCTAGAGGCCGAAGGTGGTCGTCAGGCTGCGTTCCTAGAGTCCGAAGCACGCGAACGACAAGCGGAAGCGGAAGCCCGGGCAACCCAAGTGGTATCCGAAGCTATCGCCACCGGCAACGTGCAGGCGATCAATTATTTCGTCGCTCAGAAATACATCGACGCGCTGGGCCAGCTCGCATCGGCGAACAACAGCAAAGTGATCCTCATGCCGCTGGAAGCCAGTCAGGTGATCGGCGCTGTGGGTGGCATCGGCGAAATAGTCAAAGCCACGTTCGGCACGCCGCCGCCTGCGCCAACCAAGAAAGTCTGAGGGGGCGAGCATGCTCTATTATCTGCAAACCCTGTCGTTCTGGGACTGGCTGGCACTGGGCACCGTTCTGCTGATTCTCGAAGTATTCGGCGCTGGCGGTTATCTACTGTGGATCGGCGTGGCGGCGGCCGCTGTCGGTATTCTCACCTACATTCTTCCAGGCATGTCGTGGGAGCTGCAGTTTTTGCTATTTGCCGTGCTCTCGGTGCTGACCGCCGTGTACTGGTGGCGTCGGCAACGGGTGGTGATCCGGCAATCGGATCAACCAGGTTTGAACATGCGCGGCCAAGAGCTTATCGGCCGCACGTTCACGGTTCACGACGCGATCACCGCCGGACGCGGCAAGATCAAAGTCAACGACGGCGTGTGGATGGTAATTGGCCCGGATGCACCGGCTGGCAGTCTGGTGCGGGTGGTGAGTCAGGATGGCGCCATTCTGAAGGTTGAACCCGCCTGACAATGCCCGGGCAATATCGGCTTTACGCGTCGTTCTCGTGGGTCAACTCAAGCACGCGATCCACCAGCTTGTTGATCCCCGACGCGGCCTCACTGATTGACTTGGCAACCATGTAGGCCGGTGTACTAATTAATTTGCGCGCCTTGTCTTCGACGATATCAGTGACGTCGCAATCTTCGTGCTTGCCGCCCATTCGGGTGATATGCGCCGCTGTCTCAGGGTCGTTACCGATGGTGCAGGTCACGCCGGGACCATAGATTTTCGCCGCCAGCGCAGGCGACACGCAGATCAACCCGATTGGCTTGCCCGCTTCGGCAAACGCTTCGGCCATCGCCAATACTTCCGCCTGCACCTTGCAGCCCGAACCTTCAGCGGCGAAGTTCGACAGGTTCTTCGCTGCACCGAAACCGCCGGGAATGATCAGCGCGTCGAACTCGGTGATATCGGCTTCGCGGATGTCTTCAATGGCGCCGCGCACGATGCGCGCCGACTCGATGAGCACGTTGCGCGTCTCAGGCATTTCTTCGCCGTTGAGATGGTTGATGACGTGGTGCTGCGTGATGTTGGGCGCGAAGCACTTCACTTGCGCTCCGCGTTGATCGAGCCGCAGCAGGGTGAGCACGCTTTCCTGGATTTCCGCGCCGTCGTGGACGCCACAGCCAGAAAGAATGACAGCTACTTTTTTGGTCATGCTGTGTGCTCCCTTTCGTTGGCGCGCCGAAGGCAGATGAGCGCGCCGGTCAGTCGATTTCCATGGCGTGTGGTGTGCAACCTGAAAGCGCCAGCTTTAACGATAGAGTCAAATGGCAGCCACACGCAGAATCTTATTTACATGGATCGCGACAACAGCAGGGTGTTCATTCTTTAGACGGGATGCTGACTAGGGAAAACCGCGCAAGGGGGCAGTTTATTCGTCCGGACGATCTTTGACTTCGATCACAGCCGGTACGGCGAGCTTGGCTTGTCTGGCGATGCGCGCGTTCTTCAGGCGACGACGCAGCCACAGGCCTGCGCCCAGCAGCAACAACGCGCCGAGGACCCACAGTTCGTATTTCTTGACGTTGCCCAACAAGCCTTCGAGCACCGCACCAAAGTGGTAGGCCGCAGTACCTAGCGCAGCGGCCCACACCGCCGCGCCAATGCCGTTGAGCAATAAGTAACGGCCCGGCGGGTAGCCCGAAAGACCGATCGCAACTGGCATGACAGTGCGCAGCCCATAGACGAATCTGAAGCTCAGAACCCAGATGTCCGGGTGACGCCGAATGTGCTCCAGCGCACGGTCGCCCATCAGTTGCCATCGCGGTTTGCGCGCCAACAGTTTGCGGCCATGCTTGCGCCCCATGAAGTACCAGAGCTGATCGCCGGCGTAGCTGCCGAAGAACGCTACGACTACCACAAGCTTGATGTCCATGTATCCGCGGAACGCAAGGAATCCAGCGAGCACCAAAATGGTCTCACCTTCAAAGAAGGTCCCGAGGAAGAGGGCGAAGTAGCCGAATTCTTGTAGAAATTGCTGGAGCATCATGTGGGTGCTGGCGAAATGAACGCGCAGCCTAACTCGCCCACGACATTCAGGAAAGTGTGCAAATGTGTCTCGGCGTTAAAGTTTCCTACGAGGTAGACGGATAAATCGTTCAGAAGTGATGGCCATGTCTCGACGCCCGGTGGCAACCAAGACTGTCACACGGTGGTCATAATCGCAGCCTATAACTGTCGCGCTTGCCCGCCGGCGCGGGTTTAATGTATCCCGACAGGCCTTAGCCACTGAATGCCTCACTCGACTGTCGACCAAGAGCAAGCAATTGGCTAGTCGCGTGACTGACGCATCAAGCGTGGCGTCTTCATCGTTATGGCCTGCCCTGCGACCGACTGTCGCGAACCGATCAGCGGTTAAGGGCAATGCACATGGCCGCGATTCAGAATGGGTGGCTGAGCGAGGGTACGATTTTGCGCCCCTCACCGCTTTTCAACGCGCTGGCGCACACGGCATTCCAACTTATTTCGCCGTACGCGCAGCCCAACTGTTAAAAGGGCAGTAGCCTCACAGGATCATTCATGAATACCGAAGGACTCACCGAAGCCGCCGTCGAAGTCGACGCCCAGGAGACAGTGCCCGTGGTCGAACCGACGATTGAAGTCGTACCGGCCTTCGAGCCTCATCATCCGGCGACGCCCGCCATCATCATCCCGAATCTGGATGACAGCAGCCTCTACATCCATCGCGAGTTGTCCCAACTGCAATTCAACATTCGCGTGTTGGAGCAGGCGCTCGATGAGTCCTATCCCCTGCTTGAGCGCTTGAAATTTTTGCTGATCTTTTCCAGCAATCTGGACGAGTTCTTCGAAATTCGTGTCGCAGGCCTCAAGAAACAGATCACTTTCGCCCGCGAGCAGGCAGGTGCCGACGGCCTGCAGCCGCACCAGGCGCTCGCCCGCATCAGCGAACTGGTACACGGCCACGTCGACCGCCAGTACGCGATCCTCAACGACATCCTGTTGCCGGAATTGGAGAAACATCAGGTCCGCTTCATTCGTCGCCGTTACTGGACCACCAAGCTGAAAGCCTGGGTGCGTCGTTATTTCCGTGACGAAATTGCGCCGATCATCACCCCGATCGGCCTCGACCCCACGCACCCGTTCCCGCTGCTGGTAAACAAGAGCCTGAACTTCATCGTCGAGCTTGAAGGCATCGACGCCTTTGGTCGCGACTCGGGCCTTGCGATCATCCCGGCACCGCGCTTGTTGCCGCGCATCATCAAAGTGCCGGAAGACGTCGGTGGCCCGGGCGACAACTACGTGTTCCTGTCGTCGATGATTCACGCCCACGCTGATGACCTGTTCCAAGGCATGAAGGTCAAGGGCTGCTATCAGTTCCGCCTGACCCGTAACGCCGACCTGGCGCTGGACTCAGAAGACGTCGAAGACCTGGCCCGCGCACTGCGCGGCGAGTTGTTCTCCCGTCGTTACGGCGATGCGGTGCGTCTGGAAGTGGCAGACACCTGCCCGAAACACCTGTCGGATTACCTGCTCAAGCAATTCAACCTGAGCGAAACCGAGCTGTATCAGGTCAATGGCCCGGTCAACCTGACGCGGCTGTTCAGCATCACTGGCCTGGACAGTCATCCAGAGCTGCAATACCTGCCGTTCACCCCGGCGATTCCCAAGCTGCTTCAGAACAGCGAAAACATTTTCAACGTGATCAGCAAGCAAGACATTCTGCTGCTGCATCCGTACGAGTCCTTCACGCCGGTCGTGGATTTGCTGCGCCAGGCCGCCAAAGACCCTCACGTGCTGGCCGTGCGTCAGACTCTGTATCGCAGCGGCGCCAACTCCGAAATCGTCGATGCGCTGGTGGATGCGGCGCGTAACGGCAAAGAGGTCACGGTTGTTATCGAGCTGCGCGCGCGCTTTGATGAAGAGTCCAACCTGCAACTGGCAAGCCGTCTGCAGGCCGCCGGTGCGGTAGTGATCTACGGCGTGGTGGGTTTCAAGACTCACGCCAAGATGATGCTCATCCTGCGACGCGAAGCCGGCGAAATTGTCCGTTACGCGCACTTGGGCACGGGCAACTACCATGCTGGCAACGCTCGTCTGTACACCGACTACAGCCTGCTGACTTCCGACGACGCGCTGTGCGAAGACGTCGGCAAACTCTTCAGTCAATTGATCGGCATGGGCAAAACGCTGCGCATGAAGAAGCTGCTGCACGCGCCGTTCACCCTCAAAAAGGGCATGCTCGACATGATTGCCCGGGAAATGCAGTTCGCTCTTGAAGGCAAGCCTGCGCACATCATCGCCAAATTCAACTCGCTGACCGATCCGAAGATCATCCGCGCGCTGTACAAGGCAAGTCAGTCTGGCGTGAAGATCGATCTTGTAGTGCGTGGCATGTGCTGCCTGCGTCCGGGGATTGCGGGCGTGTCCCACAACATTCACGTGCGCTCGATCATCGGCCGCTTCCTGGAACACACCCGGGTCTTCTATTTCCTAAATGGAGGCGAAGAGCAGATGTTCCTGTCCAGTGCCGACTGGATGGAGCGCAATCTGGATAAACGTGTTGAGACTTGCTTTCCCGTTGAGGGCAAGAAGCTGATCCTGCGCGTGAAGAAAGAACTTGAGGTGTATCTCACCGATAACACCCACAGCTGGCTGCTGCAGTCTGACGGCCGCTACATACGCAGCACGCCGACCGGCAACCAGAACGCTCGAAGCGCCCAGGCAACCCTGCTGGAGCGCCTGAGCAATCCGGTGCTAATCGTCAGGTAAGTCAGCGTAGCGTAAGGATGATGCCGACTCGGGTCAGCCACTCGGCTTCCAGCCCGAAGTCGGCCTGAGTCAGCTGGTTGTTTTCCAGCCAGCCATCGGGGAACAGCACGTCCAGGCTGTTGCCATTGGCGGTCAGCACAGGCTGCGGCATCTCTTGGGTGCCGCGAATGTGGTGAAACAGGATCGCAAAGCGCAGCAGCACGCACAGGCGGATCAGTTTCACGCCTTCATCGCCAAACTCGGCGAACTTGTCCTTGGGAATGTTACGACGATGGCCGCGCACCAGCAGCGCGAGCATTTGCTGGTCTTCGCGTGAAAAACCTGCCAGATCCGAGTGCTCGATCAGGTATGCGCCGTGCTTGTGGTAGTGATAGTGCGCGATGTCGAGCCCGACTTCGTGGACCTTCGCTGCCCAGCTCAACAACTCCCGATAACTGTCGTCCTCCAGATCCCACGCCTTGGCGACTTGTTCCAGTGCGTGCAACGCCTTGCTTTCGACGCGGGCGGCCTGTTCCAGATCAACGTGGTAGCGGTCCATCAGCGAGCTGAGGGTACGTTCGCGCACGTCTTCGTGGTGATGACGGCCCAACAGGTCGTACAGCACGCCTTCACGCAGGGCGCCTTCACAGTGGTCCATACGCTGAAGTTCAAGAGCATCGAAAATGGCTTCGAGAATGGCAAGCCCCGCCGGGAAGATTGCGCGGCGGTCGGGCTTGATCCCGTCGAAATCGATCTTGTCGACTTCGCCCAGCTTGAACAGCTTACGCTTGAGCCAGGCAAGCCCCTCGGCGTTGACCTCGCCTGCACCATGGCCGTTGGCCTTCAGGGCTAGACCAATAGCGCGGATGGTGCCGGACGAGCCAATGGCCTCATCCCAGGTCAGGCGATGCAAGGCGTGCTCGATGCTCATGATCTCCAGGCGTGCGGCGGTGTAGGCCTGTGCGTACCGCGCCGGGGTGATCTTGCCGTCTTTGAAGTAGCGCTGAGTGAAGCTGACGCAGCCCATTTGCAGGCTTTCGCGCAGCAACGGCTCGAAACGCTGACCGATGATGAATTCGGTACTGCCGCCGCCAATGTCAGCGACCAGACGTTTGCCTGGGGTGTCCGCCAGGGTGTGGGACACGCCGAGGTAGATCAGACGCGCTTCTTCACGGCCGGAGATGACCTCGACGGGATGACCCAGGATTTCTTCGGCGCGGCGAATGAATTCGCCACGGTTGCGGGCCTCACGCAGGGCGTTGGTACCCACGATTCGCACGGCGCCCGGTGGCATGCCGTTGATCAGTTGGGCAAAACGCTTGAGGCAATCAAGCCCTCGCTGCATGGACTCTTCGCTGAGCTGGCGCTCGTCGTCGATCCCGGCGGCCAGCTGCACCTTCTCGCCCAAGCGCTCAAGGATGCGTATCTCGCCTTGATTGGCCTTGGCGACCACCATGTGAAAACTGTTGGAGCCCAAGTCGATCGCTGCGATGAGCGAAAGGTTGATGGCTTTGGATTGCGGCATGGAAAAAAGGCCTCGGTCGATAACCCCGACATCGTGCCACGATCCAGCACTGCCGCCAAACCGGTTGTTGCTGGGCTTGCTTCTGCCGAAGGCGTAGGAGTCCGGCTTGCCGACGATCTGCCGCGAAGCGGCAGCAAACCCAAACACCGCGATACGACTGTCACCCAGCACTGGCCGCATTTACGACTGCTGCGCAGCCGATCGCCTGCAAGCAGGGCTCCTACGCCCTTCGGGCAGAATCAAAGCCCGCGAACGCCGCCGATCGCTTCTGCCGAAGGCGTAGGAGTCCGGCTTGCCGACGATGGGGCGCGAAGCGGCCCTGAAACCAGACGATGCGGGGTGTCAGCCAAACCGCGGTGCCAGCTGCGCGGGCAAGTCGGAATGCCGCCCACTAGCTCCAACAAAAATCGGGCTCTGTAGGAGCGAACTTGTTCGCGAAGCGTCACCTGACACACCGCACTGGCCACCTTTACGACTGCTGCGCAGCCGATCGCCTGCAAGCAGGGCTCCTACGCCCTTCGGGCAGAATCAAAGCCCGCGAACGCCGCCGATCGCTTCTGCCGAAGGCGTAGGAGTCCGGCTTGCCGACGATGGGGCGCGAAGCGGCCCTGAAACCAGACGATGCGGGGTGTCAGCCAAACCGCGGTGCCAGCTGCGCGGGCAAGTCGGAATGCCGCCCACTAGCTCCAACAAAAATCGGGCTCTGTAGGAGCGAACTTGTTCGCGAAGCGTCATGCCTGACACACCGCGTTCGCCGCCTCGCCAACAAGTTGGCTCCAACAGAACAATGTTAGGCGCCCTGCTCCACCGAGCCGATGAAGTTCGCCAGCTCAGGAGTCTTCGGGTCGGCCATCAGCACTTTCGGATCGCCGACTTCATGCACTTTGCCCTGGTGCATGAACACCAGCTTGTCGCCGACTTCACGGGCGAAGCGCATTTCGTGGGTCACCATGATCAGGGTCATGCCGTCTTTGGCCAACTGCCGCACCACGCTGAGCACTTCATTGACCAGCTCAGGGTCCAGCGCCGAGGTGATTTCGTCGCACAGCAACACTTTCGGTGACATCGCCAGCGCACGAGCAATCGCCACGCGCTGCTGCTGCCCGCCGGACAAGCGATCCGGAAAGGCGTCGAATTTCTCACCCAAACCCACTCGCTCCAGCATGGCTTTCGCCAGCCGCATAGCCTCAGCCTTCGGCACCTTCTTCACTACTTGTGGCGCCAGCATCACGTTTTCGCCAACGGTCAGGTGCGGGAAGAGGTTGAACTGTTGAAAGACCATCCCGACTTTCTGCCGTAACGAACGCAGGTCAGCGCGGGCGGCGTCGAGGTATTCGCCATCGACTTCAATGACGCCGTCGTTGATCGATTCCAGACCGTTGAGCGTTCGCAGCAACGTACTTTTACCTGAGCCGCTGCGGCCAATGATGGCCACAACCTGGCCTTCTTCGACGGTCAGGTCGATGCCTTTGAGAACGTGGTGGTCGCCGTAATATTTATGCAGCGCGGAAATTCTAAGCAGAGGCATGCAGTCTCCTTTCCAGGTAGCGAGCGCTGAGCGACAAGGGGTAGCAAAGCAGGAAGTAGCCGAGGGCAACAAAGCCGTAGACCATAAAAGGCTGAAAGGTGGCGTTGGCGAGCATGCCACCGGTTTTGGTCAGCTCGGTAAACCCAATGATCGACGTCACGGCAGTGCCCTTGACCACCTGCACCGAAAAACCCACCGTCGGCGCGACGGCAATGCGCAGCGCCTGGGGCAGGATGACGTGACGCAATTGCTCAAGCGGTGTGAGCGCCAGGCTTGCCGACGCCTCCCACTGCCCTTTTGAGATCGACTCCACGCAGCCCCGCCAGATCTCGGCCAGATAGGCGCTGGTAAACAGAGTCAGCGCCAGTGCGGCGGCAAACCAAGGCGAAATATCGACGCCCATCAGGGCGACACCAAAAAATACCAGAAACAGCTGCATCAACAGCGGCGTGCCTTGAAACAGCTCGATGTAGCAGCGCGCGAGCGTTCGAAAGGCAGAGGTATCCGAGATCCGCATCGTCATGACGATCAGGCCGATCACCCCGCCTCCGATAAACGCTACCAGCGACAAAGCCAGTGTCCACTGCAACCCGGTAAGCAGATTGCGCACCACGTCCCAAAGGGTGAAATCAGACATCAGCGGCTCCTTGCGATGTAGCGACGCCCAACCCAGCCGAGCAGCTGACGAATCAACAGCGCCATACACAGGTAAATCAGCGTGGTGATAATGTAAGTCTCGAAGGCACGGAAGTTGCGCGACTGAATAAAGTTAGCGGCGAAGCTCAGCTCTTCGGTGGCGATCTGCGAACACACCGCCGAGCCGAGCATCACGATGATGATCTGGCTGCTCAATGCCGGCCAGACCTTGCCCAGCGCCGGGATCAGCACCACGTGGCGAAAGGTCTCGTAGCGCGTCATCGCCAAGGCGGCCGACGCTTCGATCTGTCCGGCGGAAATGGCCTGAATGCCTGCACGAATAATCTCCGTGGAGTACGCGCCCAGGTTGATCACCATCGCCAGGATCGCCGCCTGCCACTCGGAAATCTGGATACCAAGAGAAGGCAGCCCGAAGAAGATAAAGAACAGCTGCACCAGGAACGGCGTGTTGCGTATCAGCTCGACATAAACCCCGAAAATTGCGGAGAACGGTTGAATTTTCCAGGCGCGGACGATAGCGCCCACAATGCCCAGGCTGACCCCGAGCAATGTCCCTATCGCAGTCAGTTCAAGCGTGAACAAGGCCCCGCGCAGCAAAAGATCGCCATTTTGCAGGACCGGCATGAAGTCGAACTGATAAGCCATTTAAACGCCCCGGATCAGATGCAGTGACTAAAAAACAGCGATCAAAGATCGGCAGGCAGCGGTTGCTTGAGCCAGGTCTGGGAGTTCTTCTCCAGCGCACCGTCTTTCTTACCCGCTTCGATGATCTCGTTCACTTTGGCCAGCAATTCTGGCTGGCCTTTGTTGACGCCGACGTAAACCGGGGAATCCTTGAGCTTCACTTTCAACGCCGGGATGCGCTTGGGGTTTTTCTCGCTGATCGCGACCATGACTACGTTGCCGCTGGCAATGAGATCAGTCTGACCAGCCAGGTAAGCGGCGATGGTGGAATTGTTGTCCTCGAAGCGCTTGATGGTCACCTCTTGCGGGGCCACTTTGGTCAGTTCGATATCTTCGATGGCGCCACGGGTCACGCTGATGGTTTTGCCTTTCAGGTCATCCAGGCTGTTGATGGCCGCATCAGGAGGACCGAATACAGCCAGATAGAACGGCGCATAGGCATTGGAGAAGTCGATGACCTTTTCGCGATCCGGGTTTTTGCCGAGGCTGGAAATCACCAGATCGACCTTGCCAGTGGTAAGGAACGGGATGCGGTTGGTGCTGTTGACCGGGGTCAGTTCAAGCTTGACCTTCAACTGGTCGGCGATCAGTTGCGCGGTGTCGATGTCCAGACCACGAGGCTTCATGTCCGGGCCCACCGAACCAAACGGTGGAAAATCCTGCGGTACCGCGACTTTCAACGTGCCGCGCGCGGTCACATCGTCCAGGCCGTTGGCGTGGGCGGGGGCCTGAGTCAGCATCAGGCTGGCAAACAGGGCGGCAAACAGAGCGCTGTAACGCTTGGTCATGGGACGTCTCCGGATCGAACGAATGGTATTTCTGAAAGCAGCAGTGCACAGCCCATGCCATTCGTTGTAATGCGCCGGGAATGACGGGCTGCCGCGCGCATTTGGTCTTACTGGTCTGAACAGTCGCCGGTTTCTTCGCCCTGCTTTGGAGCGGGCCAAACCCACGGCGCACCTGGCTTGGGCGTCGCTTGCTGTAACGGTCGGATGGTTATACAAGAGGTCTTTCGATGACGAATACGCCTGAATTTGCCATGCATCCGAGCCCGATTGCAGTACCCGAAGCAGCCTTTCAAGCGATCCGAAAACTGATTGCCGAGCAGGGCTATGTCCCCGGTGACAGCCTGCCATCGCAGCGTGATCTTGCCTTGCGCCTGGGCGTCAGTCGCGCATCGTTGCGTGAGGCGTTGTCGTCTTTAAGTGCGCTGGGCGTGGTCAGCGTGCAGCCAGGCAAAGGCGTGTTCGTTCAGGCGATTTCTGAACCACAACAGAGCACGAGTGGATTTTCGTGGCCTTTTGCGGCAACCGCGTCGCCGTCCGAGACGTTTCAGCTGCGTTACGCGCTGGAAGGCTTTGCCGCAGGCCTCGCTGCCGTAACACTGACGGCCGATGAGCGCGACAGCCTGGAAGACAACGTTGAGTCCATGCGTCTGGAGCTGCGCGCCGGGGATTTTGAGTCTGCCGCGCGCCTGGATTTTGATTTCCATCGTCGCATTCTGGTCGCGAGCGGCAATCAGGCCATTCTGAGCATTATCACCGCCAGCGCTGACATCTTCCTTGAAAGCCAGAAACTGCCCTTCATACGCCCGGGCCGTGCAATGGAAACCTGGCAGGAACACCGCAAGATCCTCCGCGCCCTCGCCCGCAATGCGTCGGGCCCTGCGCAAAAAGCCATGCAGGAACACATCCGTGGCGGGGCCTTGCGTACGGGGATCGTGTTCGTGTCGCCAGCGGGGTGAAGTTTGTTCAATTAGCTGGCTGATACGCGGTCATAGCAAGAGACAATGAACCCCGGCTTCCTGTCGCGGCCTGGTGCCGCTATGATGGACCACGTTTTTTTGCCTACGACCTCGGAGAAACTCTCATGAGTAGCGAACTTATCAAACACGTCAGTGACGCAAGCTTCGAAGCCGATGTCCTGAAGGCTAGCGGTCCTGTACTGGTAGATTACTGGGCTGAATGGTGTGGCCCGTGCAAGATGATTGCCCCGGTTCTGGACGATATCGCCGGCACCTACGAAGGCAAACTGACCATCGCCAAACTGAACATCGACGAAAACCAGGAAACACCCGCCAAGCACGGCGTTCGTGGTATCCCGACTCTGATGTTGTTCAAGGATGGTGAAGTAGCGGCGACCAAGGTCGGCGCGCTGTCCAAATCGCAGTTGCAAGCATTCCTCGACGCCAACATCTGATGGCGCAAAAGCCCCGCAAATAGCGGGGTTTTTTTTGGGCGGTACACTAGACGCTTGGAAAATCAGGTGGTACATTCGGCCCCGCAACGGCTTCTCCGTTGCCCCCTGCTAGCCGTCGCCGACGCTCTCCTTTCGATTTACTACGCGATCCTGTCGCCTTCTCTGCGGCGCGGCCTCATTAAGCCAAAAGCTTAATTTCCCCCTCCATACATGATTACGTCATTCCTATATGAACCTGACTGAACTCAAGCAAAAGCCTATTACCGATCTGCTCGAAATGGCCGAACAGATGGGCATAGAAAATATGGCCCGTTCGCGCAAGCAGGACGTGATCTTCTCCCTGCTGAAAAAGCACGCTAAAAGCGGCGAGGAAATCTCGGGTGACGGCGTGCTGGAGATCCTCCAGGACGGCTTCGGATTCCTGCGTTCGGCTGATGCTTCGTATCTTGCGGGCCCCGATGACATCTATGTCTCGCCCAGCCAGATCCGCCGCTTCAACCTGCGTACCGGCGATACCATCGTCGGCAAGATTCGCCCTCCGAAGGAAGGCGAACGTTATTTCGCACTGCTCAAGGTCGACACGATCAACTACGACCGTCCCGAAAACGCGAAGAACAAGATTCTTTTCGAAAACCTGACGCCGTTGTTCCCGACCATCCGCATGAAGATGGAAGCCGGTAACGGCTCCACCGAAGACCTCACCGGCCGTGTCATCGACCTGTGTGCGCCGATCGGTAAAGGTCAGCGCGGTCTGATCGTTGCTCCGCCAAAAGCGGGCAAGACCATCATGCTGCAGAACATCGCGTCGAACATCACACGCAATAATCCGGAAGTGCATCTGATCGTTCTGCTGATCGATGAGCGTCCGGAAGAAGTGACCGAAATGCAGCGCACCGTGCGCGGCGAAGTGGTTGCCTCCACGTTCGACGAGCCACCTACCCGTCACGTGCAAGTCGCCGAAATGGTGATCGAGAAGGCCAAGCGCCTGGTCGAGCACAAGAAGGACGTGGTCATTCTGCTCGACTCGATCACCCGTCTGGCTCGCGCCTACAACACCGTCATTCCTAGCTCCGGCAAGGTACTGACCGGTGGTGTCGATGCTCACGCACTGGAGAAACCGAAACGTTTCTTCGGCGCTGCGCGAAACATCGAAGAAGGCGGCTCGCTGACCATCATCGCCACCGCGCTGGTTGAAACCGGTTCGAAGATGGACGAAGTGATCTACGAAGAATTCAAAGGCACCGGCAACATGGAACTGCCTCTGGATCGCAAGATCGCAGAAAAACGTGTCTTCCCGGCCATCAACATCAACCGCTCCGGCACACGTCGTGAAGAGCTGCTGACTGCCGATGACGAGCTGCAGCGCATGTGGATTCTGCGCAAGCTGCTGCATCCTATGGATGAAGTCGCTGCCATCGAGTTCTTGATCGACAAGCTGAAACAGACCAAGACCAACGATGAGTTCTTCCTGTCCATGAAGCGCAAATAACACGCGCAAATAAACAGGCTGAACTGCTAAAAAAGAATGGTGTCCTTTTGGACACCATTTTTTTTTGCCTGCGCTTTGTCACCAAGCGCGACAAGGAGCGTCATGCACACCTTCGGAAATCGTCGAGACATCGACGGCCTGCGCGCGCTAGCCGTTATACCGGTTGTACTGTTCCATTTCGGTCTGGGCGGCATTAGCGGCGGCTTCGTCGGTGTGGACGTATTTTTTGTCATTTCCGGCTTCCTGATCACCTCCATCATCTTTCGTGAAATCAGCGCAGGGCGTTTCAGCTTCGTCGACTTCTGGGCCCGCCGCGCCCGACGCATCATTCCTGCGCTGAGCGTGGTCCTGCTCGCCACCCTCGTCGTAGGCTGGATTCTTATGCCACCCAGCGATTATTCGCAGCTGGGTCGGGCGGTGCGTTATCAAGCCACGTTCATGTCCAACATCCTGTTCATGCGCCAGGACGGCTACTTCAACCCGGCGTCGGACTTCAAACCGCTGTTGCACACTTGGTCGCTGTCTGTCGAAGAGCAGTACTACATCTTCTTTCCGCTGCTGATGGTGGTGCTGACCCGCTATCTGCGTCAGTGGCGACTGATGTTGTTCGCCCTACTGCTGGTGTCGTTTGCGCTTAACGTCTGGATGATCAAGCGTGAGCCCGATGCCGCGTTCTTCCTGCTGCCCATGCGCGCGTGGGAATTGCTCTGTGGCGCGATGTTGGCGGTGATGCCCATGCCCGCACGCAAACTGCCGCCGATGGCGTATCAAATCATCAGTCTGGCCGGGGTCGCGGCGGTGCTGTTCGCTGTCTTTGGTTTCGACAAATTCACCCCGTTTCCAGGCTGGCCAGCGCTGCTGCCGGTGCTCGGCGCGACAGCGATGCTCTGGGCCAATGGTCAAACGTCCACTTGGGTCGGACGGCTGCTGAGTACGCGCTTGATGGTGGGCGTCGGCCTGATTTCCTACTCGCTATACCTGTGGCACTGGCCGATTTTCGTCTACGCCAACGCGGCTTCGGTCGATGGCATGCAGCCAAGAGAAGCAATGATGTGGGTGGCGCTCAGCGTGGTATTGGGATGGCTGAGCTGGCGATTTATCGAGCTGCCGTTTCGGGAAAAACGTTGGCTGGCCGGACGCAAGCCGGTGTTGGTGGGTGGCCTCATCACAATGGTCGTCATCGCCGGTGCAGGTCAGGCGATTCGCTCGGCCGATGGTGTACCAGGGCGGCTCTCGGGCCAGGCCATGCAGTACGCGAAAGCCCGCGACTGGCAAATGGGGCAGATGGAGTGCCTGCTGCAACGCGATAGCCCTGATCTGAAAAAGGTCTGTCGCTTCGGCGGGGATGCCAGCACGCCGCCGATCCAATTAGTGTGGGGCGACAGCCATGCGGCTGCGTTGCTGCCCGCGATCAAGGCTGATGCGCAGCGTTTCGCGACGCCCGTTTGGCTCGCGAGCCTGTCGGGGTGCCTGCCGATTCTAGGTCAAGAAGTACGCCCGCAATGTCAGGACTTCAACCGCCAAACGCTGCAAACCGTCCGCGAACAGCACATCCATGATGTGGTGCTGGCCGCACGCTGGAGTCTGTATTTGTATGGCGAAGAGGACGGCGACTGGCAGCACGTGCTCTATCGCAACGACAGTCGCGCCGTGGCTGAGCAGAAAGTCGCCGCGGACCTGGAAGACATGGTTGCCCAGCTGCGGGCGACAGGGGCACGGGTGTGGATTTTCAAAGAAGTCCCGCTGCAACGTCAGGGCACCGTCGGGCGACTTAGCAGCTTGGCAATGATCGGTCGCAGCGCGGAAAACGTCGGCCGACCGATAGCCGATCACCAGGCGCGCCAGCAGTTTCTCGACTCGCTGTTCCACCGATTGAGCGCGGCAGATCCTCAGGTGCACGTGCTCGATCCGGCACCGTTGATGTGCACTAGCGGTATCTGTCGTGCCGAGTTTGAGGGCTTTTCGCAGTACATGGATGAAAACCATCTGTCCGATCAGGGCGGCGAGCGGATGAAGCCGCTACTGGCACCGATTTTCCTCAGCGAAAACCCCAGATAAGGCGGGCAAATACGCGTTCGGAAGCTGCTGTCGCCCGCCAGAGCAGGTAGGATGTGCGTCTATTTGTTAAGTGGCCGGGTTAATGAAATTCAAGGATCTACGGGATTTCGTGCAGCAGCTTGAGCAGCGCGGAGAGTTGAAACGCATCCAGGTACCCATTTCCCCTGTCTTGGAAATGACTGAAATCTGCGACCGGACCCTGCGCGCCAAAGGCCCGGCCCTGTTGTTCGAAAACCCGACCGGCTACGATATTCCGGTGCTTGGCAACCTGTTCGGCACGCCAGAGCGCGTTGCGATGGGTATGGGCGCAGAGGCAGTGAGCGAGCTGCGGGAAATCGGCAAATTGCTGGCATTTCTCAAAGAGCCCGAGCCACCCAAAGGCCTGAAAGACGCCTGGTCCAAGCTGCCGATCTTCCGCAAAGTCATCGCCATGGCCCCGAAAGTGGTCAAGGATGCGCCGTGCCAGGAGATCGTGATCGAAGGTGACGACGTCGACCTCGGTATGCTCCCCGTGCAAACCTGCTGGCCGGGCGATGTCGGCCCGCTGATCACCTGGGGCCTGACCGTTACTCGCGGCCCGAACAAGGAACGTCAGAACCTGGGCATTTATCGCCAGCAAGTGATTGGCCGCAATAAAGTCATCATGCGCTGGCTCAGCCATCGTGGCGGCGCGCTGGACTTCAAGGACTGGTGCGACAAGCATCCCGGCAAGCCCTTCCCGGTATCAGTGGCATTGGGCGCGGACCCGGCGACCATTCTTGGCGCAGTGACTCCCGTCCCGGACAGTCTTTCCGAATACGCCTTCGCAGGCCTGTTGCGCGGCAACCGCACGGAGCTGATCAAGTGCCGTGGCAATGACCTGCAAGTGCCGGCCAGCGCAGAAATCGTGCTCGAAGGCGTGATTCATCCTGGCGAAATGGCTGATGAAGGTCCTTACGGCGATCACACCGGTTATTACAACGAAGTCGACAGCTTCCCGGTGTTCACGGTCGAGCGCATTACCCACCGCATCAAACCGATTTATCACAGCACCTACACCGGCCGTCCGCCTGATGAGCCGGCGATTCTCGGTGTGGCATTGAACGAAGTGTTCGTGCCGATCCTCCAAAAGCAGTTCCCGGAAATCATCGATTTCTACCTGCCGCCGGAAGGCTGTTCGTACCGCATGGCGATCGTGACCATCAAAAAGCAGTATCCGGGTCACGCCAAGCGCGTCATGTTGGGGGTGTGGTCGTTTTTGCGACAGTTCATGTACACCAAGTTCGTTATCGTCACCGACGACGACATCAATGCCCGGGACTGGAACGATGTGGTCTGGGCGATCACTACGCGCATGGACCCCAAGCGCGACACGGTGATGATCGACAACACCCCGATCGACTACCTCGATTTCGCGTCGCCGGTCTCTGGTCTGGGGTCGAAAATGGGGCTGGATGCCACGCATAAGTGGCCGGGCGAAACTACGCGGGAGTGGGGTCGCGCCATCGTCAAGGACGAGGCCGTCACTCGCCGGATCGACGACATCTGGAATCAGTTGGGAATAGATTGATGCGCGTAACCTTGCAGCCTTCGGGCGCAGTGCTTGAAATGTTGCCCGGTGAGCGAATCCTCGATGCGGCTCAGCGTCTAGGCTACGAGTGCCCCAACAGTTGCCGTAATGGCAATTGTCATATCTGCTCGGCACTGCTGGTCGAAGGCAGCGTGACACAAGACGGCGTGATCCATGACCACGGCGAAATCTACGCGTGCCTCGCTGTACCCGTCGAAGACTGCGTGGTGATGTGGGATGGCGTGCTGGCTCCGGGAGAACTGCCGATGCGCAAACTCGCCTGCCAGGTGGCCGAGTGCACAGATGTCGGCGGTGATGTTTTCCGCGTGACACTCCGCGCACCGGCTGGCAAGCCGCCTCGTTATCACGCCGGTCAGTACTTGATGATCAATCGCGATGACGGCGAGAAATCCGCTTTCTCCATGGCATCGGCACCCGAGGCGGGTCGCGATCTGGAAATACACGTTCTAGCGCGCGAAAGCAGTGCGCAGAAACTTATCGCGCAACTGCAACGCGACGGCATGGCCCACATTGAACTGCCGTTTGGCGACACGCATCTTGCCGAACTGCCGAACGGGCCACTGGTGTTGATCGCAGCCGGGACCGGCATGGCGCAGATGCACAGCCTGATCGAGCATTGCCGCGCCAAGGGTTTCCCGCATCCGGTGCATTTGTACTGGGGCGTGCGCCGTCCCGAAGACTTCTATGAAATCAGACATTGGGATGAGTGGAAGCAGCTCGATAATCTGCAACTGCACAAGATCGTCAGCGATTTGTGCGGGTGGGAAGGACGCTGCGGCATGCTCCACGAAGCGGTGCGCGAGGACATAGGCGACCTGAAGTCGATTTATGTCTACGGCAGTGGCTCTCCGGCGATGGTTTATGCGACTCTCGATGCATTGGTCGAAGCGGGTATGGATGCGCACCAGATGCGCGCTGATGTATTTGCCTACGCGCCGCGCGGCTGAGCAGACTGCCGGTGCAGGCGACGGATTACAAATTGCATGCTCCAAGGTATTCGTCTTCTCGGTGACAGATTACCGTTAAGCTTTTTGCATCGCCGGAGCGCTTCTCCGGTGGCAGTAGCCTGATGCGGCCCAATGCGATACAGGGTCGCAGCAACTGACAGTCTGGCTGTCAGGGGGAACAGATGGGGAATCAAATCAATAGCTTGGTGGCGGCAGTCCATGATGGTTTGGGGCTTGCTTATCCGCCCGTAATCGATCTGGGCCCGAAACTGACCCGCGAACAACTTATCGCCTCAATGCACGCAACCATGACCCGCCATCAGGGTGGGCCTGTCTGGTTATTCGCCTACGGTTCGCTGATCTGGCGACCGGAATGCACCGCAACCGAGCGTCAACGTGGCCGTGTCTACGGCTATCACCGTGGCTTGTATCTCTGGTCCCACGAACATCGCGGCACACCCGAACAGCCAGGATTGGTATTCGGCCTTGATCGAGGCGGCTCCTGCAGCGGTTTCGCTTACCGCCTGCCGGACGACAATCTCGAAGAATCCTTGCTTGCGCTGTGGCAACGGGAGATGCCCTTCCCTTCCTACCGCCCCCACTGGCTCAGCTGTCGTCTTGAAGATGGCACCAAGGTTCAGGCGCTGGGCTTTGTTCTTGAACGCCATCTTCCGAGTTACGCCGGCAACCTGCCCGACAGCGTATTGACCCAAGTCCTCGCCAGCGCCAGCGGCCGCTACGGCACCACCCGCGACTACGTCGAGCAAACCATCAACGCACTGCGCACCCACGCCATGCCGGATTTGAATCTGGAGGCGCGGTTGAAACGGTGTGGGGCCGTGACGGAAGTGGTGTAGCGTTGAGTTGCAATCGGTTTTCTGGTTTGAAGCCAAAACGGCTAGACTAACCGGCACCTGCAAAGGAGCCTTATCATGAGTGCCCAGCTTTCACCCATTGTTTCAGAGTTCGAATCCGAAGAACACGCCGCCCGGTATGACGCATGGTTCCGCGCGAAGGTTCAGGCGTCCCTCGAAGATGAATGCCCGAACGTCACACATGATCAAGCCATGACTGAAATGAAGTCGCGACTCGCCACCAAACGTAAACAGCGACGCAATGATCGTTGAGTGGCGAGCTGGAGCGCTGGCCGACCTGCTTGAAATTCTTGAATACATTGATGAACGAAATCCGAGAGCGGCAGATGCTTTGCAGAACGAAATCCGAGAGCGGCAGATGCTCTGCAGAACGACATCGAGAACGCCACTTCCGCTCTTCCTGAGCACCCTTATCTCTACCGGAAGGGTCGAATACCGCTTACGCGTGAGATTGTCGTACATCCCAATTATCTGGTCGTCTATCGCGTCACTGATCGAATCGAGATCGTAAGCGTGCTGCATGCCCGACAAGAATATCCCTGAAAACAAATCTGCCCCGGTAGGAGCGAACTTGTTCGCGAGGCGGTCATCCGGCAACAAATGTTCCTTCCCAGATAAACGCTTCGCGAACAAGTTCGCTCCTACCGGGTTACGCCATTCGATCGTTACGCGGTTGCCTCACGACTGGTGCTTGCAACGCGCGTATGCCAGAGCGTCGGCGCGAGGAAGACCATCGACAGCACACAGGCGATGATCAGCAGGATGAAGCCGCCATCCCAACCGAAGTGGTCCACGGTGTAGCCCATCAACGCACTGGCCGCGACAGAGCCTCCCAGATAACCGAACAGCCCCGTGAAGCCCGCTGCCGTGCCTGCCGCCTTCTTCGGTGCCAGCTCAAGCGCCTGCAAGCCGATCAGCATCACCGGGCCGTAAATCAGGAAGCCGATGGACACCAACGCGATCATATCGACCGTCGGGTTTCCCGGCGGATTAAGCCAGTAGACCAACGTCGCGATCGTCACCAAAAACATGAACACCATGCCGGTCAGGCCACGGTTGCCGCGGAAGATTTTGTCCGACATCCAGCCGCACAGCAGCGTCCCCGGAATACCTGCCCACTCATAAAAGAAGTAGGCCCACGACGTTGTATCGACCGTGAAGTGCTTGGCTTCTTTCAGATACGTCGGAGCCCAGTCCAGCACGCCATAGCGCAGCAGGTAAACGAAGACGTTGGCCAGCGCGATGTACCAGAGCATCTTGTTGCGCAGCACGTATTTGACGAAGATTTCCTTGGCGCTGAATTCTTCCTCATGGCTCGCGTCGTAGCCCTCCGGATAATCGTTCTTGTATTCCTCAATGGGCGGTAGACCCACCGACTGCGGCGTGTCGCGCATGGCCACGAAGGCAAACACTGCAACCAGCAGCGCAACGGCAGCGGGTACGTAAAACGCCGCGTGCCAGTCATTGGTCCAGCCCAGACCCAGCAAAAACAGTGGCCCGATCAACCCGCCGCCCACGTTGTGCGCGACGTTCCACACCGACACTACGCCGCCACGCTCTTTCTGCGACCACCAGTGCACCATCGTCCGCCCACTCGGCGGCCAGCCCATGCCCTGCGCCCAACCGTTTATGAACAGCAAGATAAACATGATCGTCACGCTGGACGTCGCCCAGGAAGAAAACCCGAACACGAACATCACCGCAGCCGACACCAGCAGGCCGAAGGGCAGGAAGTAACGAGGGTTAGATCGGTCCGACACGATGCCCATCAAAAACTTCGACAGCCCGTAAGCAATCGCAATCGCTGAAATGGCGACGCCCAATTGGCCGCGCGTGTAGCCCTCGTCAATCAAGTAAGGCATCGCCAAAGAGAAGTTTTTTCGAAGCAGGTAGTAACCGGCGTAACCAAAGAAGATACCGGCGAAGATCTGCCACCGCAGTCGTCGGTAAGTGCTGTCAACCCGTTCCTCGGGCAAGGGCGCCTGGTGTGCGGCAGGGCGGAAGAAGGCAAACATCGTGGCTCTCCATTTTTCTTATATTGTTCTGCGAATCCGAATATTACATTTTCATTACAGAAAATAGGAAGGCTTCTCATCGGATAAACCGCAAGAAACACGGGCTTTGACGTGTTGGAATATGAACATGACGTGAATGTGTAACCAGTAGCGACATGTTTAGGATACGTCCTACATGAGAACCAGACTCGATAACCTTATTTCAGGTGGCTCCAGGCCATAGCATTCCGACATCAAAACAATGAGCGATGGTTGGAGAGTCAAAGGATGAGGTTCTGCGTAGTAATAGGGTTTCTGTTGTGTGCATTTCAGGCGCTTGCTGCTGATGTCCTGTTGATTCCCGAACAGACACCGAAGCCGGAATTCCCCCGACAGCTGATCGACACACGTTACACCGGCAAGGTGCGCGTCCATCTGACCATTGCAGCCCACGGCGGCATTCAAGCGGCCAGGATCATTGAGAGCAGCCACCCGGCCTTTGCCGAGGCCACTCAACGCGCCGTTGTTGGATGGCGGTTTCAGCCGTGGACTACCGATAACGGCGAACCTTCCACGCTGGAATTTACCGTTCCCATTCTTTTCGGCGCTCGCGGAATTGAGCCCTTCTCATCAGAAATCACCGTCGGCCTGCGCAATACGTTGTGCGCGTACCTCCTTTACGAAGTGAAGGCCAGCCTTCGTAACTTCGCAGAACAACCGCTGAAGAACGTCGACGTGTTTCAGTACACCCAAGAGTTTGTGAATGGCGCGTATGTCCAAAGGCTCAAGCCCGACCCGCAAACGCGCGCAACACTGGTCGCGCAAATGGAAAGCGCGATACCCAGGATCGTCAAACACTGCAAACGCAATCCGGACCATCCCGTCGCGTATTACCTGCCCAAGGGGATTCGGGAAGTGTTGGTGGGGTTGTGATGGGCGCTCACGCCTCGAAGGGAATTTTGGGTGCTGCGGTGTTGGTGTGCATCGCTGCCGGTTCACCGCCCGCTATGGCGGACGGGGAGAAATATGATCCGGAGTATGAGCACTACGTTGCGCCTTTCTATCCTCCCTATCTAGGAGATAAGGGCATATCCGGATGCGTAAAGCTCAGTTACATCGTGCAATGGGAGGGCTCAGTAAGCGACATCCATGTTCTTAAGGCAACGCATCCACGGTTTGCGAATGCTGCGACCTTTGCGGTGGCTCGGTGGCGATTCAAACCCTGGGAGGTTTCGGAAGAGAAGCCAGCGTCAGTTCAGTGGATAGTGAATATGCATTTCACGATAGATGAGGAGAGGGGGTGCCCTTGAAAGCGCCAACGAGAATTCTCTGGCTGCATTCCTCGTGACAATTTCCAGCATGGCATACGCTGATGATTCACCCCCGGTTCGAACGTTAGGATCCGCCCACATTTCCCCTCGCCAGCTACCTGAAAACCGGCAGCTGTTCGTGAGTCGGTGGAATACCTATTCGGGATGGATCGGGTTGAGCAACGGCTGCGGATGGTCATGCCAAGGCAGGGTAAGTCGGAATTCGCCGACTACCTCACCCCAACAACCACCTTCCCAACCGCCCGCCTCTGCCCCAACGAATCAATAGCCGCCCCCGCCTCACTCAACGGATAAACCTTCGACACCAGCGGCTGCAATTTCCCCTCCCCAAACCACTTGAACAACTGCCCAAAGTTCGCCGCATTGTCCTGCGGTTGCCGCTGCGCAAAAGCCCCCCAGAACACCCCAATCACGGACGCGCCTTTGAGCAGCGCCAGGTTTACTGGCAGCTCAGGAATACGCCCGCTGGCAAATCCGACCACCAGCAGTCGGCCGTTCCAGGCGACGGAGCGCACGGCGAGGTCGAAGAGATCGCCGCCCACCGGGTCGTAGATGACGTCGACGCCATTGCCATCGGTGATGCGCTTGAGTGCGTCCTTGAGGTTGGTTTCGGTGTAATTGATCAGGACGTCGGCGCCTGCGTTTTTGGCGACTTCGAGTTTTTCGGCGCTGCTGGCCGCAGCGATCACGCGAGCGCCCATGGCTTTGCCGATTTCCACGGCGGCCAGGCCCACGCCGCCGGACGCACCCAAAACCAATAGGGTTTCGCCGGGCTGCAGGTTTGCGCGCTGCGTGAGCGCGTGCATTGAGGTGCCGTAGGTCATGCTAAATGCGGCGGCGGTGGTGAAGTCCATCCCATCCGGGATGGGCAGGACGTTGTAACCCGGCACGGCAACTTGTTCGGCGAAGCTGCCCCAACCAGTCAGCGCCATCGCGCGATCACCGACTTTCAAGTGCGCAACCTTTTCACCCACGGCTGACACCACGCCCGCTGCCTCGCCGCCCGGTGAAAACGGGAACGGCGGTTTGAATTGGTACTTGCCCTCGATGATCAGTGTGTCCGGGAAATTGACCCCGGCGGCGTGCACGTCCAGCAGGATTTCATTCTTCTTCGGGACTGGGCTCGCAGCGTCTTCCAGCACCAGGTTTTCGGCAGGACCGAAGGCTTTGCACAGCACGGCTTTCATCGGGGCTATTCCTTTTGGAGTGATGGCCGATAAGTGTAGGTAGAGCGGTTGCGTGGTCAATGAGCATGCCCGGGCCTGATAAGCGTGCATAAGCTGAAGTAAGCTGTGGCGCAAACGCAGATTGAGGAGTGGATTGTGAAAGCGTGGACCCTGATGTTGCTGGCCCTGTCGATGCCCGCTATGGCGCTGGCTGAAGAAGGCGGCAAGGAAGAAGACGTAAACAAAGTGGCGTATGTCGCGCTGACGCCGCCCTTCGTGGGCAATTACTCACTGGACGGCGGCCCCAAACTGCATGTTTACAAAGCCGACGTAGCGCTTCGTGTGACCGGCGCCGACGCGCAGAAGGCAGTGAAAACCAACGAGCCGCTGATTCGTAATCAGCTGGTTGCGCTATTCACCCAGCAGACTGTCGACAGCATGAGCAACGTCGACGCCAAGGAGAAGTTGCGTCAGGAAGCGTTGAAGCAGGTTCAGCAAGTCATGAACGACGAAACCGGCAAACCGGTGGTTGAAGATTTGTTGTTCAACAACTTTATTGCTCAGTGACCCACTCGCCTCTGTAGGAGCGCGCTCGCCCGCGATGAAGGTGTATCAGGCAATACATTATTGACTGTCAGTATTGCCATCGCGGGCAAGCGCGCTCCTACAGGGTCAAGCATTACTTCAGTGCCAACACCGCCGCCCATTGCTCGTTAGTCACGGGCATCACGGACAGCCGACTGCCCTTTTGCACCAGCGGCAAATCCTCCAGCGCAGATTGCTGCTTGAGAAAGGTCAGGCTGAGGACAGAAGCAAAAGCTTCGACGAAGGCGACGTTGATCGCGCTCCAGGGGTTTTTCTCTTTGCTGGCCTTGAGGTCGAAGTAATGGCTTTTCTTGTCCAGCGCGGTGGGGTCGGGATAAGCGGCTTCGATGATTTTGCCGATGCCCGCAATGCCAGGCTCCGGGCAACTAGAGTGATAAAAGAAGAACTGGTCACCGACGGCCATTTCGCGCAAGAAGTTGCGCGCCTGGTAATTGCGAACGCCGTCCCAACGCGCGTCTCCCAGCTTTTGCAAATTGCTGATGGAAAACTCATCAGGCTCGGATTTCATCAACCAAAAGGCCATCTTTTTTCCTCCGGAAAGAACAATTGGGCAGGTTGTCCTACGCTTTTGTGACAAATCGACAGTCGGTTGGCGCCAGCATTTGCGTGTGCGATGAGGTTGCCTCAGAATGCGCGGATTTTAAGGGTACACCGTTACTCGGCCTATCGAAAAATGCCATAAACGGGAGGTAATGATGTGCCAAAGGGAGGCAGTCAATGAAACGCAAGCCGGATTTATTGTGGATATTGGTTATTTTGTTCGGCTTGGGGATCGTGACCACTGGCTACGCACAAAGCTTGTGGTCTGCCAAACCGGACGCACCGGTTGAGATCGCTCAACAGCAGCCTAAACAAGGCCATCGCTGATTCAATGCAGCAGCGCAGAATTCAAACTTTCTGCGCCAGATACCAACGCTGATCCGACACCGTCCCCTGCAGCGGCACATCCCAACTGGCCTGCGCCAGTCTCTGCACCTTCTGACACTCATGCGCCATACCCAGCAGCACCGGCTTTTGCCAGGCTTTCCTGCGCGCGCGATACGCCAGGCTACGATCGTAAAACCCACCGCCCATGCCCAAACGACCACCTTCATCATCGAAACCCACCAGCGGCATCAGAATCAGATCCAGCGCCCAGATCTTGCGTTGGCGACGAGGGTTGATGTGGGGCTCGGGAATGCGAAAGCGATTGGGCCGGAATTTCTCGCCCGGCCGCACGCGCTGGAACACCATCTTGGTGCTCGGCCAGGCGTTCAGCACCGGCAGATACGTCGCCTTGCCACGACGCTGCGCTTCACGCAGCAACAGCCGAGGGTCGATTTCTCCATCCATCGGAAGGTACAGCGAGACATGTCTGGCGCGGCGAAACAATGGATGTTGCGCGAGCTGGCGGTACAAACCGCGAGCAGCGGCGCGCTGTTCGGCACGTGACAGTGCGCGACGTGCCTTGCGCAGTTGACGGCGGAGCTGGGGACGAGAAAGAGAGGCAGGATCAGTCAGGGAAGCAGAGCCGGAAGAGGTCATGCAGGCTGGTCCGTAGAGGATGAAGGCGATCGCGAATGACGGTTTTTCCGCGACTCCCACCGCCAGACAAGGTGTCCGGCCATGGGCAGATATTCGAAGACTCCCCGACGAACCGCTGTCGGTGTAGCCCTTGAACCCGAAAGTTCAAGGTGGAGATTGCAGGAGGTTTTAAGGCTTTCCGTCGAGCGGACATGCACACCAACCCCAACTTGCAACCCCCGTGGTTGTGCGTATCGGCTCAGGGACATGACCGACTGGCAAGCACTCCAGGGAGCGGCGCCAGTATACCCAAACATCTGGCAAGTATCAGCCTTGCGGTTTCTCCGGATCCGTGGCAAGGACCAGGTCCACTCGATCCAGTAGATCCTTTACCTGCTCTCGCGTGGAACCGTTGGTCTGTAACTGAGGGAGGTCTTGTTTGTGCAGCAAATCGTGAGTGATATTCAAGGCCGCCATTACCGCGATGCGGTCAGCACCGATGACTTTTCCGCTGCTACGGATTTCACGCATTTTGCCATCCAGGTAACGCGCTGCGCTGACCAGATTGGTGCGCTCTTCCTGGGGGCAGATGATCGAATATTCTTTGTCGAGGATCTGAACGGTGATGCTGTTGCCATTGCTCATGTGTCTTGCTCCAGGGCCTTGAGGCGCGAAATCATTGACTCGACCTTTTGCCGGGCGATTTCGTTTTTTTCAATGAGGTGAGCGCGTTCCTCGCGCCAGGACTTTTCCTGAGCTAATAAGAGTCCGTTCTCGCTTTTTAGTTGCTCGACACGATTGATCAATAACTCCAGTCGAGCCATCAGCGCTTGCAGGTCGGTGTCTTCCATTGTTTTCCACTGAATACTTTCAGATGAGCGGCGCAGAAGCTGGGCCGGAGCTAGCCTCGACTTTGTGAGCGATGCGCACCCCGATAGCTTGGGCATGTCTGCCGGTGCTAGGATACAAGGCCTTCATTCTAGACATTGCGCCGCTTGGCGCCTAGTTGCCCATGCCTAAACAGAATTCCCCGTACAACGCGTTCGCGACCCTGCTCAACGGCAGCGGTCATCCTGTGTCTCCTGCTGAACTGCACGGTCTTTTGCTGGGCCGCAGTTGCGCAGGCGCAGGCTTCGAAGCCGAAGGCTGGTTTGCCGACGCATCCATGCTGCTGGAAAAGGAGCCTGAAGATAACGTTCGTCAGGCATTGATCGGCCTGCAGGAGATGGTCAAAGGCGAACTGACCAGTGATGACATGACCGTCGTTTTGCTGTTGCCTGGTGATGACGAACCCCTGCCCGAGCGCGCTGCTGCTCTGGGCCAATGGTGCCAGGGCTTTCTTGCCGGTTTCGGTCTGGCCGGCGGCAATAACACCCTGAGCCCCGAAGCGTCCGAAGTACTGCAGGATCTGGCCGCCATCGCCCAGGTTCAGGACGCGCTGGAAGAGTCCGAAGACGGCGAAAGCGACTACATGGAAGTCATGGAATACCTGCGCGTCGCCCCCCTGCTGCTGTTCACCGAGTTCAACAAGAAAGCGGCCCCCGACGCCAAACCGTCTCTGCATTGATTGTTCATCTGCGCCGAATCGCCTCTTTTCGCGTAAACGCGATGAGGGGCGAAGCGCTCACTAAAAGGGACCGTTCTTGCCCATGATTCACATCCCCAAAGCCGAATACGCTCGCCGCCGCAAAGCCTTGATGGCGCAGATGGAGCCCAACAGTATCGCCATTCTGCCGGCGGCTGCGGTGGCGATTCGCAACCGGGATGTAGAGCACGTGTACCGCCAGGACAGCGATTTCCAATACCTCAGCGGATTTGGCGAACCGCAAGCCGTGATCGTGCTGATCCCGGGGCGTGAATACGGCGAGTACGTATTGTTCTGTCGCGAGCGCAATGCCGAGCGTGAACTGTGGGATGGCCTTCGCGCAGGGCAGGACGGAGCGATTCGCGATTTCGGCGCTGACGACGCGTTTCCGATTACCGACATCGACGACATCCTGCCGGGCCTGATTGAGGGCCGGGATCGCGTGTACTCGTCGATGGGCAGCAACCCCGAATTCGACCGGCACGTGATGGAGTGGATCAACGTCATCCGCTCCAAGGCCAACCTCGGCGCGCAGCCGCCCAAAGAGTTCGTTGCGCTGGATCATCTGCTGCACGATATGCGTTTGTACAAATCGGCCGCCGAAGTGAAAGTAATGCGCAGCGCAGCCGAGATTTCCGCTCGCGCCCACGTGCGGGCGATGCAGGCCAGTCGTGCGGGGCTGTATGAGTTCAGCCTTGAAGCGGAACTGGATTACGAGTTTCGCAAGGGCGGCGCGAAAATGCCCGCCTACGGCTCCATCGTCGCCTCAGGCCGCAACGCTTGCATTCTGCATTACCAGGAAAACGACGCCGTGCTCAAAGACGGCGATCTGGTGCTGATCGACGCCGGGTGCGAAATTGACTGCTACGCCAGTGACATCACTCGCACCTTCCCGGTCAGTGGCAAATTCTCTGCCGAGCAAAAAGCGATTTACGAGCTGGTGCTCAAATCGCAGGAAGCAGCGTTCGAGGCCATCGGCCCCGGTAAACACTGGAATCAGGCGCACGAAGCCACCGTTCGGGTCATCACCACCGGTCTGGTTGAGCTTGGCCTGTTGCAGGGTAACGTCGATGAACTGATCGTCAGCGAAGCGTACAAAGCTTTCTACATGCACCGCGCCGGGCATTGGCTCGGCATGGACGTGCACGATGTGGGTGACTACCGCGTCGGCGGTGAATGGCGCGTGTTGGAAGTCGGCATGGCGTTGACCGTGGAGCCGGGCATTTATATCTCGCCAGACAACCAAACCGTCGCGAAGAAATGGCGCGGCATTGGCGTACGTATCGAGGACGACGTGGTGGTAACCAAAAAAGGCTGCGAAATTCTCACCAGCGGCGTGCCCAAGTCGGTCGCCGATATTGAAGCGCTGATGTCCGCCGCGCGAACTCAAGCCGCATGAGCCGCTTCAATCTGGCAATCATCGGTGGTGGCCTCGTCGGCGCGAGCCTGGCGCTAGCACTGCAGGCGGGCGCCAAGGCACGGGGCTGGAAGATCGTGATGATCGAACCCTTCGCCCCGGGCGATACCTACCAGCCAAGCTACGACGCGCGATCCTCTGCGCTGTCGTTCGGTGCGAGGCAAATCTACGAGCGCCTGGGCGTGTGGCAGCACATCAGCCGTCGCGCCGAGCCCATCCGGCAGATTCAAGTGTCGGACAAAGGCCGCATCGGCGCAGCCAATCTGTCGGCGATACAAGAAGGCGTGCCCGCTCTGGGTTACGTGGTTGAGAACGCTTGGCTGGGGCAATGCCTTTGGCAGGGGCTCGATAAGGAAGTGATCAGCTGGCGCGTGCCCGCCGAAGTGAAGCAAATGCAGGCGCTGCCCGATGGCTATCGCCTGACGTTGAACGATGAAACCCAGATCGATTGCGATCTGGCCGTGCTCGCTGACGGTGGTCGGTCCAACCTGCGCGAGCAACTGGGCATCGCCGTAACGACCCGGCCTTACGACCAGACCGCGCTGATCGCCAACATCACCCCCGGCGAAGCCCATTGCGGCCAGGCATTCGAGCGCTTCACCGACCAGGGCCCGATGGCGCTGCTACCGCTGCCGGAAAACAGATGCGCGTTGGTCTGGACCCGTAACGGCAATGACACTCAGCGTTTGCTCGAACTGGACGATCGTGCGTTTCTGGCGGAGCTGCAAAGCGTGTTTGGCTATCGATTAGGTGCTCTGAAGCAGGTCGGCGTGCGCCACGTTTATCCGCTGAACCTGATCGAAGCGCAGGAACAGGTTCGCTCACATCTGGCGGTGTTGGGAAACGCAGCGCACAGCCTGCACCCGATCGCCGGCCAGGGTTTCAATCTGTCACTGCGAGACGCCGCGTCCCTGGCCGAAGCGCTGTTGGCCAGTGACAACACACCTGGCGATCTGTCGACGCTGCAAGCCTATGCGCGGCGTCAACGGCTGGATCAAAGCTTGACGGTTGGCTTCTCCGATCAGGTCACGCGCTTGTTTGGCAGTGATCAACCGCTGATCACCGCCGGGCGCAATGTCGGCTTGCTGGGCCTCGATTTACTGCCATCGGCCAAGCGCTGGTTTGCCCGTCAGGCCATGGGGCTGGGTACACGTGCAGATGTCTAATTTCCCTCGGCTTCGGCCACACGCGAGAACGATTTAAAGCATGGAAACGCGCGCAGATCTGCTGATTGTCGGGGCTGGAATGGTCGGTAGCGCCCTTGCGTTGGCGTTGCAGAACAGTGGGCTGAACATCCTGCTGGTCGACAACAGCCCGCTGAGCGTTAAACCGTTCGATTCGGCCGGGATGTTCGAACCTCGGGTCAGCGCGTTGTCTGCCGCCTCTCAGCGCATCCTGCAGCGCCTGAATGTGTGGGACGGCATTGTCTCGCGGCGGGCCAGCCCTTATGGGGATATGGAGGTCTGGGACGGCAGCGGCACCGGGCAAGTACATTTTTCCGCCGCCAGCGTGCACGCCGAAGTGCTCGGGCACATCGTCGAGAACCGAGTGATTCAGGATGCACTGATCGAGCGACTGCACGATTGCGACGTCGGCCTGCTGGCCAACGCGCGCTTGGAGCAAATGCGTCGCTCCGGCGATGACTGGCTGCTGACACTGGCAGACGGACGAACGCTGCGCTCGCCTGTGGTGGTCGCGGCGGACGGCGCCAACTCGGCGGTCCGGCGATTGACTGGCACCGAAACCCGCGAGTGGGACTACCTGCATCACGCCATCGTGACCAGTGTGCGTACGACCCATTCCCACAAGAAAACCGCCTGGCAGCGCTTCACCGATGACGGCCCCCTGGCGTTTCTGCCACTGGAGCGCGAAGGCGAGCATTGGTGCTCCATCGTGTGGTCGGTCACGCCAGCTGAAGCCGAACGCCTGATGGCGCTGCAAGACGAACCATTCTGCCGTGAGCTGGAACGTGCGTTCGAAGGGCGCCTCGGTCAGGTACTCGCAGCTGACCCACGGCTGTGCGTGCCGTTGCGCCAGCGCCATGCAAAACGTTATGTCGCCGAAGGGCTGGCATTGATCGGCGATGCCGCCCACACGATTCATCCCTTGGCCGGACAAGGCGTCAACCTGGGCTTTCTCGATGCTGCCGTGCTGGCTGAAGTGCTGAATCACGCGGCAGAACGTGGAGAGCGGTTGGCTGATGAGCGCGTGTTAAGTCGTTATGAACGCCGTCGCATGCCGCACAATCTGGCGCTGATGGCGGCGATGGAAGGCTTCGAGCGGTTGTTCCAGGCTGATCCGTTGCCGTTGCGCTGGTTGCGCAACACCGGTTTGAAGATGGTGGATCATTCGTCAGAAGCCAAAGCAATGTTCGTGCGTCAAGCGATGGGCCTGACCGGGGATTTGCCGAAGCTGGCGCGGCTGTAGCCCTCGATAGGCAGACGTGAAACGAAAGGTTTTGACCAAGCCGGTCCCTGTAGGAGCCAACTCGTTGGCGAGCAGGCGGGTGTGCGGTAAACCTGATACACCGCCTCGCGAACAAGTTCGCTCCTACAGGGGTTTGCATCGTACCTGTGGGAGCGGACCTGTCCGCGAATGCCTCAGGTCAGGCGAGTAGAGCCAAGCTCGATCAGCTACCGTCGCCGCCATGGGCTTCTTCGAAGAAGTAGTCTTTCCAGCTATCAGCCTTGTTTTTCAGCACGCCCAGTTCTTGCAGTTTGGTGGCGTAGATGAAGGTTTTCTGCGGCACGATGGTGAAGTCGATTTCTGGATCGGAGACGATCTTCTCAACGAACGGCAGCGGCAACTTCGACTTCTCGACATCGACGTAAGTCTTGGCCGCAGCGGGTTTGTCGGCCTTGATGATCTTCTCGGCTTCAGCCAGCGCGTCGTAGAACGCTTTGTAGGTCTTCGGGTTTTCGTCGTGGAATTTCTGAGTGGTGTAGAGCACGTTGAACGTGGCCTGACCGCCGAGGATGTCATAGGAACTCAGCACCTTATGCACCTTCGGGTTTTCCAGCTCTTGATACTGGAAGGGTGGGCTTGAGAAGTGCGAGTTGATTTCAGAGCCGCCTGCCAAAAGCGCACCGGTCGCGTCCGGGTGCGGAATGCTCACGGAAATGTTGTCGAACTTCTTGAATTCGGCGTCGCCGAAGATCTTCGCGGTTTCGATCTGCAACGTGCGCGACTGGAAGCCCACGCCCGCAGCGGGCACCGCAATCCGGTCTTTGTCGGTGAAGTCTTTCAGGGTTTTGACGTTGGGATTGTTGGTCAGCAGGTAGTTGGGCATCGAGCCGAGAGAGGCGATGGCCTTGACGTTCTGCTTGCCCTTGGTGCGGTCCCAGATGGTCAGCATCGGTGGCACGCCTGCCGACACAACGTCCAGTGCGCCAGCCAGCAGCGCTTCGTTCATCGCGGTGGCGCCGGAGATGCTGTTCCAGTTGACTTCGATGTCCAGGCCTTCGGCCTTACCGTGCTTTTCGATCAGCTTTTGCTGTTGAACGACGTCGAGGATCAGATAACCGATGCCGAACTGTTGGGCGATGCTGATCTTGCCTTCGGCATGGGCGCCGCTGCTCAGTAACGCACCGGTCAGGCCTAACGCTGCAGCTAGTGTTGTAAGCGTTGGACGCTTGAATGAAGAGACCATGAAATCCTCGCGATGAGACAAATTAGGAGCGGAGCCCGGCTAATCCGGTGGTTCGGTGCTTATAGCTTACTGTTACCGAACCACCACCGATAAATACGCAATTGGAATAACGATAGTTCTAGTTCGCCAGCATCAACGCTGCATGCCCCAACGCTTCACGGTCAGCCGTTCGATGTTGGCGAACAGCAGGTTCTCCACCAGCAAGCCGATTAGAATCACCGCCACCAGCCCTGCGAACACCTTGTCGGTATAGAGCTCGTTACGATTCTGGTAGATGTACCAGCCCAGCCCGCCTTTACCGGACGACGCGCCAAATACCAGCTCGGCCGCGATCAGGGTGCGCCAGGCAAATGCCCAACCGATTTTCAGACCGGCCAGAATCGACGGCAGTGCGGCGGGGATCAGGATGTACCAGACGAACCGAAGGCCTTTGAGCCCGTAATTGCGGCCCGCCATGCGCTGGGTTTCCGAGACGCCGAGAAAGCCCGCGTAGGTATTGAGCGCCAGCGCCCACAGCACCGAGTGAACAAGCACGAACACCAGGCTGTTTTCGCCGAGCCCGAACCACAGCAGCGACAACGGCAACAGCGCGATGGCCGGCAGCGGGTTGAACATTGCAGTCAAAGTGCCGAGCAGGTCGCGGCCCAATTGGGTCGAAACAGCAAGCGTGGTCAGACCGAACGCCAGGACGATGCCGATCAGGTAGCCCTTGATCAGCACCTTCAGCGAGATCCAGACTTTTTCCAACAACTCACCGCTGGCGATGCCGTCGATGAACGCGTGGGCCGTTTGCAAAAAGCTCGGCAGCAACAGGTCGTTGCCCTGAATGCGCGCCGCGATTTCCCAGATCACCGCCAAGGCAATCAGGATCACACTTTTGCGCACCCAGCCCTGTTGCCAGATGCGCTGCACGAGGGGGATGTCGCGGGCCAGGTCTTCCTGAGTGAAAGGCTCCAGCGCGACTTCGTATTCCTCGCGAATTGGGGGGGAAAGGCTCATGGGCGTAAATCTCTGAGAAGGCGACGCAGCCCTCTGTAGGAGCCAACTTGTTGGCGAGGGCCCTGATTCGGTGGGTCAGGTCCAACGCTTCGCGAACAAGTTCGCTCCTACAGGGGTGGCGTGAATTTAGTAAGCGATCCGAATGTCCTGGAAGCGTATGTCCTGCTCAACCACAGGCTCATCACCCTCATCGAACAGCAGTCGGTGAATGCGCTGCGCGGACGCTTGGAAGTCGACACCGCCGAGGCTTTTCAAGTCGTACTGATGGCTGTTGATTTCGGCGCGGACGCGACCCGGATGTGGCGACAGCAACAGAATGCGGTTGCCAATCACCAGCGCTTCTTCGATGGAGTGGGTGACGAACAGCAGCGTGAATCGCACCTCGTCCCACAGTTCCAGCAGCTCTTCCTGCATCTTGCGGCGGGTCAACGCATCGAGCGCCGCAAACGGCTCGTCCATCAACAGGATTTTCGGCTGCATCGCTAATGCGCGCGCAATCGCCACACGGGCCTTCATGCCGCCAGAAAGGGTGTGCGGATAAGCATCGGCAAACGCGCTGAGGCCGACCTTTTCCAGGTAGTAACGCGCGCGCTCTTCAGCCTCGGGACGCTTCAATGTGCGCGAAGCCAACAGCGGGAACATGACGTTCTGGATCACGGTCTTCCAGGGCGGCAGTTGATCGAACTCCTGAAACACCACAATGCGATCCGGCCCAGGCTCTTTGACTTCCTGGCCTGCCAGACGAATCCTGCCTTCGCTTGGCTGGATGAAACCGGCCACTGCCTTGAGCAACGTCGATTTGCCACAGCCGGACGGGCCGAGCAGCACGAAGCGGTCAGCCGGATCGATCTCGAAACTGACTTGATGGGTCGCCCGCACCACGCGCTCGGGGGTGCGGTACTCAAGGCTTACGCCCTGCACTTGCAACAGCGGCTCAGCGTTGGGCTGGTTGAGCGGTTGCGTGGTCGAGCCATTGCTAGCCGTGTGGCTTTGCAGAACAGCGTTCATGGAACTCTCCTGAATCAGAACGGCGCATCACCCTGGATGGTGGTGCGGTGCAAGCGGCGACGCAGATGGTCGGGGGTGCCGCCTGCCAGGTGAATCAGGGAACGGTTGTCCCAGAAGACCATGTCGTTTTCTTGCCATTTGTGGCGATAGACACCTTCGGCTCGCACGCTGTGGGCGTAGAGCTCATTGAGAATCTGCTGACTCTCGTCTTCCGGCAGTCCGACGATATGAGTAGTAAAACCTTCGCTGACGAACAGTGCCTTGCGACCGTTTTCCGGGTGCGTGCGCACGATCGGGTGGCTGACCACCACCACTTGCGCCAACTGCTCGGCGCTCAGGGTCGGGCGCCAGTTCTGCGCGTTGTGGCCTTCGCGGTAGCGCGAGGTATAGCTGTGTACGGCGGAGCGGCCTTCAACGGCTTTGCGCAGATGCTCAGGCAGGGTTTCCCAGGCCAGGTGCATGTCGGCGAACAGCGTGTCGCCGCCTTCGCTTGGCAGCTCCTGCGCGTAGAGCATGGAGCCCAGGCTCGGCAGCTCTTTGTAGGAAAGGTCCGAGTGCCAGTATTTGCCGGCATCGCCCAGACCAACCGGCTGACCATTCTCGACAATGTTCGAGACGATGAGGATTTCCGGGTGATTAGCGAGCAAGAATTGCTTGAGCACGTGAATCTGCAGCACGCCGAAACGGCGGCTGAATTCAATCTGCTGTTGCGGGGTGATCTGCTGATCGCGGAACACCACAACGTGATGATGAAGATGGGCTTTGTGAACGCGGGCAAAGTCTGCGTCATTCAGCGGACGGGACAGATCCAGACCGACGATTTCCGCGCCCACCTTTTCGGCGAATGGACGCACATCGAACTGCTGACCGGGCGCTTGCGCGGACGAAGAAGCTTGGGAGGCTGCTGGCATGAGAACTCCGACTCCAGAAAAGGCATATGGCTGAGGATGGAGAACTTTATAGCTATAAGAATCGAAATTTAAATACCGTTAGCGCATATGCATAGCGCTGATCGGACTAGCACTTCGCCCAGATGCAAAAACGCCGACGCATGTACAAGCCGTCGGCGTGGAAAACGTGTGTCTGATCCCTCTGATTGTAGGAGCGCGCTTGCCCGCGAAAAGGTTTTGTCAGTCAATCTTTCATTGATAAACCGTAATCGCGGGCAAGCGCCGCTCCTACAAGGGAGCGCGTGGCTCGTTAGAACGCTGGCAATACCGCGCCGTCGTACTTCTTGTTGATGAAGTCTTTGACTTGCTGGCTGGTCAGCGCTTTGGACAGTTTGTTGATCGCGTCGGTGTGCGCGTTGTCTTCACGGGTCACCAGGAAGTTCACGTACGGCGAATCAGCACCTTCGATGATCAGTGCGTCTTTCTTAGGACTCAGCTTGGCTTCCAGCGCGTAGTTGGTGTTGATCAGGTCCAGGTCAACCTGGTCCAGCGCGCGCGGCAGCAGAGCCGATTCCAGTTCGCGGAACTTGAGTTTTTTCGGGTTGGTGGCGATGTCTTTCGGGGTCGCCAGCGCGTTGGTCGGGTCTTTCAGCGTGATCAGGCCGTTTTTCTGCAGCAGCAGGAGGGCACGACCGGCGTTGCTGCCTTCGTTTGGAATGGCAACGGTTGCGCCTTCTGGCAGATCAGCAATGGACTTCCACTTCTTGGAGTAGCCACCGAACGGTTCAACATGCACGCCCACGCCTGTCACCAGGTGTGCGCCCTTGCCTTTGTTGAAGCCATCCAGATACGGCTTGGTCTGGAAGTAGTTGGCGTCCAGACGTTTCTCGTTCAACTGCACGTTTGGCTGCACGTAGTCGGTGAAGACCTTGATTTCCAGGTCCACGCCTTCTTTGGCCAGCTCAGGCTTGATCAGCTCGAGGATCTCGGCATGAGGAACCGCAGTGGCGCCGACGACCAGTTTTTCGGCAGCTTGCGCCGCGCTGATGCCCAGGGAAAGAGCAGCCGCCAGTGCGGTGAACAAAAACGTCTTTTTCATGCGATGTCCTTAGGTTTATTCGGCCGCCTATGGGCGACTCGCGCTTGTGATAATGCCGTCGACAGATGTTGTCGGCGGCGTGGAGCGGACATTACCGATTTTCTTTATTCCGAGACAATAATTTTTAAGCAAACCCATATTCTTTTTGGTTATCAGAAACCAAGTTGCCATCAGTTATGCATTGTAGAAGCGCGCTTGCCCGCGATAACAGTCTGTCAGCTGCCTATCTAGGCCTGACACGCCGCAATCGCGGGCAAGCGCGCTCCTACAAGGCGTCCAATAGCCGTTTAAGCGCATCAAACTGTGAAGAGTTACCACCTGCAATCAATCGCCGCACGTCTTCCTCAATGCGCGCCAACGGCTCAACCGTATGCGGCGGCAAGTTCAAATGCTCGGGCAACAATTCCTCGCCGATGCTTACCAACAGCGCGAAGTGAATGACGTTCTCCAGCTCTCGCGTATTGCCGGGCCAAGTGTGTCGCTCAAGGACCTCTTGCGCAGCGTCGCTGATCAGCGGCATTGGGAAATCAAAGCGCTGGCTGTAGATGCCCAGGAAGTACTCGGCCAACGGCAGGATATTGCCCGGCTGATCGCGTAACGCGGGCATTTCCAGCCGCCCTTCGCTCAAGTAATGGTAGAGGCGCTCATTAAATTTTCCGGCGGCCACAGCCAGGCCCAGATCGATACTGGTAGCGGCGACCAGGCGCACATCCACAGGGCTTGGCTGTTGAGCGCCAACGCGGGTGACTTCGTGATTTTCCAGCGCAGCCAACAGTTTTATCTGAATCGAGAGCGGCAAATCCGCGATCTCATCCAGATACAGCGTGCCGCCCGTGGCTGAACCAAACCAGCCTGCGCGGCTGCTGACCGTGCCGCTGTGTGCGCCCGCCGCATAACCGAACAGTTCGGCCTCGGCGTACGTTGGGCTGATGGCGCCACAATTGACCGACACGAACAATCCCGCCCGATCACTGCCGCGATGAATGTGCCGCGCCAGCAGTTCTTTGCCGGTCCCCGTCTCGCCGCGGATCAGCACCGGCAACTCCTGAGTGGCCAGTAGCTCCATCTCTTCACGCAGGCGCCGGGAGCGCGGATCGAAAAACAACAGCGCCTTGGCACGAATGCTCAGCGGGCTTTTTTCGGCATCGGAAAAGGTCAGCAGTGGCTGGCCGGTGGTTTCAAGCTGACTCATGGCAGACTCCCGCCCGCCTCCTTACCGGAACCCGAGCGTTGCAAATAGGCGGCCGAGCCCAGTGGCTCGGTTCGCAAAGGCTAGCGATCAAGAGCGCGCGGCTCGTGCGCAATAAGAAGCGGATCAGGCACGACGGCGCGACAGATGCTCCATGCGACCCTGAAGACGGTATAGGTACGCGAATCCCTGCTCCCAGCGTTGGTGTCCGGATTTGACGTTGATGTGCCCACCGCCACTGATAATGCCGATTTCAGCACCCCAATTACGGGCCATTTCCATGGCGCGCAAGGCGCTTACGGCGGAGTCGTTATCGGAGCTGACGACCTGGGCCGGGAACGGCAGCAGATGTTCCGGAATCGGTGCGAAATTTCTAATAGCCGGTGGGCAGTTGGGACGTTCGACGTCAGCCGGGGCAACGAGCAATGCGCCACGCACCTGTCGCAAGGTTTCCAGCGGCGCGAGCTGGGCCCAATGTGCGACGGTGACGCAACCCAGGCTGTGAGCGATCAGGATCACTGGCGTGCTGTCGGCGGCAATGGTGCGCTGCAGCTCGCCCACCCAGTCTTCGCGGCGTGGTTTGAGCCAGTCGGCCTGTTCCACGCGCACGCTGTTGGGCAGGCTGTTTTGCCAGTGGGTTTGCCAATGGTCGTCGGCAGACCCTTGCCAGCCAGGCAGGATCACGTAGCGGATCGACTCGTTATGCATGGGGTTCGCCTCCTGCATGTTGCATTCATGGGGCGAGTATAAGGACGAGGCATATATTCGTTAAGGAATAAGAAGCTATTTGTTAATAGCTTAAAAACATATACCTAACGCGGCGGGGGCGATGCCGGAAACCAGGCAAAAAAAAGGGCCGCACCCTGCCTTAAGGAACGGCCCTGCAAACTGTCTACCCTGCTTTTCCGGGGACAGGTGAAGCGTACGCGGGAGTTGTTACAGAATTTTTTCGAGGATGCCATCTGTCTGGACGGTTGGCCTTGCCATCCGGAACCGACGGAGATCGCGTGGGAGCGGACCTGTCCGCGAAAAGGCCGGCACATCCAATACATCTCTACTGCCTGAAACACAGCATTCGCGGACAGGTCCGTTCCCACCTTATGAGCGGACCATGTTCTCCAAACGATTCGCCCGGCTAAACGTGCCGAAATCATTGAACCGCACGCCCATCTCGGCCATGACTTTGTGTGCAACGGGGGCGGTCATCTGCCGGATGTAGAACGGTTCTTTCACCACAAAATGATGTATCCCGTGGGTGCTGCCGAAGTTGAAGCAGAACGCCTGCAACGGCCACATCCACCAAGGGTTGAGCACTTGTGTCTGCTGCATGACATTGCCGGATTCCACGTCGCCGTAGTAGTGCATATTGGAACTGACGAAATGCAGGCAGAAGGTGCGCAATACATTCGGCCCTACCAGCACCACCACGGCGATGTCGATCAACTGCATCACCGCCAGCGTACTGCTCGACCACTCGATGGGCGCGCCCACCAGGCTCGCCACCCCACTGACGGCATGAAACGCCAGAAACAGATACCACGTGCCCCAGTTGAGCAATGCCAGCGGCGCATAGACCTTGAGCGTGCGCTTGAGAATGCTGCGTTTGTGCGCCCAGGTTTTGGCCCGCAACGTGCGGATCAGCGAGGACATGACGTTGTCCCCCACCATCAGTAACCGCGCGATACCCCAAGGCTCGCCATTGGTAATTGCACGCTCCTCCATGTCGGCTTCAGTGCCGGACACCTTGTGGTGATTGAGATGCAGATGTCGACGAATCCACGGATTGATCGTGCTGGGCCGGGCCATCCACACCAGCGCCAGCATCAGGTTGTGCGGCACCCGTTGCTTGCGAAAATACATGCTGTGAATCAGATCGTGCTCAAGCTCGTGAGTCAGTGACGCCAGAAACGCATTGACCAGCAAACACGCCCACCACGCCATGTAACCCTCGATGTAGAGAGCTGCACTGGCGATCATGCCGATCAAGGCGAATGCAAGGATGCCCACGCCTATGGCGTCCTGATGCTTGAGGATGGGGTAGCGCTTGCGCAGTTCATCGCCGCGCGCCATCACCACCGCACGAATATGTGCTGATCGCTGCTGTGCATTCAGCCCGGCGGGGCTTGCAGAAGTGCCGTGCATGCTTTCATCCTCTATTTTTATGATGGGTGAAAATCGATTCGCTACTGTGGCGCGCCTGACCCGTGCTCGCGCTGCCACACACGCCAACCTGTTGACCGGAAGCGCCAACCTGTATGTCTGAGCCGAGCATTCTCGCCAGCTGGACCCGCGCCCTGCGCAAGCAACTCGACGCCATTGGCCTAGATAGCAACGCAATGAGCCTGGCTGCGGGTCTCGATCCACGGCTGATGGACGACCCCAACGCTCGCTATCCGGTGACCATCACCACCCGCTTGTGGCAGATGGCGGTCGAGGCCAGCGGCGATCCGGCATTGGGTTTGCGGGTGTCGCGCTTCGTGAGCCCGACCACTTTTCACGCCCTGGGCTACGCATTGGTGGCCAGTGGTTCGCTGCGTGAGGTATTCGAGCGGATCGTGCGATATCACCCAGTGGTCAGCGATGCGTTGAATTTGAGTTTTGCGCGCGCGGGGGATCGATATGAGTTTCGTTTTGTCGTCCCGCAGGGCAGTCCGGTGCCAGCAAACGAGGCCATGGATGCCTTCGCCGCGATATATGTGCGCACCTGTCGCAACCGTTTGGGGCGCCATTACGCGCCGCTTGCGGTTCATCTGGTGCGCCCTCAGCCCGCTGACCCCAAGCCATGGCACGACGTGTTCCGCGCGCCGCTATTCTTCGATGCCAAGGAAAACCTGCTGGAGTTCGCCTGCGCCGACTTCGACAGCCATCTGGACGACGCCAACCCGGAACTGGCCCAGCACAACGAAACTGTCCTTAACCGCACGCTCGAACAGCTGTCCGCGTTGACGTGGGAGCGCAAGGTTCGCGGCGCCATCGAACTGCAGTTGCCCGAAGGCGAACCTTCGGCCGAGCGTATCGCGCACAATTTGCACCTCAGCCTGCGCAGCCTGCAGCGACATCTGGCCGACGAAGGCTGCAGCTATGACTTGCTGCTCAATCAATGCCGACAGAATCTGGCACTGCAGCACATGCGCGAGCCCGGCAGCTCACTTAGCGAGATTGCCTATCTACTGGGTTTCGCCGATACCAGTAGCTTCAGCCGGGCGTTCAAGCGCTGGACCGGGATGACCCCGAGTCAATACCGCGCAGGTCTAGGGATTTGAATTTACGACGCTGACGGGCGCTCATTCGGTCAATCGGTGCCGGGCCAGCCGGCGAAGCCTGTCGGAGTCGGGAATCGAGATGAAGTCGTGATCACGGCGAATGATCTTGCGCTCGCAAAGCTCTGCGAGTGTGCGGTCGATGCTCTCGGCGTTCAGGCCCAGACACTGCTCGGACGGCAAATCGTTGCGGGACACAATGCGCACGGCACCGTTGATCTCGCCATACCCCTCGGCCAGCATCAGCAGGCGAAAAGCCACGCGCTCAACAGTGGGTAGACGGGTGAACTCCCCAGGCTGCGGGATTTTCAAGCCCAGTTTGCGGCTCAGCAAATCGGCAAAGTAGCGCCAGTACTGAGGGTGCTCTTTGAGCAGTCCACGTAACGCGGGCTGCGGCATTTGCAGGGTGATCGCCTGATCCTCGGCGTAGATGTCCTGCTGACGAGGGTTGTCTTCGAAAAGCGAGACTTCGCCAAACCAGTAGGGCCTTCTGAAGTCATTGGCCGGCAGCCATTGACGCTGCTGACACGGCAGGCCCATGCGCAACGTGCCTTCCAGTAACGCGTAGAACCCGCACGCCGGGGAGTCCTTTCGGAAGATGAGTTTGCCCGGCGTCACTCGCCGCTGCTGCATTGAAACCAGCAAGCTATCCTGCAATTTGGCAGGCAATTCGTTGAACCACTGATCGTTGATTAACCATGAGCGCCATTGGGTTCCATTCGTCACGTGAATCTCCTTTTTCTTGTTCGATGTTTGCATCAGGCTGGACCGAACCGCTGCTTGCCCAACCAAAAACAGCGGCATGATCAACGCTAGGAGGGAACAAAAACAATGAAAAACCTCATCGATTATTTGAGCCAGTACGCGTCCTACCACCGAGATACCCGGAACATCGTCAGCCATTTCCTAGGCATTCCGCTGATTGTGCTCGCAGTGGCTGTACTACTTTCCCTACCCGGGAGTTTTGTTAGCGGATTCTGGCTATCGCCCGCCGCATTGGTGGCGTTGGCGTCGACTGTTTTTTACCTGCGGCTGGACCTGGCCTTTGGTGTGCTGATGGCCGCGTTGCTGGGCTTGTGTCTGTGGGCTGGCGCACTGCTCGCACAGCAGCCGACCCTGATTTGGCTAAGCGCCGGGCTTGGGATGTTTATCGTGGGTTGGGCGATTCAGTTTGTGGGGCACTACTACGAGGGGCGCAAGCCTGCGTTTATCGATGATGTATCGGGCCTGATCATCGGTCCGCTGTTCGTGGTCGCGGAATTGGCGTTCCTGCTGGGGATGCGCAAAGGCTTGCAGCACGAAATCGAAAAGCGCGTCGGCCCGTCGCGCAGAAGGGATATGAAAACGGTGGTTTAACCGTGACCGCAGACACCCGGCAATGCAGTTACCTGAAGGAGCGCGCTTGCCCGCGATTTCCGAGTGAACGCCGCCCCTGTAGGAGCGATCGGAGGTTACGACGGCCGCGATCCAGTGCGAAGCGCTGGCAGAAGTAGTGAGTCCAATATTTCTACGACTGCTTCGCAGCCGATCGCGGCCTCGCGCTGCTCGTACGCTCCTACAGGACTGCGGTATTTACGCACTTCTGTATGAGCCAACTTGTTGGCGAGCCGGGCGCTGCGGTTTGTCAGCCCGGACGCCTCGCGAACAAGTTCGCTCCTACGGGTTTGTGGCTCGCTGTTGGGCGCAAATACGGGGCGTGCGCAGATCAGATATTGGCGACCTTCTGCCAAACCTTCGGCTTGAAGAACAGCGTTTCGCCTCGCGCCAGGCCGACGAGGCTGTCGTGGTCTTTCACCACTTCGGCTTCGATCAACTCGCTCTGCCCTTCCACTTTCAGCGTCACCCGAGTGGTCGCGCCCAGTGGACGGATATCCCGTACTTCAGCGACATGATGGCCTTCGACTTCATGACGTGACAGCGAGACCTCGTGCGGGCGGAACAACACGTGATTGTCTGCGCCCAGATGCAGACGGTTTGAATCGCCGAGGAAGTGATACACAAAATCACTGGCCGGGTTTTCATAGACTTCGCCCGGCGAGCCGATCTGCTCGATCACGCCTTTGTTCATCACCACGATGCGGTCCGCCACTTCCATGGCCTCTTCCTGGTCATGGGTCACGAACACCGATGTCAGATTGATATCTTCGTGCAGACGCGCCAACCAGCGACGCAGCTCTTTACGCACCTTGGCATCTAGCGCCCCGAACGGCTCGTCGAGCAGCAACACCTTGGGCTCCACAGCCAAGGCGCGAGCCAACGCGATACGCTGGCGCTGACCACCGGACAACTGCTCAGGATATCGATCCGACAACCAATCAAGCTGCACCATGTTCAGCAGTTCATGGACTTTCGCGGTGATCTGGCTATCGCTCGGGCGCTGGTTCTTCGGCTTCATGCGCAGACCAAAAGCGACGTTATCGAAGACGGTCATGTGCCGGAACAGCGCGTAATGCTGGAACACGAACCCGACGTTGCGATCACGCACATCGTGGCCGGAGACATCTTCGCCATGGAACACGATGTTGCCCTGGTCAGGCGTTTCCAGCCCGGCAATGATGCGCAGCAGCGTGGTCTTGCCACAGCCGGACGGGCCCAACAAAGCCACCAACTCGCCACTCTGGATATCCAGATTGATGCTGTCGAGGGCCTTGAAGGCGTTGAAATTCTTGCTGACGTTACGGACTTCGATCGACATGAATTATTCCTCCGCCGCACTTTGGCGCAGACGGGTAATGCGCGCTTCGCTCCACTGCTTGAGCAGCAGGATGAACAGCGCAAGGATCAGCAACAGGCTCGCCACGGCAAATGCGGCCACGTGGTTGTATTCGTTGTAGAGAATCTCGACGTGCAGCGGCAGGGTATTGGTAACGCCGCGAATGTGGCCGGAGACTACCGACACCGCGCCGAACTCACCCATCGCACGGGCGGTACACAGCACCACGCCATAGATCAGGCCCCACTTGATGTTGGGCACGGTGACGTACCAGAACATCTGCCAGCCATTGGCGCCGAGCAAACGCGCGGCCTCTTCTTCCTGCGTGCCTTGCTCCTGCATCAGCGGGATAAGTTCACGGGCCACGAACGGCACGGTGACGAAAATCGTCGCCAGTACGATGCCCGGCAGTGCGAAGACGATCTGGATGTCGTGATCCTGCAACCACGGCCCGAACAGCCCTTGGGCGCCAAACATCAGCACATAAACCAGACCGGCAATGACCGGCGAGACCGAGAACGGCAGATCGATCAGCGTCACCAGAAAGCTTTTGCCACGGAACGAGTATTTGCTCACGCACCAGGCGGCGCTGACGCCAAACACCACATTGAGTGGCACCGAAATCAGGACGGCGATCACCGTTAGCTTGAGCGCCGACAAGGCATCCGGCTCAAAGATCGCCGCGAAGAAAGCGCCCAGGCCAGACTTCAGCCCTTGGGACACGACGATGAACAACGGCAACAACAAAAACAGTGCGAAGACCAGCCAGCCCAGGCTGATTAGAACGCGCCGCGACACCGCACTGCCACGACGGGCAGCGTTGGCGGAGGAAGCGGCGATAAGCGATGAACCAGACATATGCGCCTCCTCAGGTTGGGGTTTCGATGCGTCGTTGCAGCAAATTGATCAGCAGCAACAGAATGAACGACACCACCAGCATCATCACGCCGATGGCCGTCGCGCCGGTGTAGTCGTATTGGTCGAGCTTGACCATGATCAGCAGCGGCAGGATTTCGGTTTTCATCGGCATGTTGCCGGCGATGAAAATCACTGAACCGTACTCACCCACGCCACGGGCAAACGCCAGCGCAAAACCGGTCAGCCAGGCGGGCAGTAAGGCGGGAACGAGGATGTAGCGAAACACCTGCAGCGGACGTGCGCCCAGACAAGCTGCGGCTTCTTCGACTTCACGCGGGATATCGGCCAGCACCGGCTGGACGGTACGCACCACGAACGGCAGCGTGACGAATGTCAGCGCCAACGTGATACCGAGCGGCGTGTAAGCGATTTTGAAACCGAGGTCGGCGGCGAATTGCCCTACAAGCCCTGTCGGCGTGTACAGCGCCGTCAATGCGATACCGGCCACAGCCGTGGGCAAAGCGAAGGGCAAGTCGATCATTGCGTCGATGATCTTGCGACCCGGGAAGGTGTAGCGCACCAGCACCCAGGCCAGCAGTGTGCCGATAATGCCGTTGATAATCGCAGCATAGAACGCAGTGCCGAAGCTGAGCTTCAACGCAGCAAGCACTCGCGGCGCAGTGACGATGGTCCAGAACTGGCCCCAGCTCAGTTGCGAGGCGTGAATAAACATCGCCGCCAGCGGGATGAGCACAATCAGACTGAGGTACACCAAGGTGTAACCCAGCGTCAGCCCGAAGCCGGGTATGACGGGGGAAGTACGTCGCGACATAAGAGTCCTTGGTTAACACACGGAACCCGCAAATGAATGCGGGTTCATGATTCAACGGACAACCATTGTAGGAGCGCGCTTGCCCGCGATAGCGCCAGTGTGTCAGATGCATCCTTATCAGCTGACAGACTCTTCGCGGGCAAGCGCGCTCCTACACGTTATCCATCACTGCGCTTGATAGATCTGGTCGAACACGCCGCCGTCGTTAAAGAACTTCGGTTGCGCCGATTTCCAGCCGCCGAAATCCTTGTCGATGGTCAGCAGGTTCAGTTTAGGGAATTGCTTCTCGTACTTGGCAGCCACTTCAGCGTTGCGAGGACGATAGAAGTTTTTCGCTGCGATTTCCTGGCCTTCCTTGCTGTACAGGTGCTTGAGGTACTCGGTGGCGATTTCTTCGTTGCCCTTCTTCTCCGCGTTCTTGTCGACGACAGCGACAGGAGGCTCGGCCAGGATCGACAGCGAAGGTACGACGATGTCGAACTTGTCGGCGCCGCCGTCTTCTTTCAACGCCAGGAACGCTTCGTTTTCCCACGCCAGCAGCACATCGCCCTGACCGTTGTTGACGAAGGTAATGGTCGAGCCGCGAGCGCCGGTGTCCAGAACAGGGACGTGCTTGAACAGTTCTTTTACGTATTCCTGGGCCTTGGCTTCACTGCCGCCGGTTTTCAGCCCATAGCCGTATGCCGCCAGGAAGTTCCAGCGCGCACCGCCGGAGGTTTTCGGGTTCGGCGTGATCACCGAGACGTCTTTCTTGATCAGATCGCCCCAGTCCTTGATGCCTTCTGGGTTGCCCTTACGCACCAGAAACACGATGGTCGAGGTGTAAGGCGTGCTGGCATCCGGCAGACGGGTCTGCCAATTCTCAGGCAGGGTCTTACCCAGTTTTGCGATTTCGTCGATGTCGCCGGCCAGTGCCAGGGTTACTACGTCAGCGCGCAGACCATCGATCACCGAACGGCCTTGCTTGCCCGAACCACCGTGGGATTGCTTGATTTCGACCTTGTCGTCCGGGTGTGATTGTTTCCAGAAATTGACGAACTCAGCGTTGTAATCCTGATACAGCTCACGCGTCGGGTCATAGGACACGTTCAGCAGCTCGTAATCCTTGGCGACAGCGGAACCGGCAAACACAGCGCTGGCGAGGGCTGCCAGCGCATAACGGCGAATGGACATGGATCAAGCTCCTGGGTGCGTTATTGGTTTTCTAATTTTTTAATTGGCTTTGTAGGAGCGCGCTTGCCCGCGATTGCGGCGAGTCAGTCGCCGATTGAGTCGCTGACCCAACGCAATCGCGGGCAAGCGCGCTCCTACGATGTTTGCGTTTCAGCTCGGTTTATTACCCGGATTCTGCAAACGGAATTTTTCTTTACGTTCGATCTGCACCACTTGCGCGTTATGTACAGTGATTTCAACCGCGCCAAAGCGCAGATCGCGCAGTGCGCTCTGGATTTCTCGCAAGATGCTTGCTTCGTCCTGGCCGTCGACGCTACGTAGAGATGCGCTCATGATCGTGCTCCTTTATAAGTTGCCCGCAGCACGAGTGGAAAGGGGCGGCTGGTGGCGTGAGGCAATCTTAGAGAGACCCGGTTATTCTTAAAAATACTATTTAAGAATGCCGATATAGCTAAATAGCATTTAGCTAAAAAAAGCCAGGCAGGTCGCTCTCAAAACGCAGAGCCACACTCAAGAAGGTGTGAAGACCGGCGCATGATGCCAGTCGATATGCTCAGCAGGCATCGGGCGCGCAAACCAATAGCCCTGGCCCAGCTCACAGTCATTCTCCAGCAGAAAATGCGCTTGATCCGCCTGCGCCACGCGACGATCGAGGTCTGCGCCGCTGAACAGCCGGCTCGACACGTTGACCGCCACGTAGGAAATCTTCACGCCCTCGGCCAGCCACTGGCGCATTTGCTCGCAAGCCTGGGTCAGCACCCAGCGATCGATATCTGCAATCAGCCCGCTTTGCTCGGCGACCGGAATGAATTCGCCAGGCGACACCATGCCGCGCTCCGGATGCTGCCAACGCACCAGCGCACCAACGCTTCGACGCCTTGAATGCGCCGGGTTTGCAGGTCGTGGATGGGCTGATAAAAAACCCGCAGCTCATTCTGTTCGATGGCGCGCCTAAGCTCACTGGCCAGCTCCACACGCTGGCGGGAATGTGCCGTCAGTTCTTCGTTGTACATCGCGTAACTTTCGCGTCCCTGGCTTTTGGCCTTGAACAGCGCGGCGTCAGCGTGACGCAGTAGCTCCTCGGCGCCCGCCGCGTCGTTGGGGAACAAGCTGATGCCGATGCTGACATTGATGAACAACGTCTGCCCCTCCAGCAAGAACGGTTCACGCATCGACTCAAGAACGCGCTGGGCCAGCTCAGGCGCCAATTGACCGTTTTCAATGAGGACAGCAAATTCGTCGCCGCCCAGCCGGGCGAGCGTCACGCTGCTGTCGAGCAAGCCCTGCAAGCGCTCGACCACCGACCTGAGCAGCTGATCCCCGACGCTGTGCCCCAGGCTATCGTTGATGTGCTTGAAGTGATCCAGACGTAGCCACTCATCAGTTGCCCACGGGCCAATCGAGCCGGTTCTTCGATCAGATAGGGGAGCAAGTAATCGCTCATTCCAAACCAAAGAACTGACGCAAGCCCATACAGAAGTGCTATTCGCACAGCGTCTCGGGAATTAACTGACATAAAAAGATGGAAACCCTTACAAAGGAATGGGGCGTAAACAAGAAATATCTTGCCACTCTTATCTAAAAGGGCGACTGGTTTTATCTGGTGGCTAAGTGATAATGCGCCCTGCTGCACCACACCTCTACGCGTTTTTATCGAGGGCAACTCAGCCTATGTGGAACAACGGTTTGCTCGACCTTTCTGTCTGGCAACTGGTCGCGGTCACTCTGGTGATGACTCATATCACCATCGTCAGCGTCACGGTTTACCTTCATCGCTATTCGGCCCACCGTTCTCTGGAACTCAACGCCGGGCTCAAACATTTTTTCCGTTTCTGGCTGTGGCTGACCACGGCACAGAACACCCGCGAGTGGACCGCTATCCACCGCAAGCACCACGCAAAATGCGAAACCGTCGATGACCCGCACAGCCCGGTCATCAAGGGCCTGTCCACTGTGCTGCGCAAAGGTGCTGAACTGTATCGCGCCGAAGCCGAGAACCCGGACACGCTGCGCATCTACGGCAAGAACTGCCCTGAAGACTGGATCGAGCGCAACCTGTACTCGCGCTTTCCGCTGCTGGGTATTGCCATCATGGGCGTGCTGGATCTGGCGCTGTTCGGTGTTATCGGCATCACTGTCTGGGCGATCCAGATGATGTGGATTCCATTCTGGGCCGCTGGGGTCGTTAACGGTCTGGGCCATGCGGTCGGCTATCGCAACTTCGAATGCCGCGACGCAGCCACCAATCTGGTGCCGTGGGGCATCATCATTGGCGGCGAAGAGCTGCACAACAATCATCACACCTATCCGAACTCGGCCAAGTTGTCGGTCAAGAAATGGGAATTCGACATCGGTTGGGCGTGGATCAAGCTGTTCAGCTTTTTGCGTCTGGCCAAGGTCCAGCGAGTGGCGCCGATCGCTCACCGCGTCGAAGGCAAAGGCCATCTGGACATGGACACGGCGATGGCGATTCTCAACAACCGTTTCCAGATCATGGCTCAGTACCGCAAGTTGGTGATTGCCCCGCTGGTGGCGCAAGAACTGGCCAAAGCGGATGCGTCGGTCCGGCACCAGTTTCATCGCGCCAAGCGCCTGCTGTCGCGGGAAACCAGCCTGCTGGACGACAAGCACCAACTGCGCATTCAAAGCATGCTGGCGCACAGTCAGGCGTTAACCGTGATTTACGAAAAACGCTTGGCATTGCAGCAAATCTGGCTCAAGACCAGCACCAACGGCCACGATATGCTTGCTGCGATCAAGGACTGGGTTCATGAGGCTGAGGCCAGCGGGATTCAATCGCTTCGCGAGTTCGCCGATCAACTGAAGACCTACTCGTTGCGCCCTTCTCACGCTTGATGCCGTTGATCGGCGCGCACTGGCTCGAGTGCGCGCCGATCGGAACTTCGTGCCATCGGTCCGATCAGAACTCCACTCTCACACTATCCTGTGTGCATGTTGTGGCAGTGCGCCGCACCTTATTACTGAGATGCAGTGCTCATGGACAACCAGACGCCCATTGTTGAAGTACCCGCTGCAGCTGAGACGTTGCTGGCGCTGATGCATGCCCAGGCAGAAGTCGCGCGGCTAAGCGAGCGCGAGCAGCTATTCAGCTCGTTGCTGGTGAGCGTGAATGCGGTGCTTTGGGCGTTCGACTGGCAAACCCAGCGCATGATTTACGTCAGCCCCGCCTACGAACGCATCTTTGGTCGCTCGGCTGGTTTGCTGCTGGCAGACTTCGGCGAATGGCGCGACAGCATCTATCCAGACGATCTCGATTATGCCGAACGTAGTTTGAGCGAAGTGCTGGAAAAGGGCTCGGTTGAGGATCGCGAATACCGGATCATCCGCGCTGACGGTCAGGTTCGCTGGCTCAGCGACAAATGCTTCATCAGCCATCAGGCCGAGCAAGGCCAGCGCTTGATCGTCGTCGGTATCGCTGAAGACATCACCGAAAAGAAGCATCTGGAAGACGAATTGCAGCGCCTGGCGACCACCGATGTGCTCACTCAGAGCAGCAACCGACGTCACTTCTTCGAATGCGCCCAGCGCGAGTTCGAACAGGCGCGATTGCAGGGCACGCCCATGGCCTTCCTGCTGCTGGACGTGGATGACTTCAAGCTGGTTAACGACACCTATGGTCACCAAGAAGGCGACATCGTGCTACAGCGCATCGCTGAAAGTGGACGAACGACGCTGCGCCGAGGCGATCTGTTCGGGCGCATTGGCGGGGAAGAGTTTGCGGCGGTATTTCCGGGTTGCGCGCCGGAAATGGCCAAGCAGATCGCCGAACGCCTGCAGCGTGAGATCCAACGCCTGAGCTTTCAGCGAGACGATAAATCCTTCGGAATCACCGCCAGTCAGGGCCTGACCAATCTCGGTCCGGATGATCAGAGCCTGGAAGCGTTGTTCGCCAGAGCTGATGCGGCGATGTATCAGGCCAAACGCCAGGGCAAGAATCAGATTGTGTTGGTCTGACGCCGTATACGCCCTACCCCTCCACCTTCTTGCGCAACCGATCCAGATCCGACGCATCGATCTTAAGCAGCCGCGCCGGTTTGGATTTAGCCAAAGCCTGCAACGCGCTGTCCTCCTCCCCCAGCCGCCCCATCTCCCCCGCTACATTCATCGCCAGAACCTCGCGGGTGAACACGCCGGTGTTGTACTGATACACCGCCGCGATCAGCTCACGCAGCTCCAGGGGCAAACGCCAGCGTGTGCGCAGCGCAGAACCAAACGCGGCGGAATATTGATTGAGGGCACCAGCGATCACCTCATCACTAAGCACGCCGCCAGACAGCGACCATTCCTGCAAGCAACGCAGGACGGCCAGATCCCCAAGATTGCGCAGCAAGCCCGCGCAGTGACAGCGCTCGTGATCGAGTTCCAGCATCCGCGCCAGAGTGCGTGCGTAATTGGCGGTGCGTTGAGACAACCCCCAACACTCATTGGCCCGAACGATCAGCGCGTCATCGGTCAGTACCGCCCCGCGCTTCATCGCCATGCCTGAAATCAGGTTCGCACTTTGCGTGCCGCCCAACGTCGCCAATGCCTGGTGCAATGTCTGAACCGGCTTGCCCAAATGCTGAGCGGCACTGTTGGCAGCCGCGATCAACCCGGCAACCAATTGCGGGTCCGGCATCAGCGCCTGTTCTAGCAGCTTGATGTCGATCCCTGACGCACCCTGACTGAGTCTGATCGCCTGCTGCACATCCACGAACAACGGCGCGCCGTCGGCCACTTCACGGCGCTTTTCCAGAAAGTCGTTCAACGTCAAGCCTGGGGCCAGGCTTGGAATCTCACACGCTACTTGCGCCCCGCTTTCGAGCAGGAGCCCTTCCAGGCGCACGCGCAGGCTGTCCATGTTCAGCGGTTTGGTGAGATAGGCGGTAGGTGCGAGCTGTACGGCTTCGCGCACGCTGGCGCCGTCGTTGCGGTTGCTCAGCAAAATGAAAGGAATCGTCGGCTGCTTACGCACTAGACGCACGCTGCGCAGCAGGCTCAGGCCATCGATACCGCCAAGCTCGCGCGAAGCGATTACCAGGTCAGGCACCGCGCCCTTGAGCCATTGCGAAGCCTGATTGCCGTCTGCACACACTTGAAGGTGTGCATCACAACGCACACTCAATACCATTTCACTGAGCATCTCGCGAATCCAGGGGTCGGACTCGGCAATCAATACTCGGGTTACATCGGGGGCCTTCACAACGGTCATCATGACTCTCCGGCATCACTCTGCGTACCTTAGTCAAAGAGAACCGATGGAAACAGGCAAAAGGGACATTTCTGACGCCAATAAACGAAAAAAACCCGCCTAAGCGGGTTTTTTTGTCCATTTGGTCACATTTTGATCAGCTGCGACCAAGCGGCTTCAGGAGATTTCAGCGAAGCATTCTTCGATGATTTTCAGGCCTGCGTCCAGTTGTTCATCCGGAGAGGTCAACGGGACCAACACGCGCAATACGTTGCCGTAAGTGCCGCACGACAGCAGGATCAGGCCCTTGTCACGCGCCTTGGCGACCACTTGAGCAACAGCAGCAGCGTTCGGCTTGTGGGTATCACCGTTTTCGAAGCACTCAAGTGCAATCATCGCGCCGAGGGCACGCACTTCACCGATCACCGGATACTTGGCCTGAATGGCACGCAGACCTGTCACCAAGCGCTCGCCCACCGCTTTGCAACGATCTAGTAGGTGCTCTTCTTCGAAGACTTCCATCACCGCCAACGCTGCGGCGCAAGCAATCGGGCTGCCGGCATAGGTGCCGCCCAAGCCGCCTGGCGCGATAGCGTCCATGTATTCGGCCTTGCCGCACACACCGGCGAGCGGGAAGCCGCCAGCGATGGACTTGGCGAAGGTGGTCAGATCGGCAGAAACGCCCATCTGCTCCATGGCGAAGAACGTACCGGTACGGCCTGCGCCGGTCTGTACTTCGTCAGCGATCAGCAAGATGCCGTGCTTGTCGCACAGTTCGCGCAGACGAATCATGAAGGCCTTCGGCGCGACGTAGAAACCGCCTTCGCCCTGAACCGGCTCGATGATGATCGCGGCAATGTCTTTAGGCTCAGCGTCGTTCTTGAAAATGCGCTCGATGCTGGCGATGGAGTCATCAACGCTCACGCCGTGCAGCTCGTTCGGGTAGATGGCGCGGAAGATGCCGCCTGGCATCAGGCCCATGCCAGCCGAATAAGGCACGACTTTGCCGGTCAGGCCCAGTGTCATCATGGTGCGACCGTGGTACGCGCCGGTGAACGCGATCACGCCAGCACGGCCAGTAGCAGCGCGGGCAATCTTGACGGCGTTTTCGACGGCTTCGGAACCGGTGGTCACCAGCAGGGTTTTCTTGGCGAAATCACCTGGAACCTTGGCGTTGATTTTTTCGCACAGCTCAACATACGGCTCGTACGCCAGCACCTGGAAGCAAGTGTGGGTCAGCTTGTTCAGCTGCTCGGTCACGGCGGCGATGATTTTCGGGTGCACGTGGCCGGTGTTAAGTACGGCGATGCCGCCGGCGAAGTCGATGAACTCACGACCTTCAACGTCGGTAACGGTAGCGTTCTTCGCATGATCAGCGAAGATCGGGTGAATCTGACCAACGCCACGCGGGACAGCGGCTTCGCGGCGTTTCATCAAGGATGCGTTTGTTTTGCTCATGATTTCCTCATTCGCCGCTCATCGGGCGGCGTGGTTCAAGGATGAAGCAGCGGGGGTCAACGACGACAGCATACGATGATCGACTGTCGCGGCCTCCCGGCCACCAAATAGTTTCGGTACAACAAAAGCCTGTGAAGCGTCGCTCTCGCGCCCCACAGGCCTCAACACCTCATTCTTATATTTGAAGCGTAGCGAGCGACGGTCAGGCAAGGCGGCAAGGTTCGAAAAAAACGGAGTTGGCTCCAGCCAATGAGTATTTTTTCGAACCTTGCCCACGCAGCCTCACCGAGCGCAGCAGCTTCAAACGCTAAGGCAGAGGTATTTGATCTCAAGATAATCTTCGATGCCGTACTTGGAGCCTTCGCGGCCCAGGCCCGACGCCTTGATACCGCCAAACGGCGCGACTTCATTGGAGATCAGGCCGGTGTTGATACCCACCATGCCGTATTCCAGCGCTTCGGCGACGCGGAACACGCGGCTCATGTTCTGGGCGTAGAAGTACGACGCCAGACCGAACTCGGTGTCGTTCGCCATAGCGATCACTTCGTCTTCGTCTTTGAAGCGAAACAGCGGCGCCAGCGGGCCGAAGGTTTCTTCCTTCGCCACGGCCGCGTCCTTGGAGACGTTGACCAAAATAGTCGGCTCGAAGAAGTTGCCTTCCAGGCTGTTGCCGCCGCTCAGCACCTTCGCGCCTTTGCTCAGGGCATCAGCGATGTGCTCTTTGACTTTGGCCACCGCCTTCTCATCAATCAGCGGGCCGGTAGTGGTACCTTCTTCCAGGCCGTTACCGACTTTGAGCTTGGCAACCGCAACTTTCAGCTTGTCAGCGAACGCGTCATATACCGAGTCCTGAACATAGATGCGGTTGGCGCAAACGCAAGTCTGGCCGTTGTTGCGGTACTTGGAGATGATCGCGCCTTCGACGGCCTTATCCAGATCCGCGTCGTCGAACACGATGAAAGGCGCATTGCCGCCCAATTCCAGCGAAACCTTTTTGATGTCGTGGGCGCATTCAGCCATCAATTGGCGACCGATTTCGGTCGAGCCGGTGAACGACAACTTGCGAACAATCGGGTTGCTGGTCAGCTCACCGCCGATGTCGCCCGCGCTGCCGGTCACTACGTTGAAAACGCCAGCGGGGATGCCGGCACGTTGAGCCAGCTCGGCCAATGCCAGTGCAGAGTAAGGAGTTTGCGAAGCAGGTTTGAGGACCATGGTGCAGCCAGCGGCCAAGGCCGGACCAGCTTTACGGGTGATCATCGCGGCCGGGAAGTTCCACGGCGTGATCGCGGCAGTGACGCCAATCGGCTGCTTGAGCACGATCAGACGCTTGTCCGGCTGGTGACCCGGGATTACATCGCCATAGACGCGCTTGGCTTCTTCAGCGAACCACTCAATAAAGGAAGCGGCGTAGGTGATTTCGCCTTTGGCTTCGGCCAGTGGCTTGCCTTGCTCCAGGGTCATCAGGCGGCCCAGGTCGTCCTGATTCTCGATCATCAGTTCGAACCAGCGACGCAGCTTGTTAGAGCGCTCTTTGGCGGTCAGTGCACGCCAGGCTGGCAAGGCCTTGTCAGCCGCTTCGATGGCGCGGCGGGTTTCAGCGGCGCCCATCTTCGGCACAGTGCCCAGAATCTCGTTATTCGCCGGGTTGTTGACCTTGATCGTCTGGCCGCCATCGGCATCTGCCCAGGCGCCATTGATATAGGCCTGTTGGCGGAACAACGTGGAGTCTTTGAGCTGCATGTCGGTCTCCTAAACAGCACCGCGCGGTGGCGCAGCGTTTTATTGATTGTTCGAAGGCGCCTCGAACGAGGCTGCCGTCAGGAAAACATCAGCCGGGCCCTGTATGCACAGGTTGCAAAAGGTGCGGGAGACCGGACAAGTGCGTTTGAAATCTCAAACGAATCCTAGGGACTACAAGGTTAAAGGACAATAGCCTGTTCGAAAAAAAGAACAGGCTGATTGCTCGCAGGCAATAAATCTGATGAACGTCGTGCGTAACGCTCAAAACCGTGCGAAATCGACAACAGGCGCTCGCCAGCATGGACGCATGCAAGCCAGATGAGTATTATGGCGCCCGCGTCGCACCAGTAGCTCAGCTGGATAGAGTACTGCCCTCCGAAGGCAGGGGTCATGGGTTCGAATCCCGTCTGGTGCACCATCTTCTGATTTCAGGCCGCTATAAGCGTTCTGGAGATCGCCGCTTAGAGAGAAGCCCGCCGATGTGCGGGCTTTTTTTCGTCTCGGGATTCGCTTCTGCCCAAAGGGCGTAGGAGCCTTGCTTGCAGGCGATGGGCTGTGAAGCGGCCCCAAAACCAGTCGCCTGGATGTATCAAATACGCCGCATGCACTGGTTTACTGCCGGTTCCCGGCAGATCGTTGGCAAGCCAACTCCTACGTCCTTCGGCCAGAATCAAAAACATCCCATCCGTACGCGATTAAATCTGGGCATGAAACCTGTGGGAGCGGACCTGTCCGCGAAGCCCAAGCGTCAGGTGCTAAACAGGCGTCGGCAGTTATGACCCTTTCGCGGACAGGTCCGCTCCCACGGTTTCAATTGCGAGCTGGCTTTGCCGATTACCCGCGCAAGAAGATGGCCTTTGGACATTTTTTTCACATTTATTTGTGACACAAATCGACACACCTCATCCCGCTAACCCCGTACCCCTCAGACGATACAACCGGGCACGTTGTCGCACCCAAACGAATGCCTGACAGTTGAACTGAATCGTTTCATCTGTCATAAAAGGCTGGCTACGGGCTCGAAAATCTAGAAAAAACATAGATTAATGGGTCGACGATAGCAGCTCGAAAGTTCGACCCCGCGCATCACCAAACAAGCCAGTCGTTGCCCGCTGCCCGTAGCGGATATCTGTGCTATCCAGCCTGCCCCTTCAACCTCATCGAGGCCATTCATACGGCGCGCCCAAACGTCGTGCATCAAAAAAGGACCGGACATTGAGCGATCAATCCACTCCGAACTCTCCACTTGCCAGATTTTGCGACAAAGTCGGCATTCCCTATCCGCTGTTCTGGGGCTTTGTAGGCCTGCTGATCTTCATGATCGGCGACGGCGTCGAACTCGGATACCTCTCGCCCTTCCTCAGTGAACGCGGCATGCCCGGCGATGAAATCGCAATGATCTTCACCATTTATGGCGTAACGGTCGGGATCTCCTCATGGCTTGCCGGCGCGCTCTCCAATATCTGGGGACCCAAGCGAGTGATGTTTCTGGGCCTGATCATCTGGAGCGTGTTCGAAGTACTGTTCCTGATTTACGGCCTGCAGGAACTGAGCTACTCGATGATTCTGCTGACCTACGGCTTGCGCGGTTTCGGTTATCCGCTGTTCGCCTATGGTTTTCTGGTCTGGATCGCTGCTGCCACCCCCTCCCGCAAAATGGGTATGGCCGTGGGTTGGTTCTGGGTGGCGTATGCCGCAGGCCTGCCGATGCTGGGTTCGCTGGTGGCGAGCATCGCCATTCCGCTGATTGGCGCGCTGCAAACTTTCTGGCTGTCCTTCGCGCTGGTAGTCGTAGGCGGCGTGATTGGCCTGGTCGGGATGCGCGAAGCTCATGGGATGCGTCGATTGGCGCCAGAGGGTGAACGCCCGATGGTGTCGATGGCCAAGAACATCACCATCATGTGGACGCGTCCAAAAGTCTCGCTGGCTGGTCTGATTCGGGTGATCAATACCTCGTCGATGTTTGGTTTCCTGGTGGTGATGCCAGGGTTCTTCATGGAAACCGTAGGCTTCACCCTGGAAGAATGGCTGCGCCTGCTAACCATCGTCTTTGTGTTCAACATCATCGGCAATCTCAGCTCCAGCGTGATCAGCACCAAGATCGGCTTCCGCAACACGATTCTGTGGTTCGGCGCAGTGGGCAGCACGATCAGCACGCCGCTGTTCTTCTTCATGCCCCAGGCATTCCCGCACGACTTTCTGATTGCCTCGGTGTTCGGTGCCTTTTATGGCCTGACGCTGGCGTGCTTCGTGCCGCTGTCTGCGCTCGCACCCGCGTTGGCACCGCAGAACAAAGCCGCTGCGTTGTCCGTATTGAGCCTGGGCGCAGGCGCTTCGACGTGGGTCGGGCCAGCCGTGGTCGCGATCTTCAACGAGCGTTTTGGTATCGAAGGCGTGGTCTGGGCGTTTAGCGGGCTGTACGCGCTCAGCGCTGTGCTGACTGCGTTCCTGAAAGATCCGGAACCGGTGCATGACCCGATCCTGATCAAGATCAAACGCCGGATCAAAGTCTACGCGCCACGAATTGATTTCCGTTGGGCCCATGCGGAAGACCCGAATAAAGATCCGAGCTGAGTCAAACTGGCTCTCCTCCAACATCGGTCTGGCTACCGATCGTGGGAGGGAGCTTGCTCGCGATGAGGCCGGTACACTCGCCGCATATCCTGGGTACCGATTATCTAATCGTGAGCAAGCTCCCTCCCACAATCCCCGTTCGCTTCGCCACAGCACTGTAGTTTTACGACGAAGCATTTTCTGGATCAGGCCGTCTGGACCCGCCTCTTCTCAGCCAGCCAGCTACGACCATAAAGCAGGGCGATCGCAACGATCGCCACCGCTTGAGCGCTCAACGAATACGCGTCGGCATGTATCCCCAGCCAATCGAACTCGAAGAACGGTACTGGCCGGGTCCCGAATATCCCCGCCTCCTGCAGCGCCTTCACACCATGCCCGGCAAACACCACCGACAGTGCGCAAAGCAGAGCCGCGTTGATGCCGAAGAACAATGCCAGCGGCAGTTTGGCCGAGCCGCGCAAGATTACCCACGCCAGACCGATCAACAGCACTAACGCCGTGGCGCCACCTGCCAGCACCGCGTTATGACCTGAGGGCCCTGCTTGCAGCCATAAGGTTTCGTAGAACAGGATCACTTCGAACAGCTCTCGGTAGACCGAGAAGAACGCCAGGATCGCAAAGCCGAACCGCCCTCCGCCGCCCACCAAACTGCTCTTGATGTAATCCTGCCAGGCCGCGGCATGGCGACGGTCGTGCATCCAGACGCCGAGCCACAACACCATGACGCTGGCAAACAGCGCAGTCGCGCCTTCGAGCAATTCACGCTGAGCGCCGCTGACGTCGATCACATAGGCCGCAAGGGCCCACGTCGCCAAGCCTGCCACCAGCGCCAGGCCCCAGCCGATGTTGACGCTGCGCACCGCTGACTGCTGCCCGGTATTGCGCAGGAAGGCCAGGATTGCCGCCAGCACTAAAATCGCTTCCAGACCTTCACGCAGCAGAATCAGTAATCCGGAAATGAAGCTCAATGAAGTGCTCAAGCTGTCGCCGCCGAGCAAGCCTGCAGACTCCTTGAGCTTGGCTTTCGCAGCTTCCAGTTTTTGCGCGGCTTGCGGGATCGACAATCCATCCTGCAATGACTGCCGGTAAGCCATCAGCGCCTTTTCGGTGTCTTTGCGCACGTTGGCGTCGACATTATCAAGCGAGCTTTCGACCAACTCGAAGCCTTCCAGATAAGCCGCCACCGATAAATCGTAAGCCTGCTCGCGATCACCCGCTTGATACGCCGCCAGGCTTTTGTCCAACGTGGTGCTGGTGTAATCGAGCAATTGCGCCGGGCCGCGCTGAACCTGTGGCGGCTGCGCGCGTTGCGCCCGGAAAGTCGCCGCCGCTTGGGGGCCTTCGGCCGCATTGACTTCGGCAGGGGTTTGACGTGCCAGATCGGCCAGATTGAAAGTCTTGCCCTGCGCCGCTGCTGCGTCAGCACTGAAGCTTGCGATGTAGGTGGCAACGTCCCAACGCTGCCGGTCGTCCAGTTGATCGGCGAACGCGGGCATGTCGGTGCCTTCAATCCCAAGCCCCAGCGTGTTGTAGATGTCATACAGGCTCAGCCGATCAAGGCGCGCGGCGTCCCGCAGATTGGCCGGTGGCGGCGTCAGACCAATGCCCGCCGGGCCATCCCCTGCCCCTGCATCGCCATGACAAACCGCGCAATGCTGCGCATACAGCGGCGCGCCTCGGGTTGGGTCGGGCGTGATGATCGGCGCTTGGCTGATTTCATAGGTGACTGCCAACTTGGCGCCCAACTGCCGTGCCTGGCGCGCGACCTGTGTGCCGTCCACCCGTTGCTCGACGGCCTTTTGTAAATCGGCAACGCCGCGCTCCAGTTCTGCACGTTCCGGTCGTGCGGGCAAGGCGACGACTAACCCCTGCAACACAGTCAGAAACTCGACCTGCTCGCGGTATTCCGACTCGTCCACAACCTTGCCGTCGGTGACGGTAGAGGGGTAATCAGCGCCGATGTAATCGAGCAAATGCAGCGCTTGGGCGGCGCCATCAACTGAATCAGCCGATGCACCGAAGCTGCAAAACACCAACAGAAACAGGCCAACGCAGCGCAGAAGTCTGGAAGGGGAAAGCATGAGTGGATCTCAAATAGGAATGCGAAGGGTTGTCATTGTTCACGTACGGCAGCGCGTACTCAAGCACTGAAACGCTTCGTGGGAGGGAGCTTGCTCACGATGCCGACCGCCCAGGTAACTTCGGCAGGTGAGCTCACTCATCGCGAGCAAGCTCCCTCCCACACAATCCCAGCACCGTTGGTCAGTAAGCAGACGCTATAAAGCTCGTTACGCGCGGTGCAATGTCGCCAAAAACGCCGCCGCGCTGACGAACAATCCGGCAAACGTGCGGTTCATGCGGCGCTGCTGTTTGGGCGTTTTCAGCGCGCGCAGCACTTTGGAGGCAAGCCCGGTGTAACCGGCCATGACGATCAGATCGACGCTGACCATGGTCGCCATGATGATTGCGTATTGCGGCACAAGCGGCAGGTGGGTATCGATGAATTGCGGCAGGATCGCCAGCATGAACACCAGCGCTTTAGGGTTGCTGATGTTGACCAGAAAACCGCGAGCTACAAGCGCCAGCGGCTTGCCAATCGGACGGACAGTCGCGTCATCAGCCATGTTGCTCGGCAGCGCGCGCCACTGCTTGATGCCCAGATAAACCAGATACGCGACGCCGAACCATTTGATCAGGGTGAACGCCAATGCCGAGGTCGCCAACACCGCACCGAGGCCTGCGGCTACGACCGCAATCTGGACAATCAGCGCAAGCTGCAGGCCGATCGCATTCCAGTAGCCGCGCCAGAAACCATATTGCAGGCCGCTGGACATCGATGCGATTGCACCGGCGCCGGGAGAAATACTGATGATCCAGCAAGCGGCGAAAAAGGCCAGCCACGTTTCGAGCGACATCACACACCTCGGGCAGCGAAAAAGCAGGCATCTAACCTAGTATTTCCGTTAGCCGAAAACCAATGATTTCTAACTGTTGCGGTGAGATGAGCTGAAACTGTGTGCTGCGGCGCAAATCAACGCTGGGGTTGATCAAGAACGCGCTTCTCGCCCGTGACGATGGGCAGCGCGTCGCTCCCTCGCCAGCGGCGAATCGATTTCTGAAAGAACTGGCTATTGGGCACTTGAACCAGTGCACCGCCCAATTCCGCAGGCTCGATCAGGGTGGTGAACATCAGGTTGATCGCCGTGACCCGGCCCTTGATGCCGGGCTTGTCAGTGGTGTCGACCAGCTCGACCACGTCACCGATGCGAAACGGCCCCATGGTGAAGATGAACACTGCGCACAGCAGGTTCGACAGCACGCTCCACATGGCGAAAAACGCCACCGCTGCCACCGCCACAAAACCTGAGAGTGCAGCCCACAACACAGCAGCTGACACCCCGAGACGCCCCAGCACAGCCACGAATGCGCTGCCCATGATCAGCCAGCGCAAGCCGCCACGCAGCAAGACCAGCAATTCAGGGGGAAACGGATAACGTTCGCCGAGACGCGTGAGGAAACGCCCGACAAGCCGCTGCGAAACGTAGCCTGCCAACAGGATCAGAAAGATCTGCAGTCCCAGCAAAATGGGCTCCACCCAATACGCCGGGACTGGCAGCGCCAACGACTCCATCAGGACAATGCTTCCAGCTCGGCCTGCATCGACTCCAGCAATTCCAGCGCCGTCATCCAGGCTTCTTCAAGCTCGCCTTCGCGGACCTTCAGTTTGGCCTGTTCGGCCAGTGTGTCGCGCAGCTTGTCTTTGTTCACGGCTTCATAAATGGCGCTGTCGCCCAGTGCGGTCTCGATCTTCGCCAACTTTTCGTGCAGCGTGCCCAGGTCTTTTTCCAGCTTGTCCGCCTCGCGCTTGTGCGGAGCCAGTTGTTGCCGCAACGCGGCGGCCTGCTGACGCTGGGCTTTCTTGTCGGTCTTGTCGACGTTCACCGGGGTGTTGCTGACCGGTGCGTTGCGCAGGCGGTAATCCACAAGCCAGCGCGCGTAGTCGTCCAGGTCGCCGTCGAATTCCTGCACCACGCCATCGGCCACCAGCAGGAAGTCGTCCGTGGTGCTCTTGAGCAAATGACGATCGTGAGAAACCACCAGCACCGCGCCACTGAATTCCTGAAGCGCCATGGTCAGCGCCAGACGCATCTCAAGATCGAGATGGTTGGTCGGTTCATCGAGCAGCAGCAAGTTCGGTTTGTCCCAGGCGATCAACGCCAGGGCCAGACGCGCCTTTTCGCCGCCTGAGAAATTCAGCACCGGCTCGTCCAGTCGCGCCCCGCGGAAGTCGAAACCACCGAGGAAGTCGCGCAGGGTTTGTTCACGCTCCACTGGCGCAATGCGCTGCAAATGCAGGAGCGGGCTGGCTTTGGAGTCAAGCGAGTCCAGCTGGTGCTGAGCGAAATAACCCACGACGGTATTTTCGCCGCGCACCATGCGCCCACTTAACGGCTCAAGCTCACCGGCCAGGTTCTTGATCAGCGTGGACTTACCCGCACCGTTCGGCCCCAACAAACCAATGCGAGCGCCAGGCGTCAGTTGAAGCTTGACCTTCTGCAGGATCGTCACGTCGCCATAACCCAGGCGCGCATCGGACAAATCCAGCAGCGGGCTGGAAATTTTGTTGGACTCACGGAAGGTGAAATCAAACGGCGAATCAACGTGGGCCGCTGACAATTCCTCCATGCGCTCCAGGGCCTTGATCCGGCTCTGGGCTTGCTTGGCCTTGGTGGCCTGGGCCTTGAAGCGCGCGATGAATTTCTCCATGTGCGCGCGCTGCGCCTGCTGCTTGTCGTACGCCTGCTGCTGCTGGGCCAGACGCTCGGCACGGGCGCGTTCGAAAGCGCTGTAGCCGCCACGATAGAGCGTGATCTTCTTCTGCTCGACGTGGGCGACGTGATCGACCACCGCATCGAGAAAGTCGCGGTCGTGGGAGATCAGCAGCAACGTGCCTGGATAGCTTTTCAACCAGTCTTCGAGCCAGAGAATGGCGTCGAGGTCCAAGTGGTTGGTCGGTTCGTCGAGCAGCAACAGGTCTGATGGGCACATCAACGCCTGCGCCAGATTCAGACGCATCCGCCAGCCGCCGGAGAAATCACTGACTGGCCGTTCCATTTGCTCGTTGGTGAACCCCAGACCCGCCAGCAGTTTGCGAGCGCGCGCATCGGCGGTGTAGCCATCGGCGCTGTCGAGCTCCGAATGCATACGAGCCTGGGCAGCGCCGTCCTGGGATTCTTCCGCGAGCGCCAGATCACGCTGGACCTGACGCAGACGGATATCGCCATCAAGCACATAGTCCACGGCCTGGCGATCGAGGGTATCGATCTCCTGGCGCATGTGAGCAATACGCCAATCGGCAGGCAGCAAGCAGTCGCCTGAGTCTGGGGTCAGTTCACCCAGAAGCAATGCGAAGAGGCTGGATTTACCGGCGCCGTTGGCACCGATGAGACCGGCTTTCTGGCCGGCGTGCAGGGTCAGCTCGGCGTCTTCTAGCAGACGTTGCGGACCACGCTGTAAGGTAAGGCTTTGGATTCGGATCATAATGGCGGCGGAGTCTACCAGCTTCGCTCTGAACAGGTAGATGACTATGGCGTCACAACTCTGGAGTTTCACCCAGGATTTCTATGCCCGACCGGGTATCGAGCAGGCATGTCTGACGCTACAAACCAGCGGCGCCAACGTGTGTGCAGTGTTGTGCGGGGTGTGGCTGGGTCTTGAGGGCGTTGCCTGTTCCGATCAGCGAAAGGAGGAAATCAGACAGTTGGCGACGCCATGGCAGGAAGACGTCGTGCAGCCGCTGCGGGAATTACGTACGCGTTGGAAAACGAAGGCGGTGGGCGACGCACAATGGACGGCGTTACGCGAGCAGCTCAAAGCGCTTGAACTGGATGCAGAACGTGAGCTGTTGTTGAGGCTGGAGGGTTTGGCTCAGAACTGGCCGAGACAACAGGCGCTGGACGCTGAAGCCTGGATATTTGGACTGGCCGAAGATGCTGCCAATGACAACCACGACGCGCTGCAGTTGCTGCGCGTCGCGGCTAGCTCCGATTAGGAAGCGCTTCCCGGAGTGGAACCGGTGGCAGGTGTTGCAGCGTTGGCTGGCGCCGCGGCAGGTGTTGTCGATGCAGCCGTCGAAGCCGGTGCGGTCGCAGGTTTCGCAGTGGTGGCAGCCGGTGCAGCAGGTTTCGCCACAGGCTTGGCGGCTGGCTTGGCCGGGGCTTTGGCGGCTGCTGGCTTGGCGGCAGGTTTTGCTGCAACAGGCTTGGCAACTGCGGGTTTGGCAGCGGCTGGTTTAGCGGCTGGTTTCGCAGCTGCTTTAACCGGTGCTTTTACCGCAGGCTTGGCAGCGGCGCTGGCAGCTGGCGATTTAGTCGCTGGCTTGGCGGCAGGTTTTGCCACGGCTTTAGCAGTAGGTGCCGCCTTGGTCGCAGGCTTGGCTGGCGACCTGGCCGTCACAGGTGCTTTGGCGGCAACCGGAGCTTTAGCGGCAGGTTTTGCAGCTGGCTTGCTGGCAGCTTTTGCGGCCGGCGCTTTAACGGCCGCAGGCTTGGCTGCGGCTTTGACAGGGGCAGCCTTGGCTGGTGCCTTCGCAGGTGCTTTGACAGCCGGCTTGGCAACTGCTTTGGCGCCCGTTGCTTTTACGGCAGCAGGTTTCGCAGCGCGATCACTCAGCGCTTTGCCAACAGCTTCTTTCACGCGTCCTACGCCTTGTGCCAACTTCAAGCTTTCCTGAGCATCACGCTTGAGATTGAGGATGTAAGAACGGGTTTCGGTTTGACGATCTTTCAAAGCATCAAGCAATGCTTCGAGCTCAGCCACACCGTCTTTGGCTTTGGACTGCGCCTTGGCCTTTCCTGCGGTCGCAGCGTTTTGCAGTTTGGTGCGCGACTTGTGCAATTTTTCCTGAGCCTTGCCGCGTTGTTTTTCAAGCTTGGCGAGCAATTTCTCGGCGTCAGCCAAAGCTTGAGAGCAAGCGTTTTCAAGGTGTTCGAGCAAACTGCTGGACAGTTGTTGGAGCAAATGCAACGGGGTATTTACTGGCTTCTTTTTGGCCGACATGACTTACCTCCTGGCTGATTTGAATGCGGCTCATACTAGACCTCTGCCCGCACCGCCGCTAGGGCATCTTGACACTGCAAACCCCGGTCTGTTGCACATCGCCGAAAATCCCTGCATATCCCCATCACATTCGCTACGCGGCGCTGGCATAATCCCCTCTTCCCAGGCCGGAGAGCATTCATGTCGCGCTACCTGTTAACGTCGTTGTTACTTTTGCTACCCCTTGCGCACGCAGCCGATGCTCCTACCACCGACAACGCCCATGATCTGGCATACAGCCTGGGTGCCAGCCTGGGTGAGCGTCTTCGGCAGGAGGCCCCCGATCTGCAGCTCCCCGCGCTGATCGACGGCTTGCAGCAGGCGTATCAGAACAAACCGCTAGCGATTAAGCAGGAGCGCATCGAGCAGATCCTCAGTGATCATGATGCCGCTGTTGCCCAAGCGGAAACCTCAGGGCAATCGGAGCCACAGACCGAGGCGGCGCTCAAAGAAGAACGTCATTTCATGGATATCCAGAAAGCCAAGCCGGGCGTTCGCGTGTTGGCGGACGGCATTCTCGCGACCGAGTTGGCACCTGGCACCGGGCCCAAACCCGATATCAATGGCAGAGTGCAGGTGAAATACGTTGGCCGCTTGCCCGACGGTACGATCTTTGATCAGAGCGCAGCGCCTGTATGGTTTCGTCTCGACAGCGTGATTGCGGGCTGGACGACTGCGCTGCAGGAAATGCCGGTCGGCGCGAAATGGCATTTGGTGATCCCCTCGTCTCAGGCCTACGGCGCTGAGGGTGCGGGCGACTTGATCGATCCCTACACACCACTGGTGTTCGATATCGAGCTAATCGCTGTGTCGCAATAACTTCTGTGTCGTATTAGGTTCTGCCAACAAAGCCTGGAAAGCAGAGACAAAAAAAGGGGTGCATGGATGCACCCCTTTTTTGTTGCGTAACTCAGCGCTTTTAGTCCATCAAGCCTGAACAGCAGCATCCTGTTCTTTGTGTGCGTTGTGCAGTACTTCGATCAGGCAATCTTCTAGCTCGAAACGCTCATGTAGCAAACCGCCTAGTGCGTTGAACTCTGCCGCGACCAATGAACAATCAGAGACGTCGCCCTTATCGCACCGGTCGTTGAAAGCCAACGCTGTAGCGGTAATGGCGTTCAAACGTGGATAAATCGTTGTGTCAGCCCATTCCAGACCGCGCTCATCATTGAACGCTTTGGCTTCACTGTTCAGTTGTTCGTAGATTTCAAAGTGCCCGGCGGAAACGTAATCAACCAGCAATTCGCAAAACGTCTGCAATCCCTTTCGATCCGCAGCCAAGGCTTCAGGTGTATCGCCAAGTACATCGTAGGACCGGATCAGTTCGCTGCGTTCCAGCAACCAACGATCGATCAGCTTGTGAACCCCACCCCAGCGTTCCTGAGCGTTCTGACAACTTTCCAGCATGATGTTCTCTCTTCCCTTCAGGGGCATGCTGCCTGTAATCGAATTGACGATACGGCCTGCAAGTGCAGATAAACCGGATCCAAAAACACGTCGCCAGCAGCAATATTCCAATAACGCGTGCGGGTCAGATTATGCCCGCACGACTGGGCCTTCAAGGTACGCAGGAGATAAAGTTCATACAAGCGTTTAATCCTCGCGACCTGATTCCATTGATTCCATGCGGTGAGATCTGATGAAAAGATGACCCAGCGCAAAGACGCTCAAGCCCGCAAACGCCAGCAGGCTCCACTCAGGAATGCTAAGCCCGACAAATGACCAGGAGATTTCAGAGCAGCCTGCATGGCCGTATAGCACAAGGCTTAAAACCTTGAGGTAAGGCTGGGTATCGAGCAGGTATTGCAGATTGGCCAGACATGCCGCCATGTCCTCTGGTGCGAATGCCTGCAGGAAGACCTGTCTGCTTGCAACCGCCGCCCCACAAAGTGAAACCAGCAACATAAGCGCGGCATACACCCGCCAGCCCTGCTTGTGCGGACAGTGCAAAACTGCCAGCAGGCAGATCAAGCCATAAATCGCGTAAAGAACGCGCTGCACCAGGCACAGCGGGCTCAGAGAGGGTCCGAGTTGGTACTCAAGATAGACAGCAGCACCCAGAAACGATGCACAGGCGATAAACGCCAGAAAGAAGAGGGTGCGAAGCCGAGCCAAGTGCATGGAAAATCCGTGACAAAGGACGTGGGCAGTTACGGTAGAGGAAAGCACACGCCCGTTTCAAGGCGGCGGGGCACGGATATTTCCCTGTTTAAGTAAGGACTTACCGACCCCTGAGCAGCGAATTTATACAAAAGTGTTTAAGACTCATCCGCAGAAATCCACCAACCCAGGAAACCTCCTACTCATGAGGGGGTTAAAAACGAAAAAAAGACCCGACAGAGGTCTTTTTTCGCCTTCGGTTTGGCCGCTTCAGACGCTGCTCAACATGGGTAGGGGACGGGCCAACAGTCGCTCATCCAACAGACCCAGGCCTTCTTGAAACAGCTGGTTGCTGCGGTCGGTCTCACCCAGTTGACCCAGCAGCCTGGCAAGCTCCGCGCATGCCTCTGGATTGCGTTGAAGACGCAAACTTGCTTCCAGATAGTCGCGCGCCTTGCCCCAGAGACTGCTCTGCAGGCACAGCCGACCCAGGGTCAACAGCAGGCCTGGATCGTCAGGGTGATTTTTTAGCCAGCCTTCTGCCGTTTGCAACTGCCTGGCTGGATCGCTGCCACGCACCAGGCCGTAAAGGCGAGCAAGATGAGTATTGTAATCACGCTTCATGCAGGCACGCAGGGCTTCCTCCGCCTGAGCATCTGCCCCCAGTCGGCGTAACTGCTCCGCGTATGCCAGCACCAGGGTAGGCTCCTGACGCTGCGCGGAACTCAATTGCTGCCAGGCTTTATCCAGCGCCGGCAGCCCGGTCAGGTCTGCCTCGCCCGACTGGTCTCGGTAAGCGGCAAGGGACAAATTCTCGCCCCATGCGCGACGTTCAAGTTCGGCCAGCTCCTGCGCAGGCAATACCTTGTCTTTGCGCAGTTCGGGCATCAGTCGGATAACCTCAGACCACTCGCCGCGCTGACGATACAGGCGCTGCAATTGCCGCAGCACTTGCGCGTTGTGCGGGTGGCGTTGCTGCATGGCCTGCAAGGTAGTGAGGGCGCCTTCGCTATCGCCCCTGTCCAGTTGCAGTTGGGCGTGGTTCAGAGCAATAGCCAACTCGGCTTGCGGCTGACGCTCAAGAGCCCGCTCCAACAACGTGTCACTGTCCTCGTAACGACCTTGCTCATTGGCGGCCCGGGCTGCGCCCAAGTAGTAAAGCAGCGGTTGACGCTCAGCTTCGGCGGCGCGATGTAGATGGCGCTGCGCGCTGGCCCAGCGACCTTCCGCCAAATCCAGCTGGCCCTGCTCAATCGCTGTTTGAACACGACGGGTACGATTGCGATTTGACCACGGATTGACCACTCCGCTGGACGCCATGACCAGTCCGAGCAATGCCCGGATCAGCCACAGCACGAACCAGACAGCCACGAGCAATGCCAGCGTCGCCCAGAGACTGGATTCGAAGCGGAAGCTATCGTAGGAAATCAGCACGTAACCCGCATGCTCGGATATGGCGAGCCCGACCACCGCAGCGACAACAATGACGGCGAACACAATCAGATAGGCGCGCTTCATTGGCGAGTCTCCTGCTGCGCCTCATTGCCTTGCTTGCCCAACGCGCCGCCAACAGGCGTGTGACGCTGCTCAAGATAAGCTTGCACCGCGCTCAGACTGGGTGCCAGATCTGGCGTCACTACCGCGACGGGTTGCTTGGACAACGCTTCAATCTGCGCGCCAATGGCTTTGCTCTGCGGATTGTCCTGATTGAAGTTGCTGTCGAGCACGCTTTTGGCTTCAGCCATCGCTTTGGCATAAACCGGTGCCTCGCCGTTGAGCGCAGCCCATTGCGCCTGTTCAAGCGCCAGGCTGAGCGCGAGGCGAACTTGCGTCAGGCTTTGTCCTGCCAACAGCGGCCTCACGCTTTTATCGGCATTGAAATCGATACGGATGAAACGCGAAATCTGATCCCACCACTTCGCCCAGTAGGTGTCTTCGTTGCCATCGGTAAGACCGAACAGCGACTGACCGTCATCCTTGTACTCCGGGGCCAGCGCGTTCAGGCCAATGGCTTGTTCGCGCACGGCCGCCAGTTGCAGAAACAACCCGGTGCGATCCGGCTGATCGACGCTGCGCAGAGCCGCCAGGCTTTTGGCCAACTGCTCGCGCGCTGCATAAGCGCCAGGGTCGTCCTGCTCGCGAAGAATTTCATCGGCACCTTCGACGAGCGCGTGAGCGCTGTTGATGTCTTGCAACGCAGACAGCCGCAGGCTTGCCAGACGAAGCAAGTGCTCGGCTTCAGCGAGGCGCCAGTCTTTGCGGCTGGCCCCCAGAACGGTTTCAACCCGCTGGCTCAAGCGCTGCTGATCACCTTGAAGTTGGGTCACCAAACGCCGGCGTTCTTCAAGCTCGTCTGCGGCAGGCAACTTAGCCAGACGCTCGTTAAATGCTTGCTGATCCTGCTTAAGGGCTTGTTGGTCTTGCTTGAGGACCTGAGTTTGGGAACCCATCTCCTGCAACTGGCCGAACTGCTGTTGATTGCCACTCTGGATCGCCCGCAACTGCCAGACACTCCAACCGCCGACCGCAACGCCAGCGGCGCCCAGCAACAACGCCAGAATCACCAACCCATTGCTGCGTTTGCCCGAAGGCTCTTTGTACGCTGGATCCGGGACCACCTCAGGGTTGTGGGTCAGTACCGGTTCAACGTCATCTTTAGGCAAGAGTGTCTCGCTCACGTATCCATCCTTTGCATTTGGGCGTCATCGCGTTGTAAAGCTCGTCGATTTTTACGCCTGGGAGTCGGGCTCGGGTTGTTTCCCCAGCGCCGCCAGCAAGGCCGCAGCGCTCGCGCCACGGCAATCCACTACAGTGCAAGCCCCTTCGGCGCGCGCTAATTCAGCGACCCGAGGACTTGGCACGAATAAAGGCATTTGCGAAAGCTCAGGCCAGAAATCGCCCGCCAACTCACGCAAGTGCTGAAAACCTTGTCCACTGCTGACCACCAGCCCGTTCAAGCGTTCCGCCCGAACACGATCAGGCAGCACCAAAGCCGGGTATTGCGGCAGGTTGCGGCGGTATAGCGGCAGATAATCGACACTAACACCCTGCTCGCGCAAACGCTCCGCCAACAACTCACGCCCGCCCTCGCCCCGCATGATCAATACCTTGGGATCATGACCGGCGATGGCTAGCTGTAAGCTGGGTAAGTCGAGCAACGCTTCACTGTCGTCACCTTCCTGCGGGAAACTCACGCTCAAACCGTAATCATCGAGCAATTGCGCGGTACCGGCACCGACGGTGAACCATTGCTGGATGGGGGGCTGGGGCCAGATCTCGTCCAGCATCTCCAGACCCAGGCGCGCAGCCGGTTTGCTGACCACGATAACGGCGCAGTACTGATGCAATTTATAGATGATCGACTGCGCTTCAGCAGTCACCGGCAGGGGCTGTATGTCTAGCAGCGGCAGGCTTGAACTGAACACTCCTGCGTCGGCCAGTACCTGCGCCAGCGTCTGGCATTCCTCCTTCGGGCGGGTGAGCAACAGGCGCCAATTGCTCACTCCTCGTGAGCCTCGCCGTACACCGCTTTGAGGATCTTCGCCGCACCTTGGGCGAGCAGCGCCTCAGCCACCTGCACGCCCAGCGTCTGGGCATCGACATGCGGCGCGCGCGCATCGGCGTGCAGCAATATCGCGCCAGTAGGATCACCCACCAGGCCACGGAGCCAAAGCTGATCGCCTTCCAGCACGGCATAGCACGCAATTGGCACCTGACAGCCACCGTTAAGGTGCTTGTTCAGGGCACGCTCTGCTGTCACGCGAACCGCCGTATCGTCGTGATGCAGCGGCGCCAGCAACGCATGAAGTTCAGTATCGACGCTACGGCACTCGATGCCGACCGCGCCCTGCCCGCCTGCAGGCAAGCTGTCCTGCACGCTGATGGGAGCAGTAATGCGGCTTTCAAACCCGAGGCGAATCAAACCTGCCGCCGCCAGAATGATTGCGTCGTACTCGCCAGCATCGAGCTTGGCCAGCCGCGTGTTGACGTTCCCGCGCAAGAAATGAATGATCAGATCAGGACGACGGGCCAGCAGTTGCGCCTGCCGACGCAAGCTAGAGGTGCCGACAATACTGCCGGCTGGCAAGGCCGCAAGACTGGCGTAGGTATTGGAAACAAAGGCATCGCGCGGGTCTTCGCGTTCGCAGATGCAGAACAGACCCAGCCCTTGAGGGAAATCCATCGGCACGTCTTTCATGGAGTGCACGGCGATATCGGCTTCGTGTTCCAACAGCGCGGTTTCCAGCTCTTTGACAAAGAGGCCCTTGCCGCCGATTTTCGACAGCGGCGAATCCAACAGTTTGTCGCCACGACTGACCATGGGCACCAACGTGACCTGCAAACCGGGATGAGCTTCTTCAAGACGAGATTTGACGTATTCGGCCTGCCAGAGGGCCAGCGCGCTTTTGCGAGTAGCGATGCGGATTTCGCGAGAGGACATGAATCAATCCGTACTGAGTAAATGCGGCCGATGATAGCAGCTCGGCCCCGCAGGGCCTCATTGCTGTCTTGAATCTGCGCGCATCATGAACTCAATTGATTAACGGCCGCCATGTGGCGCCGTGTCGCGACTTTATGCTGTTTCATCTGTAGGAGCGCGCTTGCCCGCGATAGCGTCATTCGCATCAATGCGAAGGCGCGGCAAAAAACCATTTCGCGGGCAAGCGCGCTCCTACAGGCCGCGATATGAATTACAGCTGCTGCATCATCTTGCGCACGCCCGCCACATGCCGGCGGCTGACGATCAGCGCGTCGCCGTTGAGCCCTTTCAGGAACAATTGGAAATGCCCCAGCGGCGTGCGTTGCAGTCGTTCAATGCGGTCGCGGGCTACCAGCGCGTTGCGGTGGATACGCACGAATCGGTCTCCGAATTCGTCCTCCAGCGCTTTCAACGGCTCGTCCAGCAACACCTCGCCATCCTCGTGACGCAGCGTCACGTACTTATGGTCAGCGATAAAATAAATCACATGGTTCAGCGGAATCAGCTCGATGCCCTTACGAGTGCGGGCGCTGATGTGACTGCGCGGTCCACTGCCGCTCTCGGCTGCCGGGCGAGTCATCGCGGCCAGCTGAACCCGGTTGGGTCGCTCGGCCTTGCGCAATGCATCGAGCAGGCTTTCAGGACGCACTGGTTTGACCAGGTAACCAACAGCGCTGACTTGAAAAGCTTCCAGCGCGAACTCATCGTGCGCCGTGCAAAAAACCACGGCAGGCGGGGTATCACGCTCGCACAATTTGGCCGCTACCTGAAGGCCATCCAGGCCCGGCATGCGGATATCAAGTAACACCACGTCAGGCTTGAGGCTATCGATCAAAGCCAACGCTTCTTCGCCATTGGTGGCGCTGGGTTCCAACACCCTATAGCCCTCAAGCTCGCCGATCATGCGACTCAGTCGCTCGCGGGCAAGGGGTTCGTCATCAACGATCAGGACATTCATATTGCTCTGGCTTCCTGCGTGAGTCTCGCACAAGGATAGCGTAGACAGGTGAAGTGACGACCGTCACGGCGCTCCACGCTCAGACTTGCGAGAGGGCCAAAAAGTGCCGTGATTCGAGCTCCGATATTTGCCAGGGCCTGCTGGGTACCGTTTGAAGTATGCCGCCCGGCCACTTCGTCGTAGGGATTACTGACACGCAATATGAATACCCCCCTTTCATAATCCGCTTCGACCCTGACCACCCCGCCCTCGACTCGAGGCGCAATGCCATAGATCAACGCGTTTTCCAGTAATGGCTGCAAGGTTAGCTGGGGAATCGGCAAGTCGTCGGGAATTGCACTGACGTCCCAGTCCAACTGTAGACGCTCGCCAAGTCGATATTGCTCAATCGATAAGTAACGTTTCGCCAATTCAAGCTCTTCGCGCCACGTAGTCAGGCTTCCGGGCTTGCCCAGGCTGGCGCGAAACAGGTCGGACAAATCCATTACCGCCTGCTCGGCCTTGACCGGGTCACTGGTGACCAGGCTGGCGATACTGTTAAGCGTGTTGAACAGAAAGTGCGGCCGAATCCTGGCCTGAAGCGACTCGATCCGGGCGCGCAACTCTGCCTGCTGCTGTTTGCGCCACTGACTCTGCAGGTAGAAGTAGCGCAACATCAGCGCCGACATGATCACCGCAATCAACGAATACCGCACATAGCGCTCGATCATGCCATCTACGGCCAAATCGCCGCTTAGCTGGCAATAATCGGCGACAGCGGTACATGCCAGCGTCACCCCGACCACAAGCATGCAGCCCACCGCGCCAGCGACACCGGGATGCAAACGCGCAAGCCACGGACGCAAACCACACAACAGCGCGGCTGACAGCAACACGATCCATTGCACGAACAGGGAAATCAGCGCCATGCGCACCCAGTCGAAACCGGGTCGCATGGGCTCAACCAAAACAAGCACTAGAACCAGCAGCTGCGCCAGCACGACGAGCACCAACAATGCCTGGGGCAAGCACAGTTCGGGAAGGAAAAACTCTTTACCGGGAGAGCCGCTCTGGACCGGGTTGTTTCGCTGTGTTCGCATCGCTTCAGTCTCTGCGCTCGCACCCCCCAACGGCAAGCTGTCCGGGATAAAAAAACAGCAATGCTGTTATTATCGCCGGCGCCTTTTTCAAAATCGGCCCACGTCTTTTTTTCAGTACAGCAACCAGCAGAACAGCGAGCGAATCCATGAGCACCGACAAGACCAATCAGTCCTGGGGCGGCCGCTTCAGTGAACCCGTCGACGCCTTCGTCGCGCGCTTCACCGCCTCCGTCACTTTCGACCAGCGCTTATACCGTCACGACATCATGGGCTCCGTTGCCCACGCCACCATGCTGGCCAACGTCGGCGTGCTGACCGATGCCGAACGCGACACCATCATCGATGGCCTGAAGACCATTCAGGGCGAAATCGAAGCCGGTCAGTTCGATTGGCGTGTGGACCTGGAAGACGTACACATGAACATCGAAGCGCGTCTGACTGACCGCATCGGTGTCACCGGTAAAAAACTGCACACGGGTCGTAGCCGTAACGACCAGGTCGCTACCGATATCCGCTTGTGGCTGCGCGACGAGATCGACCTGATTCTGGCCGAGATCACCCGCCTGCAAGAGGGCCTGCTGGGTCTGGCCGAACGTGAGGCCGAATCCATCATGCCGGGCTTTACTCACTTGCAGACCGCGCAACCGGTGACGTTCGGTCACCACATGCTGGCGTGGTTCGAAATGCTCAGCCGCGACTACGAGCGCCTGATCGACTGCCGCAAACGCACTAACCGCATGCCGTTGGGCAGCGCCGCCCTGGCCGGCACCACCTACCCGATCGACCGCGAGCTGACCTGCCAACTGCTGGGTTTCGAGGCCGTTGGCGGCAACTCGCTGGACAGCGTTTCGGATCGCGACTTCGCCATTGAATTCTGCTCGGCAGCCAGCATCGCGATGATGCACTTGTCGCGCTTCTCCGAAGAGCTGGTGCTGTGGACCAGCGCGCAATTCCAATTCATCGATCTGCCTGACCGCTTCTGCACCGGCAGCTCGATCATGCCGCAAAAGAAAAACCCCGACGTTCCAGAACTCGTTCGCGGCAAAAGTGGCCGCGTGTTCGGCGCGCTGATGGGCCTGTTGACCTTGATGAAGGGCCAGCCACTGGCCTACAACAAGGACAATCAGGAAGACAAAGAGCCGCTGTTCGACGCCGCCGACACGCTGCGTGACTCGTTGCGTGCATTTGCCGACATGATCCCCGCGATCAAGCCCAAGCACGCGATCATGCGCGAAGCGGCGCTGCGTGGTTTCTCTACTGCAACCGATCTTGCCGATTATCTGGTCCGCCGTGGCCTGCCCTTCCGCGACTGCCACGAAATCGTCGGCCATGCTGTGAAATACGGCGTGGACAGCGGCAAGGATCTGGCGGAAATGTCCCTGGAAGAACTACGCCGCTTTAGCGATCAGATCGAACAGGACGTGTTCGCCGTGCTGACACTGGAAGGTTCGGTCAATGCCCGCGACCACATCGGCGGTACCGCGCCGAATCAGGTCAAGGCCGCCGTGATTCGCGGTCAGGCGCTGCTCGCCGCTCGCTGAAACATTTTTTGAGCCCCGCCGCCGAAGGTGGCGCGGCCCCCGACCAGAACAACGAGACCATCATGAGCGACGCAATCGACAACGATGAAGAAGAATTCGCTGAAGCAACACTGATTGAAGCCATCGAAAATCAGATCGACAGTGATAATCCACCTGCCGCCAAAGCCACCTTCAACAAGCTGACGCTAGTAGGTTACGAGCGCGATGACATCCTGGAAATGATGGCTCACGTGCTTGCGGTGGAGATCGACGGCATTCTCAAGGATGACCGGCCGTTCAACACCGAATGGTACGAAAAGGCATTGCGCGCGCTGCCGGAAATGCCGCCAGGCGTGAAGAACGACGACGAGTAAGACCAGCAAAACCTGTAGGAGCCAACTTGTTGGCGATACGGCCCGATGCGGTGTACCTGCCATGTCGCCTCGCGAACAAGTTCGCTCCTACAGGTCGTTTCATCACTTCGCAACATTCCCCCAGCAAATCCTCCAGACGCAACTACACTTGCAAACGTCCCGCTGCCGCTTGACCCACGGGGCTGTGTCGCCTGCGATTCCAATCGCTCGTATCAACTAAAAAAAGTCTGGAGCGCCTATGTCGTTTACCCCTGAATTGGTTGCCGAACTGGAAATCCTGTCACTGTTCAATCTGGGCAGTACCAAGGAGGGCCTCAAAGTCCATCACGTGGCCGCGCCTTCGGCCATCGCCGCAACAAAAAGACTTCACGAAAAAGGCCTGACCACTCAGGTCGATGGCGGTTACTTGACCAGCCTGGGGCTGGAGGCCGCGGAGCATGCACAATCACTGCTGACCATTCTTGTCGTCTCCGAAGAAGCGGCTTGATCCAATCGGTAGCGCGAAACCTTCGCCCGGATGCGTGAAATAAAGGTTTCGCGACCCCTTCATTTGCAGGGAGCTGCGCCGATACAGGTTGGCGCCATCCAAGAACCACCAGCCGCTGGCCCGCATCTCAGCGCTGCACCTCTTGCTCGTCGCTCAACTTGCCCCCTTGCATTGCCGCTCGCCGGCCTGAGTCGCGATGAAGCGAAATTTCGAAATTCGACCAGATCTGGACGAAGGCATCGACCGTAAGGTGCTGACCCAACTACGTGCTCGCTTCCTGGCTCTGAACGAAGGGCGGCTCGCTCGCGCCAATGAAGGACTGTCCTCTCGTCAGCAGTCAGTGCTGACGCTGTTGCCGCTGTTCTTTCATGTCAATCACCCGCTGTTGCCAGGCTATGTGTCAGGCAGTACACCCGCAGGTGTTTCCAACTACGAACCCGACACCCAGGCGCTTACCGAAGCCCAGCGGCTGACACGGTCGTTTTCCTATAAGCCTCGTCGCGGCACTGCACCAGACCCGATTCGCGGCATCTTCCTGATGGGCAGTCTGGGGACGCTGGCCCAGGCCGACCAAAGCGACATGGACGTATGGGTCTGCCACGATTCAGAGCTGCCGACTGAGGCGGTGCAGGACCTGCGCAAGAAATGCCACGCGCTGGAGGTGTGGGCGGCGACGATGGGCGCAGAAGCGCATTTCTTTTTGATCGATCCTGAACGGTTTGTCCTTGGCGAGCGCGATGCGCGACTGAGCGCAGAGGACTGCGGCACAACCCAGCATTACTTGCTGCTCGACGAGTTTTATCGCACGGCGATCTGGCTGGCCGGGCGCACGCCGCTGTGGTGGCTGGTGCCGGTGTATGAGGAAGCGCGTTACAGCGATTACACGCACACGCTGCTGTCCAAGCGCTTCATCCGTGCCGACGAGATTCTAGACTTGGGCAACATGGCGAACATCCCGCCCGGCGAATTCATCGGCGCCGGACTGTGGCAACTCTTCAAAGGCATTGAGTCGCCCTACAAGTCAGTACTTAAGCTGTTGCTGACCGAGGTTTACGCCAGCGAGCATCCTCATGTGCAGTGCCTGAGCATGCGTTTCAAACAGGCCGTGTTCGCTAATCATGCGGATCTCGACGAACTGGACCCCTACATGATGGTTTATCGCCGGATCGAGGAATATCTGCGCGCACGGGGCGAGACTGAGCGCCTGGAACTGGTGCGCCGCAGCCTGTATCTGAAGGTGAACAAGAAGCTCACCGGCTCCTCACGGACACGCAATCCCAGCTGGCAGCGCACCCTGCTGGAACGACTGACGAAGGAGTGGCATTGGGACGAGCGTCAGTTGGCGCTGCTCGACAGCCGTAGCCAGTGGAAAGTGCGGCAGGTGTCCAGCGAGCGCCGGGCGTTGGTCACTGAGCTTAATTTCAGCTACCGCTTTCTGACCCAGTTTGCGCGCACGCAAAACGCGATCAGCTCGATCACCAAGCGCGACCTGAGCGTGCTCGGGCGCCGCCTGTATGCGACTTTCGAGCGCAAGGCCGGCAAGGTCGAGTTCGTCAATCCGGGAATCGCGCCGGATCTGGCCGAGGACACGCTGACCTTGGTGCAGTCGCCGAACAAACGCGAACCCGGCAAATACCAATGGGGCTTGTACAACGGCAATCTAGGCGTCCACGAGTGGGAAAACTTTACGCCGATCAAGCGCAGCCGCGAGCTGCTGGAATTGCTCACCTGGTGCCATCGCAACAATGTGATCGACACCACTACTCGCCTGGCGCTGCACCCCGGCACCAGCGACCTGACCGAATTGGAGCTATTCAATTTGCAGGGCGCGCTGCAGCAAAGCATTGCACTGCCGCTTCAGCCCGTCAGCGAAGAGGCCTTATTGAGTCCTGGCGTCCCGGCCGAAATCCTGCTGCTGGTGAACGTAGGGGTCGATCCGCTCAAGCATCACAAAGACCTGAATATCCTGATGACCACCGAGCGCACGGACTCGCTGAGCTATGCGGGAGTCAAGGAGAACCTTGTACTGACGTTCGATCAGGTCACGCTGAACAGCTGGAATGAAGTGCTGGTCAATCGTTTCGACGGCCCCCACGCGCTTCTCGATTGCATGGCAGAGCTGCTCAACAGCTTCCCGCCGAACCGACCAGCGCCCGTGGTGCGAGTGCGTTGCTTTTGCCACAACCGGGCGCCTGCCATAGCCCAGCGAGTCGAGGATTTGATCAGTACAGCGCAGCTGCTGCTCAAAAGAGGGCTCAATCATCGTTATTTGATTCAGGTCGAGCAGCGCTACCACGTGCTGGAAATAATTCCGGCCCAGGTCAGTCACGTTGCGCTGAACAGCCTTCCCGCGTTGCTGGACTACTTGAGCGAAGAACTGCCCGCATACAGCCCGCTGCACCTGGATCCCCATGCGCTGGATGACAGCGATCTATCGCTGATCCTTCCCCACGGGCAGCCCGACTGCATTCAGGTGTTTTATCGCATCAGTGAGGTCCATGCCGACCTTTACGTGCTTGATGAATGCAACGCCGTGTGGCACCAGCGATTGCCGTTTTACGATGAATCCAGCCTGTTGCTGCCCCTGCAGCGTTTCCTGAATTCACTGATGTACCGGCGTGGAGCAACATTGTCACTGGAAGGTCCCCTTGATCCGCCCTCCCTGGAGACCGCGTATTACCGGATTTTGCCGGACGGCGCGTTGCATGCGCGACGCATTGAACCGCGGTCGGCACCGGCGATGGCCGTGGATAAGGCGTTTTACGATGTTCAGGCGATCATTGAGCAAGCCTCGCCCGCCATGGTGAGCGTGACGCTGTACTGCAACAACAAAGAGTTTTCCGAACTGGAATTTGGTGAGCAGCTGTATGCAGTGGTGGTACGGGAGATTCTCGACAGGCGTAGCGAGCCGCAGCGCTATCGCTGCTACATCACGGATTTGGACTTGTCAGGCGTACTAAGCGACCAGAATGGTCAGACGATCTTGTATTTACGCTACAAAGCGCAGCTGGAGAAATCGCTGAACGAGGCGATGGATCAGGCGTAGAGCGTTGACCAATTGTAGGAGCGCGCTTGCCCGCGATAATTTGGGCGCCTTCCCCGTATTAGGCAACTGACACACTGCAATCGCGGGCAAGCGCGCTCCTACAGATATTCGCACTCGGCAATGGATGAGAGTTGTTGCGAAAAGATGAGCATCGTCGTTAAAACGTCAGACCGCGTGCGCCCGCCGAACCTCGGACTCGGCCACGATCGCCCGCCGACGCTCATCGGTCGCAGCGCGCCATTCGCGGATGTCTTCCACATGGCGATAACAGCCGGTGCAAACTTTCGCTTCATCGAGCCGGCATACGCTGATGCACGGCGACTTCACCGCCGGGCTTACGTTGCTGAACAGGGGCTTGGGAGCGCGGGGCGGGGTTGTAGCAGTGGCGGTCACGATCAATTTCCGTCGATGGGATCAAAATCGATTTCGACTCCGGCCTGTTCCTTAGCCAGACGGTAAACCATTTCGCCCAGCAATTCCTCGGTCTTGTCGCACACCCAACGCTTTTCTTCTTCGTCGTAGTCAAAGTGAAAACCACCGGCCGGTGCGGCGAGCCACAGCTGACGCAACGGCTCCTGACGACTGAAAATGAACTGCGTGCCGTTTTCGAATTTAACCGTCAGCACACCCGCCGAGCTCTCAAGGTCCAAGTCCAGATCGCTCTCGTCGAAAATATCTTCAAGCTTCTCTTGGGTAGCATCGACCAGGTCGTGAAAGCGGGCTTCGGTCAAACTCATTACGGGGAACCTCGAAAGTGTCTACTGATGGCGCAGCGACGCAAGATACGGACGCTCCGCAGCAATTGCAAAGCATACCCGCCCAATTGCGGGTCCGGGCGCCAAAAATCCGAGCGATCATCGCAGGTTTCTTCATCATCGCGTCAAAGCCCCGCCGGACGGGAAGTTCAGCGCATAGGCAATCTGTCGGGTGGTCGGTATACTCGGGCGCAATTAATGCTTATACAAAGGATTTCGCCATGAAGCGCCTGATCTCTTCCCTAGCTGCGCTCCTAGCGGTTGCGTGTCTTGTTACTGCCTGCGGTCAAAAAGGTCCGCTGTATCTGCCGGATGACGATGCGTCCAACGCCAGCAGCCCTGAAGCCAAGACCCACCCGGCCCCGCACAAGCACACGACCAACTAGGGAATATTCATGGACGCCTTCAACTACCGCGACGGTGAGCTGTTCGCGGAGGGAGTTGCGTTGTCAGCCATCGCCGAACGCTTTGGTACGCCAACCTACGTTTACTCCCGCGCCCACATCGAAGCCCAATACCGCGCTTATGCCGATGCCCTGAGCGGCATGCCGCATCTGGTGTGCTTCGCTGTTAAAGCCAACTCCAACCTGGGTGTACTCAATGTCCTGGCGCGTATGGGCGCCGGTTTCGACATCGTGTCCCGTGGAGAACTTGAACGCGTACTGGCCGCTGGCGGCCAAGCCGACAAGATCGTGTTTTCCGGCGTCGGCAAGACCCGCGAAGACATGCGCCGCGCACTTGAAGTCGGCGTCCATTGCTTCAACGTCGAATCCACCGACGAGCTGGAACGCCTGCAAACGGTAGCCGCCGAGATGGGCGTTCGCGCCCCGGTTTCGCTTCGCGTCAACCCGGACGTGGACGCTGGCACCCACCCGTACATTTCCACCGGCTTGAAAGAAAACAAATTCGGCATCGCCATCGCTGACGCCGAAGACGTCTACATCCGCGCCGCGCAATTGCCCAACCTTGAAGTGATCGGCGTCGACTGCCATATCGGCTCACAGCTGACCACCCTTGAACCCTTCGTTGATGCGCTCGACCGCCTGCTTGCGCTGGTTGATCGTCTTGCCGACTGCGGCATTCTGCTGAACCACATCGATTTGGGCGGCGGTCTGGGCGTACGTTATCGCGACGAAGAGCCGCCGCTGGCCAGCGACTACATCAAAGCCGTGCGCGAACGCCTCGAAGGCCGTGATCTGGCGCTGATGTTCGAACCCGGTCGCTTCATCGTGGCCAATGCTGGCGTGCTGCTGACCCGCGTCGAATACCTCAAGCACACCGAGCACAAGGATTTCGCCATCGTCGATGCGGCGATGAACGACCTGATCCGCCCGGCGCTGTACCAGGCCTGGATGGACGTGACCGCTGTGCAGCCTCGCGACAGCGCAGCGCGCACCTACGACATCGTTGGCCCGATCTGCGAAACCGGTGATTTCCTCGCCAAGGAGCGCGAGCTGGCCCTGGCCGAAGGCGATCTGCTGGCCGTGCATTCCGCTGGCGCCTACGGCTTCGTAATGAGCTCCAACTACAACACTCGCGGCCGTACCGCCGAAGTGCTGGTAGATGGCAGCGATGCGTTCGAAGTCCGTCGCCGTGAAACCGTGGCCGAGTTGTTTGCCGGCGAAAGCCTGTTGCCGGAGTAATCCCCATGCTGCTGCGTTTTACCAAGATGCATGGCCTGGGCAACGATTTCATGGTGCTGGACCTCGTAAGCCAGCACGCGCATATTTTGCCCAAGCACGCCAAGCAATGGGGCGATCGCCACACCGGGATCGGTTTTGATCAGCTATTGCTGGTCGAGGCGCCGAGCAACCCGGATGTGGACTTTCGCTACCGAATCTTCAACTCCGATGGCTCAGAGGTCGAACAGTGCGGCAACGGCGCACGCTGTTTTGCCCGCTTTGTCCTCGACAAACGCCTGACGGCCAAAAAGCAGATCCGCGTCGAAACCAAGGGCGGCATCATCGAACTGGATATCCGCAACGACGGACAGATCAGCGTCGACATGGGCGCACCACGCCTGGTGCCTTCTGACATCCCGTTCGATGCACCAGCCCAGGCCGACAGCTATACCGTCGAAGTGGACGGTCAGAGCCTGGAGCTTGCCGCAGTGTCCATGGGCAACCCCCATGCCGTATTGCGCGTCTACGACATCAACAATGCGCCAGTCCACACGCTGGGTCCGAAACTGGAACATCACCCGCGCTTCCCGGCCCGGGTAAACGTCGGTTTTCTGCACGTAGTGGATCGCCAGCGCGCACAATTGCGTGTCTGGGAACGCGGAGTCGGGGAAACCCAGGCCTGCGGCACCGGCGCCTGTGCCGCAGCAGTGGCCGCCATCAGCCAAGGCTGGATGGACTCGCCGTTGCTGATCGACCTGCCCGGCGGACGCCTGTCCATCGAATGGGCGGGCCCCGGCCAACCGGTGCTAATGACGGGCCCCGCGGTTCGGGTTTACGAAGGCCAAGTACGTCTATGAGCGAGATCATGCAATGACCGACCAGCCTCAGGCTTCAACCGACACGCCCAGCGAATCGCCTGCCGATAACGCAGTGCCAACCCTTGAAGCCGAGGCCGTCGTCGCCTACTTGCAGCAACACCCGGAATTCTTCGCCGAACAGGACGAGCTGCTGAACGCGATGCGCATCCCGCATCAGCGCGGCGACACCGTGTCGCTGGTGGAGCGCCAACTCAAGCTGCTACGCGAACGCAACATCGAGATGCGCCATCGACTGTCGCAGCTGATGGACGTGGCTCGCGACAATGATCGCCTGTTCGATAAAACCCGCCGCCTGATCCTCAACCTGATGGACGCCACCAGCCTGGAAGAAATCGTCATCGCGGTGGAGGACAGCCTGCGTCAGGATTTTCAGGTGCCCTTTGTCAGCTTGATTCTATTCAGCGAAAACCCGATGCCGGTCGGGCGCTGGGTCAGCAGTGAACAGGCACAGAAAGCTGTTGGCGGCCTGATCTCTGGCGACAAGACTATTTGCGGCGCTTTACGCGAGCATGAGCTGGAGTTTCTTTTTGGTGCCGAGCAGAGCAAGGAGGTGGGTTCAACCGCCATCGTTGCCCTCAACCATCAAGGCCTGCACGGTCTGCTCGCGATCGGCAGCCGCGATCCACAGCACTATAAAAGCTCGGTCGGCACGTTATTCCTGACGTACATCGCCGACGTGCTAGCGCGCCTGTTGCCTCGCCACGCCAACGCTTTGCGCTCGGTTCGCTAGGCATGCAAACGCACCTGGAAGCTTACTGCACTCACCTGCGCAGTGAGCGCCAAGTGTCGCCTCACACGCTGGATGCTTATCGACGCGACCTGAACAAGGTGCTCGCGTACTGCGAAAAACAACAACTGTCGACCTGGACCGCGCTGGATGTCCAGTCCTTGCGCAGCCTCGTCGCGCGCCTGCATCACCAAGGGCAGTCGTCCCGCAGTCTCGCCAGATTGCTGTCCGCCGTGCGCGGCTTTTACCAATACCTCAATCGCGAAGGTATTTGCGAACACGACCCCGCTACGGGTCTGTCGCCACCAAAAGGTGAGAAACGCCTGCCTAAAACGCTGGATGCCGACCGCACGCTGCAATTGCTGGAAGGCGGCGTCGAGGATGACTTCCTGGCCCGCCGTGATCAGGCGATTCTGGAGCTTTTCTATTCTTCCGGATTGCGTTTATCCGAGCTTACCGGCCTGAACTGCGAGCAGCTGGACATCGCTGACGGGCTGGTCCAAGTGCTGGGCAAAGGCAGCAAGATGCGCGTGCTTCCCGTTGGTAGCAAAGCCCGCGAGGCACTGAGCGAGTGGCTGAAGCTGCGCTTGCTGGCCAATCCTCAGGACGACGCCGTGTTCGTCAGTCAGCAAGGCCGACGTCTGGGCCCACGGGCGATCCAGAAGCGGGTGAAGGTGGCGGGTGAGCGCGAGCTGGGACAGAACCTGCACCCGCACATGCTGCGCCACTCCTTCGCCAGCCATTTGCTGGAGTCCTCTCAGGATCTGCGGGCAGTCCAGGAATTGCTCGGCCATTCCGACATCTCGACCACTCAAATCTACACGCACCTGGACTTTCAACATCTGGCGACGGTGTACGACAGCGCCCACCCCAGGGCCAAACGCAAGGGTTCTTCCGACCATGAGCATTAAGCTGATCACGTTTGATCTGGACGACACGCTGTGGGAGACCGCACCGGCTATTGTCGGTGCCGAGGCCTCATTGCGAGACTGGCTGGCAGAGCACGCCCCAAAACTGGGCCCTGTTCCGGTTGAACACTTGTGGGAAATCCGTGCGCGACTGGTTGAGGCCGATCCGAGCTACAAGCACCGCATCAGTGCGCTGCGACGGCGCGTGCTGTTTCATGCCCTGGAAGATGCCGGATATTCCCATGGGCAAGCCCAGGATCTGGCGGATCGGGGCTTTGAAGTGTTTCTGCATGGGCGCCATCAGCTGGATATCTTTCCGGAAGTGGTGCCGACTCTGGAAATTCTGACCAAGACCTACACGCTGGGCGTGGTGACCAACGGCAACGCCGACGTGCGTCGTCTGGGGCTGGCGGATTACTTTGCCTTCGCCTTGTGCGCCGAAGACCTAGGCATCGGCAAACCAGATCCGGCACCCTTCGTTGAAGCCCTCAAACGTGGCAACGCACAAGCGCAGCACGCCGTGCATGTGGGTGATCACCCGGGTGACGATATCGCTGGCGCGCAGCAGGCGGGCATGCGAGCGATCTGGTACAACCCCAGCGGCAAACCGTGGCAGGCCGATAAAGCGCCTGATGCGCAGATCAGCAGCCTGACGCAGCTGCCAGACGTTTTGGCGCGCTGGAGTTAAACGCATCGCTTGCTTGCCGGACACTTGCCACTGTAGGAGCGCGCTTGCCAGCGATTGCATTTCGTCAGTCACCGCGTCAACAAGTCAGACATCCCAATCGCGGGCAAGCGCGCTCCTACAGGGCGTAAATCTTCAGGCAAAAAAAACCCGCAGCGACAGCGGGTTTTTTCAGCGTGGCATCTGACACCCTTTAGATAGGGCGGCTACCGTACTTGTTGTCAGGCTTTTTGGGCGGATCGGCGACCACATTGGCCTCCACTTCCTGCACCTTGCCACCACGGGAGAGAAACTCTTCCATAGCACGGGCCAGAGCGTCACGGTCTTTGTTTTTTGCCTCTACGCTAGGCAGTTCATCAACCGAGACAGCGGCTTTGGCTTTGCCTTTGGCAGGCGTTACAGAGACTTCGGCGCCATCATCAGCTTCCGAGCCATCCTCTTCGGGAGCAGCGGCAAGCTCCTCACCGTCTTCGCCTTCCAGATCGTCTTCCAGACCTTCGTTATCGATGTCGTCGTCGCTCATGTTCTACCTCATGACTTGCGAAAGCAGATTAGTTATAGCCCAGCTGTGCATAATTTCTAAGACAGCCAGAAAAAATTCAACACCCGCCGATAATCAGCGGTCTTTCCTATTCACCCTGAAGGGTGCAAAGGACGTTACGCGCACCACCTGAATCGCGATGCTCGCCTAAATAAACACCTTGCCAGGTCCCTACCGCGAGCCGCCCGGCCGTTACCGGCAGAACAAGCTGGCAGCCTAGCAAACTGGCTTTGAAGTGCGCAGGCAGGTCGTCGGGACCTTCGTCGTCATGTTCATACCCGTTCGAGCCCTGGGGCACCAGACGGTTGAAAAAACGCTCGAAATCACGTCGCACTGCCGGGTCGGCGTTTTCGTTGATGGTCAACGAAGCCGAGGTATGCTGCAGCCACAAATGCAACAGTCCGACGCGGCATTCACGCAGTTCAGGAAGCCCTGCGATGATCTCGTCGGTCACCAGATGAAATCCACGGGGCCTTGCCCGCAGGGTGATTCTGGTCTGTTGCCACATACAGTTCTCCGCCCTTCGGCGCGCATTCTAACGCGCTGGAAAAAAAAACAAAGCGCGTAATGAGCGACGTTGTTTGTAAGCCTGTTGCTAACGCCGATATCACTTCGCGATAACCTCGCTACCCCTTGCAAACCAGCGCTTATAACCGCAGCAGCTGAGTGCGCAAGCAGCGAGCAACACGCTATCGACAAACGCCAGACAAAAAAATGCCCGGTCGCCCGGGCATTTTTTTCAAGCGTGATTACAAGTTGTAGCCACGTTCGTTGTGTTGCGCCAGATCGAGGCCGACCGCTTCTTCTTCTTCGGTTACGCGCAGACCCATGACGGCGTCCAGAACCTTGAGGATGATGAAAGTCACGATGCCGGTGTAGATGACGGTGAAGCCGACGCCTTTGCACTGAATCCAGACTTGTGCAGCGATGTCAGTCACGGTGCCGAAGCCGCCCAGCGAAGGGGCTGCGAAAACACCGGTGAGGATCGCGCCGAGGATACCGCCGATACCGTGAACGCCGAAGGCATCCAGGGAATCGTCGTAGCCCATTTTGCGTTTCAGGGTCGTTGCGCAGAAGAAGCACACAACGCCTGCCGCCAGACCGATGATCAGGCCGCCCATTGGGCCGACAGTACCAGCCGCTGGGGTAACGGCAACAAGGCCAGCAACCACACCCGATGCGATACCCAGTGCGCTTGGCTTACCGTGGGTCAGCCATTCAGCGAACATCCAGCCCAGTGCTGCGGCAGCGGTCGCGATTTGCGTAACCAGCATCGCCATACCGGCAGTGCCGTTGGCAGCAGCAGCGGAACCTGCGTTGAAGCCGAACCAGCCGACCCAGAGCATTGCCGCGCCGACCAAGGTGTAACCCAGGTTATGCGGAGCCATTGGGGTGGTCGGGAAACCTTTACGTTTGCCCAGCACCAGGCAAGCCACCAGACCTGCAACACCCGCGTTGATGTGAACAACGGTGCCGCCTGCGAAGTCGAGTACGCCCCAATCCCACAATAGACCACCGACACCGCTCCAGACCATGTGCGCGATTGGCGCGTAGACCAGAGTGAACCAGATGGCCATGAAGATCAGCATCGCGGAGAACTTCATGCGTTCTGCGAAAGCACCGACGATCAGAGCGGGAGTGATGATGGCGAAGGTCATCTGGAAGGTGACGAACACCGCTTCAGGGAACAGCGCAGCCGGGCCCGTGATGCTGGCTGGAGTAATACCCGCCAGGAACGCCTTGCCCATGCCGCCGAAGAAGGAGTTGAAATTGACGACGCCTGCTTCCATACCAGTTGTGTCGAACGCAATGCTGTAGCCGTAAACGACCCACAGAATGCTAATCAGACCGGTAATGGCAAAGCACTGCATCATCACGGAAAGAATGTTTTTCGAGCGGACCATGCCGCCGTAGAACAGTGCCAGACCGGGAATGGTCATGAACAGCACCAAAGCGGTCGAAGTCAGCATCCAGGCTGTGTCGCCTGAGTTGAGGACTGGGGCTGCCACTTCGTCTGCCGCCATGGCCAAGCCAGGGGTTACGAGGGACAACAGGGCTCCTAGCCCTGCGAATTGACGCAGAGTCATATTGTTTTCTCCTGGGGCGTTGGGGTTGGCGGCTTAGATTGCGTCGGTATCGGTTTCGCCGGTACGGATGCGAATGGCCTGTTCCAGATTAACCACGAAGATCTTGCCGTCACCGATCTTGCCAGTGTTGGCTGCTTTGGTTATCGCTTCGATAACCCGATCCAGATCCTTGTCGTCGATCGCAACATCGATCTTCACCTTGGGAAGGAAGTCGACTACATATTCCGCACCGCGATACAGCTCGGTATGGCCTTTCTGACGTCCGAAGCCTTTGACTTCAGTTACCGTAATGCCCTGCACGCCGATTTCGGACAACGACTCGCGTACGTCATCCAACTTGAACGGCTTGATGATGGCAGTGACTAGCTTCATGAAACTTTCTCCCGAATTGGTGGACTTGCCCCAGGAAAACAAACCCGACTCAAGTCTAAGCGCAGTGTCTGGCTTTGTAACGCGTCGATAGCCCGAAACAGACCAGATCAACGCCAGAAAACCGCTTCTGACGAAACACTTCCCCGCTTCGCCTGTCGCACTGGATTCGTCACAGCGACTGCATCAGTGCATGGGTCATAAGCCACTAAGCAGAAAGCTTGCCATTTCATCGAATTCCATTAAATACGGCTTATCCCTCGCCATCTAAGGGTTGCAGATAGCCATCATTCGAGGGGCGCGCACAAGAACAGTGCGCCAGTGCACGGGCGAATGCGCGATAACCGTGCAACCCCACCCCAAGGGGACTATAGACGCTGCGTGCTACACTGCCGCGCATCTGATCTACGGAAAAAACATCATGCTCGCCCCGAAAGCCTTTCTCGATGCGGTCAGTGGTCACGCCTCACGCTTGCTCAGTGGCGAGACACCGATTGCCCGCAATGAATTCGAAACCCAGTTCAAAGCACTGTTGCAAAGCGGGTTCAGCAAGCTGGATCTGGTGAGCCGGGAAGAGTTCGATAGCCAGATGATCGTCCTCGCCCGTACCCGCGCCCGCCTAGAAGCGCTGGAAGCCAAGATGGCCGAGATGGAAGCGAAGCTCGCGCCGCCGATTGAGTGATCAACGCGTTGGCTCTGTAGGAGCGAATTCATTCGCGAGACTCCCGCTCAAGCGATACATCTGCATCGCCTGAAATAACACTTCGCGAATGAATTCGCTCCTACAGACCCTCGCCCGTCCCCACGAAACACCCTGAACCTCTTCGCTCACCCGCCCCTCCACCTTGATGACTATCCTTTGCCACACCGCAGGACGCGGTCTGTCGCCATCAAGGAATGATCTATGTCCCTCGCTATCGTCCACAGCCGCGCCCAGGTCGGCGTCGAAGCACCCGCCGTAACCGTTGAATGCCATCTCGCGAACGGCCTGCCGACGCTCACGCTGGTGGGCTTGCCGGAAGGTGCGGTGAAGGAAAGCAAAGACCGCGTGCGTAGCGCCATTCTTAACTGCGGGCTGGAGTTTCCGGCGCGGCGCATCACGCTGAATCTGGCGCCGGCTGATTTACCAAAAGACGGCGGACGATTCGATCTGGCAATTGCGTTGGGCCTACTGGCCGCCAGCGCGCAAGTCCCGGCACTCGCGCTTCAGGCAGTGGAATGCTTGGGCGAGCTGGCGCTGTCAGGGGCGATTCGACCGGTCCAGGGAGTATTGCCCGCCGCATTGGCGGCCCGTGAAGCCGGGCATACGTTGATCGTCCCGGCTGTTAACGCCGAAGAGGCGTGCCTGGCCTCAGGCTTGCGCGTCATCGCTGTCAATCATTTGCTCGAACTCGTGGCGCATTTGAACGGCCGTACTCCCATCCCCCCTTATCAATCCAAGGGGCTGATCCTGCAAACACGGCCCTATCCCGATCTCAGCGAAGTGCAGGGTCAGGCCGCCGCCAAACGTGCGCTGCTAGTGGCGGCGGCAGGCGCCCATAACCTGTTGTTCAGCGGCCCCCCGGGCACCGGCAAAACCTTGCTCGCCAGTCGCTTGCCGGGTCTGTTGCCGCCGCTCGATGAATACGAGGCTCTGGAAGTCGCCGCCATACAATCAGTCGCCAGCCACACACCGCTCACCAGTTGGCCGCAGCGCCCATTCCGTCAGCCTCATCACTCTGCCTCTGGGCCAGCGCTGGTGGGGGGTGGCAGCCGACCCCAGCCGGGTGAAATTACGCTGGCGCATCATGGGGTGTTGTTTCTGGACGAACTACCCGAGTTCGACAGGCGCGTACTGGAAGTCTTGAGGGAGCCGCTGGAATCGGGCCATATCGTGATTTCCCGTGCGCGCGATCGGGTGCGTTTCCCGGCACGCTTCCAGTTGGTGGCCGCCATGAACCCGTGTCCTTGTGGATATCTGGGGGAGCCAACGGGCCGCTGCCGCTGTTCGACGGATCAAATCCAGCGCTATCGAAACAAACTCTCCGGGCCACTGCTCGATCGTATTGACCTGCACCTGACCGTGGCCCGCGAAACCACTTCACTGACACCGATGCCCCAAAAAGGGGACGACAGCGCCAGCGCATCGCTTCTTGTGGCCGAGGCACGAGAACGCCAACAAAAACGCCAGGGATGCGCCAACGCGTTCCTCGACCTCCCCGCGTTGCGCCAACACTGCGCACTCACCGCCGAAGACGAAGCCTGGCTTGAAACCGCCTGCGAGCGGCTCACCTTGTCACTGCGCGCTGCCCACCGTTTGCTCAAAGTCGCCCGGACGCTGGCAGACCTTGAGCGCGTCGACGCCATCGCCCGCTGCCATATCGCCGAAGCGTTGCAGTATCGGCCGTCAAGTAACTGATGAACGACGTTGCCTGTATCTCGAATGAGATACATAGTCAGCCTTTTCAGGAGAGATGAAAATGGCGACCCACACCTCAATGCTGCACGTGCGAATAGATGACGAACTTAAGGTTCAGGCTGCGGCGAACCTGGCAAAATTTGGGCTCACCATCTCTGATGCCGTAAGAATTCTATTGACCCGCGTAGCGAAGGAAGGCGCTCTCCCGGCGGGCTTTACCAGCGACCCGGATGCCTACGACGCTTGGTTTCGCGCCAAAGTGCGCGAAGCCATGGAAGACTCAGCACCGGCTATGTCCCACGAGCAGGTGATGGCCGATGCTCAAGCGTTGATAGACAGGAAGCGTCGTGCCGAAAGTTGAGTGGAGCGGACCTGCCAGCAAAGATTTTCTGGCAATCATCGATTACATCTCGGACGCAAATCCCCAGGCTGCGCAATGCTTGAAGGATGAAATCCAGACACAGATAGCGCAATTACCCAACCACCCGCGCCTTTATAAATCTGGCCGGGTGGAGGGCACACGCGAAATAGTGGTGAAGCCGAACTATCTGGTGATCCACCGAGAAACGCCTGACGCTGTCCTGATACTTCGAATCCTACACGCCGCACGGCAATGGCCAGCGGGCGAAGGGCTCTGAATCAGCGGAACCGATCAACCTCGCGCCGCAAATCCGCTGCCAAGGCGTTCAGCTCTTGCGCGGTAACGGCCAAGTTGGACACCACTTCACGCTGCTCACTGTTGGCCAGCGCGATGCTTTGCAGGTTGCTGCTGAGCAGGGTGGCGGTGTTGCTTTGTTCCTGGGTGGCGGTGGTGATGGCGGCAAATTGCTCGCCCGCCGAGCGGCTTTGTTCGTCGATCTGGGCCAGGGCAGCGGCGACCTTGGCATTACGCGACAGACCTTCCTGCATCAGCGTATTGCCCTGCTCCATGGTGCTGATGGCGTTGCCGGTTTCCTGCTGGATGCTGGTGATCATGCCGGAAATCTCGTCGGTGGCCTGACGGGTCCGCGACGCGAGATTGCGCACCTCGTCGGCCACCACGGCAAAACCGCGCCCTTGCTCGCCGGCGCGAGCAGCTTCGATCGCAGCATTAAGCGCCAGCAAATTGGTTTGCTCGGCGATCGAGGTGATGACGCTGACGATGCCGCCGATTTCCTGCGAGCGCTGGCCGAGCGTATCGATCACCGTTGCAGTGCTGCTCAGTGAGCCAGCGATCTGTTCTAACGATGCCGACGCTTCATGCATGGATGCGCGACCGATACGGGTCTGCTGGGCGTTGCCCTGTGCCAGACGTTCGGTATGGCCCATGTTGTCGGCGATATTCAGGGCCGTGGCGCTAAACTCTTCCACGGCGCCAGCCATGCTGGTGATCTCGCCTGATTGCTGCTCCATGCCTTCATAAGCGCCGCCCGACAGGCCAGACAACGCCTGCGCCCGACTGCTGACTTCCTGCGCGGCGGTACGGATGTGCGACACCATCGTCGACAGCGCCTCGCCCATCTTGTTGAAGCTGCCAGCCAACTGACCGATTTCATCATGGCTGGTCACGTTCGAACGCACGCTCAGGTCACCGGCGCCCAGTGCCTCAGCCTGATTGACCAGATCGGACAACGGTTTGAGTTTGCTGCGCAGCAACCAGATCGCTGCACCGACCGCAATCAGCATCGACAGCAGGCTACCAATGGCGAGTTGGGTGCCTACACTCCAGGTGACTGCGCTGATTTCCGCTTCCGGCATGCTTGCCAGCACGGTCCAAGGCCCGCCGGGAAACGATTGGGCGACGGTGTAGATTTCATTGTCGCCATCCTGCCAAATCTGCCCTTTGCCCGGCTGCTTGACGAAGTCCGCCAAGGTTTTGCTCGCCTGATCCAGGTCCTTCACACCAGCGGGCGGCACCAACCATTGGTTTTGCTCATCAAGCAGCGCCAAGGAGCCGGTCGAACCGATACGGAAATTCCTGAGGTTTTCGAATTGGGCTTTCTGAGCGTCGGTGTAATCGAATCCTACGAACAAGACAGCAATCACCTTGCCCGCCGCATCCTTCACCGGGGTGTATTGAGTCATGTATGAGCGATCAAACAACAGAGCTCGGCCGACGTATTCCTGCCCGGCCACCAAGCGTGCGTATGCAGGATGTTTGTGATCAAGCAGAGTGCCGATTGCCCGCGAGCCATCCTGCTTGGTCAGCGAAGTGCTGATGCGAACGAAGTCATCGCCGCTGCGCACAAAAACAGTCGCCACGCCGGCAGTCATTTTGCGGAAGTCATCGACCTGGTCGAAATTGTTGTTCAGCGGGTTGCCATCCAGCAGCAAAGCAGGCGTTTGCAGCGCTGCAACCGTGATCTGCTGATCGGTCTGCAGGGTAAGCCCGCTGCTGAAGCGCTTTTCGAAAAGGCCGCTCAGGCGCTGTGTACTGTCGCGCAGTGTGCTGTGGAACGTGTTGAGCTGGTCGGCCAGCAATCTCGCCTCACTGCCCATGTGCTCTTCACGAATCGCAAGGTTAGCGGTGTCCAGTGAGCGCAACGCAAACAGCGTACTGCCGCTGATGACTATCGCGAGAATCACTGCCAGAGCAACTCCCAGCTGGGACGCAATTCGGGCACGAGGTTGAGGCATGGTGACTCCCTGACCGAACGACCGGATCATCCTGATCGACAGCACATTCGGACTAATTTAATGAAAAGGTTTTCGTGAGCCGCTTTGAACAAAAGGCTCTGGTATTACGGATTCGGCTGACAGCAAAAATACTTGAGTCCCACGCCCGGATAATGACCAGTGGCGCGGCGATCGGGCGTTACAAGTTATTTCAGAATGGTCACATCCGGCAGGTCCATGGCCTGCACCTCGCCCTGCAGAAAATCGCTTAATCGGCGTAACCGCTCACCGCCCGGCCGCGTCTTGGGCCAGACCAGATAATAGTTCTCGCCACTGACTACCGCTGTGCGCCACGGCAGGCTCAAGCGTCCCTGCGCAACATCTTCAGCGACCATAAGCAAGTCGCCCATTGAAACGCCATACCCACGCGCGGCAGCAATCATGCCCAGTTCAAGGGTGTCGAACACTTGGCCGCCCTTGAGCGAGACTTGCTCGGACAAGCCCATACGTTCAAGCCAACTGCGCCAGTCACGTCGGTCCGGCGTAGGGTGCAGCAGCTCTGCGCCTGCCAACCGCTCGACATCCCAAGGCCGGTCCTCCAGCAACGTCGGTGCTCCCACCGGAATCAGCAGCTCGGGGAAAAGATAGGTCGCTTCCCAGTCGGGCGGGAAATGCCCTCGACTGAGTAGCACGGCGCAATCAAAAGGCTCTTGGGTAAAGTCCACGTTGTCGATGTCCATCCAGGCGCTGGTCAGCTGCACCTCATTGCCCACCTGCAGATGACGAAAGCGGCTTAGGCGCGCCAGCAGCCACCGCATGGTCAGGGTCGATGGCGCCTTCATGCGCAAGATTCCCTCCTCGGCAAACAACGTGCTGCATGCCCGCTCCAGCGCAGAAAAACCTTCACGTATCCCCGGCAGCAGGGTGCGCGCCGCTTCGGTCAATTGCAGATTACGACCGTTGCGCTGAAACAAGCGGCAGGCAAAGTGATCTTCAAGCGTGCGAATGTGCCGACTCACCGCGCTTTGGGTGATCGACAACTCCTCGGCAGCGCGAGTGAACGAGGCATGCCGGGCGGCCGCTTCAAATGCTTTGAGCGCATACAACGGCGCAAGACTTCGGGACATCTGGGATACCTCATTGAATCGCTACGGCGTTAGAAGACGACTGTAGCTTAAACCGGACATGAGTTTTACTCATGCCTTGGATCGGATTTATCCCTTTGTGCGGACGCGCCTTAGCCACCAGAATGTGCGGCTCTTAGATGCCCGCAAATCCGAGCGCCACAATCATGCATCAGCACGCCTTTAAAGAACTCTGGATCATCCTGCGTCTGGCCGGACCGCTGATTGCGTCCCAAATGGCGCACATGCTGATGGTGTTCACCGACACCGTGATGATGGGCCAACTGGGCCCGGAAGCCCTGGCGGGCGGCGGTCTGGGCGCGGCCAGTTACAACTTCATTTCTTTCTTTTGCGTGGGCGTAATGGCAGCAGTCGGCACACTGGTTGCCATTCGCCATGGCGCCAACGACGCCGCAGGCGCCACTAAGCTTGCTCAAGCAGGGCTGTGGCTGGCGTGGGGCATGGCGCTGATCGCGGCGCTGATCCTGTGGAATCTTGAGCCAATCCTGCTCAAATTCGGCCAGGTCGAAGCCAACGTGCACATGGCAACTCAGTTTCTGATCACCCTGCCTCTCGCCCTCCCCGGCCTGCTGACTTTCATGGCTCTGCGCGGCTTCACCAGTGCACTGGGCCGCGCCGGTCCTGTCATGGCCATCAGCCTGGGAGGTGCAGCCGCAAACTTCGCCCTCAATTACGCTTTCATTCATGGCCTGTTTGGCTTGCCCCACTGGGGGCTGATGGGGATCGGTCTGGTGACGGCTATTGTCACCAACGCCATGGCGATCATCCTGGCTCTGCACATTCGCTACCACCGTGCGTATGCGGCGTATCCGATCCACGTCGGCTTGATGAACCTATCGCGCACGTGTCTGAAAGAGCTCTGGCGCCTGGGTTTGCCGATCGGCGGAACGTACGCGGTAGAAGTGGGCCTGTTCACCTTCGCAGCGTTCTGCATGGGCGCCATGGGCAGCGCGCAAATGGCCGCGCACCAGATCTCGCTGCAGTCGGTGTCGATGGCGTTCATGATTCCGGTGGGCATTTCCTACGCGGTGACCATGCGCATCGGCTTGCATTACGGGGCAGGTAATTTGCTCCTGGCGCGTACGGCCGGGCGCATGGGCATTGCCTTTGGCGGTCTGGTGATGCTGGCGTTTGCATTTCTGTTCTGGCTCGCGCCCCATGCGGTCATCGGCCTGTTTCTGGACATTCATAACCCGCAGTATCAGGACACCGTCGAGTTGGCGGTCAAGCTACTGGCGATCGCGGCCTGGTTTGAGTTGCTCGATGGCACGCAGACGATTGCGATGGGTGCGATTCGCGGCTTCAAGGATGCCAAAACCACTTTCTTGATCGGTTTTGCGAGCTACTGGATCGTCGGCGCGCCCGCCGCCTGGGGGTTTGGCTTCATCGCCAATCAAGGCGCGGTCGGCGTCTGGTGGGGGCTTGCGCTGGGGTTGCTGTGTTCAGCGATTGCGCTCACCTACGCGTTCGAGCGCAAGGCCGGTCAGTTGTTGCGCAAAGAGGCGTCGGGTGTCGCGGTGATGGGCTAGACCGAGAGGTCAGTTGTAGGAGCGCGCTTGCCCGCGATTGCATTTTGCCCGTAGCACCGTCGCCAACTGATGCAACGCAAATCCTGTGGGAGTCGGTTGATCCATCAGATCGCCACAACGGCGCTTCTGCCCGGAGGGCGTGGGAGTCCGGCTTGCCGACGATGGGTTGCGTAGCGGCCCCCTTCATAAACTCGGCTCAACCTGACACACCGCATCCACCGACTTTGCTGCCGGTGCCCGGCAGATCGCCTGCAAGCAGGGCTCCTACGGGCTTCGCCCAGAATCAAGGGCGCTCGCGAACAAGTTCGCTCCTACAGGGTTTGCGCAGCTTTCGCGAGCGCTTCAACAGGGTCTGTTCCGCTTGCGGGTTTTGATCGTGTGAGGGTTTCGCGATTTGCTTCTGCCCGGAGGGCGTGGAAGTCCGGCTTGCCGACGATGGGTTGCGTAGCGGCCCCCCTTCATAAACTCGGCTCAAGCTGACACACCGCATCCACCGACTTTGCTGCCGGTGCCCGGCAGATCGCCTGCAAGCAGGGCTCCTACGGGCTTCGCCCAGAATCAAGAGCGCTCGCGAACAAGTTCGCTCCTACAGGGTTTGCGCCGCTTGCGGGTTTTGATCGTGTGAGGATTTGCGCCGCTTTCGCGATTCGCTTCTACAGGACCTGCGTGCCGTTTGCCCTGCCTTGGCCGTACATCAAATACCCCATCAACTCAGGCAGCGCCAGCGGGTGGCTGATCAGGTAGCCCTGTACCTGATCGCACTTGAAGCTGCGCAACAGCGCCAGTTGCTCCGGGGTTTCGACACCTTCGGCGACGACTTCCAGGTTGAGGTTGTGCGCCAGGTTGATCATCGCGTGGACCAGCTTGCGGTTTTCTTCGCGCTGTTCCATCTCACCGACAAAGCTTTTATCGATCTTGAGCAGTGTGATGGGCAGGCTGTTGAGGTGCACGAAGGATGAAAATCCGGTGCCGAAATCATCCAGCGAGAATCTGATGCCCAGACGGCCCAGCGCATCCATGGTCTGCTTTACCAGATCGCTGCGACGCATCACTGCAGTTTCCGTCAGCTCAAACTCCAGCCATTGCGCATCGATGCCACGATCAGCGATCAAGCGGCTGAGCGTCGCCAACAACTGGTTGTCCTGAAACTGCCGAAACGACAGATTGATCGCCATATGCAGCGGCGGGATGCCTTGCTCGCGCAGGGTCTGCATGTCGCGCAGGGCGCGGGAGATGACCCAGTAACCCAGCGGCACAATGAGGCCGCTTTGCTCGGCGAGCGGCACGAACTCGCTGGGAGGAAGCAAACCACGTTCGGCATGTCGCCAACGCACCAGTGCTTCCAGACCGAGAATCTTGCCGCTGTTCAGACACAAACGTGGCTGGTAATGCAGCTCCAGCTCGTCACGGCGCAACGCCCGGCGCAGCTCGCTTTCAAGGTCCGCCAGACTGCGCGCGTTGCGATTGATTCGTTCGTTGAAGACGTGAAAAGTGCAACCTTGGGTGCCTTTGGCCTGCTGCATGGCGATGTGGGCGTGCCACATCAGCGGATCGGCGCCGTTCTGTGCGCGGGCGTGGGCAATCCCGAGACTGCAACCAATCAACAAGCTTTCGCCATCAACCCAATAGGGTTCCGACAGCGCCTCGGTGATGCGCTCGGCCATCCACTCGGCCCGGTTTGGCGCGCGGCGAGTGTCAATCAACAGCGCAAATTCGTCGCTACCCAAGCGAGCCAGCTGATCGCCGGCTTCCAGCTGGCCCTTCAAGCGCGCAACCACTTGCAGGATCAGCCGATCACCCGCCTGATGCCCCAACGCGTCATTGGCGCGACGGAAGTTATCCAGATCCAGATGCCCCAGTGCCAGCCCACGACCGTCGTACTCAGCTAATCGCGCGGCGAGCAAGGTCTGAAAGCCCTGCCGATTGGCGATACCGGTCAGAGGGTCCTGCTCGGCCAGACGCTGAAGGGTGTTCTCCAACAACCCGCGCTCGCGCACATGACGCAGGCATCGGCGAAGGCTGTGGGTGTCGAGGGAATCACGCACCAGCCAGTCAGCGACGCCGCTTGGCTCGTCGTCAGGCTCCGCATCCAGCAGCAGCACCACAGGCAATTTGCACCGGCCGCCTGGCGGCTGAAGTTTGGGGGTGGTGAAGATGACGGTGTTGTGCGGGATGGCAAAAGGATCGCCGACAGCTTCCCAACCCGATACGCAGACCAGGACAGTAGTTTCTCCCAACGGAGCCAGGCACTCGCGTAACAGCGCTGACCATTCTGGCGTATCGGCCAGTAGCAGCAAACGCAAGGTTTCGACAGGCGTAGACAAGCTAACTCCCCACACAAACAAAGGACGTTGGCTCCCCTCAATCGAGGGTCGTCAACCGCGGGAATTCTCCGCGTGATGCGCAAATGTAACAAAACGGCGAAATATAGATAGCGCGGTGCATCACAGGTCAGACGGTCGCTGCACAAACCGTCCAGCCTGTTAAAATGCCCGCCCATTTCGCCAGCGACTCCCTTTTCGTCATGTCCCGACTCAATCCCCGGCAACAAGAAGCCGTGAACTACGTCGGCGGCCCTCTTTTGGTGCTCGCCGGTGCGGGTTCCGGCAAGACCAGCGTTATCACGCGCAAGATCGCCCATCTGGTGCAGAACTGCGGCATTCGTGCGCAATACATCGTCGCCATGACCTTTACCAATAAGGCCGCGCGGGAAATGAAAGAGCGGGTCGGCACCTTGCTCAAAGGCGGCGAAGGTCGGGGGCTGACCGTATCGACGTTCCACAACCTGGGCCTGAACATCATCCGCAAGGAACATGTACGGCTTGGCTACAAACCGGGCTTTTCGATCTTTGACGAGACTGACGTCAAAGCGCTGATGACCGACATCATGCAGAAGGAATATTCGGGCGACGACGGCGTCGACGAGATCAAGAACATGATCGGCTCGTGGAAAAACGATCTGATCCTGCCGCCCGAAGCGCTCGCCAACTCGCGCAACCCCAAAGAACAGACCGCCGCCATCGTCTACACCCACTACCAGCGCACGCTCAAGGCGTACAACGCAGTGGATTTCGACGACCTGATCCTGCTGCCGGTAAAGCTGTTCGAAGACAATCCCGACATTCTCGAAAAGTGGCAGAACAAAGTTCGCTACTTGCTGGTGGACGAGTATCAGGACACCAACGCCAGCCAGTATCTGATGGTGAAACTGCTGATCGGCACGCGCTGCCAGTTCACTGTCGTGGGCGACGACGATCAGTCGATCTACGCCTGGCGTGGCGCGCGGCCGGAAAACCTGATGCTGCTCAAGGACGATTATCCGTCGCTGAAAGTGGTGATGCTGGAGCAGAACTACCGTTCCACCAGCCGGATTTTGCGCTGCGCCAACGTACTGATCTCCAATAATCCCCATGCGTTCGAAAAACAGCTGTGGAGCGAGATGGGCCATGGCGACGAGATCCGCGTGATCCGTTGCCGCAACGAAGACGCCGAAGCTGAACGCGTGGCCGTCGAAATCCTCAGCCTGCACCTGCGCACCGATCGGCCATACAGCGATTTCGCGATTTTGTATCGCGGGAACTACCAGGCCAAGCTGATCGAGCTGAAGCTGCAGCACCATCAAGTGCCGTATCGTTTGTCTGGCGGTAACAGCTTCTTCGGACGTCAGGAAGTCAAAGACCTGATGGCCTACTTCCGCCTGCTGGTCAATCCGGATGACGACAACGCGTTCTTGCGCGTGATTAACGTGCCACGCCGGGAAATCGGCTCCACGACTTTGGAAAAGCTGGGCAACTACGCCACTGAACGCAAAGTTTCGATGTACGCCGCCACCGACGAAATCGGCCTGGGTGAGCATCTGGACGGCCGCTTCACAGACCGCCTTAAACGCTTCAAGCACTGGATGGACGGCGTGCGCCAGCAGTGCGCGCAAAATGACCCGATTGCCGCCCTGCGCAGCATGGTCATGGACATCGATTACGAAAACTGGATTCGTCAAAACAGCTCCAGCGACAAGGCTGCCGACTACCGCATGGGCAACGTGTGGTTTTTGATCGAGGCGCTGAAAAACACGCTGGAGAAAGACGAAGAAGGCGGCATGACCATCGAAGAGGCCATCGGCAAGCTGGTCCTGCGCGACATGCTTGAGCGTCAGCAAGAGGAAGAAGACGGCGCTGAAGGCGTGCAGATGATGACGTTGCACGCGTCAAAGGGCCTGGAATTCCCCTACGTATTCATCATGGGGATGGAGGAAGAAATCCTCCCCCACCGCTCCAGTATCGAGGCCGACACCATTGAGGAAGAACGGCGCTTGGCGTACGTGGGCATCACCCGCGCGCGGCAAACGCTGGCGTTCACCTTCGCGGCCAAGCGTAAGCAATACGGCGAGATCATCGACTGCTCGCCGAGCCGTTTTCTCGATGAACTGCCCCCGGACGATCTCGCCTGGGAAGGCAACGACGACACACCGACAGAAGTGAAGGCCGTTCGCGGCAATACGGCATTGGCGGACATCCGCGCCATGCTCAAGCGCTAGGCTTCATCTAATAATGCACCCGCGCATTTGCGCGCCGAGGACCCCGACGTGGAAGCACTGCACAAGAAAATTCGCGAAGAAGGCATCGTCCTGTCTGATCAGGTATTAAAGGTCGACGCGTTCCTCAACCATCAGATCGACCCGGTGCTGATGCAGCAGATCGGCGACGAATTTGCTCGATTGTTCGCAGATTCGGGCGTGACCAAGATTGTCACCATCGAAGCTTCCGGCATCGCCCCGGCGGTGATGACCGGCCTGAAACTGGGCGTGCCAGTGATTTTCGCGCGCAAACATCAATCGCTGACGCTGACTGAAAACCTGCTGTCGGCCACGGTGTATTCGTTCACCAAGCAGGTCGAAAGCACCGTCGCGATCTCCCCGCGCCATCTGACCAGCAGCGACCGTGTGCTGGTTATCGATGATTTCCTGGCCAACGGCAAAGCATCACAAGCCTTGATCTCGATCATCAAACAGGCGGGCGCGACCGTGGCAGGCCTTGGCATCGTGATCGAGAAGTCGTTTCAGGGCGGCCGCGCCGAGCTGGATGCTCAGGGTTACCACGTAGAGTCGCTGGCGCGAGTGAAGTCGCTAAAAGATGGCGTCGTCACGTTCGTCGAGTAAGCATGCGCAACTGTAGGAGCGCGATTGCCCGCGACGACGGTGTAAGGTTTGACGCATCTGTGGCGGCCGAATGCCGCCTTCGCGGGCAAGCGCGCTCCTACAGAACCATGCGCTCCAGGCGTTTTAATTTTCGGAGAGCAGCAATGATCATTGGCCAAACCATGAGCGTCGAGGCTTTCTTCGACGAGCAGACGTCGACCATCAGCTATCTGGTCATCGACCGCTCCACCCTCAAAGCGGCGTTGATCGACAGCGTGCTGGATTACGACCCCAAGTCCGGGCACACCAGCACTATGTCCGCCGACCGCCTGATCGCCAAAGTCCATGAGCTGGGCGTGTCGGTGGAATGGATTCTGGAAACCCACGTCCACGCCGATCACGTTTCCGCAGCGGCTTATTTGAAAGAGAAGCTGGGCGGTACTGTCGCCATCGGCAATCAGATCACTCGCGTACAGAAGGTCTTCGGCACGCTGTTCAATGCCCAGGGTGATTTCGCTCGGGACGGCAGTCAGTTCGACCAGTTGCTCGAAGACGATGCACATTTCCAGATCGGCTCGTTGCAAGCACGCGCCATGCATACACCCGGACACACCCCGGCCTGCATGACCTACCTCATCCAGGCCGGTGGCGAAACGGTTGCCTTCGTTGGCGATACCTTGTTCATGCCCGACTACGGCACGGCACGCTGCGATTTCCCCGGCGCCAGCGCCCGCACCCTTTTTCGCTCGATTGGCAAAATCCTAAGCCTGCCGCCTCAAACGCGCCTGTTTATGTGCCACGACTACCTGCCCAACGGTCGGGAGTTGATGTACATGACGACGGTGGCCGAGCAACGTGCCAGCAACATCCATATTCACGAAGGGATCGACGAAGACGCATTCGTCGAGATGCGCGAAAAACGCGATGCCACGCTGGGCATGCCGCTGCTGATCTTGCCGTCGGTGCAGATCAACATGCGCGGCGGCCATCTGCCGGAGCCTGAAGATAACGGCGTGCGCTACCTGAAGATCCCGATCAATGCCCTGTAAGCATCTTTCCTTTGAATGAACATGGTTTGCTGGCCGCAGGCCTAGGGACAATCGTCGGTGCGATTCTGGCACTGACCGGCGCGGGGGGTGGGATTCTCGCCGTGCCTCTGTTGGTGTTCGTACTGGGTCTGACTATGGTCGAAGCCGCGCCGGTGGGCTTGCTGGCCGTAGGTTTGGCAGCATGGATCGGCGCGTTACTGGGCTTGCGACAGGGCATCGTGCGTTATCGCGCCGCCGGGTTTATTGCCGCTATCGGCATTGTCATGACGCCGTTGGGTCTATGGCTCGCTCATCAATTGCCCAATCGCCCGCTGTCGCTGGGCTTCGCTTTGGTGCTGGTGTATGCCTGCGCACGCATCTACCGCAAAGCCGCTCATCACCTGCAGCACGGACAACCGGCCGACCGTGCGGCGTTTCTGCCCTGCGTGCTGAATCCGCGCGTGGGCCGATTGCGCTGGACCCTGCCCTGCGCCCGCTCCCTGGCGATCACCGGAATGGTTGCCGGATTATTGTCCGGCCTGCTCGGCGTGGGCGGCGGCTTCGTCATCATCCCCGCACTGACGCGCTTTACCGATCTGAACATGAAGAGCATCGTCGCCACATCGCTGGCCGTCATCGCGCTGGTTTCCACCGGCAGTGTGGTGACAGCGACGGTCAGCGGAGCGATGCATTGGGCGGTCGCCGTGCCTTTTGCGATGGGAGCGGTGGTGGGATTGATCGCGGGCTTACAGGCGGCCAGGTTCATTGCCGGCCCGAGATTGCAGCAGGTGTTTGCGGTGGCCGGATTTATCGCCGCAGGTTTATTGGCGTACAAAGCCATCGCCTGACGGCTCGATCCTGTAGGAGCCAACTTGTTGGCGAGTCATTTATTCGGTGCGTCAGGTATACCGCCTCGCGAACAAGTTCGCTCCTACAGGGTTCGTCACGAAGTTGCCTGCAAACCCGCCAGCAACAACCGCTGATACAACTCCTCGCGCAGTCCCTGGGGCTGATCCAGCCTCATGCGTGCCAAGTGTTCAGGGAATGTTTCCGGCTCCGGCGCCTCCAGCGTCGCCTTGCCCAGCTCAATGATGTCCCGCAGCTTGAACTTGCTCTTGAGCCAGTTCAGGGCCCGCAACAGATCCCGTTCTTCAGACGTGAAATCACTGCCCAGCGGGTATTCGGTGAACAACCCGCCGTATTGATCCCGAATCGCCTGCAAGCGCTCAGGCGTGTTCTGCGTGAATAAAGGGTCCAGGCGAAAGCCTTTGGCCAGCTTGCCGGCCTTCTGCGCCTGATCGATCAAGCCCGACTGAAAGCGCGAATCGCTGATATTGAGCAGCGCCTCTATCACGGCGGAGTCAGTCTTGCCGCGCAAATCGGCAATGCCGTACTCAGTGATCACGATGTCCCTCAGATGCCGAGGAATAGTGGTGTGGGCATAATCCCAGACGATGTTGGAGCTCACGTCCCCGCCCGACTCCCGCCAGCTGCGCAGGATCAGAATCGAGCGGGCATCTTCCAGGGCGTGCGCCTGTGCGACAAAGTTGTACTGCCCGCCCACGCCGCTGACCACGCGCCCGTCCGCCAACTGATCGGAAACCGCCGCGCCCATGAGGGTGACCGTAAACGCGCTGTTGATGAACCGCGCATCGCGCCGTTGCAGACGCTTGAGCTGTTCATCGCCATATAGCTCGTTGATATAGCTGATAGCGGTCATGTTGATCTGCGCCAATTGCTCGGTCGAAAACTCCCGAAGTCGCTCGTAGAAGCTACGCGGCCCGAGGAAAAATCCGCCATGCACCAAAATGCCATCTGCCTGCGCGGCTTCATCCAGCAGACCGCTGTTGGCCCGAGTCTGTTGCTCGATGGTCGGGTAAACCTTGCGCCGGATGATCCCTGCGTCAAGCAGCACCAGCAGGCCATTGACGAACATCTCGCTGCAGCCATAAAGCCCGGATGCAAACGGCATCACCCCGCCTTCGCGCTCGATCAAGGGCCTCCAGGTAGAGATGCCGTCCAGCTCCGACAAGCATGCGCGATAGGTTTCGTTATCGGCCTGGCGCGCCAGCAAAGCTGCCGTCAGTGCGTCCCCCATGGAGCCGATTCCGATTTGCAGCGTTCCGCCATCTCGGACCAACGTGCTGGCGTAGAGGCCGATGAAATGGTCTTGGGTCCCGACCGGCATGTTGGGCGTGGAAAACAACGTGCTGCGCTCTTCGTAATCGATCAACAGGTCGAAGGTATCGGCGTCGACCTCGGCATCGCCCGGCATGTAGGGCAAGTTGGCATGAACCTGCGCCAGCGTCAGAATCGTCTCCCCCGCCGCCCTGCGCTTCTCGATCATTGGCAGCAGATCGAGAGTGACATCGGGGTTGCAGCTCAGGCTCAGGCTGTCAGGGCGCTGCGGATCGCGCGCCACCAACTGCGCAATGAGATTCACGCCATTGCCATTGATGTCCCGCGCGGCATGGCTGTAGTTACTGCTGACGTAGCTCTGCTGGGCAGATTCGCTGTTGAGTAGGCTGCCCGGCTGCATGAAAAACTGTTCGACGTGGACGTTTGGAGGGAGGTTGTCAGCGCGCAGGTCGCTCAGGAAATCCAGCTCCGGATAATCACCGAATACACGCTCCAGAAACGGCTCTAGAAAGCGGCCCTGTAAACCGTCCCCAGCAGGCGGACGGCCCAAGCACAGCGCGGTGTAGATCGTCAGTTGCCGGTCTGGCAGGGTTTTGATCCGCGCATACAGCGCGTTGGCGAAGCGGTTGGGTTTGCCCAATCCCAGCGGCATGCCCATCCGAATGTGGCTTGGCAGCGATGCCAGAACGTAGTCGACAGCTTGCTCGATCGAGCAGGAATGCGGCATCCGGCCTCTCCTGGCTTGTTGTTGGATGAAGCTTGGACCCGCTTAGTCTCTGCGCGTTTCGATGGAGACGAGCTTATCGTCGATGAATCGCAAGTGCTGATAGGCACCACTTCGCGGGCCATAAACCCAATGACTGACTCTGGCGGAGTCTCGATAAGGGACGCCATTGGCCCGCAGCGCCGGACCTTCGCTGGTCTGGGTGTCCGGCGCTCCACACTTTTGCAGGACGGTCTGTGCTGAATCGCCGTTGCTGATCAATGCCGTCCCGCAACGCATGGTGGCGCTAGCCTCCAAAGCCAGCGTCAGCAACAGCAACGGCCACCAACGGGTGATTCTGGGCATAGGCGTTGGCCGCCTTACAGGCCGGACATTTTCTTGATGGCACCTTTGAGCTCATCGTCTGAACAGTCGGCGCATGTGCCTTTGGGCGGCATCGAGTTGATGCCTGTGATCGCTTTGGCGAGGATGCCGTCCAGACCACCCTGGTGGTCGGCGCGCTCTTTCCAGGCGGCGGTGTCACCGATTTTCGGCGCACCCAGAAGGCCCGAGCCGTGGCATGCGTTGCAGTGCTTGGCGATGATATCGTCGGGGGTTTTCGCAGCGCCGCCGCCCGCTGATGCAGTGACTTCCATGCCCGGACATTCCTTGCCCTGAACACAGACCTGCCCCACCGGCTCAAGCCGTTTGGCGATGTCGTCGTTGGTGGCAGCCTGGGCAGTCAACGCCCACAAAGCCAGGAAACCCGCTACAGCCCAATTCTTATTGGTTTGGTTCACGCTCTCACCCTCATGGTGGCTATCACACGCCCGCGGCCACGGTATACGCAGGCCGCGAAAGTATAGCGGGTAGCCTGATGGTCTGAAACTTCCCTCTAAATTGCAGGGGTATTAGCGTTTCGACCTGCGTCTCAGGCGAGTCCTTCGTTGGCCTTGGGTTCAGGCCAATGGGGTTTGCCGGTCAAAAATTGGCCGGCGTCGCTGCGCTGATGAGTCGCGCCGGGACGTCAAACGGATTACGGAATCGATGCGGTCGGGTGCTTTCAAAATAGTAGCTGTCGCCAGCCTCAAGCACATAAGTATCGAGCCCGACCACCAGCTCAAGACGGCCTTCGACCAGGATGCCGGTTTCCTCGCCCTCATGGACGAGCATTACATCGCCGGTATCTGCGCCGGGTGGATAGACCTCGGTCAAGAACGCGATGGCACGGCTGGGATGGGATTTGCCCACGAGCTTCATGGTCACCGCGCCGTCCGAGATATCGATCAACTCGCTGGCTTTGTAGACCACTTGGGTAGGGTTTTCGGGCGCAAGCTCTTCAGAAAAGAACTCCACCATGGACATCGGTATGCCGCCGAGCACTTTTCGCAGGGAACTGATCGAGGGGCTGACGCTGTTTTTCTCGATCATGGAAATAGTGCTGTTGGTCACGCCCGCTCGCTTGGCGAGCTCACGCTGGGACAGGCCTTTGAGTTTACGAATGGATTGCAGTCGTTCACCGACGTCCAATGCGGCAGTCCTCCTGATGATCAAGTTTGGTCAAGTGGCAGTGGCCGCCATGATGGCAACAGCGTTCAGTATTTACAACACTTGAGCCCGTTGCCCGATCAGCAAGGAGACTGGCGGCCAGAGATGACCGCTCGGACGTTGACGAAGGTAGGTGCAGACGGAGCCGTCAGGCCTCGGAATAGAGCCGTGGCACGCGACGCAGGTTGCAAAAGATCTGATACGGGATGGTGCCAGCGCTTGCTGCGACGTCACTGGCCAATACGTTTTTGCCCCACAACTCGACGCGACTGCCCAGCCCCGCGTGAGGCACATCGGTGAGATCGACACAGAGCATGTCCATCGATACACGCCCGACCAATCGGCTGCGTTGGCCGTCGATCAGCACCGGAGTGCCGGTCGGCGCCTGACGCGGATATCCATCGGCATAACCCATGGCGACCACGCCAATGCGCATCGGCCGGTCCGTCAGGAACGTCCCGCCATAGCCCACCGGCTCTCCCGCTGGCAGTTCGCGCACGGAAATGACTTTCGATTCCAGAGTCATTACCGGCTGCAGCCGATCGGCGATGGCCTGGGGCTGATCAAAGGGCGTGGCGCCGTATATCATGATCCCCGGACGCACCCAATCGCTCGGAATAGTGGGCCAGCCCATCGTGCCTGGCGAGTTGCGCAGGCTGATTTCAGCGTTCAGGCCCTGACGTGCGGCCTCAAAGACTGCCACTTGTTCGTCGCTTCGCTTGCTGTCCAGTTCGTCTGCGCGAGCGAAGTGGCTCATCAATACGATCTTCGCCACTTTGCCGCTGGCGAGCAGACGCTGATAAGCCGGCTGATAATCAGCTGGATGCAGGCCCACGCGGTGCATGCCCGAATCCAATTTAAGCCAGATATTCAGCGGTTTACCGACCGTAGATTTCTCGATCGCTTCGAGCTGCCACAACCCATGCACCACAATCCAGAAATCATGCTCAGCGATCAGCGCCAGCTCATCGGCCTCGAAAAAGCCTTCGAGCAGCAGGATCGGCGCCTTGATACCGGCCTGGCGCAGCTCCAGCGCCTCTTCGATGCAGGCCACGGCAAAACCATCCGCCTGGGCTTCAAGTGCCTGGGCTACGCGCACGGCACCGTGGCCATAGGCATCGGCCTTGATCACCGCAAGCGCTTTGGCGCCGGTGGTCTCGCGGGCGAGTTGGTAGTTGTGGCGCAAGGCCTGGAGATCGATGAGGGCGCGGGCTGGACGCATGGCGGGCAAATTCTGATCGTGAGGGGTTAATCGAAACCTGTGGGAGCGGACCTGTCCGCGAATACTTCGGTCCATCCGAAACAAAATTGTCGGATGTCATATCGCATTCGCGGACAGGTCCGCTCCCACAGGGTGATGGTATGTGGGGCCTACGGCAAAGCCGCAACCACGGTCATTTCAACCAGAATCTCTGGCTCGCACAGCTTGGATTCAACAGTCGCGCGCGCCGGAGCCAGACCCTTATTCAGCCATTTGTCCCACACGCTGTTCATCCCGGCGAAATCCGCGTCGATGTCTTTCAGGTAAATCGTCACCGACAGGATGCGGCTTTTGTCAGTTCCGGCAAGATCCAGCAGACGCTCAATGTTATTCAGCGTCTCGCGGGTCTGCTGCTCGATGCCCGCAGCCATGTCGTCACCTACTTGGCCGGCAAGGTAAACGGTGCCGTTGTGAACGACGATCTGGCTCAGTCGCTCATTGGTGAGCTGGCGCTGGATTGACATTTTTTGCGATCTCCTTGGTACTGCCGTAACGAGAAATATCAAGGCCTTCGGCGCTGATTTGAGGCTTTTTGCGGGCGATCAGGTCAGCCAGCAAACGGCCCGAACCGCAGGCCATGGTCCAACCCAGCGTGCCGTGACCGGTATTGAGGAACAGGTTGCGATAAGGCGTAGCACCGACAATCGGCGTGCCGTCCGGCGTGGTCGGACGCAGACCGGTCCAGAAATCGGCCTTGGCCAGATCGCCGCCCTGAGGATAGAGGTCGTTGACGATCATCTCCAGCGTTTCGCGGCGGCGCGGGTTGAGCGACAGGTCGAACCCGGCAATCTCGGCCATGCCGCCGACACGAATGCGGTTGTCGAAACGGGTGATCGCGACTTTGTAGGTCTCGTCCAGGATGGTCGAAGTCGGCGCCATGGCGGCATTGGTGATCGGCACAGTCAACGAATAGCCCTTGAGCGGGTAGACCGGCGCTTTGATACCCAGTGGCTTGAGCAATTGCGGCGAGTAGCTGCCGAGGGCCAGAACGTAGCAGTCGGCGGTTTCGAGCTTGCCGTTGATCCACACGCCATTGATGCGGTCGCCCGCAAAGTCGATGGATTCGATGGACTGTCCGAAACGGAATTCGACGCCCAGATCGGCCGCCATTTGCGCAAGACGCGTGGTGAACAGCTGACAGTCGCCGGTCTGGTCGTTGGGCAGACGCAAAGCGCCGGCGAGGATATTGCTGACACTGGCCAGTGCCGGTTCGACCCGGGCGATGCCTTCGCGGTCGAGCAATTCGTAGGGCACGCCCGCTTGTTCAAGGACAGAAATGTCTTTGGCGGCGTTGTCGAGTTGTGCCTGGGTGCGGAACAGCTGGGTGGTTCCAAGCCTGCGCCCTTCATAGGCGATCCCGGTTTCAGCACGCAACTCATCAAGGCAGTCACGGCTATATTCAGATAACCGAACCATGCGCTCTTTGTTCACGGCATAGCGACTGGCCGTGCAGTTGCGCAGCATTTGCGCCATCCAAAGGTATTGATCGATGTCGGCTGTCGCCTTGATCGCCAACGGCGCGTGCCGTTCAAGCAGCCATTTGATGGCCTTGAGCGGTACGCCCGGCGCGGCCCAAGGAGATGCATATCCCGGGGAGACCTGACCTGCGTTGGCAAAACTGGTTTCCATCGCAGCGGCCGGCTGACGGTCGACAACAGTCACTTCGAAGCCTTCACGCGCCAGATAATAAGCACTGGTTGTACCGATTACGCCACTTCCAAGGACCAAGACGCGCATGTTGACTACCTCATCGCGGATATCCGCTGACGTTTTGAAGTTTTAAGCAAGGATGTGGGCAGTATAAAAAGCAATCAGCAGTGCCTTTCACTATATAAGCGCCTATATTCGGCTTTAAATCTCGGCAACAACGTCTTTCGCAGAGGGGCATACCATGCGCACACAGCATCAGTCCAAGCGCGAACTGGACAAGATCGATCGCAACATCCTGCGCATCCTGCAAAGCGACGGCAGAATCTCCTTCACGGAGCTTGGAGAACGCGTGGGTTTGTCGACCACGCCATGCACAGAGCGGGTCCGCAGACTGGAACGCGAAGGCATCATCATGGGCTACAACGCCCGGCTCAATCCGCAGAGCCTCAAGGCTAGCCTGTTGGTGTTCGTCGAGATCAGTCTGGATTACAAATCAGGGGATACTTTCGAGGAATTCCGCCGGGCGGTGCTCAAATTGCCCCATGTGCTGGAATGTCATCTGGTGTCGGGAGATTTCGACTACCTGGTCAAGGCGCGTATTTCCGAGATGGCGTCTTATCGCAAACTGCTGGGCGACATCCTGCTCAAGCTGCCCCACGTGCGAGAGTCCAAGAGCTATATCGTGATGGAAGAGGTGAAAGAGAGCCTGAATTTGCCGATTGCGGAGTGAGCTTCAGACTGTAGGAGCGCGCTTGCCCGCGATTGAGGTGTGTCAGCCGCTTCATTTGTTTCTGACTGAACGCATTCGCGGGCAAGCGCGCTCCTACAGCCCAGTGCTAAACCAGCACTTGGCGCGTCGTCGCGATGTACTCATGCACTTGCGCTTCAACCCGCGGGTGAATCAACACTTCGGGCCGTCTGCCATTGGGGCACGGCAATGTTTTGGTCGTGCCAAACAGGCGACAGATCAGCGGCCGTTCGTCATACACCGTGCAGCCATTGGGCCCCAGATGCACACAGTTAAGCTCGTTCATTGCGGCCTCCTGCTCGGCCACTGTCTTGCGCGGCAAGCGGGCCATTTCTTCGGATGAAGTCGTCACGGGACCACAGCAATCGTGGCAACCGGGCACGCATTCAAAAGACGGAATCTGCCGGCGCAAGTCGCGAATTTTCTGGCTGTTGCAGCTCATGACGTCAGTACCGAAAGAAGAAGCCGGGATTTTCCCCCATCTGAGTCCGATGTGACAGCGACGCCGCACCCCGCTTGCCCGCCCGCCGACTCGCGGCTACCCTCCGTAAAATTTTTAAAACACAACTCTTGGGATAAACCACATGAACGCCCGCGTTCAGCGCCCCGCCGACACCGAGCACGCCGCTTCGTATTACGCCGCCACGAGCCACCCGCAGCCCGATCATTCGGCCTTGGCAGGCAATCTCACTGCAGATGTCTGCATCGTGGGCGGCGGTTTTTCCGGGCTGAACACAGCCATTGAACTGGCGGAGCGCGGGTTGAGCGTTGTGTTATTGGAAGCCCGGAAGATTGGTTGGGGCGCTAGCGGTCGCAATGGCGGGCAGTTGATTCGCGGCGTTGGTCATGGTGTCGAGCGTTTCAAGAATGTCATCGGCGATGAAGGAGTTCACCAGCTCAAAGTGATGGGGCTCGAAGCGGTGGAAATCGTGCGCCAGCGGGTCGAGCGATACGCCATCGAGTGTGATCTGACTTGGGGTTATTGCGATCTGGCGAACAAGCCGCGCGAACTGGCACATTTTGCCGAGGACGCCGAAGAGCTGCGCAGCCTGGGCTATCGGCATTCGTTGCAGCTGCTGAGCAAGGAGGAAATGCCCAGCGTCATCGGCTCGGACAACTACGCCGGTGGCATGATCGACATGGGCTCAGGGCACTTGCATCCGCTGAACCTGGCATTGGGCGAAGCGGCAGTTGCCAGATCCCTCGGCGTGCAGATTTTTGAGCACTCGCCGGTGATTCGAATGGAATACGGCGCCGAGGTCCGCGTTCACACAGCGCAGGGCTCCGTCCGCGCCAAAACTCTGGTGCTGGGATGCAACGCCTATCTCAATGATCTGGACCACCAACTCAGCGGCAAGGTATTGCCCGCAGGTAGCTACATCATCGCCACCGAACCCTTGAGCGAAGAGCAGGCGCATCAGCTTTTGCCGCGCAACACGGCGGTGTGTGATCAACAAGTAGCCGTGGATTACTTTCGGCTCTCGGCGGATCGGCGGCTGTTATTTGGGGGGGCGTGTCATTACTCCGGCCGCGACCCGCAGGACATCGCGGGCTACATGACGCCGAAGATGCTCAAGGTTTTCCCGCAACTGGCCGGGGTGAAGATTGATTACCAATGGGGGGGCATGATCGGCATTGGCGCCAACCGCCTGCCACAGATCGGACGGCTGAAGGATCATCCCAATGTCTTCTACGCCCAGGCCTATGCGGGCCACGGTCTGAACGCGACGCACCTGGCCGGTAAATTGTTGGCCGAGGCCATCAGTGGCCAGCACAGCGGCGGCTTTGAACTGTTCAACAAAGTCCCGCACATGAACTTCCCCGGCGGCAAACATCTGCGCTCGCCGTTGTTGGCGCTAGGGATGTTGTGGCATCGGTTGAAGGAATTGCGCTGAAGCAAAACTGCTGTAGGAGCGCGCTTGCCCGCGAAGAGACCATTACACCAGGCAGATTTATTTCGGCTGTGCTGACGCATTCGCGGACAGGTCCGCTCCCACGAGTCTGCATCCGGTCAAAAGATAGGTAGCGCTTGAGACTCAATGTAGGAGCGCGCTTGCCCGCGATTGCGGTGTGACCGGCGAGAACCCTGTCGCAGGCAAATCCCAATCGCGGGCAAGCGCGCTCCTACGGACTTACTCCCTCCAAAACGGCTTCAGCCCCTCTTCCCGCGCTTGCTCTGCGGTCAGGCCAACGTCTTTCAACTGATCGGCGTTCAAGCTCAGCAGCGCCTGGCGTGTCGCTCGCCGATGCTGAAACAGTGCCCAGCGGCTGAGGTTGCGCGGGTAGCTCGTCTTCACCGAGCGAGCCTGCCCGTCTACCAGCTCCTGGCCGTAAAGCGCTAACCGCACATCGCTCAACCCGTTCATGTTCCTGCACCTCATCATGTGTTCATGTTTTCATGTGGCTTCATGATGGGCGCCAACGCAAAACCATTACAGACTCAAAAAACAGGAATATTTTTCATACAGATGACGCCAACTGAGCGCTGAATGGTGTATTTTGGCGCCATCTGTATTGGCTGAACCATAGAAAGATTACTGGGAGGTCGCCATGACCCTGTACGTCAACCTCGCTGATCTGCTCGGCTCGCGCATTGAGAACGGCTTTTATCGCCCTGGAGATCGCTTGCCGTCAGTGCGGGCGTTGAGCATTGAACACGGTGTCAGCCTAAGCACGGTGCAGCAGGCGTATCGGCTGCTGGAAGACAACGGGCTGGCCTCCCCCAAGCCAAAATCAGGGTATTTCGTTCCTGCCGGGCGCAGGGCTCCGGCCCTTCCGGTGGTAGGACGCCCGGCACAAAGGCCTGTTGATATTTCCCAGTGGGACCAGGTCCTGGAATTGGCAAGCGCCACGCCCAACCCTGACGTCATACAGTTCGCACGCGGCATGCCAGACATCACCAGCCCGACGCTGCGCCCCTTGACGCAAGCGCTGGGCAAGATCAGTCGGCGCATGGACATGCCGGGGCTGTATTACGACAACATCTACGGCACTCAAGTCCTGCGTGATCAGGTCGCGCGCTTGCTTCTGGATTCAGGGACCAACGTGGGACCAGAGGATCTGGTGATTACCACTGGCGCGCAGGAAGCGTTATCCGTGAGCATCCGCTCTGTCTGCCAGCCGGGGGATATCGTGGCCGTGGATTCACCAAGCTTTCATGGAGCGATGCAAGCGCTTAAAGGCCTTGGCATGAAAGCCCTGGAAATCCCTACTGACCCCATCACCGGCATCAGCATCGAAGCGCTCGAACTTGCCTTGGAGCAGTGGCCGATCAAGGCCATACAGTTGACCCCCAATTGCAACAACCCGCTGGGATACATCATGCCGGAGGAGCGCAAGCGCGCGCTGCTCACCCTCGCACAGCGCTATGACGTGGCGATCATCGAAGACGATGTATACGGCGATATTGCCTACACCTACCCACGGCCGCGCACGATCAAATCCTTCGACGAAGATGGCCGCGTCCTGCTGTGCAGTTCGTTCTCGAAAACACTGGCGCCAGGATTGCGCGTTGGCTGGGTGGCGCCGGGACGGTATCTGGACCGCGCGCTGCACATGAAATACATCAGCACCGGCTCCACCGCGACCCAGCCGCAACTGGCGATTGCCGAATTTCTCAAAGACGGTCATTACGAGCCGCACATGCGCCGAATGCGCGCCCAGTACCAGCGCAGCCGCGATCAGATGACGGACTGGGTTACCCGCTACTTTCCTGAGAGCACGCGGGTCAGTCGTCCACAGGGCGGCTTCATGTTGTGGATCGAACTACCGGACACATTTGATTCCCTGCGACTGAATCGCGCGTTGCAAGGCCAAGGCGTACAGATTGCGGTCGGCAGCATATTTTCAGCATCCGGCAAATACAGAAACTGCCTGCGCATGAACTTCGCAGCCAAGCCTACCCCCCAGATCGAGGACGCAGTGCGCAAGGTCGGAGCAGCGGTCTCGAAACTAATGATGCAAACGGATTGACCAGTGGTTAACTTTTTCCGGCCAGATGCTGTCATATCGCCGTGATGTGACTTCTGGACGAATCCGTTGACCTATAAATGGGCCACGCCCTACTTGCTGTTCTGTGCCCTCTGCGTCAGCGGATGCGCCCACACCCCGCCTGCTGGCGTGCCGACTCAGGCACTGCCTGCGGCAGATTCGTCATTTGGTCGTTCGATCATGGCGCAGGCCAAACCCTATGAGGGGAAGTCAGGCTTTCGCTTGCTGCCCAACAGCACAGAAGCCTTCATGGCCCGCGCCGAGCTGATCCGCAACGCCAAGACCAGCCTGGATCTGCAGTACTACATCGTGCATGACGGGCTCAGCACCCGGGCGCTAGTGGACGAACTGCTCAAAGCAGCCGATCGCGGCGTGCGCGTGCGCATCCTGCTGGATGACACCACCAGTGATGGTCTGGATCAGGTCATCGCTACCCTCGCCGCCCATCCCAACATTCAGATTCGCTTGTTCAATCCGCTCAACCTGGGCCGCAGTACAGGCGCCACACGCAGTCTGGGGCGCTTGTTTGACCTGTCGCTGCAACACCGGCGCATGCACAACAAATTGTGGCTGGCCGATAGCGCGGTGGCCATCGTCGGCGGACGAAATCTGGGCGACGAATATTTTGATGCCGAGCCGAATCTGAACTTCACCGACATCGACATGCTCAGCGTCGGGCCCGTGGCCGAGCAACTGGGTCACAGCTTCGATCAGTACTGGAACAGCAGGCTGAGCACTCCCATCGACAATTTCGTGTCGTGGCGGCCTGACGCAAAGGATCTGACAGAAGCCCGGAAACGTCTGGCCGAATCGCTGGAGCAATCCCACGAGCACAACAAGGCGCTGTATGAGCGATTGATGGCCTACAAGGACCATCCACGCATGAAGACTTGGCTCAACGAACTGATCTGGGCCCACAACCAGGCGCTGTGGGACGCGCCGACCAAAGTGCTATCGCAAGGCGAACCTGATCCGCACTTGTTGCTGACCACGCAACTGGCGCCTGATCTGTTGGGCGTGCATCGGGAGTTGATGTTGATCTCGGCTTACTTCGTGCCGGGGCAACAAGGCTTGGTTTACCTGACAGGGCTGTCGGATAAAGGTGTGGCGGTCAGCCTGCTGACAAACTCGCTGGAAGCCACCGACGTGCCCGCCGTGCATGGCGGCTATGCGCCGTATCGCAAGGCATTGCTGGCCCACGGCGTGAAGCTGTTCGAGCTGCGTCGACAGCCCGGCGATGTGGGGAACTCCGGCGGAAGCGGACCGAAGTTCTTCAAAAAGGGTTCGTTCACCGGAGGTTCGGATTCAAGTCTGCACAGCAAGGCGATGATCTTTGACCGGCAGAAGGTCTTCGTCGGCTCGTTCAATTTCGATCCGCGCTCGGTGCTGTGGAACACCGAAGTCGGCGTGCTGGTGGACAGCCCGGAACTCACTCAATACCTGCGCGAGCTGGCGCTACAGGGTATGTCCCCGGCGACCAGCTATGAGGCCAAGCTGGAGAATGATCGCGTGGTGTGGGTGACTGAAGACAACGGCAAGATTCATACGATCTACCAGGAGCCCGGTGACTGGTGGCGGCGCTTCAATGCCTGGTTCGCCACGACCGTAGGCCTTGAGCGCATGCTTTAGGCGGCTACCGGCTCAACGCCAAACGCGCGCCGACGTTGCGAAAGGATCACCAGCCCCAATGCTCCCGCGGCCATCAGCAACGGCAATGCCTGACCGCTGATCCACTGGCTCCCTGCCCCCGCCAGCAGCGGGCCGAGCAGGCAGCCAATGCCCCACAGTTGCGCGACGTGAGCATTGGCGCGGACCAGCGCGTCGTCGCGATATCGCTCGCCAATCAGGATCAGCGACAGGGTGAATAACCCGCCCGCGCTGGCACCGAACAGCACCCATAGCGGCCAGATCAGCTGCGTGTTGACCAGCAGCGGAATCAACAAACTCGCCACCATCAGCGCCAGCGCACAGCCGGAAAACAGCTTGCGTCGGGACACGCGATCGGCCAGCGCGCCGATGGGCAATTGCAGCAGTGCATCGCCCACCACGACCGTGCTGACCATCGCCAAAGCGATTTCCGGAGTAAAGCCCTGTTGCAGGCAATACACAGGCAGCAGCGTCAGAATCATCGCCTCAAACCCGGCGAACAGCGCGATGGCCCACGCGATGGCGGGCAGTCGCGCACAAAAACCCCACAAATCTCCCAGCGTAACGTTGGCTGAATGCGCGCTCGGCGCACCCGTACGTCCCAGCAGCAACAATGGCGACGTCGCCAACAGGGCCGTTCCTACCCAAAAACCATAGTCGGCGTCAGTGCCGACGAACCCGAGCAGTATCGGACCTGCCAGCTGACTCAGGGCGTAGCTGCTGCCATACAGGGCAACCAGCTTGCCGCGCAGGCGTTCGATCACCAGTTGGTTGATCCAGCTTTCACCGAGGATGAAGACAATGGTCAGGATCACTCCGAGCATCAGCCGCAGCACCAGCCAGATCCAGTAATTGGGCAGCAACGCGAGCAATCCGACCGAGATCGAGCCGCCCCACAGACAAAAGCGCATCAGCGTTGGCGTGCCCAGCCAGGCCGCTAGCCGACTGGCCAAGCTGGCGCCCATCAATACGCCAATAGCGGGCATCGCGGCCATGACACCGATGGCGAACGCGCCGTAACCCCACGCCTCAAGCCGCAACGACACCAGCGGCATGCTGACGCCCAGCGCCAACCCGACGCTCAAGACTGAGGCCAGGACGGCGAAATACGTACCCCAACGCATTACTGCGCTCCTGTGGTTTTAAAGGAGAGAGACAAAACAGCCGGGTTTTCGTGGGAAAACCCGGCTGTGCGTCACTGCTGTCGTCAGATCCCGTGGGAGCGGACCCGTCCGCGAAGAGGCCGTGACTGACGCTGGATGATCATCGCCTGTACGTTCGCATTCGCGGACAAGTCCGCTCCCACAGGTTTAATACCGCCGCACTGACTTTTTACAACTTGATCCAGGTCGCCTTCAGTTCAGTGTACTTGTCGAACGCATGCAGCGATTTGTCGCGGCCATTACCTGACTGCTTGAATCCACCAAACGGTGCAGTCATGTCGCCGCCGTCGTATTGGTTGACCCACACGCTACCGGCACGCAACGCTTTGGCCGTCAGGTGTGCCTTGGACAGATCAGCCGTCCATACCGCAGCAGCGAGACCATAAGGCGTGTCGTTGGCAATCTGGATCGCCTCTTCGGCAGTATCGAAGGTCAACACCGACAGTACCGGACCGAAGATCTCTTCCTGGGCGATTTTCATGGCGTTGGTCACACCGTCGAAAATCGTCGGCTCGACATAGGTACCGCCCGTTTCCTGCAAGATCCGCTTGCCACCCGCGACCAGCTTCGCGCCGTCGGTATGGCCGGATTCGATGTACGAAAGCACGGTGTTCATCTGCTGGGTGTCGACCAATGCGCCCACGTTGGTGGCCGGATCAAGCGGGTTACCTGGCTTCCAGGCTTTCAGCGCCTCGATCACCATGGGCAGGAATTTATCTTTGATCGAACGCTCGACCAGCAATCGCGAACCCGCAGTACAGACTTCGCCCTGGTTGAACGCGATAGCGCTGGCGGCCGATTCAGCGGCGGCTTGAAGGTCCGGCGCGTCGGCGAATACGATGTTGGGGCTCTTGCCGCCAGCTTCGAGCCAGATGCGCTTCATGTTCGATTCACCTGAGTAAATCAACAGCTGCTTGGCGATTTTGGTTGAACCGGTGAACACCGCAGTGTCCACGTCCATATGCAGTGCCAGCGCTTTGCCAACCGTATGACCGTAGCCTGGCAGCACGTTGAGCACGCCGGCCGGAATGCCTGCCTCAATCGCCAGTTGCGCGACACGAATTGCAGTCAGCGGGGATTTTTCCGACGGCTTCAGGATGACCGAGTTGCCGCTAGACAATGCAGGGCCCAGTTTCCAGGAGGCCATCAGCAACGGGAAATTCCACGGCACGATGGCAGCAACGACGCCGATTGGCTCACGCGTAACGAGGCCCAGCTGGTCGTGCGGGGTGGCGGCCACTTCGTCGTAAATCTTGTCGATGGCCTCGCCGCTCCAGCTCAACGCTTGCGCGGAGCCCGGAATGTCGATGCCGTAGGAATCGCTGATCGGCTTGCCCATATCAAGGGTTTCGAGCAGCGCCAGTTCTTCGATGTTTTCTTTGATGAGGGCAGCAAAACGCAGCATCGCAGCTTTACGCTTGACCGGCGCCAAGCGCGACCAGACACCAGAATTGAAGGTAGTGCGGGCGTTTTCAACAGCCCGCTGAGCGTCGGCAGCATCACAACTGGCGACGTGGGCGAGAAAACGGCCATCGACCGGGCTAATGCAGTCAAACGTGGCGCCAGCCGCTGCGTCAGTGTATTCACCGTTGATGAAAGCACGGCCTTCGATTTTCAAATCCTGGGCGCGTTGTTCCCAGTCAGCATGAGTCAGGGTCGTCATGAAACATTCCTCCTCTTGTGAATCAGGGCGCGCCCGGGCGTACATGAACCGCGCCGCAGGACTCGCCCAAACGTTGTGCCGAATCGGCCAAAGGCATTTGCCACCCTAAACCAGCATCCGGGTAATTTCCAATATATTGGACACAAACCCCAAAAACGCTGCCACTTCGTGCATTTTATTCAACACATTACTGCGGCACTATCATATGGCTTGCCCCTCCAACGCTGAACGCCATCGCATCCTCCAGGAGCCAGAGAAATCATGAGTATCGAAAGCATCGTCGACTTCAGCGCTGTCAGCACCGAAGCCGAACGCTATCGCCCGGCAGCCGAAAAGGTCCTCAAGGGAGATCCTGAGCAAACGCTGTACAACCATTACAACAGCCCCTGCGGACAAATGAGCGCGGGCGTTTGGGAAGGTGAACCAGGCCAATGGAAAGTCAGTTACACCGAACACGAATACTGCGAAATCGTACAAGGCGTATCGGTTTTGCGTGACGAAAACGGCAATTCCAAAACTTTGCGCGCAGGTGATCGTTTCGTGATCCCGGCTGGGTTTACGGGCACCTGGGAGGTGCTGGAGGCATGCCGAAAAATCTATGTGGTGTTTGAGCAGAAGTCTTGACCGCTAAACGTCACCCACAAAAAAGCCCGCATCGCTGCGGGCTTTTTCGTAAGAGGCAAAAATCAGTTACTTGATTTTGGCTTCTTTGTAGATCACGTGCTTACGAACAACCGGATCGAATTTTTTAATTTCGATTTTGTCCGGAGTAGTGCGCTTGTTCTTGTCAGTGGTGTAGAAGTGGCCGGTGTTAGCGGTCGACACCAAACGGATCAATTCACGCATGATTCTCTCCCTTAGACCTTAGCGCCAGCACGGCGAATTTCAGCCAGAACGACTGTAATGCCACGCTTGTCGATGATGCGCATGCCTTTAGCAGATACGCGCAGACGTACAAAACGTTTCTCTTCTTCAACCCAGAAGCGGTGATGCTGCAGGTTTGGCAGGAAACGACGACGGGTTTTGTTGTTTGCGTGGGAAATGTTATTCCCAGTCACCGGACCCTTACCGGTAACTTGACAGACTCTCGACATGCCTCAGCCCTCTAAAACCACATGCCCAACCCGGCATGGGTTGGCCGCTTAATCTCTCAGTCATTTGGCGCCAGGCGCCGCGTTTCTTCAGGGGTCTTACCGGCCACACCTACGATGAAGGAAGCGGGCCCCTAGAAAAGAGCGCTGCTTTATACCAGAAACCCCCCAATGCAACAACAGCCATCACGCTTTCAATACAGAAAACGCTGCGCAATTAGCCTGACAGAGCCAGCCCCCATGGGTGCAGCGCAAATCTACCACTCGTCGCGTCAGACTGATTGTTCTGCGCCAGTGCATAGTCTAGGGTAACTCCCTCACCAGACTGCGCCAGCAGATGGCCCCTACTGATCAGCAGGAACATCGCCATGCGTCTCGCCTTATTGCCTTTTTTGCTTGCGCCCCTGTTCGCTCCAGTGATGGCCCAAGCCGCTACAACGCTGAGCGTTTGCACCGAAGCCAGTCCAGAAGGATTTGACGTGGTGCAGTACAACTCGTTGACCACCACTAACGCCTCTGCCGACGTGCTGATGAACAGGCTGGTGAACTATGACGCCGACACCCGCAAGCTTGTGCCTAGCCTTGCCGAGAGTTGGACCGTCTGGCCAGACGGTTTGACCTACGATTTCAAGCTGCGCAGCGGTGTGAAGTTTCATTCCACCGACTATTTCAAACCCACTCGCACGCTCAATGCCGATGATGTGGTGTACAGCTTCCAGCGCATGCTTGATCCGGCGAACCCCTGGCATAAGGTGGCCGTACAAGGCTTCCCACACGCGCAATCAATGCAGTTGCCAGCGCTGATCAAGAAAATAGAGGCGCCGGATGCCAACACTGTGCGCTTCACCCTCGATCACCCGGATGCGACTTTCCTGGCAACGCTCAGCATGGGCTTCGCCTCGATTTATTCTTCTGAGTACATGGCACAGCTCATGAAAGCGGGCACGCCGGAAAAGCTAAACAGCCAACCGATCGGAACAGGGCCGTTTATCTTCAAGCGCTTCCAGAAAGACGCGGTCGTACGTTACGAGGCCAATGCGGACTACTTCGCTGGTAAACCAGGCGTCGATGCACTGATTTATGCGATCACCCCGGATGCCAACGTTCGCCTGCAGCGGATCAAGCAAAACGAATGTCAGGTAGCGCTTTCACCCAAGCCTCTGGACATCGCCGAGGCCAGTAAAGACCCTGCGTTGAAAGTCGAAAAGACTGACGCATTCATGACCGCCTTCCTGGCCATCAACAGCCAGCACCCGCCGCTGGACAAGCCCGAAGTGCGCCAGGCGATTAACCTGGCGTTTGATAAAGCGACCTACCTGAAAGCGGTGTTCGAAGACTCCGCCAAAGCCGCGAACGGTCCGTTCCCGCCTAACACCTGGGGTTACGCCAGCGACCTGCCGGGCTATAAGCTCGACGTCGCCAAGGCCAAGGAGCTGCTGGCCAAAGCAGGCTTGAAGGACGGGTTCAGCACAACGATCTGGACACGACCGACCGGCAGCACATTGAATCCAAACCCCAATCTGGGCGCACAGCTGCTGCAAGCAGATCTGGCAAAAGTAGGCATAAAAGCCGAAATCAAAGTGATCGAATGGGGTGAACTGATTCGCCGCGCCAAGGCCGGTGAACACGACCTGCTGTTCATGGGCTGGGCCGGGGATAACGGTGATCCTGATAACTTCTTGACGCCGCAATTCTCATGCGCGGCCGTGAAATCAGGAACCAACTTTGCGCGCTTCTGCAATGCCGATCTGGACAAGCTGATCAGCGAAGGCAAGACCACCAGCGATCAAGACAAGCGCAGCAAGATCTATCATCAGGCCCAGGCAGTGATCCAGCAGCAGGCGCTGTGGCTGCCGTTGGCGCATCCAACTGCCGCCGCACTGACCCGTAAAAGCGTCGTGGGTTATTCGGTCAGCCCGTTCGGGCGGCAGGATTTTTCGAAGGTGACGGTCAAATAAGGCTGCGCTACATCAACCCACTTTCCGCCATTGACAGTGGATCACCGTCCCCAATGATCAGGTGATCCAGCACTGAAACGTCAACCAGCGCCAGCGCCTCCTTCAGGCGCTGCGTCAGTTTCAGGTCTGCCTGACTGGCGTCGGTGATGCCGGAGGGGTGGTTATGGCAGAGGATCAGGCTGGCGGCGTTGTTGGCCAAGGCCCGCTTGACCACTTGACGGGGGTAGACCTGCGCGGTGTTGATTGATCCGTAAAACAATACCTCGAAGGTCAACACCCGGTGCTTGTTGTCCAGGAAAAGGCACCCAAACACCTCGTGCGGTTCGTGCCTGAGCAATGCCTTGAGATAGTTGCGCACCTGAAGCGGATTTTGCAGGGCAGAGTCGCGCTTGAGGGATTCGGCCATGTGCCGGCGCGACATCTCCATAACGGCTTGCAACTGAGCGTATTTCGCAGGTCCAAGGCCCAATTCGCTGCTGAAAGTATTAAGACTGGCATCAAGCAGGGCGCGCAGGCTACCGAACTGATTGAGCAGATGCCTGGCCAGATCAACTGCACTGCGCCCCGCCACGCCAGTCCGCAGAAAAATAGCCAGTAATTCTGCGTCCGAAAGGCTCGCGGCCCCCCGCTCAAGCAGCTTTTCTCGCGGGCGTTCGGCCACGGGCCAATCACGAATACTCATAGCACCTCCATGTGTGTGGGCGCCGCTGTTCCCGTGCGGTCGCTGTGCTATCTTAGCCCATCTTTTTTGCGTGACGATCAGGCCTGGGGAGGCGTTTTGATTGCCGCGTGTTAACTCGACCAAAAGGCAGGCCTATGCAGCGGCTGTATCGGAAACGCATCGTTCTCGGCGTGGGCGGCGGCATTGCGGCCTACAAGAGTGCCGAGTTGGTCCGCCGCTTGCGCGACCATGGTGCCGAAGTGCGCGTCGTCATGACCAAGGGCGGCGCTGAGTTCATTACCCCGCTGACCATGCAGGCTTTGTCCGGGCATCCGGTTCATATTGATTTGCTCGACCCGGCCGCCGAGGCAGCCATGGGACATATCGAACTGGCGAAGTGGGCCGACATGGTGTTGATCGCGCCCGGCACCGCCGACTTGCTCGCCCGCCTGGCCCAAGGCATTGCCAACGATTTGTTGACCACCGTGGTGCTCGCCACAGATGCCATCGTCGCCGTCGCCCCCGCCATGAACCAAGCGATGTGGCGCGATCCGTCGGTGCAGGCCAACATCAAGCAGCTTGAAGACCGCGGTCTGCGCATGTTCGGTCCGGCCAGTGGCAGTCAGGCGTGTGGCGACGTAGGTTACGGCCGCATGCTCGAACCCAATGATCTGGCGCAATCTGCCGCCGATTGCTTCCAGCGTCTGTCGCTGACTGGCAAGCACGTGTTGATTACCGCTGGGCCGACCCAGGAAAACATCGATCCGGTGCGATACATCACCAATCATAGTTCCGGAAAGATGGGGTTTGCATTGGCCCAGGCCGCCGCCGAAGCCGGTGCGCGAGTGACGCTGATTACAGGCCCCGTTCATTTGCAGACGCCTGATCGGGTGTCCCGAATCGACGTTGTCAGCGCCCGAGACATGCTCGCCGCTTGCGAAGCTGCAATGCCATGCGATTTGTTCATCGCCTCCGCTGCGGTTGCCGACTACCGTCCAGAAGTCGTCGCGCCACAGAAGCTCAAGAAAGACCCTACGAACGGTGACGGCCTGTTGCTGCAGATGGTCCGCAATCCGGACATCCTCGCGACGATCGCCCAGCGCAACGACCGCCCCTTTAGCGTGGGTTTTGCCGCCGAAACCGAACACCTGCACGATTACGCTGCACGCAAGCTCAAGGACAAGAACCTTGATCTGATCGTCGCCAATGATGTCGCCAACCCCAGCATTGGCTTCAATAGCGAAGAGAATGCCTGCAGCGTGATCGACCGGGCGCTGCACGAAACGCTATTTGCCCAAACCAGCAAGGCCAAGATCGCGCGCCAGCTGGTGACCTTTATCGCCGAACGAATGACCCAGGTTTAATCACGTATGCATGCTCTACAAGCCAAGATCCTCGACCCCCGCATTGGTAACGAATTCCCACTACCCGCTTACGCCACCCCCGGTTCTGCCGGACTCGATCTGCGCGCCATGCTCAAAGAGGATACGGTTCTGGAGCCCGGTCAAACGCTGCTGATCCCAACCGGCCTGTCGATCTACATCGGCGATCCAGGCCTTGCTGCACTGATTCTTCCGCGCTCGGGGCTGGGCCACAAACACGGCATCGTGCTGGGCAATCTGGTCGGCCTGATCGACTCTGACTACCAGGGCGAACTGATGGTCTCGTGCTGGAACCGTGGCCAGACTGCTTTCAACATCGCCATCGGCGAACGCCTTGCACAGTTGGTCCTGGTCCCCGTGGTGCAAGCTCATTTCGAACTGGTGGAAGCCTTCGATGAAAGCCAACGCGGCGCGGGCGGTTTCGGTCACTCCGGAAGCCACTGAGCCTGACGGGCTGAGCAGCCAATTGCAGTATTTGAGCAGTGTTCGCCGCCGCTAATGACACGGCGACCTTCAAATCGATTCAGGGTCAGTTGAGCAGGGAGAGTTCAGGTGAAAGGCATCAAGCGCAGCGCGAAGGCGTCCGCTCGTACGGATAGCACTGAAGTTCCGGGCAAGGATTCCAATCTGAGCTTGTCCACGCCTGGCCTGATGCCTTCGGTCATCGGACTGATTGCCGCTGCGATTCTGGTATGGCTTGGCCTGCTGAGCCAACCGCAACAGCATGATCAACTGGCCCAGGCGTGGGGCAGCGCGCAGGCTGGCGCGGTCAACAAAGCACTGCAACAAATCCGCGCCGACACCATGGCCGCCGGTCAGGATGCTGCCCTGTCTCAGACCCTGCAAAGTAACGATCCAGCCCGCATTGCCAATGCTCAGACCTCGCTGAGGTTTCGTGATGGCGTGGTGGGCTCACGTCTTATCCCGCCTGGCTTCAATGAGGTCGATAATCAGCGCGCCTTGCCCGTCAACTTCGCTACTCTGGACATGCTCAGCAAGGCCACCAAAGGCGAAGCTCCTGCACCTGAAGCACGAAAAGTGGGCGACGCGTGGCTGATCTACAGTGCCGCTCCCCTGCGGTCCGCCCCAGACGCGCCCGTTCTGGGTACGTTGCTGCTCGCCTTTTCACCCCAGCGCCTGCTTAATGCTTTGCCGCAAATCCCCGATAATGTCGGACAGATTGAGCTAAGCCAGCAATTCGGCACTGCCGCTGCGCAGCCATTCCTGTCCCGAGGGCAAGGCGATGGTAGCCAGCCGCAGGGCTTTGACACCGGATTCGCCAACTGGAAGCTGCAGTTCACTCCCGGACCAGCTCTGCACGCATCGCCGGCGTACTGGATGCTGATTCTGGCCGCGCTGGTTGCGCTGGGCGGCATGTTGTTGGGTCTCTATCTGAATGAAAGCGCCTTTAAACGCCGGGTCGCCGGGGACGCCAGGCAGCTGGATCAGCTCATCCAAGAACTCTCCGGTGGAAAAGCCGTCAAATCCTTCGGTTTGAGCTTGCCGGCCCTGAATGGACTGGCCCAGACCCTGGCCAGATTCTCGCTGCGCAACCAGCCCGCGGCCTCAACGGCCACAGCGCACCCCAGCGACTCGACAGCATCGAACGGTTTTCTGACTGGCAGCGATACCCCATCGGCAATCGATGCAAAACACACCGAGCCTTCCGGCCCGCTGTTTCAAGACACCGACATTCTGGACATCGACATTCTCGACGAAAATCTGGACTTCATGAGATCGGAGCACCCTCAAGCCATGAACAGCACAGCCTCCACCGCCCCGCAATTTCCTGACAGCATCTTCCGCGCGTACGACATTCGCGGTGTGGTCGGGGATACGTTGAGCGCTGAAACAGCCTACTGGATTGGCCGTGCCATCGGCGCTCAAAGCATCGAACAAGGTGAACCCAACGTTTCCGTGGGCCGCGACGGTCGCCTTTCAGGCCCGGAGCTGGTACAGCAATTGATTCAAGGGCTGCATGACGCAGGCTGCCACGTCAGCGACGTCGGTCTGGTGCCTACACCCGCTCTTTACTACGCCGCAAACGTGCTCGCGGGTAAAACCGGTGTGATGCTGACCGGCAGCCATAACCCCAAGGACTACAACGGTTTCAAGATCGTCATCGCTGGCGATACCCTCGCCAACGAGCAAATCCAGGCCATTCACGACCGAATCAAGAGCAACAACCTGCCCGCCACAAAAGGCAGTATCACCCAGGTCAATATTCTCGATCGCTACTTCACGCAAATCAAAGACGACATCGTCCTGGCGCGCAGACTCAAAGTCGTGGTGGATTGCGGCAACGGCGCGGCTGGCGTCATCGCGCCCCAACTGATTGAAGCGCTGGGCTGCGAAGTGATTTCGCTGTTCGCTGAAGTCGACGGCAACTTCCCGAACCATCATCCGGATCCGGGCAAGCTTGAAAACCTTCAGGATCTGATCGCCAAGGTCAATGAAACCGGCGCCGATCTGGGCCTGGCATTCGACGGCGACGGCGACCGAGTGGGTGTTGTGACCAACAAGGGCAACGTGGTCTACCCTGACCGCCTGCTGATGCTGTTTGCCCTGGATGTTCTGAAACGCAATCCCGGCGCTGACATCATTTTCGACGTCAAATGCACCCGCCGCCTGACGCCTCTGATCCGCGAGCATGGCGGTCGTCCGGTCATGTGGAAAACCGGTCATTCCTTGATCAAAAAAGAAATGAAGAGAACCGGCGCCCTATTGGCTGGCGAAATGAGCGGCCATATCTTTTTCAAGGAGCGCTGGTTCGGTTTCGACGACGGCATCTACAGCGCGGCACGCCTGCTGGAAATTCTCAGCCAGGAATCGCAGAGCGCGGACGACCTGTTTGAAACTTTCCCGAACGATATTTCGACGCCTGAAATCAACGTCAAGGTGACCGACGTCACCAAGTTCACCATCATCCAGGCGCTCGAGAAAGACGCGCAGTGGGGCGATGCCAAGCTGACCACTATCGACGGCGTACGTGTCGACTATCCGAAGGGCTGGGGCCTGGTTCGAGCTTCCAATACCACGCCAGTGCTGGTATTACGCTTCGAAGCTGAAACAGAAGAAGAATTGCAGCGCATCAAGGACGTGTTCCACGCTGAGCTGAAAAAAGTCGCACCGGACCTCGACCTTCCTTTTTGATCAAATTTTTTGAGTGGAGCCCAAATGACCCTCGAACGTGATGCCGCGACTAATGCCGCCAAGGTCCTCTCCGAAGCGCTGCCTTATATCCGACGTTTTGTCGGCAAGACATTGGTCATCAAATACGGCGGCAACGCCATGGAGAGCGAGGAGCTGAAGACAGGCTTTGCGCGCGACATCGTGTTGATGAAAGCTGTAGGCATCAACCCGGTGGTCGTCCACGGCGGCGGCCCGCAGATCGGCGATCTGCTCAAGCGCCTTTCTATCGAGAGCCACTTCATCGACGGGATGCGCGTCACTGACGCTCAGACCATGGACGTCGTTGAGATGGTGCTGGGCGGCCAGGTCAACAAAGAGATCGTGAACCTGATCAACCGCCATGGCGGCAGCGCCATCGGCCTGACCGGCAAGGACGCCAATCTGATCCGGGCCAAGCGCCTGACCGTGACACGCCAGACCCCGGAGATGACCAAGCCGGAAATCATCGATATCGGCCAGGTGGGTGAAGTGGTCGGCATCAATACCGACTTGCTGAACATGCTGGTCAAAGGCGACTTCATCCCGGTTATCGCGCCGATTGGCGTAGGCGCCGATGGCGAGTCTTACAACATCAACGCCGACCTGGTTGCAGGCAAAGTCGCCGAAGCCTTGAAAGCCGAAAAGCTGATGCTGCTAACCAACATCGCAGGCTTGATGGACAAAAACGGCGAAGTGTTGACCGGGCTTACCACTGAACAGGTCAACGGCCTGATTGCCGACGGCACGATCTACGGTGGCATGCTGCCGAAGATCAAATGCGCGCTGGAGGCGGTTCAAGGTGGTGTCACAACGTCGCACATCATTGACGGCCGGGTGCCAAACGCAGTGCTGCTGGAGATCTTCACCGATACCGGTGTGGGCACCCTGATCAGCAACCGCAAGCGTCACTGATTGATTGGCACTGAACGACCCCGGCCGGTCCTGCACCGTTCGGGGTTTTTTGTGCCTGTCTCATCAAGCTAAATGCCTTCCAGTTATCCCGACACACGTCACAGAACCGTCCTACTCCTCGCGTCGACTCCAACGACATCGCTGACTCCAGGTTTTAAACAACGTGAATGCTCGCTTTTCACTTGCTTATTAACCCCTGAGAGCTCACATGTCCGCTACTCAACCCCCCACTTTGCCTCTTGATGACCCATCACTAGAGTTGCAGTTCGCTTTCGAACCCACAGAACACATCTCTGCGGACCTGCTTTCCCCCTTCGCATCTGGCCAACGGCTTGAAGGGTATGCCCCTCTTGAAAACTCGGCGCCGTTCGATGGCGTTTACAACATTGACGGTCAGCTCTTTATCCTCGTTGAGGGCTTGGTCTACGAAGTAGAGCTCGACGCTGCCCGTTACGCCTTTCAGGTCGTAAGCCCCTTCGCACCTGACGAGCCCGCTCCCGAACAAGATCTCGAACGGGCTCAGCACCTCCAGCTACAGGACTGCCGGCTTTACTACGATGCGCCCACCCGAACGTGGCGGTTGCAACTTATTGATGAGCTGCCTTCGGACGCTGCGCCTGCTAAAACCAGAGTGAGCCGCCTTCCCGTGCAGATCGATGGGTTGTTGCGGGATGAAGACGTCAGCACCATCGAAACCACGACGCGACAGTTCCTGCAAGGGCAGTCGAGCGCCGCGCCTGAAAACCCGGCAACAACGCGCGACAATCGCTCGTTATTCCATCTCCTGTCGCAGAGCCTATTGGCCGAGCAAGGGACCGCTAGCCTTTCACCGGATGCGATCAGGATTGTGTTCGATAACATGCTCAGCTCATCTACAGCCAACGAGCTGAGCCAGACGCTGCTACGCGCATTGGGCTGGTTCGGCGGGCTTGCAGGCGAAGAAGCCGACACGCACATCAGCCAGCAGCTGATTTGGGCAGCACTCATGCTGGAACTTGATCCGGTTGGTGAACAGCAGCCTGGCTATGTCGCGGGTTACTGCACGGAGGATCATCACCATTGGGGCATGTCGTACGGTCACCGCCGCGCGCAGTTGCGGGCGCATCTCAAACGGCGCACCTGGACAGATGCCGAACCCAACGAAAACGCGGCCTGTCTGGCGGCTTACATATTGACGCCGGCCATGCCGGACTTCGCCGTTACGGACATCCCCGAATCACTTAAGTACGGCACCGTCTCCTGGGTCAACTTTACCCATGGAGTTGCCCTTGCCCACGCAATCGACCCGGTTCGATCTACTCCGCTGGCCTATGAGCAACTGCTGCAACTGGCGCTGGATCTGAGCGAAGACGCGACGCAGGATGAGATGACGCTGATCGCCAGCACGCGGTTAGCGCCCACGCTGCAATGGGCCTACGCGCACGATGTCTTGGTGAGGGCTCCGAGACGCGAACCTACCACCCTGGCAACAAAGCGTGCTGTGACTGCACTTGATGATCAAATCTCGCGCGCCGAGGCCGCTTTCAGGGCAATCGCGCGCGCGATGCCGGATCGTCTTGCGATGGCAAATCAGGTGTTCGCAGATCGCTTTGGCTTTAATGCAGAATTGATGAAGGGACAGCTGATGATTCCGACATCGCTCGGGAAGAGTCTTGAGTTGTCGTTGCGAAGTTGGGTGCCTTCTCCGCCAAAACCATCCTACTCACCCGTGGAGCGCTACACCGGGCGCTATAGGCTCTTGGATGTGTTCATCGCTGGCCATATGAAAAACGGGGTGGACCTCTTCGAACCGTTTTTGGTCGGGGTCGAACATCGCGAACTAAGGGAGCTCAGCATACTTCGAGACCTCAAGGGACTTGAGGGAGTCGACATGCCAGCGTTGTATGAGGATGCATTCGACAAATACGTCCTTAATGCCAAATCAAGCTACCCCGTGCTCATCGAACAAACACTTTCAACAATGCCGGGCCGCGATAGGGCCGCGATAAGCGCTGGTAAGGTAAACATCTACTCGCTGCGCTCGGAAACCGGGAAGACGGTGCAGGCGGAAGTAGAACAAGACCGCCAAAACAGTCGCGGAAGATTTGGATTTATCATCGGCTGCGAATACAGGGGCGAACATTTTTTTTATGAAGTCTTTCCGCTGACCGGCACACTCAGGCGTCATAACGGTCGCAGTACATTTTCGACCACGCTTGAATTTGAGCAACGCCCCCCTGGCAGCAGGAACATCTATCACAAAGGCGAGTTGCTTGGCCTGGACTGGCGCCCCTACGTCGAGTTGGCAAATCCCCGCGAGGGAAAGACGTCAACAGTCATCCCGCACCTGATCGCCGCTTTGGACCCCGTCGTCGCAAATATTAATTACGCGCCGCTTTCCTCATCGCGCTTCAGACAGATTGCCCAGTACGGGGCCGCTTATAATCTGTTCTTCGATGAGACGCTGAGCCGCGATTACCATCGTCACGAAAGTCATTCGGAAAAGATCGCCAAACAGTTCCCGCCTGTTCTCCAGACGTTCGAGATTATTGTGCCTGGACTGGCCTGCGCCAGATCACTATTGACCCAAGATTCCGCCGGGCTAACGTGTACTCTGGATGCAGCGGGAACACTGCTGTATCCCGTGATGGGATTACTCGGTGGCACGGTGAAGTATTTGACAGGGACGATCAAGCTTGGAGTCCGGCTAGTACTGCCGAAGTTTGCAAGTGTTACTGCTTTGGCTTTGAAAGTGCCAGGTACGCACCTTCGGATGGGGATGAGCCCGGGAGGACTTATCAGAGTTGCGCGAGCATCTTTGAACGCTCGCAAATCCCGACATACCTTCTTGACCGGGGTGCATGCATTGGCCAGGCGACATCGTCTTGATTTTCCTTCAAATCAGGCGGCCCCATACACCCATGTCGCGGGTTTGTTCTCGAGCATTAATTCACGAAGTTGGCGGCCCCTGCTAACCACGGACCAGCTTGCAACACTGGGCGGCATCACCAATGTGCCGATCAGACCGCTTTCCAGCTCCATCTCGTCAACACGGGTTGGTTATCACCTGATTAACCCGGTTACAGGTCTGGCGTACGGTCCCAGGCTGATCAAAATAAAACGCTGGCTCAAGCCCCCCCAGCGCATCAACAACCGCATCGGCTATCTAATGTCAGGTCGTGGTTCGGGATCGGGATCGCTGCCGAGAGCAGTTTCGGGAGTAAAGGGAAAGAAGATTCAAACTACGCAAGAACTTGATGAACTATTGACCCAATCCGGTTCATTGAAAGTTGATCATCTAGACGATATTCGGGCGGACTTCGACGCAGGCGCTGCTCTTTATACCTACAAAAAACACGATGGGACTCAAAGTGTGATGATGCAAAACGTTGGCGAGCATACCTACGCTGATATCTTCACCAACGGCACGGTGAATGTAGGAAAAGCCTATAACTATAAAAGCTTTAAAAGCTGGGGCACTTTTTTAGATGAAACGGTGGGCGTGCAACGTATATCCATCGACCGCATCGTAACGAGGAGAACAGATCTGGACGCTAGCCGGATACAGTCAGCCAAGCAGGCCATACAGGAGGGGGTGCCGCTTCTGCCCGTCGATGTGCGCAAAACAGGCGCGAGCTATGTTGTCGTAAACGGCAATCACCGAATCGAGGCGGCGACTCAACTCGGCCTGCAGGAGATACCCATCAACGTTGTTGACTGAAGACTGGCCGCTGGAGCTTAGGGCTGCAGCAATTTCTGCAATCGGGCCCGATCAACCTCGAAGGCTGCATCCGCCTGCTGACGCGCTGTCTGGTAGCGCAGAATGTCGCCCTTGAGGTTTTGCTGCTGGTCGCGCAGGTCATCCATCTGATCCAACATCGTTTTCGGCACCTGACGTCCGGCACGCTCCTGGTCAGCAGCCTGACTTTGCAGCGTCGACTGCTGAGCCGCCAGGCCCTGAACATTGCCCTGTGCCACAGCAATCAAAGCATCCAGCTCGGCAAGGCGCCTGCTCCTGGCGCGATCGATGTCCGCGACGCTGGTGTAGAGATGCGTCAGTTGCGCATCGGCATCGGCCTGCACCTTTGCGGCTTGAGCCTGACGAATCTCGTCAGCCGTCGGCGCGGGTGGAATGACCTGAATCACTCGCCCGCGCTGATTCAACACCTCATAGCCTTTGCCGACATACTCAGGCGGCACGCCTTGCGTATCCAGGACTGTTACGCCTCGGCTATCTACGTAGCGGTACAACATGATGGTCGGATTGTCGGCGGCCTGTAGGGTTTCAACACTGCCCAGCGATAGACAAACAACGACTGCGCCCAGCTTGAGCATAAAACAATATCCCTATGGACACTCAGATTCCGTACTGAGCCCGGTAGGCTTCAACAGCGGGCAAATGTTGCTTGAGCTGAGGATCATCGGCCAGGTATTCGAGTACCTGATTGAGCGAAACGATGCTCACGACCGGGATCCCGAAGTCGCGCTCGACCTCCTGGATGGCAGAAAGCTCGCCATTGCCGCGCTCTTGGCGGTTCAGAGCGATCAGCACACCGGCGGCTTTCGCGCCCTGAGCGCTGATGATCTGCATCACTTCACGAATCGCTGTGCCAGCGGTGATCACATCATCAATGATCAACACCTCGCCTTCCAGCGCCGCGCCCACCAGGCTGCCGCCTTCGCCATGATCCTTGGCTTCCTTGCGGTTGAAACACCATGGCAAATCACGGCCATGATGTTCGGCCAAGGCCACAGCCGTCGCGGCCGCCAAGGGAATACCCTTGTAAGCAGGCCCAAATAGCACGTCGAAGGAAATACCGCTTTCAACTACAGCTGACGCATAGAAGCGGCCCAGCTGAGCCAGGGCCGATCCGCTGTTGAATAGACCGGCATTGAAGAAGTAAGGACTTGTGCGTCCAGACTTAAGAGTGAACGCACCGAAACGCAAAACCCCACGTTCGATGGCAAAACGAATGAAATCGCGCTGATACGCCTGCATGAAAAAAGCCCCGAATACCACGGATTTAGCTAATTAGGTAGAGCTCGGGTATCATACACGCACGTGATTTTTGGGGCCATTTATGCGGATCATCAGTGTGAACGTAAATGGCATTCAGGCCGCAGTCGAGCGTGGTTTGCTCAGTTGGCTGCAAGCTCAGAATGCCGACGTCATCTGCCTTCAGGACACCCGCGCCTCCGCCTTCGAACTGGACGACCCAGCCTTCCAACTGGATGGTTACTTCCTTTATGCCTGCGAAGCTGAAGTTCCCGCACAAGGCGGCGTGGCTTTGTACTCGCGGTTGCAGCCAAAGGCGGTTATCAACGGGCTAGGGTTTGAGACAGCCGACCGCTACGGGCGTTACCTGCAGGCAGATTTCGACAAAGTCAGTATTGCGACCTTGCTGCTCCCCTCCGGGATGAACGGCGATGAAGACTTGAATCAGAAATTCAAGCTCATGGACGATTTCGGCAAATACCTCGACAAGCAACGGCGCAAACGTCGCGAGTATATTTATTGCGGCTCGCTCTACGTTGCGCAGCAAAAGCTGGACATAAAGAACTGGCGTGACAGCCAGCAATCTCCTGGTTTCCTGGCGCCGGAACGGGCCTGGATGGATGAGATCGTTGGCAACATGGGTTATGTCGACGCCCTGCGCGAAGTCAGTCGCGAAGGCGATCAATACAGCTGGTGGCCAGATAATGAACAGGCCGAGATGCTCAATCTGGGCTGGCGGTTCGACTATCAGTTGCTGACCCCAGGCTTGCGCCGCTTCGTGCGTAGCGCACGCTTGCCACGTCAGCCACGCTTCTCGCAGCATGCACCGCTGATCGTGGACTACGACTGGACGCTGACTATCTGACGTTCAATCGCCCACAAAAAAGCCGACTTCGTGTCGGCTTTGTTTTGTCAGGGCAGACCTCGGGCATTCAATGTGGGAGGGAGCTTGCTCGCGAGGCGTCAGGTAAGACAGCTCCGCAGTGGGGACGGCCTACAATCGCGGGCAAGCGCGCTCCTACAAAAACCGGACGCGGCGCGCCGACTATTTAACCAACCGCCAGGTAAACGGATAGCGGTACGCAACTCCGTCATTGGCCTTGATGCCCGCGATGATGGTAAGCACCAGAGCACCAACGCTAACCAGCATCAGTAGCGGGAAGCCGATCACCACGATCATCAGCAAAAAGCAGATCATCGCGGCGATGGACACAGTGATCTGAAAATTCAGCGCTTCCTTGCCCTGCGCATCGATAAACGGGTCGGTTTCTTTCTTCAGCTGCCAGACAATCAGCGGCCCCAGCAAATTACCGAACGGGAATATCAAGCCGAAAAACGCTGCGAAGTGACAGAGCATCGCCCATTGGCGAACTTCTTTACTCGGCAATGGAGCTGGAGGCTGGCTGTCGATCATCGTGCGATACCATGGCTAATGAATGAATCAGTCGGCCAGTGCGGCTGTTTGTAATTCAAAGAGTTCGGTCATGCCTTTTTGCGCCAGAGCCAACATCGCATTCAGCTCTTCAGGCTGGAACGGCGCGCCTTCAGCTGTGCCCTGCACTTCAATGAAACCGCCCGCGCTGGTCATGACAACGTTCAGGTCGGTTTCAGCGGCCGAGTCTTCCAGGTAATCCAGATCCAGCACTGGCTCGCCTTGGTACATGCCTACGGAAACGGCTGCGATCATTTGCTTGAGCGGATCGCCGGCCTTGAGGCCGCCACGTTTCTTGATGGTTTTGAGTGCATCAACCAGCGCAACCATCGCGCCAGTGATGGACGCTGTGCGCGTACCGCCATCAGCTTGAATAACGTCGCAGTCGACGTACAGGGTAACGTCGCCCAGCTTGGACATGTCCAGGGCTGCGCGCAGCGAACGACCGATCAGACGCTGAATCTCCAGAGTGCGACCGCCTTGCTTGCCACGACTGGCTTCACGCTGATTACGCTCTCCAGTGGCGCGCGGGAGCATGCCGTACTCGGCCGTCAGCCAGCCCTGACCCTGACCTTTCAGAAAGCGCGGTACGCCATTTTCAACGCTAACGGTGCAGATCACTTTCGTGTCACCGAACTCAACCAGCACAGAACCTTCGGCGTGCTTGGTGTAGTTGCGGGTGATACGGATCGAGCGAAGCTGATCGGCAGCGCGACCACTTGGACGTTTCATCTGGGATACCTGTACTGAGACGGAAAACTGCCGAGCATTATAGAGGCGACAACCGACGCTGGGCACATCTAATCAACGGCCAATGACCATCGGCAGTTCGCCGCGACCGGAAAAAAAGCGCCAGCGTCGGGCAGCCCGACACCATGCATCGCTTCTAACGCTGCCATGTTTGGGCGCAAACGCTGCACTGCGCTACAATCCTGCGCCTTTATAGCCTGTCGATTATTCATGACACCGATTCGGGCAAAACACCGCCCGGTGCAGGCTTTTTTCAATGCCTGACTTTATTGAGGTAACTCCCATGGTGCATAGCATGACTGCCTTCGCCCGAGCCGAGCGCGCTGGCACCCAAGGCACGTTGAGCTGGGAATTGCGCTCCGTCAATCATCGCTACCTCGAACCTCATCTGCGCTTGCCCGAGTCCTTCCGCGACCTGGAAGGCGCAGTGCGTGAGGCATTGCGTCAGGGGCTCTCTCGCGGCAAGGTCGAATGCACGCTGCGCTTCACCGAGGAAACCGCAGGCAAGCCGCTGCAGGTCGATCGCGAGCGCGCCGGGCAATTGGTGGCCGCTGCTGAAATCGTCGCCAGCCTAATTAAACAGCCAGCGGCACTAAATCCGCTGGAGGTACTGGCATGGCCCGGCGTGCTGGTGGCCGACGCCAGCGATCCACAAGCATTGAATAACGACGCCATGGCGCTTTTCAACGAAGCGCTCGACCAGTTGAAAGCTGGCCGAGGCCGCGAAGGCGCAGACTTGGCGAAACTTCTCGACGAGCGGCTCAGCGCGATCAAAACCGAAGTTGCCACTCTCCGCACGCTGGTGCCGCAGATGCTGGCGACGCAGAGGCAAAAGGTACTCGACCGCTTCGCCGACATGAAAGCCGAACTCGACCCGCAGCGCCTGGAACAGGAAATGGTTCTGCTGGCGCAGAAAAGCGATGTGGCTGAGGAGCTCGATCGTCTCAGCACCCACGTTACGGAAGTGCGCCGGGTATTGAAGACCGGCGGGCAAGCCGGGCGGCGCCTGGACTTCCTGATGCAGGAACTTAACCGCGAAGCCAACACACTGGGCTCCAAAGCCTTCGATCCTCGTAGCACTCAGGCTGCGGTCAACCTCAAGGTGTTGATCGAGCAGATGCGCGAACAAGTGCAGAACATTGAGTAAGGCCACTCTCGACATGACTCACAGCACCGGCACCCTGTACATCATTTCCGCCCCTTCGGGCGCGGGCAAGACCAGCCTGGTCAATGCCTTGATCAATGCTCAGCCACAAATTCGCGTGTCGGTTTCCCACACCACTCGCGCCATGCGGCCAGGTGAAGTGGACGGCGTGAATTATCACTTCGTTGACCGCCCCGAATTCGTGCGGATGATCGAGCACGGCGATTTTCTTGAGCAGGCCGAAGTGTTCGGTAACTTATACGGCACCTCCCAAAGCCGACTGCAGCAGACACTCGATGAAGGCCACGACCTGATTCTGGAAATCGACTGGCAAGGGGCGGCACAAGTGCGCAAATGGATGCCCCATGCACGCTCGATCTTCATTTTGCCGCCGACCCAGCAAGCGCTGCGTCAGCGTCTAACCAATCGTGGTCAGGACAGCGATGAGATCATCGAAGGCCGTATGCGTGAGGCAGTCAGCGAGATGAGCCACTACGTGGAATATGATTACATTGTGATCAACGATGATTTCGCCAGTGCGCTGGAAGACCTGAAAGCCATCTTCCGCACCAATCTGCTCAGTCAGGAACACCAGCAGCAGCGGTTTGGCGAGTTGCTTGCGCAGTTGTTGGCTTAACGCTTTGTGTAAGAGCCAACGTGCTGGCGAGAGATGCCACGCGCGCACTCTGAAACACTGCTTCGCGAACAAGTTCGCTCCTACATATTGACCTTTACGAAATCAGCGCTTCCCTAAACGCTGGTGTTTTTTTAAACTGTCGAGTCCGCTCGCCCATCCGGGCTCCGCGCATACCGCATTTGCTACGAGGAATACCCATGGCCCGCGTAACCGTTGAAGACTGCCTAGAACACGTGGATAACCGCTTTGAGCTGGTCATGCTCTCTACCAAGCGTGCTCGTCAACTGGCAACCGGCGGCAAAGAACCAAAGCTGGCGTGGGAAAATGACAAGCCTACCGTCATGGCATTGCGCGAAATCGCAGCTGGCCTGATGGATTACGCAGTAATCGCAGAAGCTGAAATCGTTGAAGATGAACCATTGTTCGCGGCGTTCGAGGACGAGTCCAACGAGGCCGTTTAAGCCTATGCCAGGTCGACGTAGTACGGCGCAGGGTCACAGCCACCGGCAGGGTTTCCTATCATGCCGAGCATAGACGCCCTCGCCGATCGCCTCTCGACCTACCTCGGCAAAGACCAGGTCAACCTGGTTCGCCGGGCGTATTTCTACGCCGAACAAGCCCACGACGGCCAACGCCGTCGCAGCGGCGAAGCCTACGTCACACATCCGTTGGCGGTGGCAAATATCCTTGCCGACATGCACATGGACCATCAAAGCCTGATGGCCGCGATGCTGCATGACGTGATCGAAGACACCGGTATCGCCAAAGAAGCGCTTTGCGCACAGTTCGGCGAAACCGTGGCCGAACTGGTCGATGGGGTCAGCAAACTGACCCAGATGAACTTCGAGACCAAGGCCGAAGCGCAAGCAGAAAACTTCCAGAAGATGGCGATGGCCATGGCGCGAGACATTCGCGTCATCCTGGTCAAACTCGCCGACCGCCTGCACAACATGCGCACACTGGAAGTGTTGTCCGGTGAAAAGCGCCGCCGCATCGCCAAAGAAACCTTAGAAATCTATGCGCCCATCGCCAACCGCTTGGGCATGCACAGCGTGCGCATCGAGTTCGAAGACCTGGGTTTCAAAGCGATGTACCCGATGCGCTCCTCGCGAATCGGCCAGGCGGTCAAACGCGCCCGGGGCAATCGCAAAGAGCTGGTCAACAAGATCGAAGAATCGTTGAGCCACTGTCTCGCCGTTGATGAAATCGAAGGCGAAGTCAGCGGCCGTCAGAAGCATCTTTACGGCATCTACAAAAAAATGCGCGGCAAGCGTCGGGCGTTCAACGAGATCATGGACGTCTATGCGTTCCGGATCATCGTCGACAAGGTCGATACCTGCTATCGAGTCCTTGGCGCTGTGCATAATTTGTACAAGCCGCTGCCGGGCCGTTTCAAGGATTACATCGCAATTCCCAAAGCCAACGGCTATCAGTCGCTGCACACCACGCTGTTCGGTATGCATGGCGTCCCCATCGAAATCCAGATTCGTACGCGCGAAATGGAAGAGATGGCAAACAACGGGATTGCAGCGCACTGGCTGTACAAGTCCTCCGGTGACGAGCAGCCCAAGAGCACCCATGCTCGCGCCCGCCAGTGGGTCAAAGGCGTGCTGGAAATGCAGCAGCGTGCTGGTAACTCGCTGGAATTCATCGAGAGCGTGAAGATAGACCTGTTCCCGGACGAGGTTTACGTCTTCACCCCGAAAGGCCGGATCATGGAGCTGCCCAAAGGCTCTACCGCAGTCGACTTTGCCTACGCGGTCCACACCGACGTTGGCAACAGCTGCATCGCCTGTCGGATCAATCGTCGGTTGGCCCCGCTTTCGGAACCGCTACAAAGTGGCTCTACCGTCGAGATCGTCAGCGCACCCGGAGCACGCCCTAATCCGGCCTGGCTGAACTTCGTGGTCACCGGCAAGGCGCGTACGCATATTCGTCACGCCCTCAAGCTGCAACGTCGCTCCGAATCCATCAGCCTGGGCGAGCGCCTGCTGAACAAGGTACTGAACGGATTTGAAACCACGCTTGAGAAAATTCCTTCCGAGCGCGTGCAGCTGATTCTTGCCGAATACCGGGTCGAGGTCATTGAAGATCTCCTCGAAGACATCGGCCTGGGCAACCGCATGGCCTACGTTGTGGCGCGTCGCTTGCTCGCCAGCGAAGGTGAGGAACTGCCTAACGCTGAGAGTCCGCTGGCCATTCGTGGCACAGAGGGCTTGGTCCTCAGCTATGCCAAGTGCTGCACGCCGATACCGGGCGATCCGATCGTGGGTCATCTGTCTGCTGGCAAAGGGATGGTGGTACACCTGGATAACTGCCGGAACATCAGCGAGCTGCGCCATAACCCGGAAAAATGCATCCAGCTGTCCTGGGCGAAGGACGTTACCGGCGAATTCAATGTCGAGCTGCGTGTCGAACTCGAACATCAACGCGGCCTTATCGCGTTGCTGGCAAGCAGTGTCAACGCGGCAGACGGCAACATCGAAAAAATCAGCATGGACGAACGCGATGGTCGCATCAGCGTGGTCCAACTGGTGGTCAGCGTACACGACCGCGTGCATCTGGCTCGCGTGATCAAGAAACTGCGCGCCCTGACCGGGGTCATCCGCATCACCCGCATGCGCGCCTAGCTAACCCGACAACAGGAGTTTTTCATGAGCAAGACCGTTATCACCAGCGACAAAGCGCCTGCCGCCATCGGCACTTACTCTCAGGCGATCAAGGCTGGCAATACTGTCTACATGTCCGGGCAGATTCCGCTCGATCCGAAAACCATGGAGTTGGTCGAGGGCTTCGAAGCCCAGACCGTTCAGGTGTTCGAGAACTTGAAATCGGTAGCTGAAGCAGCTGGCGGTTCGTTCAAGGACATTGTCAAACTCAACATCTTCCTGACTGACCTGAGCCACTTCGCCAAGGTCAACGAAATCATGGGCAAATACTTCGAGCAACCGTATCCGGCACGCGCCGCGATTGGCGTTGCTGCGTTGCCCAAAGGCGCCATGGTCGAGATGGACGCCATCCTCGTTATCGAGTAAATCCCTCGCGGAGCATTTCCTGCTCCGCCACTCCTAGAGCAAAGGAAGGACTCCGTTTATGCGCGTTGCGTTCGCCCTCTCGCTGCTGGCCGTACTGTTAAGCGGCTGCGCCAGCCATTCCAACCGCAGTCCTGATGGCACCTGGATCAACCAGACCGCTATCGATGCAGCCGCTGCTGGCGGAAACCTGCGTCAGGCGTTGCTGGCCTACGGGCCCAATCTTGAATGGAACGTCGACACCAAAGGCGGCAAAGCAACTGCCTCCAATGGCTTTGAGCTCAGCGAAGGCAAGATTGTCAGCGCTGCAGATGGCAAGCTGCACATCGACTTCTACGGCAACTCTTTTGAAGACCTGACGCTCAAGGGCGACCAACTGGTGCAAACCGCCAGCGACACCGGGGCCGAGCAGCACTTCAAGACGCCAAAAGAGGCCGCTCCAGCAGGCGCCCAACCTGGTACCAGTTTCGAGCGCGCGCTCTACAGCGCTTACCTGGGTGGCAAATGGTCCATCGTTCAGGGCGAGGGCCAAGGTGGCGTGGTCGACTTTCAGCCAGACGGAAGCGTATCCGGCCTGCCAAACAATGATCGTTACGCACTTTGCCTGGCTGGCGATTGCGCAGCCATGAGCGGCGAGTACGACAGCATGTGGCTGGAGCGAAATGAGAAGGGCAACCCTTACATCTTCGTCCGCCAGGGCAAACAGCTGGAGATTTTCCAGGCCGTGAACAACGCTAAAGCGGATGAGATGCCCGACCTGCGGCCTGGTGCAAGCCAGTGGTTGCTGCAAAAGAACTAAAGCTTTGAGCTGATCCACTGTGGGAGGGAGCTTGCTCGCGATGCGGTTTTTAAGATGCTGCAAATGCATTAACTGCAATATCTTCGCGAGCAAGCGCCCTCCCACAGACAAGGCAACGCTGAAATATCAAACAGCCTGTTCTGCAAGCATTGCTTCATACCCTTCCCGATAACTCGGATAACGCGGCGTCCAGCCCAGTGCTTTAGCCCGTGCATTACTGCAACGCTTGCTCCCCGCCCGCCGAATGCTGCTCTCTTCAGACCACTGCGTAACGCCCAGTCGATGACGCATCCAGTCGACCACGTCGGCCAAAGGATCGGGCGCATCATCTACACCGATGTAGCAATCCTCCAGCGGCACACTGCGCGCATCCGCCAATAGCAAAAAGGCCAATAGCCCCGCCGCGTCGTCAGCGTGGATGCGATTGCCATATAAAGGCGGGGTGACCGCCACGCTATAACCCTGACGCACTCTGTTCATCAGATCGCTGCGACCCGGCCCATAAATGCCGGTAAGCCGGACAACACTTGCTGGCAAATCACTGCGCAGCGCCACCTGCTCGGCCTCAAGCATGATTTGCCCGGAAAACCCGCTTGCCTCGGTCAGTGACGTCTCGTCTACCCACTCGCCCTGTTGCTGCCCGTAGACGCTGCTGCTGGAAACGAAAATCAACCGTTTCGGTCTCTGCCCGCTGCGCTGTGTCCAGTCGAGCACGTGACGCAAGCCGTCGACATAGGCAGCCCGATAGCCCGCCTCATCCCGCTCGCTAGGCGTCGCGCAATACACCAGATAGTCGATCTGACCGTCAGGCCATTGCTCCGGCATTCGGGCATCGAACAGATCCGCGCTGACCCCGACTACGCCATTTGGCAGTCGTCCTATCGAGCGGCGCAAACCAAAAACAGTCCAATCATGAGCCAAGAGTTGCGTAGCGAGACGACTGCCAATATCGCCGCAACCAGCAATCAATACGCACGGGGCCACCATGTGATATCTCCAAAAAAAGTCCGTTTGATCCGATAAAGCGGTGCAATAACTGACCTGCGAAACGCGACTGAAGGAAAAAAAGAGACTCTGTTACTTTCGTTAACGAGAATTACTTGCAATAATACTGGCCCTTTGTTCTCCTCCGCTCGCCTCGGGCTGGTGTGACGCTTACAGAACGAACCCCTATTTTTTCATATCAGGTCCGGTCAGCATGATACCTATTCAGTCTCCCGCTTCGCCTATCAAGCTTCCACGCCTGCCACGTGCTATTCGCGGTATCGCAGCAGTCGTGTTCAGCCTGACGCTGATGCCGGTCGCCCTTGCCGACGCGACTGCACCGACTCAGCCTCCCGCCGCACAATCAGCAGCGCCTGCTACTGCTCCGATTGACACCAACGCAGCCCCGGGCGTTCAAGCGCCTGTCGCTCCAGTTGAAGCCCTGGACGCAGCGCCAGAAGACAACAGCCTGGGCATGTCACACGATCTGTCGCCTTGGGGCATGTATAAAAACGCAGACGTGGTCGTTAAAGCGGTGATGATCGGTCTGGCAATTGCCTCGATCATCACCTGGACCATCTGGATCTCCAAAGGCTTTGAGCTGCTAGGCGCCAAGCGTCGTCTGCGCGGCGAAATCGCCAATCTGAAAAAAGCCCGTACCCTGGATGAAGCCAGTGTCAGCGCCAGCAAACAAGGCACTCTGGCCAATCTGCTGGTGCATGACGCCCTGGAAGAGATGCGCTTATCAGCCAACGCCCGCGAGCGCGAGGGCATCAAAGAGCGCGTGAGCTTCCGTCTTGAACGTCTGGTTGCAGCGTGTGGCCGCAATATGAGCATGGGCACCGGCGTACTCGCCACGATCGGTTCGACTGCCCCGTTTGTCGGCCTGTTCGGTACCGTATGGGGCATCATGAACAGCTTCATCGGCATCGCGAAAACCCAGACCACTAACCTCGCCGTCGTAGCTCCAGGCATTGCCGAGGCCTTGCTTGCAACGGCGCTGGGTCTGGTGGCGGCGATTCCTGCAGTGGTCATCTACAACGTATTCGCCCGCTCCATCGCCGGGTACAAGGCACAGGTTTCTGACGCTTCGGCGCAGGTTCTATTGCTGGTCAGTCGCGACCTGGACCACCAGCCTGCCGTCGAACGCAGCCAGCCGCCGCACATGGTAAAAATGGGGTAAGCCATGGGCCTGCATCTGAATGACAGCGGCGACGATCTCGCCGAGAACCACGAAATCAACGTCACGCCGTTTATCGACGTGATGTTGGTCCTGCTGATCATCTTTATGGTGGCGGCGCCTTTGGCGACAGTGGACATCAAAGTCGACCTGCCTGCCTCCACGGCGAAACCGGCACCCCGACCTGAGAAACCAATCTTCCTCAGCGTCAAAGCCGATCAGAGCCTGTATCTGGGCGACGAGAAGGTTGCGCGTGAGCTGATCGGCCCAACGCTCGACGCCAAGACCAAAGGCAAGAAAGACACGACGATCTTCTTCCAGGCTGACAAAGGCGTGGATTACGGCGATCTGATGGAAGTCATGAACGCTCTGCGCGGAGCAGGTTACTTGAAAGTCGGGCTGGTCGGTCTTGAGACGGTTGGTAAGAAATGATCAGTACGCGCCAAAAACTGACGCGCTATAGCGGTAGTCTGTTGTTGGTGCTGGCGGTGCATGCCATTGCGATCATCGTCGCTTTGCGCTGGCCCACCTCTCAGGCCATCGAGTTGCAGCCGGCCGCCATGATGGTCGAGCTGGCGCCAATTCCTGAGCCCGCGCCACCGCCTCCGCCTAAAGTCGTGCAGCCGCCACAGCCGCCCGCGCCGGAAGAAGAATTGCCTCTTCCTCCAATTGTCGAAGCGCCAAAGCCGGAAATCGCAGTCCCTAAACCGGTCAAGCCCAAGCCAAAACCACAGCCGCCCAAACCGGTGAAGAAGGTTGAACCACCGAAGGAAGAAAAACCTGCCGACGAAAAGCCGGTAGAAACACCGCCTTCCAACGCCAAGCCAGAAAAATCAGCTGCGCCGCAGGTTGCACCGCCAAGTCCGCCGAGCAACGCATTGCCAAGCTGGCAGGGAGATTTGCTGCGTCACCTGAGCAAATTCAAGCGGTATCCGGAAGACGCCCGTCGTCGCGGCACGCAGGGCACCAGCCGACTTCGATTCGTGGTCGACAAGGACGGCAACGTGCTTTCCTACGAGATTTCTGGAGGATCGGGCAGCGCATCACTTGATCGAGCCACCCTGGAAATGATCCGTCGCGCGCAGCCACTGCCTAAACCACCCGCAGAACTGCTCAACAATGGCTCGGTTGAAATCGTCGCGCCCTTCGTTTATTCCCTGGATAAACGTTGAAATCTTGATTTTGTTACACCGAAGGGGTTGATAACGTGCGTCTATCGATTGCACCCGCTATGCTGGGGCCGCAACTTCATGGACGCACGCTATGACCCTTACAGAATTGCGCTATATCGTTACCCTCGCCCAAGAGCAGCATTTCGGCCATGCGGCCGAGCGCTGCCACGTCAGCCAGCCCACGCTGTCGGTTGGCGTGAAGAAACTGGAAGATGAACTCGGCGTGCTGATTTTTGAGCGCAGCAAGAGTGCGGTACGTCTGACGCCGGTTGGCGAGGGCATCGTCGCTCAAGCACAAAAAGTGCTAGAGCAGGCGCAAGGCATTCGTGAACTGGCGCAAACCGGCAAGAACCAGCTGACCGCACCGCTCAAAGTCGGCGCGATCTATACCGTAGGTCCTTACCTGTTTCCGCATTTGATCCCGCAACTGCATCGGGTCGCCCCGCAAATGCCGTTGTACATCGAAGAAAACTTTACCCACGTCCTGCGCGACAAACTGCGCAACGGTGAACTGGACGCGATCATCATCGCGCTGCCATTCAACGAGTCAGACGTCCTGACCCTCCCGCTCTACGATGAACCCTTTTATGTGCTGATGCCGGCCGATCATCCGTGGACGCAGAAAGCGACCATCGATGCGTCCGCGCTCAACGACAAGAGCCTGCTGCTGCTCGGTGAAGGGCATTGTTTCCGCGATCAAGTCCTCGAAGCCTGCCCGACTCTGGTCAAGGGTGGCGACAGCGCCAAGCACACGACGGTGGAATCCAGTTCGCTGGAAACCATTCGCCACATGGTCGCTTCCGGGCTTGGCGTTTCGATCCTGCCGATGTCCGCAGTCGACAGCCACCACTACGCGCCTGGCGTAATTGAAGTGCGTCCACTGTCGCCGCCCGTGCCGTTCCGCACGGTTGCGATTGCCTGGCGCGCCAGCTTCCCTCGGCCGAAAGCTATCGAGATCCTCGCTGATTCGATTCGCCTGTGTTCGGTTGCCAAACCCAAAGCACAAGCAAGTTAAGCAGGCGGTATGACAGAGCTGTCCCACGTCTCGGTGACGGCGCTCAAGGGCGTCGGCGAGGCCATGGCTGAGAAACTGGCGAAGGTCGGACTGGAGAACATTCAGGACGTCCTGTTCCACTTGCCGCTGCGCTATCAGGATCGAACCCGCGTTGTCCCTATCGGCCAACTGCGGCCGGGGCAAGACGCAGTGATCGAAGGTGTAGTCAGCGGCACTGATGTGGTGATGGGCAAACGCCGCAGTCTGTTAGTCCGACTGGGTGATGGCACGGGCGTGTTGAGCCTGCGTTTCTATCACTTCAGCAACGCACAGAAAGACGGCCTCAAACGCGGCACCCATGTGCGCTGCTACGGTGAAGCCCGTCCCGGTGCGTCGGGACTGGAGATTTATCACCCGGAATATCGCGCGCTTACCGGCGACGAGCCGCCGCCTGTGGACGTGACGCTGACGCCGATTTACCCCACCACTGAAGGCCTGACCCAGCAGCGCCTGCGTCAGTTGTGCCAGCAAAGCCTGACAATGCTCGGCCCGCAAAGCCTGCCCGACTGGTTGCCAGAGGAGCTGGCTCGCGACTATCAGCTCGCGCCGCTCGATGAAGCCATTCGATATCTGCACCATCCGCCTGCCGATGCCGACGTTGAAGAGTTGGCCCTGGGTCATCACTGGGCTCAGCACCGCCTGGCGTTTGAAGAGCTGCTGACCCACCAGCTGTCGCAACAGCGCTTGCGCGAAAGTTTGCGCTCGCAGCAGGCGCCTGCTTTGCCCAAAGCCAAGAAGCTGCCAAAGCAGTTCCTCGCCAATCTCGGTTTCCCGCCCACTGGCGCGCAAACACGAGTCGGCAATGAAATCGCCTACGACCTCAGTCAACACGAGCCGATGCTGCGCCTGATTCAGGGCGACGTCGGCGCCGGTAAAACCGTGGTCGCTGCACTGGCTGCATTGCAGGCACTGGAGGCGGGCTATCAGGTGGCGTTAATGGCGCCCACCGAAATCCTCGCCGAGCAGCACTTCATCAACTTCAAGCGCTGGCTTGAGCCTTTAGGCATTGAAACCGCCTGGCTGGCGGGCAAGCTTAAAGGCAAGGCGCGAGCGACGTCCCTTGAGCAAATCGCTACCGGCACGCCCATGGTCGTCGGCACCCACGCGCTTTTCCAGGACGAAGTGCAGTTCAAAAACCTCGCGCTGGTGATCATCGACGAGCAGCACCGCTTTGGCGTGCAACAACGTCTGGCGCTGCGCAAAAAAGGCGTGGGCGGCCGGATGTGTCCGCATCAGTTGATCATGACCGCCACGCCGATCCCACGCACCTTGGCAATGAGCGCGTACGCCGACCTCGACACCTCGATCCTCGACGAACTGCCGCCGGGCCGTACGCCCGTCAATACGGTGCTGGTAGTCGACAGCCGCCGCATTGAAGTGGTTGAGCGCGTACGAAACGCCTGCGCCGAAGGCCGTCAGGCGTATTGGGTCTGTACGCTGATTGAGGAGTCCGAGGAGCTGACCTGTCAGGCCGCCGAAACCACCTTTGAGGAGTTGACCAGTGCGTTGGGAGAATTGCGCGTCGGTTTGATTCACGGCCGCATGAAACCTGCCGAGAAAGCGGCGGTGATGGGCGAGTTCAAGCAAGGCGTTTTGCAACTGCTGATCGCGACAACCGTAATTGAAGTGGGTGTCGACGTGCCCAACGCCAGCCTGATGATTATCGAAAACCCGGAGCGACTGGGCCTGGCGCAACTGCACCAATTGCGCGGTCGGGTCGGACGAGGCAGCGCGGCGAGCCATTGCGTGCTGCTGTATCACCCGCCACTGTCGCAGATAGGTCGTCAGCGGCTGGGCATCATGCGTGAAACCAACGATGGCTTCGTGATCGCCGAGAAAGACCTCGAACTCAGGGGCCCCGGTGAGATGCTTGGCACCCGGCAGACCGGCCTTCTTCAGTTCAAAGTTGCAGATCTGATGCGCGATGCAGATCTGCTGCCAGCCGTCAGAGACGCTGCGCAAGCGTTGATCGAAAGATGGCCCCAGCACGTCAGCCCCTTGCTCGAGCGATGGCTGCGCCATGGCCAGCAATACGGCCAAGTGTGAAGCAGTAAACGCAATCCGTTACGGCCTCACCCTGACAACAATTAAGCTGGTTATACTCCAACGATTGTAGGAACTTGGATCCATACCATGACAGAAGTTGCCCACGTCGACGCAACCCTTCAAGCCCCGTCTGTCATCCGACAGTTGCTTGGCAAATTGGCCATCAATTATCGCGAAGTCATGGACGACGAAAAAATCCCGGCAGCGCAGAAGATCCAGGCGGTTCTGGTGGACGATGCGGTGGGTGCGCTGCTGATCCTGTTCCCCAAGAACCACCTGTTGGACCTCAATCGCATCACAGAACTGACAGGCCGCAAATTAACGGCGGTGTCGCAGGACCGCATCGAGCAGATGCTGGGCAAACACAATCTGCGCATGCTGCCGGGTTTACCGGCGCTGACAGGGGCGCCTTGCCTGTACGAAGAGCGCATTCTTCAGGAGCCGCTACTGCTGATCGACTCGGGCGAGCCAGGCTTATTGCTGGAAATCAGCTGCGATGACTTCAAAAGCCTTTTGAGCAAAGCCAGTGCCGCACGCTTCGGCGAGCCGGTGACATCTGTTCAACCTAACCTCGACCGCCCGGATGATGACCGTAAGGAAATCACCAAAGCGATGCAGGACTTCACCGCTCGCCGCATTCAGCAGCGCCTGGAAGCGACGGTGGAGATTCCGCCCTTGGCCGACACGGCGCAGAAGATCATCAAATTGCGTGTCGATCCTGATGCGACCATCGACGACATCACCGGGGTGGTTGAAACCGATCCTTCCCTGGCCGCGCAAGTCGTCAGCTGGGCGTCGTCCCCTTATTACGGTTCTGCCGGCAAGATTCGCTCGGTTGAAGACGCGATCGTGCGGGTGTTGGGCTTTGACCTGGTAATCAACCTGGCGCTGGGCCTGGCCCTGGGCAAAACCCTGAGTCTGCCCAAAGATCAGCCGCAACACACGACGCCGTATTGGCAACAGTCAATCTACACCGCAGCGGTCATTGAAGGCTTGACCCGCGCAATGCCACGGGCCAAGCGTCCGGAGAACGGTCTGACTTACCTGGCGGGCCTGCTGCATAATTTCGGCTATCTGCTGCTGGCACACGTGTTCCCGCCGCATTTCTCGCTGATCTGCCGCCAGATCGAGGTCAATCCGCATCTGCATCACAGTTTTGTCGAGCAACACCTGCTGGGCATTACCCGTGAACAGATTGGCGCCTGGCTTATGCGCAGCTGGGATATGCCCGAAGAATTGTCCACTGCATTACGCTTCCAGCACGACCCGCATTACGACGGCGAACACGCGGCGTACGCCAATCTGGTGTTCATGGCAGTCAGCTTGCTGAGAAAACAAGGCATCGGCTCCGGCCCTGTTGAAAGCATCCCGGATGAGCTGTTCGAGCGTTTGGAGCTGTCCCGTGAGAAAGCGGACGACGTTGTGCATAAAGTGCTCGAAGCAGAAACGCTGCTGCGCGAACTGGCTGCGCAGTTTCACTGATAACGACCACCGTTGGCTCCGCGGACTGTTCTGTAGGAGCCAACTAGTTGGCGAGGCGGTCTCACGGTTGATGCAGCTCTGGGCTCTCGCGAACAAGTTCGTTCCTAAAGGACTTTCGTGCGGGCGCTTACTTTTTCTTCCTTGGCTTCAAGTACTTCATCAGGCCCTGAAACCACATCACCAGGCCGGTGTTGCCCTTCACCAGAATGTCTTTGTCCTGAATCCCCTGCATGAACGCCAGTTGCTTGTTCGTCGCTTGCAGCGCGGCGAAGCCGAACGCGGCATCTTTGAACGCAATGGAAAACGCAGGCTCCGGCACTACGCCGCTGCGGCTGCTGACGCGCTGATTTTGGACAATGAAATGCCGGGCGACCTTGCCGTCGAACGTTTGCAGCTGAAACGTCAGATCTTTGCCCACCAGTTGCTGCTGGAACGCCGGATTGTTGCGACTGGCGCGGGCCATCAGCACACCCAGCATCCACAATAGAAAACGAAACTTCATGCGCGTGGCTCTCAACGTGACCGGTCTGGATGTTGCGACCGCGTCGCAGTGTAGCGGGCTTGAATGAGCTAGTCGCAGGCAGAACCGATCAGTCGCAAAGTGGCGTTTCAGGCCGTTCGCAGGTATTGAATCGCAGGCATAAAAAAGGGGCATTCAATGTTTATTGATATGCCCACTTTCCTCGCTCTGCGCCTCCCGCTAAGGCGCCGAGCAGCTTACGGGTTAACGCTGTCTTTCAGAAACTTGCCCGGTTTGAATGCCACAGTGTTGCTTGCTTTGATCTTCACCGGCTCACCGGTTTGGGGGTTTTTGCCTGTGCGTGCGCCGCGATGGCGCTGCAGGAACGTACCAAAACCAACAAGGGTGACGCTGTCCTTTTTGTGCAAAGCATTGGTGATTTCTTCAAGGACGGCGTTGAGTACGCGATTGGCTTGTTCTTTGGTGAGATCTGCTTTTTCAGCGATGGCGGCTGCGAGTTCTGGTTTACGCATATGAAGCCTCATTTACAGTTTTTTGTTGTTATGTGCCGTGCTACTCGTCCTGAGCAGCGAGCAGGCTGCCACAACGGCTCTACGTTGCGGCTGACGGAAATGAGGATGGCATGCTGCCGAGACCTGCGCCAGTACGTGCCAGACGTTTGTAGGAGCAAAAAGGCGGGTTATCCGACAGAACGACCGGTATTTACGCCAACAGCGCAGGTAACGCCTTGTTCAGCGCCAGTTTCTCCATGACCGCAGTGCCGGTAAGCGCGTAACCCAACAGATTGCCATCAGCATCGCGGCACAGCGCTTTGATGTCCGCGCCCTGCCCCTCAACGCTCCAAACGCCTTCAGCACCTTTGGGTGGAGGCGAAACAACCAATGGGCAAACCGGCGTTTTAACAGTGACTGGCATCGGCCCGTATTTGACCGCTGTCGGTGTTCCCGCGAGGGTTTGCGCCAATGCACGTGCACAATTCATCAACGGCATGACGTAGAGCAGATTCAGGCCATCCACTTCGGCGCAATCACCCAGGGCATAGATGTTGGCATGGGACGTCTGCAGGTAACGGTCAACCACAACCCCGCGGCCTATTTCCAGACCTGCCGCCGCAGCCAGATCAACCCGCGGGCGCAACCCGATGGCCGACACGACCACATCACACCGCACCACTTCGCCATCGGACAGATGCGCTTCCAGCCCTTGCTCGGTGCGCAGCAAGCGCGTGAGCACCGGCCCCAGGTGAAAACGTGCACCAAGACCTTCCAGCCCCGTTTGCACCGCATTCGCCGCCGCCGGGTGCAGCAGCGTCGGCATGACCTGCTCGCACGGCGCCACCAGATCGACTTCGTAGCCGCCGGATATCAAATCATTGGCGAACTCGCAGCCAATCAGGCCAACGCCAAGAATCAGAACCCGGCGTTTACCGGCGGCCGCCAGACGAAAGCGCGCGTAGTCTTCAAGGTCATTGATCGGAAAAATTGCATCGCTGGCATCGCCCTGCACCGGCACCCGGACAGTTTCCGCGCCCCACGCCAGAATCAGGTCTCGATATTCCACCGCTTCCTCGCCGATCCACAAACGCTTGTGGCCCGGGTCGATGCCGCTGATACGCGTGTGCGTGCGCACTTCGGCCTTAAGCTGATCGGCCATTGCGCCGGGCTCTGCCATGCTCAGGCCATCGGCTTCCTTGTTCTTGCCGAAGCCGGTGGACAACATCGGCTTGGAGTACGAACGGCCGTCGTCAGCGGTGATCAGCAACAGCGGCGTTTCGGCATCGAGCTTGCGAAACTCCCGAGCCAGGTTGTAACCCGCAAGGCCGGTGCCGATGATCACAACGGGGGCATTCATTCGTTCGTATCTCCTGTGTAGAGCCTGGTAGGTGCGGTTTGAAGGATCAGCCGATTTCGATCATTTCGAAATCCATTTTGCCGACGCCGCAGTCCGGGCAGAGCCAGTCTTCGGGGACGTCTTGCCAGAGGGTGCCAGGCGCAATGCCGTCATCCGGCCAACCATCGGCTTCGTTATAAATCAGGCCACAAACAATGCATTGCCACTTTTTCATCGGTCGGTTCTCTCACGGCTTAATGTGCTCAGGCGGGCTTCGCGCGCCCAGTCTCTTCGCGTCGCCGCCTATTTTTTGACTGAGTCAGGGCGTTTTACTGATCACAAGGCTTTGACGCAAGCGTCATCGACGTTAAGGCCTGACGCAGAGCGTCGGTCCAAACCGTCAATCATGTTAAGCTCGCCGCCTCGATTGCTGACAATAACTGCCCGCCGTGACCCAGCAAAATCTCCCACCTGCGACCCCGCAATGGCGCCTGCGCGATCACTTGATCGACGCGCCCACTCCGGTGATTCTCGACTGGCTCTTCAATGAAGACTCACTTACCCGCCGCCTCACACGCCTGAGCGAAAACCGCTTCAGCGTCACGCCGCTGCATGAAGGCTGGCAGCCCCTGCGCCCCGATGAATGCGCAGCGCTCGACCTCGCTGACAACAGCGAAGGCTGGGTCAGGGAAGTGTATCTGCGTGGTCATGGCGAAAAGTGGGTCTTTGCACGCAGCGTCGCCGCTCGCCGTGCGCTTGAGCAAGACGGCTTGCACATGGATGAACTCGGCACCCGCTCGCTGGGCGAACTGCTGTTCAGCGACGAGGCGTTTCAACGTGGCCCGATGCAGGTTTGCCGCTACCCTGCCAACTGGTTGCCCGCCGAAGACGCGCAAGATGGGCTGTGGGCAAGACGCTCGTGCTTCAGTCGCGCGAGCTTGAGCATTCTGGTCGCTGAAGTCTTTCTGCCCACGCTGTGGCACGTCTTTGAACCTGTCGATCCCGTCACTGCGGAGCACCGCTGATGTACGTCTCTCTGCTCAAATCGCTCAATCGCCTGAACCCACGCGCATGGGATTTCGTTCAACTGACCCGTATCGACAAACCCATCGGCATTTATCTGCTGTTGTGGCCAACGCTGTGGGCGCTGTGGATTGCTGGCAAGGGTTCGCCCTCTCTGGCGAACGTGTTGATTTTCGTCATTGGCGTGTTCCTGATGCGAGCGGCGGGCTGCGTGATCAATGATTTCGCCGACCGCAAAGTCGACGGCCACGTGAAACGGACCGAGCAACGCCCGTTGGTGAGCGGCAAAGTCAGCAGCAAAGAAGCGCTGGTGCTGTTTGCGATTCTGGTGGGGTTGAGCTTTTTGCTGGTACTGCTGACCAACTCCACGACGATCTGGCTGTCTTTCGGCGGCCTTGCGCTGGCGGCGTGTTATCCGTTTATGAAGCGCTACACCTATTACCCGCAGGTTGTACTTGGCGCGGCGTTCTCGTGGGGCATGCCGATGGCGTTCACGGCCGAGACCGGCAACCTGCCTGCCGCCGCCTGGTTGCTGTACATCGCCAATCTGCTGTGGACTGTCGGGTACGACACCTATTATGCGATGACCGATCGCGAAGACGATTTGAAGATCGGCGTGAAATCTACCGCCGTCCTGTTTGGCGATGCCGACCGGGTGATCATCATCACGCTGCAGTTACTGGCGCTCGGCTGCCTGATGTTGGCTGGCGCGCGTTTTGAGTTGGGTTTGTACTTTTTTATCGGATTGATTGTGGCGGCGGGATGTTTCGCCTGGCAGTTCTGGTCGACGCGCAACAGAGAACCTCAAGCGTGTTTCAAGGCTTTCTTGCATAACCATTGGGCAGGGCTGGCTATTTTTGTGGGGATCGTAGTGGATTACGCCATGCGCTGACCGTAAGGCCAGCGCAATTCATTCGGGCATGTGGCTCAGGGTTTGGCAACGTGCCAGACATCACCTTTGTTATCGCCCGTTTTATCGCCCGCTGCTTTGTCGTTTTTGAAGTAGTACAGCGCTTTGCCTTTGTACACCCACTGCGATGCGCCATCGTCGCGTTTGATCACGGTCCAGTCGCCAACGGATTTATCGGTCGCCAATGCAGTCAGCGGAGGCCAATTGGTCGCACATTGGTCATTGCAGACAGATTTGCCAGCTGAAATGTCTTTGTCGAACGTGTACAGCGTCATGCCTTTATGGTCGACCAGGATACCGTCCTGTGTCATCGCAGGCTCTGCGGCAAATGCAAGGCCGGACGACGCGAGGGCCGCAGCAGCGAGCAGGCCCATAAGGGAAGATGAAAATTTGGCCATCAGATGAATCCTCTTTTTGTATTCGTTGTTGGACAACATTGTTGTAGGACAAGACCTCAAGCTTAGCTCTAGACCGCGCTTTGCCGCCAGCGACTCAACAACCTGTCACACGACTGCAATAATTCCGTTATCTAATGCGCCCCAAGACAGTTAAATGACAAGAGGTTCGAGGCATGGTGGGCAGGAGCATTCTGATCGTTGACGACGAAGCGCCGATTCGCGAAATGATCGCCGTTGCATTGGAAATGGCCGGCTACGACTGCATGGAGGCTGAGAATTCGCAACAAGCTCACGCCATCATCGTCGACCGCAAACCGGACCTTATCCTCCTTGACTGGATGCTGCCGGGCACTTCAGGCATCGAACTGGCGCGCCGCCTAAAGCGCGACGAACTCACCGGCGACATTCCGATCATCATGCTCACCGCCAAAGGTGAAGAGGACAACAAGATCCAGGGTCTTGAGGTCGGCGCCGATGATTACATTACCAAGCCCTTCTCCCCCCGTGAGCTGGTCGCTCGCCTCAAAGCCGTGTTGCGTCGTGCCGGCCCAACCGATGGCGAGTCTCCTATCGAGGTCGGCGGCCTGTTGCTCGACCCGATCAGCCACCGTGTGACCATCGACGGCAAGCCCGCTGAAATGGGCCCCACCGAATACCGTTTGCTGCAATTTTTCATGACGCACCAGGAACGCGCCTACACTCGCGGGCAATTGCTCGATCAGGTTTGGGGCGGCAACGTCTATGTCGAGGAGCGCACCGTCGATGTTCATATTCGTCGCCTGCGCAAAGCCCTCGGCGATGCCTACGAGAATCTGGTACAAACCGTGCGCGGCACCGGCTATCGCTTTTCTACCAAAAGCTGAAAAAACTTTTGGGGCGATTGCCTGCAGTTCGCTCACGACAAGGACGCGTTTTAATTGAATCACAACTGGCACGGCACGCTGATTCGCCATCTGCTGCTATTGGTTACGGCTGCGCTGCTGGCTGGGCTGATCAGCGGGCACTATGGTTGGTGCCTGGCAATCGCGCTCGCGCTGTATCTGGCCTGGACACTAAAGCAGCTGTTGCGCCTGCACGACTGGCTGCGCCATCACAAGGCTGACGAGCCACCGCCTGACGGCTACGGCCTGTGGGGCGAAGTCTTCGACAGCATTTATCACCTGCAACGCCGCGACATGCGTGTGCGCGGGCGTCTGCAAGCGGTCATCGATCGGGTTCAGGAATCCACCGCCGCCCTGCGCGACGCGGTGATCATGCTCGACAGCGAGGGCAACCTGGAATGGTGGAACCGCGCTGCCGAAACGTTGCTGGGCCTCAAGACTCCTCAGGATAGCGGCCAGCCAGTCACCAACCTGGTTCGTCACCCACGCTTCAAAGAGTACTTCGAACAAAACAACTACGCCGAGCCGCTGGAAATCCCTTCGCCTGTGAGCGAGCGGCTGCGCATCCAATTGCTGATAACCCGGTACGGCAACAACGAGCATCTGATGCTGGTGCGCGACGTCACGCGGATTCATCAGCTAGAGCAGATGCGAAAAGACTTCGTGGCCAACGTTTCCCATGAGCTGCGCACGCCGCTGACAGTGATCTGCGGCTATCTGGAAACGCTGCTGGATAACGTTGAGGAAGTGAACCCGCGCTGGGTTCGCGCCTTGCAGCAGATGCACCAGCAAGGCGGGCGCATGCAGACGCTGCTCAATGACCTGCTGTTGCTGGCCAAGCTGGAAGCCACCGATTACCCGTCCGATAACCAGCCGGTGGAAGTTCCGGCGTTGCTGCGCAGCATTGTCAACGATGCGCAGGCGTTGTCCGGCAGCAAGAATCAGCAGATCACCCTTGAAGTCGAAGACGAGACGAGGCTCAAAGGCAGCGAACCTGAGTTGCGCAGTGCGTTTTCCAACCTGATTTTCAATGCCGTGAAATACACACCGGCCGAAGGCAAGATCCGCGTGCGCTGGTGGACCGACGGACGCGGCGCGCATTTAAGCGTTCAGGACTCCGGAATCGGCATCGACAGCAAGCATTTGCCGCGCCTGACCGAGCGTTTTTACCGGGTTGATTCCAGCAGGGCCTCCAACACCGGGGGCACGGGCCTGGGGCTGGCGATCGTCAAACATGTGTTGTTGCGTCACCGCGCGACACTGGAGATCAACAGCGTGATCGGCAAAGGCAGCGTGTTTATCTGCAACTTCCCGCCGATCCAAATGACCAAAGCCTAGCCAAGCTGGCGGATAGCCGCTAAATTGCGCCTCTTGTGCCCGCCATTCCTGGCCGGCACGCCCCTTTTTTGATCATACGGAACCCGCAAAACTCCATCATGGACCCTTCCCCTGGTTTAAGCCTCGCCTCCATTTTTGCCGACTTCGGCATGATTCTTTTCGCAATAATTCTGGTCCTGCTCAACGGCTTCTTCGTTGCCGCAGAGTTCGCCATGGTCAAACTGCGTTCGACCCGGGTTGAATCCATCGCCGAAAAGAACGGCTGGCGCGGCCGCATCCTGCGCACCGTCCACAGTCAGCTCGACGCCTACCTCTCCGCCTGCCAGCTGGGTATCACCCTGGCGTCGCTGGGTCTGGGCTGGGTCGGGGAACCTGCGTTCGCGCATCTGCTGGCGCCGTTGCTGGAAACCCTGGGCGTGCAATCGCCGGAAGTGGTGAAAGGCGTTTCGTTTTTCTCCGCGTTTTTCATGATTTCGTACCTGCACATCGTGGTCGGTGAACTGGCGCCCAAGTCGTGGGCCATTCGCAAGCCCGAATTGCTGTCGCTGTGGACCGCTGTGCCGCTGTACCTGTTCTATTGGGCGATGTACCCGGCAATCTACCTGCTCAACGCCAGTGCCAACGGCATTTTGCGCATTGCTGGCCAAGGCGAACCCGGCCCACACCATGAGCATCATTACAGCCGCGAAGAACTGAAATTGATTCTGCACTCCAGCCGTGGTCAAGATCCGAGCGATCAAGGCATGCGCGTATTGGCCTCTGCCGTGGAAATGGGCGAGCTGGAAGTCGTCGACTGGGCCAACTCCCGCGAAGACCTGGTCACGCTGGACTGCAACGCTCCGCTAAAGGAAATCATGGCGCTGTTTCGTCGCCACAAGTTCAGCCGCTACCCGGTGTATGACGCGGACCGCGAAGAGTTCGTCGGTCTGCTGCACATCAAGGATCTGCTGCTGGAACTGGCTGCGCTGGACCACATGCCCGAATCGTTCAACCTGGCAGAACTGACGCGTCCGCTGGAGCGGGTGTCCAAGCACATGCCGCTGTCTCGTTTGCTGGAGCAGTTCCGTCAGGGCGGCGCGCACTTTGCGCTGGTCGAAGAAGCCGACGGTAAAGTCATCGGCTACTTGACCATGGAAGACGTCCTTGAAGTGCTGGTGGGTGACATTCAGGACGAACACCGCAAGGCCGAGCGCGGCATCCTCGCCTATCAACCAGGCAAGCTGCTGGTGCGTGGCGACACGCCGTTGTTCAAGGTCGAGCGCCTGCTGGGCATCGATCTGGACCACGTAGAGGCCGAGACGCTGGCGGGATTGATCTACGACAGCCTCAAACGCGTGCCGGAAGAAGAAGAGGTCATGGAAGTCGAAGGCCTGCGCATCATCATCAAAAAGATGAAAGGCCCGAAGATCGTGCTGGCCAAGGTGTTGAAGCTGGATTGATCGCGTTCGTTTCAACGAACATCCGTTGTAGGAGCGCGCTTGCCCGCGAAAGCGGTGAATCAGCTACCGATGAGGCGACTGACACGCCGCCATCGCGGGCAAGCGCGCTCATACAGTTGATCACGGTGATCCGTTCAATTCCCGCCCACCGCGAAGTTCGGCAGGCTCTGCACCGGTTGGGCGAATTCGTAGGGGATCGATTCCAGCGCCAGCCCGACGTTGCGCTGCACTACAAAGTGCAGGTGCGGCCCGGTGCTGTTGCCGGTATTGCCTGATCGACCCAACGCGCTGCCCACCGCCACCCGCTGCCCTTCCTTGACCACCACCGAGCCCTGCATCAAGTGCAGATAAACGCCCATGGTGCCGTCGTCGTGCAACACCCGCACGAAGTTGCCTGAGGGGTTCGCGCCTCTACCGGTCTGGCCGTTTTCCGTCTTGATCACCGTACCGCTGCGCGCCGCAATGATCGGCGTGCCTTCGGGCATGGCGATGTCCATTGCGTAACGGCTCTTGGCACCGAAATGGCTATAACCCCCATTCGGCCCTTGGCTCAGGCGAAACGGCCCACCGACCCACGGCAGCGGATAGCGATAAGCCAACGAGTTGCTGCTGCGCTGCGGATCACCAACGATGGAGCGCAAGCTGGGTTTGTAGCTCATACCCTTTCCGACCTGCTTGGGGCTCAAAGCGATAAGACGCTCGCTGCTGCGAGCCGGGACGGTGCGTCGAATGACTTGATCGGCAACGCCCAGCACGTTTTTTACGCCGGACAATTTCAGCTCGACCTCCACCGGCGCGTACAAGTCGTTACGCACGTATAGGCTGTCGGTGCCCTTCTCTTTTTTGACGTTCAGACGCACTTGCTGGTCGATGTGTTCGACCATCCGCTCGCGCAATTTCATCACCGCTGCGCCAGGCACCGCATGATCGGTAAAAGACACGACGCCATTGGCATCGGTGTATTTGTAGATGGTGACCGCCCCGGCCGATTGAGCGGTCAGCAGCAAGGCACATACGATCAGCAAGCGCTCGAGCATCGGAAATATATCTGAGTTGTTGACGAATGGAGGCCAGCCTAACAGCGATGTCTACAGATGAGGACTCATGCGTATCAATCGGCAACACACCGAGCGTCAAGGAAATCGCGTCAGCGGCTGATGTGCGAGGATTTGCAATTTCTATGCATCCCCCACGGTATTTCGTCGCAGGCATAACTGCAGGAGCCAACTTGTTGGCGAGGCGGTGGATGCGATGTATCCGGTAAACCGTCTCGCGAACAAGTTCGCTCCTACAGAAGAGCGATGGTCAAGCAGTGGAGAATCAAGCCCCGGGAATAAAGTGCTTCTGCGCCGTACCCCGCGCGATCAGGCGCGACAGGTAATCCATTTTTTGCGCATCCTGATCGACGAATCGGAAGGTCAGTTGCAGCCAGTCGCTGTCGGGTTTTTGCTCGAACGCGACGATGGCGTGCAGGTAACCGTTCAAACGCGCGATCTCGGCGTTTTCGCCCTGCTCCAGATCGAGCACGGCACCTTCAAGAATCTGAGGCAAGACGTCGCTGCGACGCACCACCAGCAGCGCTTCCTTGAGGCTCAGCGCCTTGATCACGCACGACTGAGTGCCGCTCGACAGACGCAATTGGCCCTGTCCGCGCCCCGTCGGCTCGGTGGTGACCGGCGCAGGCGCTGTGGGCTGGATCAGCGGTTGAGTCGGTGAAGACGCCGACGACGTCACTACTTCCGGACGATTGCCAGTCAGCGCTCCCAAAGAGTCGTTGGCAAACGCAGACGACAAACGAGCAGGTGCGCCCGTCATCAAAGCTTCCAGCTTGCCGACCTTGTGTAATGCCTTTTTGACCTTGGTCAGCAGCTGCTCGTTGGTGAACGGCTTGCCAATGAAATCAGACACGCCGGCCTGAATCGCCTGAATCACGTTTTCCTTGTCGCCCCGGCTGGTGACCATGATAAACGGCATGTTCTTCATGCTGTCTTGCTGGCGACACCAGGTAAGCAGTTCAAGACCGGACATCTCCGGCATTTCCCAGTCGCAAAGCACCAGATCGAATGCTTCGCGACTCAGCAACAACTGAGCCTTGCGGCCGTTGACTGCATCTTCCAGGGCGACGCCAGGAAAGGCGTTGCGCAGTCCCTTTTTTACCAGGTCACGAATGAACGGTGCGTCATCCACCACCAATACACTGACTTTACTCATCGACGCTCCTGATGGCGTGTACCGCAAATGGCGAGCACATCGCTGACTGCTCGCCAAATACCAAACTGTTTGACGACACCGGGACATGTAGTACGCGGGCGACTTGACGATTGAAAACCGGAAAACGAAAACGCCCGGCAGATGCCGGGCGTTTTTTCGCAGGCAATCTTATTTATCGTCAGGTGCGTCCGGAACATGAGGAGTTTCGGCGACGCGGCCCCGAACTTCTTCCTGCATGCGCTTGAGCCCCAAGTGACGAACGTCAGTGCCGCGCACCAGATAGATGACCAGTTCGGAGATGTTGCGTGCATGATCGCCGATACGCTCCAGCGAACGCAGTACCCAGATCACATTCAATACACGGGAGATCGAACGCGGATCTTCCATCATGTAGGTCACCAGCTCGCGCAGAGCGGTTTTGTATTCGCGGTCGATGGTCTTGTCGTATTGAGCGACAGACAGCGCCAGATCCGCGTCAAAGCGTGCGAACGAGTCCAGGGCGTCACGTACCATGCTGCGCACCTGATCGCCGATGTGGCGCACTTCGACGTAGCCGCGTGGCGACTCGCCTTCTTCGCACAGCTGAATCGCGCGACGGGCGATTTTGGTCGATTCATCACCAATGCGCTCCAGGTCGATCACCGACTTGGAGATGCTGATGATCAAACGCAGGTCGGACGCGGCCGGCTGACGACGAGCCAGAATGCGCAGGCATTCCTCATCGATGTTGCGCTCCATCTGGTTGATGCGGTCGTCAACTTCACGTACTCGCTGCGCCAGACCCGAGTCGGCGTCGATCAGTGCGGTGACTGCGTCGTTGACCTGCTTTTCTACCAGGCCGCCCATTTCCAGCAAGTGGCTGCGAACTTCTTCAAGCTCGGCATTGAACTGCTGGGAGATGTGATGTGTGTGGCTGTCTTTGATCATGCTCAATGTCCGTCCGATGAGTTGCGAGACCGCTGCGGTGGTTCAGGGCTGACGAAGCACGTGCTAGCCGTAACGACCGGTTATGTAGTCTTCAGTCTGTTTCTTGGTCGGATTGGTGAACAACGTATCGGTGTCACCGAACTCGACCAGCTTGCCCATGTACATGAAGGCGGTGTAATCCGACACACGCGCCGCCTGCTGCATGTTGTGGGTAACGATCACAATGGTGTATTTGGATTTCAGTTCGTAGATCAGTTCTTCGACTTTGAGGGTCGAAATCGGGTCGAGCGCCGAACATGGCTCATCCAGCAGCAATACCTCAGGCTCAACGGCGATAGTGCGGGCGATCACCAGACGTTGCTGCTGACCACCGGAAAGACCCAGCGCGGACTCATGAAGACGGTCTTTGACCTCATCCCACAATGCCGCGCCGCGTAACGCCCACTCGACTGCTTCGTCGAGCACGCGCTTTTTGTTGATCCCCTGAATCCGCAGACCGTAGACCACGTTCTCGTAAATGGTTTTGGGGAATGGATTAGGCTTCTGAAACACCATGCCGACACGACGGCGCAACTCAGCGACGTCCTCACCCTTGGTGTAGATGTCATGGCCGTCCAGATTGATTGCGCCCTGCACCCGGCAGCCGTCCACCAGGTCGTTCATGCGATTGAACGTGCGCAGCAACGTGGATTTGCCACAGCCCGACGGCCCGATGAACGCGGTTACACGCTGCTTGGGGATATTCATGCTGATGTCGAACAGCGCCTGCTTGTCGTTGTAGAACAAGCTCAAGCCCGGCACTTCCAGGGCCACAGGCTCGCTCTCCAGGTCCAGGATCTGGCGTTTACGACCCAGCGCCGACATGTTGATGCCGCGTGCAGGAGGATCTTGTTGCATTAGGCTCACTCCGTTCTTAGCTGCAAGCTTGAAGCTGCAAGCCGCAAGTAGAAAAACTGCGGCTGGCTTTGGCCTTCCGCTTGTAGCTTGAAGCTTGAAGCTTGAAGCTCATCAAATGTCTAACGCCTTGTACTTCTCGCGCAGATGGTTGCGCAGCGTCACCGCTGACAGGTTGAGCAAGGCGATCACGAGCACCAGCAGCAACGCTGTGGCATACACCAGCGGTCGCGCCGCCTCGACGTTCGGGCTCTGAAAGCCGACGTCGTAGATGTGAAAGCCCAGGTGCATGATCTTCTGGTCCAGGTGCAAATACGGATAATTACCGTCCACCGGGAGCGAGGGCGCCAGCTTCACCACCCCCACCAGCATCAGCGGCGCCACTTCGCCAGCGGCACGCGCCACGGCCAGGATCAGGCCGGTCATCATCGCCGGGCTCGCCATCGGCAGAACAATCTTCCACAGCGTCTCGGCCTTGGTCGCACCCAGCGCCAGCGAGCCTTCACGCAGGCTCAACGGAATGCGCGCCAGACCTTCTTCGGTGGCGACAATCACCACTGGCACGGCCAGCAACGCAAGGGTCAGCGAAGCCCAGAGCAAGCCCGGCGTGCCGAACGTCGGGGCTGGCAGCGCTTCGGGGAAAAACAACCGGTCCAGCGAGCCGCCGAGCACATAGACGAAAAAGCCCAGCCCGAATACGCCGTACACAATTGCCGGCACGCCTGCGAGGTTGTTCACGGCGATGCGGATCAAGCGGGTGATCGGTCCTTGCCGCGCATATTCACGCAGGTAAACCGCCGCCAGCACGCCAAACGGTGTAACGATCACTGCCATGATCAGGGTCATCATCACGGTGCCGAAGATCGCCGGGAAGATGCCGCCCTCGGTATTGGCTTCACGGGGGTCCTCGCTGAGAAATTCCCATAGCTTCTGGAAATAGAAACCGAGCTTGGTGAACGTGCCCATCGCATTCGGCCGATAGGCGTGAACCACCTTGCCCAGACTGATCTCGACCTCTTTGCCGTTGGCGTCGCGGGCGGTCAGGCTGTCGCGGTTGAAGGCGTCGTGCAGGTCGCCCAGTCGCGATTCGATGTCTTTGTACTGTGCGTCGTATTCAGCGCGCTCGCTGGCCATGTCAGCCTGGGCAGCAGGAGTCAGTTCGCCATTGAGTTCAAGCTTGCGCGCCTTCAGGCGCAAGCGCTCGATGCCGTGGTTGATGGCGCCGATGTCGCCCTTCTCCAGCCCGGCCAGTTCATCCGAGAGTTTTTCAACGCGCTGGATACGCTCCTGCAAGGTCGGCCACGCGGCCTCCCCTTCAGCAACGACCTTGCCACTCTCTTTGACGTTGACCAGATACCCGTAAAAATTGCCCCACTCGCGGCGCTCCAGGGTCATCAGTTCGGCTGGCCGGCTTTGCTCGGTCAACCACTCGCCCACTACCCAAGTGAAGTCGCTGGGTCCGATGTCACGGTTACCGACCTTGAACAGGTCGCGGGTCATGAATTCCGGACCTTGATTCGGCACCGGCAAGCCTGCCGCTTTCAACCGGGCACGCGGCACCAGCTCGGACTGCACCAACTCACCCACCAGCACGTGTGTTTCCTGGTTGGGCACATCGTATTGGGCTTGAATCAGGTCAGCCGGCCAGAAATGCCCGAGCCCGCGCACGGCAATCACCAGCAACAAGCCCACGGTCATGATCACCGCGACGGAAACGGCACCCGCGCTGAGCCAGACGCCAGGGGCGCCGCTTTTGAACCAGCTCTTGAGGGAGTTCTGTTTCACGAACTTCTACCTTCCTTAGAGAGACGAGTATTTCTTGCGCAGTCGCTGACGGATCAGCTCTGCCAAGGTGTTCATGGCGAAGGTGAACATCAGTAGCACCAACGCGGCGAGGAACAACACTCGATAATGACTGCCTCCCACCTCAGATTCAGGCATCTCCACCGCGACGTTTGCCGCCAGCGTGCGCATACCTTCGAACATATTCATGTTCATGATCGGCGTATTGCCGGTGGCCATGAGTACGATCATGGTTTCGCCCACTGCCCGGCCCATGCCGATCATCAGCGCCGAGAATATCCCGGGACTGGCGGTCAGAATGACCACGCGGGTCAGGGTTTGCCACGCCGTAGCGCCGAGGGCCAAGGAGCCCAGTGTCAGGCCGCGCGGAACGCTGAACACGGCGTCTTCGGCGATGGAATAAATGTTGGGGATGACGGCAAAACCCATCGCCAGCCCGACCACCAATGCGTTGCGCTGATCGTAGGCGATCCCCAGATCGTTGGTAATCCAGGAGCGCATATCGCCGTCGAAGACCCAGTTTTCCAGGTGCGAGCTCATGCCCAGCGAGGCCCAGCCGATCAACAAAACGACCGGAATGAGCATCGCGCTTTCCCAGCCGTCAGGCACACGCAGGCGAATCGAGTCAGGTAGCCGGGCCCACAAAAAGCCGGCCAATAAGATGCCAATCGGGGTGAAGATCAGCAGGCTGAAAATGCCCGGTAAGTGAGCTTCCAGATATGGCGCCAGAAACAAACCGGCGAAGAAGCCAAGGATCACCGTCGGCATCGCTTCCATCAGCTCAATGACCGGCTTGACCTTGCGGCGCATCCCCGGCGCCATGAAGTAAGCGGTATAAATTGCTGCGGCAATCGCCAACGGCGCGGCGAGCACCATGGCGTAGAACGCAGCTTTAAGTGTGCCGTAGGTCAGCGGAGCAAGGCTGAGTTTGGGCTCGAAATCGCTGGTGGAGGCTGTCGACTGCCAAATGTACTGGGGTGAGTCGTAGTTCTCGTACCAGACCTTGCTCCACAACGCGCTCCACGACACTTCCGGGTGCGGGTTTTTCAGGTCCAGCGGCAACAGACTGCCGCCCTGCTCAACCACCACGCGGTCAGCGCGCGGCGACATGCCGATCACGCCAGGGCCTTCGGACACTTGCTGAACCAGCAGCGTACGGTGGGCCGTGCTGTGGAACACCCCAAGCTTGCCAGAAGCGTCCATCGCGATAAAACCCTTGCGGCGCTGCTCAGCAGTGATCTGCGTAATAGGCGCGCCACCCATTTTAAAGTCCCGAATGTGCTGCAAGCGCTGCTCGCCATCGGTATCGCGGGCCATGAACCACTGCGCAATGCCGCCACGGGAGTTACCGATGACCAACGAAATCCCACCCACCAATTGGGTGCTGGCGGTGATTTCGGCGTTGGCATCTTCCAAAAGCTTGTAACGGCCATTGAGGGAACGGTCGCGCAGATCAAACACGTCGGCCTGCGCCCGCCCATTGATCACATACAGCCATTGTTGGCGAGGATCGACGTAAATCGCTTTCACAGCAGCAGACAGCTGCGGCAAATCGATGCGGTTCTGCTCGTTGGTGGTCTCGCCTGTCAGCATGTTCTCCGCTTGGGTCACGGACAGAACATGCAGTTGAGTGCCGGTCGAGCCCGCAAGAATCAGCGTGGAATCGGTGGCGTTGAGGTTGACGTGCTCAATGGCGCGCCCTGCTTCGTCGAGCGCCAGCGGCGTTTCGCCATAGGGATAGGAGATCACCGGCGAGATGGTTTTTTTGTTATCGGGATAAGTCACGGCGTAGGTGTGCCTGAAGATCAGCACTTGGCCATTGGACAGGCCCACCGCCAGCAAAGGCTTGCCGGGCTGATCCTGGCCTACTGACGTGACGCTGGCACCCGCCGGGATCGGCAACGCCACGCGCTTGAGTTCGGCGCCATCGCTGAGCCTGAAGAATAGCGCTTCGCCTTTGTCCGACACGCGCATGCCGACCTGATTCTGCTCCTCGATGGTGAGGACCATCGGCTTGCCAGCGTCCTGCATCCAGGCAGGTGTCTGCACGGTTTTCTGGGTCAAGTCGGCGCCTTTGAAGAGCGGCGCGACGACGTAGGCCAGATAAAAGAAAATGAGGGTAATTGCGGCCAACACAGCAAGACCGCCAACCAGTACATACCAGCGGGTCAGTCGATCTTTGAACGCGCGCATACGGCGCTTGCGTTGCATCGCCGGCGTATTGAAATCAATGCGCGCGGGTGGAGATTTTTCGGTCATCGATGAATTGGCCAAATCATTCATGCGCACACCCTAGCGGCCCTGTATGACAAATACATTACAGCGCGGTGACGCAAAAAAGCCCGCCGCCCTGGGATTGTGGCAGCGGACTGACGCTTGTGTGGCGAGCCTCGATCCATAAGGCCTGCTTGTTCTTTTGAGCGGGGCGAACGGTTCGTCCCGCATCAGGGTTATTTAGCTACGACGCCCGCAGCACCTTCTTGTAATCCCAGATCAGCCAAGGCCTTGGAAACCACCTTGGCTGGAAGAGGAATGTACCCGTCTTTCATGACAACTTCCTGACCTTGCCTGGACAAGACAAGGCGAACGAACTCGGCTTCCAGCGGAGCCAAGGGTTTGTTCGGCGCCTTGTTCACGTACACATAAAGAAAGCGCGCCAGCGGATAAGTCCCGTTCAAGGCGTTGGTTTCGTTGTCTTCGACGTACTCGCCGCCTTCCTTCTTCGCCAGCGGCACAGTACGGACGCTGGACGTTTTGTAACCAATGCCCGAGTAACCGATGCCGTTCAGGGAGCTGCTGATAGAACTCACCACCGACGCCGAGCCGGGTTGCTCGTTGACGTTGGCTTTGAAGTCGCCTTTGCACAGCCCCTCTTCCTTGAAGTAGCCGTAGGTGCCAGAGACCGAGTTGCGACCAAACAGCTGAATCGACTTGCCCGAAAGATCCCCGGTCACGCCGACATCGCCCCAGGTTTTCGCATCGGTTTTGGCGCCGCACAGCCGGGTCGCTGAAAAGATCGCATCCACTTGCTGCAGCGTCAGGCCCTTTATCGGGTTGTCTTTGTGTACGAATACGGCCAGCGCATCAACGGCCACCGGGATGGCCGTGGGTTTGTAGCCATGTTTCTGCTCGAAAGCCGACAGTTCGCCGTCTTTCATTTTGCGGCTCATTGGGCCCAGCGTTGCAGTGCCCTCTGTCAGAGCCGGGGGCGCGGTGGAAGAACCTGCGGCCTGAATCTGGATGTTCACCGATGGGTATTCTTTCTTGTAGGCCTCGGCCCACATGGTCATCAGGTTGGCGAGGGTGTCGGAGCCGACGCTGGAAAGGTTGCCAGACACTCCGCTGGTTTTGACGTACGGCTTGATCGCCGGATCAACGGCGGCGACCACGTGGCCCGCTGCTACACCGGCGGCAACTAAAGTCAGTGCCGTCATCAAACGCTTGAGTGTCATGCCTTGCTCCTGGCGAGGGTAAACAAAAGAAGGCCGGAAGAATGATGGCCTTATGACTACTCTATGAAGGGAATATGACAAAAAGATGAAAGGCCGTTTCCTAACGTCGGATAACGGCCTTGCTCTAGCGTCGTGATAGCAGCGCGTTGTATCTCAGAGCGGCTTTCTCATCAGCAAATACACGCCGATCCCCATGCCTAGCGCGCAGAGAATCGCCACATACCAGGATGGCCCCATCGGGTTGGCCTTGAGCATGAAGGTCACCACCATCGGCGTCAGGCCGCCGAAGATCGCGTAGGCCAGGTTGTACGAGAACGACAAGCCAGAGAAGCGCACCGCTGGCGGGAAGGCTTTGACCATCACAAACGGCACGGCACCAATGGTGCCTACGAACAATCCAGTGATGGCGTACAGCGGATACAGCAAGTCCGGATGGGCGCCTACCAGGTGATAGAACGCCCAAGAGGTAATCAGCAGGCACAGCGAGCCGATCAGAAAGACGATTCCTGCGCCGAACCGATCCGCCAGCGCACCGGCCGCGATGCAACCCAGGCTCAGAAAGACGATCGCCAGACTGTTGGCCTTGAGCGCGACGGCTGGACTGAAACCATAGACGGTTTGCAGGATGGTCGGAGTCATCAGGATAACCACCACAACACCCGCCGACAGTAACCAGGTCAACGCCATCGACAACACTACGGCGCCACGGTGGTCGCGCAGTACCGCCTTGAGCGGGACTTCCTCGGCCAGTGCCTTACGCAACTGCAATTCAGCAAAAACCGGCGTTTCGTGCAGCCAGCGACGCAGATAGACCGACATCAGACCAAACACACCACCGAGCAGGAAAGGGATCCGCCAGGCGTAGTCCGACACTTCAATCGGGCTGTAGATGCTGTTGATGGCAGTGGCGACCAGCGAGCCGAGCAAAATGCCAGCCGTCAAACCGGAGGTGAGCGTGCCGCAAGCGTAACCGACGTTACGTGCGGGAACGTGTTCGGAAACGAATACCCACGCCCCCGGCACTTCTCCGCCGATCGCCGCGCCCTGGATCACGCGCATCAGCAGCAGCAACAGCGGTGCCCAGATACCGATCTGCGCATACGTTGGCAGCAGGCCCATGATTAGTGTCGGGACCGCCATCAGGAAAATGCTCAGGGTGAACATCTTTTTGCGGCCCAGCAGATCGCCAAAATGCGCCATGACAATGCCGCCCAGCGGGCGAGCCAGATAACCGGCGGCAAAAATGCCAAACGTTTGCATCAAACGCAGCCATTCAGGCATGTCTGCCGGGAAGAACAGCTTGCCAACCACGGCTGCGAAGAATACGAAAATGATGAAATCGTAGAACTCCAGCGCACCGCCCAAAGCAGACAGCGACAGAGTTTTGTAATCGTTTCGGGTCAGTGGGCGCGAAGGTTGCGCAGCACTTGAAGACACAGAGGACATGAAAATCGCTTCTCTTTTGAGGCTCAGTTGGGGCGAACGATCAATAGCAACGAAGGCCGAGGGTGTCGGCGACCCACGCGATTTATCGACTCGACTGTGCAATCGGGCATCAAAATTGCGTGCCAGAAATGGCGTGGTAGGCCAAATCGGTCCGGCACGATAGCAAATTGTTTCTAAATGCACATGGATAGAAACATCCACCGGTCAAAATGCGCTCCGGGCGGTCGAAGCTTCCGGCTTCGCCCGATATACTGCCGACCGCGACTCAGCCCCGGTCAGCGCGGGAAATTGTGCGAAAGCATTTAACCAAGTCGATTTCGCAGAGTTTCCCTTTTTTAAATGGTATCCACGGCTTTGAAAGTTGTGGGTCAGAGGCACAGGCATGATCGAGCTCGAACAAGAAGATCCAATTCCACAGGGCGATCTCGCTCTGCAAATCACCGCCCTCCCCCGGGAGACCAACGGTTTCGGCGATATTTTCGGCGGCTGGCTAGTAGCACAGATGGACCTTGCCGGTACCGCGATGGCCAGCAAGGTCGCCGCCGGACGCGTGGCGACCGTTGCGATTGATCGGATGGCATTTCTGGTCCCGGTCGCAGTGGGCGCGCAGCTATCCTTTTATACGCAGACGCTGGAAATCGGCCGCAGCTCGATTCAGATGATGGTCGAGGTCTGGAGCGACGATCCGCTGTCCAGCGAATGGCGCAAAGTGACCGAAGCGGTGTTTGTTTTTGTAGCTATCGACGGCAGCGGGCGGACCCGCTCGGTACCGGCCCGCCGATGACGGCTCGCTAACCGGGTTTCGTTGCACTTGGCATCGCGCAGTAAACTGATCAAGCTTGGCAAAGTTTGATTCAGTCACTGTCCTTCGAGTGAAGACCTTATGCCAACGCCGCAAACGCCTACGACACAAGTCGAATCCATCGTGCTCGATGAGCTCAACTGCTGGCGGATTAGCCACGGCCATGCCGAATTGGTGATCGCTCAACAGGGCGCCCACATCATCAGCTATCAGATTGACGGACAGCAGCCCCTGATCTGGTCCAACCCCGGTGCCGTGTTCAAGCAGGGCAAAGCGATTCGTGGCGGCATGCCGATCTGTTGGCCGTGGTTTGGCAATTTTCAACGCAATCCACAATCGGTTCAGGCGATGCGCCAGAGCACCGAGCCTGCCAACGCGCACGGAGAAGTGCGCGCCATCGACTGGGAATTGATGGGTATGGGCGAAGACGGTGACGCGCTGATCATCGAGTTCATCCAGCCACAGGCCGAAGGACAGTTACCCGGCTGGCCACACAAGGTGGGCTTGAAGCTGCACATCCGGCTGGATGATGCCCTGAATGTCAGCCTCGTGAGCTTCAACGCTGGCACTGAGCCCGTCACCCTGAGCCAGGCGCTGCACAGCTACTTCGCCGTCAGCGACGTGCATCAGGTCAGCGTCGAAGGCCTTGATGGGGTGAAGTATCTGAACACGCTGGTGAGCTGGGATGAAGAGAACATTCAGTCCGGCGAGTTGACGTTCAGCGCCGAGACCGACCGCATCTATCAGGACACGCCTGAGTTGCTGTCTATCGTCGATCCCGCCTGGAATCGCAAGATCCATATCCAGACGCTGGGCTCAAATTCCGCCGTGCTGTGGAACCCGTGGATCGAGAAAACCAAGACTTTCTCGGACATGGAGCCCGATGGCTGGAAAGGTATGGTCTGTGTCGAAACGGCCAACGTCATGAGCGACGTCGTGACGATTGCGCCTGATGAAATGCATGTGATGAGCGTGAGTGTTTGGGCTGAGCCCATCGCTACCGTGTGACGAGACTCCCTGTAGGAGCGAATTCATTCGCGAGACGTCGGTAGAGCCGTCACATCTCTAGCGTCTGCACACTAGCTTCGCGAATAAATTCGCTCCTACAGATCCATTCAAAGATCTGCTTCTGTCACCACCCGCACTTTCGAGGCATCCAGCGCATAGGCCGCATCGGCGAGGTCGTTATTGACCGTCTCGATTTTCAGCGCGCCAATCACCCACAACGGCGTGTAGATGTCCTCGATTTTCAGACCCTTCGGATAACGCACCAGCACCAGTTGATTGGGCGGCGGGGGCGGCACATGAATGCAGGCGCCTGGATAGGGGACGAGGAAAAACAACGTGCTGCGCCCCTTCGCATCTGTTTCCAGTGGCACCGGATAGCCACCCAAACGAATGTTTTTGCCGTTCATGGAAGGCACGGTTTTGGTCGAATACATGACGGCGGGCAGGCCCTTGCTCTGTTTCAAGCCACCCTTGCTGTCGAACGTCCCCTGAGCTTCCGGAGAGTTGTGGTCGATGTCGGGCATGGCTTCGAGAGCTTTCTGGTCTGATTTGGGCATCAGCGCCAGCCAGTCGGTTTCGGGGAGGTCAGCTGAGTGTGCGAGCCCGGAGACCAGCAACAGTGAAGCGAGGAAAAGACGACGCATTGAAGGCTCGGCGCGAGAAGTGATTTGGCCGGCATTCTAGCCCTCTGCGCCGAATTAGCGCAGAGGGCCGGTCACACAATTACTTCTTGCTGATCAAGCCGTAGATAACCAGCAGGACGATCGCGCCGACCAAGGCACCGAGGAAACCAGCACCCTCGCCCGCTTGGTAGATACCCAGCGCCTGACCACCGTAGGTGGCTGCCAGGGAACCGGCGATACCGAGCACGATGGTCATGATCCAGCCCATGCTGTCGTCGCCTGGCTTCAGGAAACGCGCCAGCAAGCCAACGATCAAGCCGATGAAGATGGTTCCAATGATTCCCATGTCATGCCCCTCTGTATGAATTAATACGCCAAAGCCTAGACCGGTATTGGCATCACGCTATGAGAGATGTGCGGGTGTGGAATGGTTCAATCGCATGGCAGAACAACTGTAGGAGCGCGCTTGCCCGCGATTGCGAAATGTCTTCACCACATCCGTGAACTGACACGACGCCATCGCGGGCAAGCGCGCTCCTACGCAGGCGCATTAATTCTTGATCAACGCCTCAACCAGCTTCACCTGACGATCCAGCGTCGCACGGTCGTGGCTGCGCACGGTGGCGTGGCCGACCTTGCGACCGACCTTGAACGCCTTGCCGTAGTGATGCAGATGGCAGTCGTCGATAGCGACAACCTTTTCCACGGCCGGCACTTCACCGATGAAGTTGAGCATCGCGCTCTCGCCGACCTTGGCCGTCGAGCCCAAAGGCAAGCCGGCCACCGCCCGCAGATGGTTTTCGAACTGGCTGCATTCCGCGCCTTCAGTCGTCCAGTGCCCGGAGTTGTGAACACGTGGCGCGATTTCGTTGGCTTTCAGACCGCCGTCCACTTCAAAGAACTCGAACGCCATCACACCAACGTAATCCAGCTGATTGAGCACGCGACCCGAATAGTCCTCGGCCAGGGCCTGCAGCGGGTGATCGGTGCTGGCAATGGAAATGCGCAGGATGCCGTTGTCGTGAGTGTTGTGCACCAGAGGGTAGAAACGGGTTTCGCCATCACGGGCGCGCACAGCGATCAACGAGACTTCACCGCTGAACGGCACGAAGCCTTCCAGCAGGCACGGTACGCTGCCCAGTTCCGCGAACGTGCCGACCACATCCTGCGCGGTACGCAAGACTTTCTGGCCTTTGCCGTCATAACCCAGGGTGCGGGTTTTCAGTACCGCTGGCAGCCCGATGCGAGCAACGGCGGCGTCGAGGTCTGCCTGGGACTGGATGTCGGCGAACTCAGGCGTCGGAATGCCCAGATCCTTGAACATGCTCTTTTCGAACCAGCGATCCCGGGCGATGCGCAGGGCATCGGCGCTCGGGTAAACCGGTACGAACTGCGACAGGAAGGCCACGGTCTCGGCCGGCACGCTTTCAAATTCGAAGGTCACCAGATCCACTTCATCGGCCAACTGACGCAAGTGGTCCTGATCGCCGTAATCGGCACGCAGATGCTCACCCAATGCGGCCGCGCAAGCGTCCGGCGCGGGGTCGAGGAAGGCGAAGTTCATCCCCAGCGGCGTACCCGCCAGAGCCAACATGCGACCCAATTGGCCGCCACCGATTACACCGATCTTCATGAAAACCTCAGGCCTGGCGCGGGTCTGGATTGTCCAGAACGCTGTCTGTCTGTTCAGCGCGGAATTTCTTCAGCACCGTATGATATTGCGGGTGCTTGGCGCCCAGAATACTGGCCGACAGCAGGGCTGCGTTGATCGCGCCTGCTTTGCCGATGGCCAGGGTCGCCACGGGAATACCGGCGGGCATTTGCACGATCGACAGCAGGGAATCGACGCCGGACAGCATCGATGACTGGACCGGAACGCCCAGCACCGGCAGGTGAGTCTTCGCGGCGCACATGCCTGGCAAGTGGGCGGCGCCACCTGCGCCAGCGATGATCACCTCGATGCCACGGCCTTCGGCCTCTTCGGCGTACTGGAACAGCAAGTCCGGGGTGCGGTGAGCCGACACCACTTTGACTTCATACGGAATGCCGAGCTTTTCCAGCATGTCGGCGGTGTGGCTAAGGGTGGACCAATCGGACTTGGAGCCCATGATCACGCCAACCAGTGCGCTCATCGTCGTGCCTCTTCATCGAGCGCCCGCAGGCGCGTCTAAAAACAACAAGCCACGCGGGAGGACCGGCGTGGCTTGTCGTACGAATGATGACCGGTGCAACCGGCCAAAGGCCGCGCAGTATAGCGCAAAGCGATGCGTTTAAAGCACCCCCGACGACCTTCTGTCAGGAGGCCTTTTCCGACTCGATTTGCGCCGCGCTTTCAAGCTTGCGCCACAGCAATCGCACGTTTGCTTTACGCACCAGGGCGCAGCGGTAAAGACGAATCTCCAGTGGCACATGCCACTGCGTACCGCCGCAGATCACCAGCTCGCCACGGGCAAGCTCCGAAGTGATGCTCAGCCTGGGAACCCAAGCGATGCCAAGGCCCTGGAGCGCCATGCCTTTGAGGCTGTCAGCCATCGCCGTTTCATAAACGGTGGTGAAACGAACGCTGCGTTGCCGCAACAACAGATTCACCGAGCGCCCCAAAAATGCCCCCGCGCTATAGGCCAGCAACGGCACGCTGTTTTCGCCTTCCAGATCGAATAGCGGGTTACCGTCTGCGTCCGCGGAGCACACCGGCAGCATTTCGGTCATGCCCAGGTGCAGCGAGGGGAATATCTCGGCGTCCATTTGCAGGGCCGCGTCCGGGTCGTAAAAAGCGAGCATCAGATCACACCCGCCTTCGCGTAGCGCATGGACCGCGTCACCCACGTTGGTGGCGACGAGACGCGTAGCGATGTTCAGCCCTTCGTCGTTGCGCAGCTGGGCGATCCAGCGTGGAAAGAAGCTCAGCGCCAGGGAGTGCGCTGCGGCGATCTGCATGACCTCGCCCTGCCCGCCCTCAAGGTGATGCAGATGCCGCAAGACTTCACCGAGTTGCTCAACCACGGTTCGCGCAGTCACTAAAAACAGCTGGCCTGCCGCCGTCAGCTCGATAGGCGTGCGCGACCGATTGACCAGCGTCAGCCCCAAGGCCGCTTCGAGGCTGCGAATGCGCCGGCTGAATGCAGGCTGGGTCACGAATCGACGCTCAGCCGCCTGGGAGAAACTGCGCGTGGCGGCCAGAGCACTGAAGTCCTCCAGCCATTTGCTTTCTAGGTTCATTGTGTTCTCACAGGTGATCACTGCCATTCAATTGTAGGAGCGCGCTTGCCCGCGATTGCGGAATGTCTGCACCACATCCGGCGATTGGCACGTCCCATTCGCGGGCAAGCGCGCTCCTACAGTGGTACGTGCGTAACCGTTCATACGCTCGTCACATTCGGAACGTCACATCAACATTATGCCGTTTGGGCATAGGCCAGCGCTTAACAGCATTGGTCCGAAATTGCGCGCAAGCCTAGTATTCAAGGCGTTCCGGCTTAGTCCGTGCCCTCCTTGAGACTTTCTCTATCATGTCCTGCGCTGCATCATTTCGCACCGAAAAAGACTTGCTTGGCATTCTCGACGTTCCCGCTGAGGCCTATTACGGCATCCAGACGCTGCGGGCGGTGAACAATTTTCACCTCTCCGGCGTCCCGATTTCTCATTACCCCAAGCTGGTCGTGGCACTGGCCATGGTCAAGCAGGCAGCGGCCGACGCCAACCATGAGCTCGGTCATCTGAACGGCGCCAAACACGCGGCCATCAGCGAAGCGTGCTCACGCCTGATTCGCGGCGACTTCCACGATCAATTCGTGGTGGACATGATTCAAGGTGGCGCGGGCACTTCGACCAACATGAACGCCAACGAAGTCATTGCCAACATCGCCCTTGAAGCGATGGGCCATGAGAAAGGCGAATACAAGTACCTGCACCCCAACAACGACGTGAACATGGCGCAGTCCACCAACGACGCCTACCCGACCGCGATTCGTCTGGGTTTGCTGTTGGGCCACGACGCTCTGCTCGCCAGCCTCGACAGCCTGATCCAGGCGTTTGCCGCCAAAGGTCAGGAATTCAGCCACGTCCTGAAAATGGGCCGCACGCAGCTGCAGGATGCAGTGCCGATGACGCTGGGCCAGGAATTTCGCGCCTTCGCCACTACGCTCACCGAAGACCTCAATCGCCTGCGCACCATGGCGCCGGAGCTGCTGACCGAAGTCAACCTGGGTGGCACTGCCATCGGCACCGGCATCAACGCCGATCCGGGCTATCAGCATTTGGCTGTTCAGCGTCTGGCGGCCATCAGCGGTCAACCTCTGGTGCCGGCGGCCGACTTGATCGAAGCCACCTCCGACATGGGCGCGTTCGTGCTGTTCTCCGGGATGCTCAAGCGCACTGCCGTCAAACTGTCGAAGATCTGCAACGACTTGCGCTTGCTGTCCAGCGGTCCGCGCACTGGCATCAATGAAATCAACCTGCCAGCGCGTCAGCCGGGCAGTTCGATCATGCCGGGCAAGGTCAATCCCGTGATACCGGAAGCGGTGAACATGTGCGCTTTCGAAATCATGGGCAACGACTTGGCGCTGACCATCGCAGCCGAAGGCGGCCAGTTGCAGCTCAACGTGATGGAGCCATTGATCGCCTACAAGATCTTCGACTCGATCCGCCTGCTCCAGCGCGCCATGGACATGCTGCGTGAGCACTGCATCGTCGGCATCACCGCCAACGAGGCACGATGCCGAGAGCTGGTCGAGCATTCGATCGGTCTGGTGACTGCGCTGAACCCCTACATCGGCTACGAAAACGCGACCCGCATCGCCCGTATCGCATTGGAAAGCGGGCGCGGCGTGCTGGAACTGGTGCGCGAAGAAGGGTTGCTGGATGACGTCATGCTCGCCGACATCCTGCGTCCGGAAAACATGATTGCTCCGCGATTGGTGCCACTCAAGGCTTGATCGCGCCATCGCTACAAACGATCACCAGGCTGAGGGTCTAGACACCCCTCGTCCTTTTGAGGGCCGCAAGCTTCGTGCTTCAGGCCCTTTTTTTTGCCTGGATGTCTGGGAAAGACCCACTGATCGCGTGCTTTCTGTAGGAGCCAACTTGTTGGCGAGAGGCTGTTGCCGCGTGTCAATTGGAACGGCTCGCGAACAAGTTCGCTTCTACAGAAACATCCGCAGCTATCCAGCGGTCAAGAAATCCGCTTACAGACGCCAACCCCACGCACCGGTATAGTGCGGCCCCTCAAAAACAGCGAGGACTATTCAATGCTTGAAGTCATCAACGACTTCCTCTCGGGAAAGGTACTGATCGTGCTCATCGTCGGGCTCGGTGGGTATTTCACGATCCGCTCGCGTTTCGTTCAATTGCGCCACTTCTTTCACATGTTCGCCGTGTTCCGCGACAGCCTGCGTAGCAGCTCGGGTCAATTGAGTTCGTTCCAGGCGCTGATGTTGAGCCTGGCCGGGCGCGTGGGCGCGGGTAATATCGCCGGTGTCGGCATCGCCGTGACGCTGGGCGGCCCGGGCGCGGTGTTCTGGATGTGGGTCACCGCTCTGGTCGGCATGGCCAGCAGCTTCTTCGAATGTTCCCTCGGGCAGCTGTATAAGCGCTGCGATTCCGATGGCCAATATCGCGGCGGTCCTTCGTACTACATTCAGCACGGTCTCGGTAAACGCTGGCTGGGCATGGTGATGGCGGTATTGCTGCTGGTGACGTTTGGTTTCGCCTTCAACGGCCTGCAATCCCACGCCGTTACGCACTCGCTCAACGATGCGTTCGGCGTGTCGCCCACCTACGCCGGCATCGCGCTGGCCGCCTTGCTCGGGCTGGTATTCATCGGCGGCATCAAGCGCATCGCCGCTGTTGCAGACTTACTGGTGCCGGTGAAGACGCTGGTCTACATCGCCGTGACGATCTACGTGATTGCCGTGCAGTTCGAACATGTCCCGGAAATGCTGCTGACCATCGTCAGAAGTGCGTTTGGCCTGGACCCGGTATTTGGCGGGTTGATCGGCAGCGCTATCGTCATGGGCGTGAAGCGTGGCGTGTTCGCCAACGAAGCAGGCCTGGGCAGTGCGCCCAACGTCGCGGCCGTTGCCCAGGTCGAACACCCTATCGCGCAAGGCGTGGTGCAAGCGTTTAGCGTGTTCCTCGACACCTTCGTCATCTGCACGTGTACAGCGCTGCTGATTTTGCTGTCCGGCTTCTACACGCCGGGCTTTGAAGGCGACGGCATCGCTCTCACGCAAAACTCGCTGGCAGCGGTTGTCGGTGATTGGGGCAAGCTGTTCATCAGCGTGGCCCTGTCGTTGTTCGTTTTCACTTCGATCCTCTACAACTACTACCTGGGCGAAAACAGTCTGCGCTTCCTGATCGGCGAGAACCGTAAGGCGTTGATCAGCTACCGCGCATTCGTGCTGGCGCTGATCCTGTGGGGTGCGGTCGAAGATTTGGGGACCGTGTTCGCGTTTGCCGACATCACCATGACGCTGCTGGCATTCGTCAATCTGATCGCGCTGGCCATGCTGTTCAAGATCGGTTTGCGTATCCTCGGCGACTACGACGACCAGCGTAAGGCAGGGATCAAGACCCCGGTTTTCGATTCGAGCAAATTCCCGGATCTGGACCTGGACTTGCAGGCATGGCCCAAGCCCGGTAGTGCGCAGGTTTCTGCCAACGCAACGATCGCAACGGGTAAACCGGTCGTCGACGCACGTTAATCATTCAGGGGAAAGAAATGAATCGCGAACGGTCTGCAGCGGCTAAACACGTGAGGGTGCTCTACACAGGGGGCACCATCGGCATGCAAGCCAGCGAGAATGGGCTTGCTCCGGCTTCGGGCTTTGAGGCGCGCATGGCTGAGCAACTGGCCGCCCTGCCCGACCTGATCGTGCCGCAGTGGTCCTTTCGCGAAATGTCGCCCCTGATCGACAGCGCCAACATGACGCCCGCGTATTGGCAGCGTTTGCGTGAAGCGGTGGTCCAGGCGTGCGATGTCGACAAGTGTGATGCGGTGCTGATCTTGCACGGCACCGATACGTTGGCCTACAGCGCAGCAGCCATGAGTTTCCAACTGTTGGGATTGAATGCGCCGGTGATGTTTACCGGCTCGATGCTGCCGGCTGGCGTGCCGGACAGTGATGCGTGGGAAAACGTCAACGGCGCACTGACCGCGCTGGGACAAGGTCTGGCGACGGGCGTGCACCTGTTTTTCCACGGCGAGCTGTTGGCACCGACGCGTTGCGCGAAGATTCGCAGCTTCGGGCGCAACCCATTCGCCGCCTTGAATCGCTCGCGCGGAGGGGAAGCTGCGTCGCAACTGCCATCTGCGCTGGATTACCGCCAGCCGAAAAGCCTGTCCAACATCGCCGTCATGCCGCTGTTCCCCGGCATCGGCGCTGCACAGATCGATGCGTTGATCGACAGCGGCGTCCAGGGTTTGGTGCTGGAATGCTTCGGCAGCGGCACAGGCCCCAGCGACAACCCGGCCTTCCTCGCGAGCCTGAAACGTGCCCATCAGCAAGGGATTTGCGTGGTCGCCATCACCCAGTGCCATGAAGGTGGCGTTGAGCTGGACGTCTACGAAGCCGGCAGCCGCTTGCGTGAAGCAGGCGTTTTGTCTGGCGGCGGCATGACCCGCGAAGCCGCGTTCGGCAAGCTCCACGCCCTGATCGGCGCAGGGCTTTCGCAAGAAGACGTGCGCCGGTTCGTGGAGCTGGATATGTGTGGGGAGTTGCGCTGAGGCTTGACTGCGCAATCAGATGATCGCTTGCAGCCCCTTCGTTGCTATCACATTTAAAAGCTTCAGCGCGGGGCCTGCCGGTCTGCTGTCCCCCTGCTCCCATTTACGGATCGTGGAAGCGGTCGTGTTCAGATGCAGCGCAAACACAGGCTGACTAAAATTCAGGGCCAGTCTCAAATCTTTTATGTCTATCGCGCTTAGCTCCCTGACAGGAGTTGGGCAAACCGCCTCGAATTCCCGCATGGTGACTTTACCAATTGCACCGATCTGATGAAGCTCGGCGATGTCTGCCCGTAAGGACTCGATGATTTTGCTAGTCACAAACTACTTCCTCCAACGTACCAGCTTGCAGGGCCAGGTTTAGGGCATCACTCGACAAGCTCAGGAAAACTTTGCCCGCATAGCGCAGTGCTTTTTTCTCTTGCGCCTTGACATTAGCCCGGGCGCCTTTTGCAAATCCAAACAGGAACACATAGCGACTTCCTAACTTTGCTGAGAGTAACGTGCGATAGCCGCCACTTTTTCCTCCGCCCGCACGAGCCACTCTTTTCTTGTACAGGCAGCCGCCGAGATCGGCATCGATCAGACCGCGCTCCATTTCGTTGATAGCCTCACACAAAACGCTGTCTGAAAACGCCTCACCAGCCTGCCACCTCGCAAAGTCCCTTCGCTTCAAAACTCCCATCCTTTGACTCCAGTGATATATACCCGTTACGGGTATGTTTTGTCGATATTTCCAAGAGGCAGCCTCCGGCTTGAAAGTTAGCCAAAAAACCGTAGCCGTTGCAGTTTCAAGCGTTAACAATTGCTACGGCCAGGGCTGATGCAGAGCCCGGCACAACACTTGCTGCCTCTGCGATCAACCAAAACGATCGGACGCAGCCCATGCTCCACTCCCACCTCACCACCCTCAATGCGGTTTCGCTGGTCCTGAGCACCTTCGCGGCAGAGGGTTTGAGCAGCGAGCCTTTACTGGCGGGGAGCGGGATCACCGAGGCGGACTTGAGCCGACCGGATATCCGCATCACTACCTATCAAGAGATGCAGGTCTGCGCCAATGCCGTGGCGTTGCGCAAGGAAATCGGCCTGCAGTTGGGGCGGCGTATGCATGTGTCGTCTTACGGGATCCTCGGTTACGCGCTGCTCACCGCTGCCACTTTCGGTGACGCGTTACGGCTGGCGCTGGAATACCCCGCATTGCTCGGCACGCTGTTCGAACTGACATTGATCGAGGACGGTGAGCGGGTCTGGTTCAGCGCCAGCGACTATCGCGACGATGAGGGCTTGCAGGTGTTCAACGCCGAATTGTGCATCGGCTCACTGAAGGTCATTTGCGACGATTTGCTGGGTAAGCCACTGCCGTTGCTGAGTGTGCGGTTTGCCCACGGAGCGCCTGAATACCAATCCAGTTATCAGGACAGCTTTGAGTGCGCAGTGATGTTCGATCACGCTGCCGACAGCGCTTTCGCGTTCGACCGCCGCTGGCTTGACCAGCCGCTGCCGCTGGCCGATCCGATCACCCACCGCGACATGCGCGAACGCTGTCGGCGTCAGAACATCGAGTTCACCGGCCGTCAGGCATGGTTAGGGCGCATTCGTCATTTGCTAGCCGCACAGCTGGATCAAACGCCCAGCCTGGGCTCGATTGCTCAAAAAATGAACTGCTCGGAGCGCAGCCTTCGCCGCCACTTGCACGCGACTGGCAGTAGCTATCAACAACTGCTGGACGAGCTACGCTTCGAACGCGCCAAGCAATTGCTGCATGAGGACCGCCTGCCGATTCATCGCATTGCTGAAGCACTGGGCTTCAGCGAAACTGCGAGCTTTCGCCATGCCTTCATTCGCTGGAGCGGCGTAGCCCCCAGCCAGTTTCGCGGCTGACTCACTGCCCTCAAACCACTGCCTCCAAACGGGGCATCACGCGCTATTAAGGGGCGATATTCGGCCAATATTTCTGGCCGAATAAGTCCTCTTTTGGCCGCTTGCACCGTTCCTGTTGCACGCTCTGCTCACCAAGAATGAGCAACCGTTCAGCCCACTGGAGCACAACAATATGCTGACGATCTATTCGGACGATCACCACCTGCACCACGGCCGCTGCGAATTGATCGACGGCCAGCTCATGCCGTGTTTTGAGATGCCGTCGCGAGCCGACCACGTCCTGCAACGGGTCAAAGATCGTCAGCTAGGGGTGATTGAAGCGCCGCAGGACTTCGGACTGGCGCCCATCCAAAAAATACATACGGACGCTTATCTCGAATTTTTCAAAGGCGCATGGGCTCGTTGGGCCGAGACAAAAACCGAAGGTGATTTGCTGCCCTTTACCTGGCCGGCGCGCACATTGCGTCATGTCATGCCAAAAAGTCTGCACGGCCAGTTGGGTTACTACAGCTTCGACGGCGGCGCCCCGATTACCGCTGGCACTTGGCAGGCGGCATATAGCGCCGCGCAAGTGGCACTGACCGGGCAGGCAGCGATTCAAAACGGCGCCCCCAGCGCCTTCGCCCTGTGCCGCCCACCGGGACACCATGCCGCCAGCGATTTGATGGGCGGTTATTGCTACCTCAACAACGCCGCCATTGCCGCTCAGGCATTCATCGATCAGGGCCATAAAAAGGTCGCGATTCTGGACGTGGATTACCACCACGGCAACGGCACGCAGTCGATTTTCTACGAGCGCAGTGACGTGCTGTTCGCCTCGATTCATGGCGACCCAGAAGCGGAGTTTCCGTTTTTCCTCGGTTATGCCGATGAGTTGGGCGAAGGCGCGGGAGAAGGCTTCAATTTCAACTATCCGCTCGCCGCAGGCATCGGCTGGGATCAGTGGAGCGCTGCGCTGGAGCAGGCGTGCGCAGAGGTCGAGCGTTATGACGCGGACGTGATCTTGGTGTCGCTGGGCGTGGATACGTTCAAGGACGACCCCATTTCGCAGTTCAAACTAGACAGCCCTGATTACCTGCGCATGGGCGAGCGCATTGCCCGACTGGGTAAGCCGACGCTGTTTGTGATGGAAGGCGGCTACGCCGTCGAGGAAATCGGCATCAACGCCGTGAACGTGCTGGAAGGTTTCGAAAACGCCTGATCCCTACGCACCAGAATGCGAACCAGAAGAAGAGAGAACACGATGAACCGACTCAAGCGTCTCATTGCTCCAGCACTCTGCGCGGCGTTGTCCGCTGGCGCCGCTCAGGCCGACGAGGGCCGAACCCTGCGCGTCTACAACTGGTTCGACTACATCACTCCCAAAACGCTGGAGGATTTCAAGCAGGAGACCAAGGTCAACCTGATCTACGACATCTTCGACACCAACGAGGCGCTTGAGGCCAAGCTGCTGACCGGCAACTCCGGCTACGACGTGGTGGTGCCGTCTAACGTATTCCTGGCTAAACAGATCGAAGCCGGGGTGTTTCAACCGCTGGACAAGAGCCAGCTGCCGAACTATTCGCACCTTGATCCCAAGCTGATGAAGCTGCTGGAGGTCAATGATCCGGGCAACAAATATGCTGTGCCCTATATGTACGGCACGATTTTGATCGGCTTTAACCCGGCCAAGGTCAAAGCGGCGCTGGGTGAAAACGCGCCAGTAGATAGCTGGGACCTGATCTTCAAAGAAGAGAACATCAGCAAGCTCAAGCAGTGTGGCGTGGCACTACTGGATTCGCCTTCGGAGATTCTGCCGTTGGCTTTACAACATTTGGGTCTTGATCCGAACAGTAAGAACCCCGCGGACTACACCAAGGCCGAAGCGCTGCTGATGAAGATTCGTCCGTACATCACCTATTTCCACTCATCCAAGTACATGGCCGACATCGCCAATGGCGATATCTGTGTGGCGGTTGGTTATTCGGGCAGTTTCTCGCAAGCGGCCAACCGCGCCAAGGAGGCCAAGAACGGCGTGGTGGTGGATATGCGCTTGCCGAAAGAAGGCGCGCCGATTTGGTTCGACATGCTGGCGATTCCGAAGGGTGCCAAGGATTCGGAGGACGCGCACACGTTCATCAACTACTTGCTGCAGCCCAAGGTCATCGCACCGATCAGCGATTTTGTCGGCTATCCGAATCCCAACAAAGACGCGACCGAGCTGGTCGATCCGGCAATCCGCAACAACCCGAATCTGTACCCAACTGAAGAAGCGATGAAAACGCTCTACACCCTGACGCCACTGCCCCGAGATGCAGAACGGGCGCGGACGCGGGTATGGACAAAAATCAAATCGGGCACCTAGTCAAAATCTGTAGGAGCGCGCTTGCTCTGGCGCTACACGCTGCCCACCAGCTCGCGCTCGTCCCGCTCCTGAGTTGCATCACGCAGCATCGAATTCAGGTTCCCGGCGATGTTTTCGCACAGCGCCTTCATTTGAATTTCATGCTCGGATGCCTTGAACGGGCTTTGCAAATCGGTGCCGATTTTCTCGATCGCCAGCAACATGAAGCCCACAACAGTAGAAGCCAGGGGGGTAAACCAGCCCAGTGTCTCGACCAGACCGATCGGTACGATGATGCAGAACAAGGTGATGAACAGACGAGGAAAGGTCACGTAAGGGTATGGCAGCGGCGTATTGGCAATCCGCTCCATGCCGCCCTGGCAGTTGGATATTTCAACCAGCGTGGCCTCAAGTCGCTCCAGACGAATACTGTCCAGACGCCCGGCCTTGTACTCCTTGGCAATGATCGCGGCCGAGGTGTTGAGCAAATCGTTGGGGAAATTGTTGGTGCGCGTGCGCCGATCGTATTCAGCGCGCGGGATCATCGCTGTCACGTCTTCGTTGCAGTGGCCGCCCTTCAAGTGCGCCGAGAGGCACTCAACGTAGGCCACGTGCCGACGCAGCAACACGGCCTTGACCGGATTGAGTTCATCTTCGTCATCAATCAGCGTCAGCACTTGACGTGCATAGCTGCGGGAGTTATTCACCAGCGCGCCCCAGAGCGTCCGCGCTTCCCACCAGCGGTTGTAGGCGCTGGAGTTTCGAAAACTGGTCAGTACTACCAGCGCCGATCCGAGCAACGTCAGCGGCATCGATGGCAAGGTGATCTTGCGTTCCAGGTAAAGCATGAAGTCGACGGTGACAACCACGTCCCATATCAGCAGCCAGAACAGCGACCAACCGATGTAGGTAAACGTCCTGATCATGGCGCGGTATTTCTTGACGATGAATTGCTGCAAAGGCCACCCCATTGGTAAAAATCTTGCCGGGTACGCATTGATGCCCGGCATGCCTGACTTTGAATACATTGAGGGCAGATGGTTCGCCGTCCGGAGCTTTCATCGACGAGCTGCTGAATCGTTTAGCCGTCCCAGAGCACCCGCGCTTTAACCCCGGACCGCCGGGGCATTATTCATGGAACAAACCCGCCCTCCTCATGCTCAACTCTTGTCTGGATGTTTCAGCAACACGTCACGAGGAGAAAGTTAATGGGCACGTCTTCAACGTCTCGCTCCATCGAACCACATACCGACCGCGACCAACTGACCATCAATACCATCCGCACCCTGGCAATGGACGCCGTGCAGAAGGCCAATTCCGGCCATCCCGGCACGCCCATGGCGCTGGCGCCCGTCGGTTACACGGTGTGGAAGGATTTCCTGCGCTATCACCCTGAACACCCGGACTGGCCGAATCGTGACCGTTTCGTGCTGTCAGTCGGCCACGCTTCGATGCTGCTCTATTCGCTGTTGCACCTGGCGGGCGTCGTCGAAATCGACGAACACGGCAAGCCGTCCGGCAAACCGGCGGTCAGCCTTGAGGACATCAAGCAGTTTCGCCAGATGGACTCCAAAACCCCCGGCCACCCTGAATACCGTATGACCACGGGTGTGGAAACAACCACCGGCCCGCTGGGTCAGGGTTGTGCCAACAGCGTCGGCATGGCGATGGCCGAACGTTGGCTAGGCGAGCACTTCAACCGCCCTGGCGCGACATTGTTCGATTACAGCGTCTACGTGCTGTGCGGCGACGGCGATATGATGGAGGGCGTCACCGCCGAGGCAGCCTCACTGGCCGGCCACCTCAAGCTGTCGAACCTGTGCTGGATCTACGACAACAACACCATCAGCATTGAAGGCCACACCGAACTCGCTTACAGCGACGACGTGCAAACGCGCTTCGAAGGCTATGGCTGGAATACCGTTCATGTTGCCGATGCGAACGACGCGCAGGCGCTGGCAAAAGCGCTAAACCTGTTCAAGCAAACTGACAGCGCGCCCACCTTGATCGTGGTCGACAGCGTTATCGGCTTCGGTTCACCGAATAAGCACAACACCTCTGCAGCCCACGGCGAACCGCTGGGCGCTGATGAAATCAAGCTGACCAAAAAAGCCTACGGCTGGGATGAGAACTCAAGCTTCCTGGTGCCGGATGAAGCCAAACACTTCTTGCGCGACGCACTGCTCAGTCACAACGGTGCCGACTTCGACGCATGGCAGCAAACTCTTGCCAACTTCGAGAAGAATGAGCCGGACTTGGCCGATCAACTCAAGCGCATGCGCGCAGGCGAAATGCCGGCCGGCTGGCAAGACAAGCTGGAAAACTTCGAAACCGACGCCAAGGGCATCGCATCGCGAGCCTCCGGCGGCAAGGTACTGAATGCCTTTGCGGCGAAAATCCCGTGGGTGATCGGCGGTTCGGCCGACCTTTCGCCGTCCACCAAAACCAACCTGACTTTCGATGGCGCGGGCAGTTTTGAAGCGGGTAATTACGGCGGCCGCAACCTGCACTTCGGGATTCGCGAACACGCGATGGGCTCGATTGCCAATGGCCTGGCGCTGTCCTACATCCGCCCGTACACCTCGACGTTCCTGGTGTTCAGCGATTACATGAAGCCGCCGATTCGTCTGGCGTCGATCATGGAGTTGCCGGTGGTGTTCGTCTTTACCCATGACTCCATTGGCGTGGGCGAAGACGGGCCTACGCATCAGCCCATCGAGCAACTGACACAACTGCGTGCCACACCAGGCCTGATCACGTTGCGTCCGGGTGATGCCAACGAAACGACGCAAGCGTGGAAAATTGCCCTTGCGCAGACGAATCGTCCGTCCTGCATCGTGCTGTCACGTCAACCACTGCCAACGCTGGATCGCAGTAAGTACGCAAGCGCTGAAGGGGTGGCTAAAGGCGCCTACGTGCTGGCGGATTCAGGCAAGGGCGAGCCGGATGTGATTTTGATCGCGACCGGCAGCGAGGTCGGCATGACTGTCGCAGCCTATGAGCAGCTTGTTGGCGAAGGCGTGTCGGCGCGCGTGGTGTCTATGCCAAGCTGGGAGTTGTTCGAAGATCAGGACAAGGCCTATCGCGACAGCGTTTTCCCGCCGAGCGTGAAAGGCCGGGTCGTCGTCGAGCAGGCAGGGCCGATGGGCTGGGATCGCTACGTTGGGCAGACTGGCGCCAAGGTAGTGATGAACAGTTTTGGGGCGTCAGCGCCGATCGAGAAGCTTCAAGCCAAGTTCGGGTTTACGGTGGAGAACATTGTCAAACTGGCCAAAGAACAGATCGGCTGAGGCCATCTGTAGGAGCCAACCTGTTGGCGAGGCGGACAACGCGCTGTATCAGCGATGACGTCTCGCGAACAAGTTCGCTCCTACAGATATCTGCTGCCCGGCAGGCCAGGTAGCGTTATCAACAGCCGGTCAACGCCACAGGTTGCCTTTCCCCTGCGAAGAAAAATGGACGCATCCGCACGCCTGCCACATTGCCGATGTATGCGGCGACCAGCCACAACCAGCCATGCAAGCTGCCAGACGCGATACCACTGAAATACGCGCCGATGTTGCACCCATACGCCAGGCGCGAGCCGTAACCCAGCAACAGCCCGCCAATCACTGCAGCGACGATGGAGCGCGCTGGGATTTTCAGGCTTGGGGCGAAACGTCCTGCCAGCCCCGCCGCCAACAACGCACCCAGCATGATGCCGATGTCCATGACCGTGGTGATGTCTTCCCACACCGGTGCAGCCAAAGCTTTCGCATTCGCCGGCATTTGCCAGAACACCCAACTGCTCACGTCCACACCCAAACCGCTCGCCACCTTCGCGCCCCACAGGGCAAACGCCGAGGTGATGCCCCATGGACGACCGGCCAGTGCCAGGGTTGCATAGTTCAGCAATGCCAGCGCAATAGCACCCCACACCAAGGGCCATGGCCCGCGCAAGAAGCGGCGCAGGCCGATGTGCTCACTGGTAGCCGGGGCCTCAAGTTCGCCATGGCGGCGCTTTTCCAGTTTGACGGTGATGAGCGCAATCAAGGCAAACAACGCCAGACTGGCGATCAACGCAGGCAACACACCGAAGGTTTTGACGATGGAGGTGGCCGGAAAGGACGGCAGCGAGAACCACCAATCCACGTGATGGGTTGCGATCAGTGAGCCGATGATGAAAAACAACAAAGTGATCAGCATTCGCGCATTGCCACCGCCCACGGTGAACAGCGTGCCCGAAGCGCAACCGCCGCCCAGTTGCATGCCGATGCCAAAGATGAACGCGCCAAACACCACCGATACACCGGCCGGAGCTACCAGACCCGTGACAGGCGAGCCGAATAAGGTGCCTGCCCCCAATGCCGGGAAGAACAGCACAACTGCCACCGCCAGCATCACCATCTGCGCCCGCAGACCAGCGCCGCGACGCTCTTTGATGAACACGCGCCAGGCCGACGTAAAACCAAATGCCGCGTGATACAGCGTCAGGCCCAACGCCGCGCCAACGATCAGCAGCAGAACCTGCTTGCCGCCCACGCTGTTTTGCAGAAAAACAGCGCCTATGAGCAGCAGAATGAAAGCAATCAATGGCGCGCCGAACTTACGCTCTGGCGCAACGGAAAGGGGAAGGCTCATGGGAGTCTCTCGAAGAAAGTGTGCGATGGGCGCGAGTATACGCCGGTAGAGCTGGGGGTTTGACCCACCATCTGCCCCAACCTGTAGGAGCGAATTTATTCGCGAGAGGGCAGACAGCATGATGAATATCGGACACCTGTAACGCCGCCTCGCGAATAAATTCGCTCCTACAGGATCTGACTTCAGCTCCAGACTTTTCGCAGCCGCTCCAGCGCCGAGGCGATGTCAGCCTCGGGAACGGCTGCAAAGCCCAGCACCAAACCCGCCCGCTCATCCATTGGCGTCGACGATTCAGGCAGCCAATATTCGCTCAGTGGATTGATTTCAACGCCAACGCTCTCGGCCAGCGCGACCAGCTGTTGCTCGCGGGCGATGCTGTCGACTTTCAACGCGACGTGCAGCCCGGCCACCGGTTTTGGCATCGGGCCGCAACCGGCAATCCCCTCAGGCCATCCCTCCAGCAAAGCATTGCGCCGATTCAAAGCCGCGCGACGCATGCGCCGGATATGTCGCTGAAAGTGACCGGCGGCTATGAACTCAGCCATCACCGCCTGGGTGCCGATTTCCGAATGACGCATGTCCACTGCCCGGCGCTGGCTGAAGGGTTCAACAAGATCGAGGGGCAGCACCAGATAACCCAGGCGCAAAGCCGGAAACGCCACCTTGCCGAAGGTGCCGACGTACAACACACGTCCGTGCTGATCAAGCGCCGCCAAGGGTGCCAGCGGTGCGCCGCTGTATCGATATTCGCCGTCGTAGTCGTCCTCCACGATCCAGCCGCCGGTTCGCTCGGCCCATGCCAGTAATTGCAGGCGGCGCGCCAGGCTCATGGTGACACCAGTCGGGTATTGGTGGGACGGCGTGACGTAAGCCAGCTTGCTAAAGCTGCTGTCCAGCGCTTCGCTGCACATCCCCTCCCCATCAACCGGAATGCCATGCAGTGTCGCCCCGGCAATCGCGAACGCGTGGCCCGCTGCTCTATAGCCGGGGTTTTCCACAGATACCCCGTCGCCAGGTTCCAGTAGCAGCTGTGCACAAAGGGTAATTGCCTGCTGCGCGCCACTGGTGATCACAATTTGCTCAGCGGTGCAGTGCAAATCCCGGGATGTCCTTAGATAAGCAGCAATCAGTTGGCGCAAACGCCATTCACCCGCCGCATCGCCATAGCCGAGCTGCTGCATGTCCGGCCTTCGCCAGAAAGCCGCGTGAAGCTTGCCCCAAACCGTAAACGGGAACAGATCGAAAGCCGGAACGCCCACCCGAAATGCTCGTGGCAGGCCGGTTCTTCTAGGGCTCAAATGATGCTCTTCCAGCCGTTCCAGCGCAGTACTGTGGATAACTTTGCTGGATAAATCCTCAGTGCATTTCGGCGGTTTTGTGGATAACCCTGTGGGTAAGCCTGTTGTTAACCCTGTGGACAAATTTGTGGATAGTTTTTTGGCCGTGCTGGCGTTCGCTGCTAATTGGGCGACGTACGTCCCATCGCCAATACGCCCTTCGATAAAACCTTCGGCGTAAAGCTGATCGTAGGCGCGCATTACGCTGTTGCGTGAAATCGTCAACGCCGCGGCCAGGTCTCGACTTGCAGGCAGGCGGGTGCCGCTGCTCAAGCCACCGTCGAGAATTCGCTGCCGAAGCGCCTGATACAACTGACGGCTCAAACCCTGACGGCGGTCAAGTTGAATGCCAGCGAAATCGAAGGTGAGCGAGGGTGGGGACGGCGGCATGGAATTGGTCCTGCTCAATTGATCATTAATGGCTCTTACAACAGACCAATAGGCTGCCTAGGATTGGCTCAGTCGCCAAGGAAAATCTCATGTACACACCGTCCTATTTCAAAGACGCCGATTTGACCCGCCTGCATGCCCAGATCAACGGTGCCCGCCTGGCCATGCTGGTCACATCCGGCGAATCTGGCTTGCAAGCCAGCCACCTACCGCTGTTGTTTAATCACGACGAAGGCGAGCATGGGACGCTGTACGGGCACTTCGCCAAGGCCAATCCACAGTGGAAAGACCTGCAGAGCGGCGCGCAGGTACTGGTCATCTTTCCGGGTGGTGACGCCTACGTGAGCCCTTCGTTTTATCCGGCGAAAGCCGAGCACGGCAAAGTTGTGCCGACCTGGAATTATCTGGCGATTCACGCCTACGGCCACGCCGAGGTTTTCACCGAACAACAGCGGCTGCTTGAGTTAGTCAGCGCTCTGACCGACAAGCACGAAACAGGCCGCGCAAGCCCTTGGGCAGTCAGCGATGCGCCAGCGGACTACATTGAAAAGATGCTGGGCGCCATCGTCGGTTTTGCCCTTCCCATCGAGCGACTGGAAGGCAAATGCAAGCTGAATCAGAACCGCAGCACCGAGGACATTGCCGGAGTACGCGACGGACTTGCCGCCAGCGACCAAGCGAACGATCAGGAAATCGCTCAACAAATGAGCCAAGGAGAATCCCGTGTCTGATGTGCAAATCAAACCCGTTACCCCGGCCGATCACGCCCAATGGCTGCCGCTGTGGCAGGCATATTTGAAGTTCTACAAAACTGAACTGGCAGACAGCATCAGCCACAGTACTTGGCTACGATTGTTGGATGCCAATGAGCCGACCCATGCGGCGCTCGCCTGGAAGGACGGCAAGGCCATAGGCCTGGTGCATTTCATCTACCATCGCTCCAACTGGAGCATCCACAATGCGTGCTATCTGCAGGACTTGATTGTCGCCTCCGAGCAGCGTGGCACGGGTGTCGGACGGTTGTTAATCGAATACGTCTACGCGACGGCCAAACAGGACGGCTGCGACAAGGTCCACTGGCTGACCCACGAAACCAATGCGACGGCGATTCAGCTCTACGAGCGCATCGCCGAGCGGCCTGGCTATATCCAGTTCCGCAAACCGCTTTAAGCCCAACTTCAATCTCTGGAATGCCCCGACATGTCGAACCTTGAACACTGGCAAGCCGCGACACTGCCTGATAGCCGCACGCTGCAAGGACGTTTCATTCGTCTGGAGAAACTCGATCTCGCGCACCATGGCGATGGTCTATGGGCTGCGCTGCAAGGCCCTGGCTCAGACGCCAGGCTGTGGGATTACTTGCCCTATGGCCCGTTTACCGAACGCAGCGCCTTCGATGATTTTCTGTCCGGCATGCAAGCAGGTAGCGATCCTTGGTTCTACACCGTGATCGATCAAGATACCGGCGCTATCGATGGCTATCTGAGCCTGATGTCCATCGTGCCCGCTCATGGTCGTATCGAGATTGGTCACGTCACGTTCGGCGCATCCATGCAGCGCACGCCGAAAAGCACGGAGGCGGTCTACCTTCTTGCCAAGGAGTCCTTCGCGCTGGGAAATCGTCGTCTGGAGTGGAAATGCAACGGCGACAACGCCCGTTCCAAACGGGCCGCCGAACGTTTTGGTTTCACGTACGAAGGCACGTTCCGCCAGCACATGGTTGTGAAGGGTCAAAACCGTAATACGGCGTGGTATTCAATCATCGACACTGAATGGCCTGAGCTGCAGAGCGCGTTTGAGTCATGGCTCGCCCCTGAAAACCAACCCGCGAGTGGACAAATCAAAACCCTGGAGCAGTTTTATAAGTAACAGCGACGGGGCGAAAGCTTCACCCAGCATACCGGACGTCCTCTTTAGGTAGTGGCCGCCCGGTAAGATGACAAAGCATCACCGCAAAAATGGACTCCCTGCGTCGTTACTCTTTCACATCCGTGAAAGCCATGACGACAGCATACTCACCCTTAACGACTACACCTGTCACCAGAATACGGTTGGGCAAGCCACCTTCTCGACGCTGAACAACAAGTGCTTTCAACTGCACACCCAAGGTGGAAAACACCCAACCTTGTCCTGAGCCAAAGCGCGTATCCAGCACGCCAGAGGCTAGGTAACGTGCAATAACGAATTCGCCTAACTCCGGCGCGCCAATGTAACCCAGCGCTAAAATGCCTCCATCACTTGAAGCGGCGTCCAGCCACGTTACCGTTCTTTTTGAACCCGGCAGATCCGCATACAGCAAGTTGCCTAAGTTAAAGGTTTGATCAACGGCACCGTCTAGCGTATAGGCAGCCATGACGCCTTGACCCGAGGCATTTCCCACTAATATCAGTGTGGACTCGTGTTGCACCAAAGCGGCGATATCACCATCGCTTCTTATTTCACCAAGTGGTGGCGTCAAAACAAAACCATCTGTTTGTGCGCTACCGCCGAACGCGGTATCTACTTTTCCATTCAAATCGTAGCGACTCAAATACCCTCTAACAGGCGCATCGTCATTTACAATGTATCCTGCAACAATAATTCCCCCATTCAAAATGATATGACATTTTACCGATGTTATTAATACGGACTTTCCTGTGAGATAGCGGATATAAACATGGCCTTCTTTTTGAAATGACTCGTCGCTCGTTCCGTCCGTTTTGAGCCGCCCAAGCACCGCATAGGCAAGGTAAATACCCGAATCCATGGATCGAGTGGGTCCCATCCAAGTGTAGAGGATCTTATTCTTGTCCACCGATGACACGACACCGGCAATAGGATCCGAGACATCATCGGAAGTTATTTTTAGGCCAACCGGCTTCTGGTCTGCGGGATGGCGAATGGACAGTGATATATGCCCCATACTTCCGAATGAAGTATCCAGGGTCCCGGCTTGGTCAAAACGAGCGATGCCTCCCATAAAAACCGTAAGCGCCGAACCACTGCCAGCCTGTCTGGCGCCCGAACTTCCGGACAGTAATATCTTATTATCTTGGGTGATAGTTACCGAGTTCGCTCGTGCATCTTTTTTATCTATAAAACTTCCAACTACCACACCTCGATCACCGAAACTGGAGTCTTGATCGCCGTCAGCGGTCAAACGAACAACCGCATACTGCTCGGCCTCGTGCGTCTTGAACGTTCCTGCCAGCAATATTTGACCACTGCCATCTATGAGGGCTTGTTTCGCATTACTAAATATGCCGCCGGCTTTTGTTAGGCGCACATTACCATTAACACCAAAGCTTGGATCCAGTTCACCGGGAAGATCAGCTCTTGATTGACTGGCCATCTTATTCACGCTCCTGATTATTGACTCTTTATCGCAAATAACCAGACAGCAATCATCAACACTGCCGTCCTGTGGCCAATTGCAACTCCAAGATCAAATGTATGCGCAAATACCCACCTCGTATACTGTCAACTTTGACAGTTGACGGCGCAGTGCTGACAGAGGAAATTATTGCGCGCAAAAAAATGGGATACCTGCACCGCCGAAGGTTTGATCCTTTGAGTCCGGGATTATCAGCCCCCAAATCCCTATCAGACTGTCATCGGACCCAACATTATTTTTGCCACCACAGTGCTGGCATCTCAGTCTGTTACCAGCGACTGAACAATGCAGCTCCGCGCAGATGTATGAACTGGGCCTAATGAAGCCTCTTACAATCGGCAACACACCCCAAGGATCATCGACTGGCGCTTTAGATAAGCCACGCTAAGGTTAAGCACGTGACTAAAGCGCTCCATATCGAAGCGTTTTCACCACTAACAAGGATGTTAGAAATGAGTAATACAATTGAAGTGAATAGCAATTCCGCATCAGCCAATATTTCCGCCGTACAACAAAACCCGTGGCGCGTTCCACAACCCGTCTTATCGTCCGGGAAATATGGCAGCGTGATTATTGATCGCGGCCAACTCAAAAAATCGGTCGTGGGCAGTAACAACTATCACCTTTTTTCCCAGACCGGTCCCGGTGTCCAGTCGGTCGTTATCGTCGGCACCGCGCTGCAGGTGTTTGATTTCCTGCTCAGCCACGAGACACAGGGCATCGAAAACCAAATTACATCCCTGCCTGATATCTATATGGGTATTTCTCCCTATACACCCAAAAATCAATTTTCCGGTGTATTCGGAATTGGCGATACGCTGGTCAGCGTCGTGAAATACTTCGCGGGCCTCGCTCCTATACCAACCTGGGTAGATATTGCGAGTATTCCCAGCACACTGAAAGATATGAAGTCATCAATAACAAAACTGAGTGAAACAGAAAAAGCCAAAGGGCAAGTGCTGTATGTGAAGTTCAGCTACTTGCCGGAAGACAAGATGCAGAAGATTGGCACTCGCAAACTAAGCTTTAAAGAAATCCTGTATATCATCCAAAAAAATTACAAACAGCCTAAATAAAAAAAAGGGGAGCACCTGCCCCCCCGAGGTTTAAACCGTGTGAGTCGAAGCGCCCTTAACCTTCGATCTCAACCAATATTTCGCCGGGGTTCACGCGGTCGCCTTTGGCCACGTGAATTGCCGTGACCTTGCCAGCAACCGCCGCCTGAACTTCGGTCTCCATTTTCATGGCCTCGGTAATCAACACGGCCTGACCGGCTTTGACCATGTCGCCCTCCTTGACCAACACATCGACGATGTTGCCCGGCATGGTGGTGCTGACGTGCCCGGGTTTGCTGGCTTGCGGACGCTTGCCTATCCCACCGCTGACGAATTCGTTAAGCGGCTCGAACACCACTTCTTCCGGCATGCCATCAATCGACAGGTAAAAGTGACGCTTGCCTTCGGCCTTGACGCCGACGCCAGTGATGTCGACCCGGTAGCTTTCGCCATGTACGTCAATCACGAACTCGGTCGGTACACCTTCTCCGCCTACCTTGCCCACTGCGCCGGGCTCCGGAATGGGCAGCAGCTCTTCGGATTTCAACGTGCCTGCCGCGCGCTCTTCGAGAAACTTGCGCCCGATGTCCGGGAACATGGCGTAGGTCAGTACGTCCTCTTCGGACTTGGCCAACGCGCCAATTTCGCCGCGCAGCTTGGTCATTTCCGGCTTGAGCAAGTCAGCCGGACGCACATCGATGATGTCTTCGTTGCCAATGGCCTGACGGCGCAGCGTTTCGTCGACCATACCCGGCGCCTTGCCGTAACCGCCGGTGAGGTAAAGCTTCACCTCGTTGGTAATGGTCTTGTAACGTTCCCCCGCCAAGACGTTGAAGAACGCCTGGGTGCCTACGATTTGCGACGTCGGGGTTACCAGCGGCGGATAGCCAAGGTCTTTGCGCACGCGCGGAATTTCGGCCAGCACTTCGCCCATGCGGTTCAGCGCGCCCTGCTCTTTGAGCTGGTTGGCGAGGTTGGAGATCATCCCGCCCGGCACCTGATTGACCTGCACGCGGGTATCGACAGCAGTGAATTCGCTTTCGAACTGGTGATATTTCTTACGCACCGCGTAAAAATACAGACCTATTTCCTGAAGCAGTTCCAGATTGAGACCGGTGTCGAACTCGCTGCCCTTGAGCGCAGCAACCATCGATTCGGTACCGGGATGGCTGGTACCCCAGGCAAAGCTGGAGATCGCGGTATCGATATGATCGGCGCCGTTTTCGATGGCCTTGAGTTGGCACATCGCAGCCAGGCCAGCCGTGTCATGGGAGTGGATGAACACCGGCAGCGACTGCTCGGATTTCAGCGCTTTGACCAGCTCGCCAGTGGCATAAGGCGTCAGGAGACCTGCCATGTCTTTGATGGCTACCGAATCGCAACCCATGGCCTCCATCTGTCTGGCCTGGGCCACGAACGCCTCGATGGTATGCACCGGGCTGGTGGTGTAGGCGATGGTGCCTTGGGCATGTTTGCCCGACGCCTTCACCGCTTCGATGGCGACGCGCAGGTTACGCACATCGTTCATGGCGTCGAAAATGCGGAACACATCAATGCCGTTGACCGCCGCTTTAGCGACAAACGCCTTGACCACGTCATCGCTGTAATGGCGATAGCCCAGCAGATTCTGACCGCGCAGCAGCATTTGCAGACGCGTGTTAGGCAGCGCGGCGCGTAGCTGACGCAGACGCTCCCACGGGTCTTCCTTCAAAAAGCGCACGCACGCATCGAAGGTCGCGCCGCCCCAGCATTCCAGCGACCAATAGCCGACCTTATCGAGCTTGTCGCAGATCGGTAGCATGTCCTCGGTGCGCATGCGGGTCGCCAGCAGCGATTGGTGAGCGTCGCGCAGGATGGTATCTGTTACGAAGATCTTCTTAGTCATTTGAATCTCCTTTTGAGCCACAAGCTTCAGGCTACAAGCTGCAAGTAAAAGCCGGACGCGCTCTTGCTTGAAGCTTGCCGCTTAAAGCTTGCGGCTGCTTTGTTCAAAGCCCCGCATGGGCGGCAATGGCGGCGGCGATGGCCAGGGCCAGCTCTTCGGGTTTGCGCTTGATCGAGTAGTTGGTCAGTTCAGGGTGGCTTTCCACGAAGCTGGTGTTGAACTGCCCGCTACGAAATTCCGGGTTGCGCAGGATTTCCTGGTAATACGCGGCGGTAGTCTTAACGCCCTGCAAACGCATGTCGTCCAGCGCGCGCAAACCACGGTCCATGGCCTCTTCCCAGGTCAACGCCCACACAATCAGCTTCAGGCACATCGAGTCGTAATACGGCGGAATGGTGTAGCCGGTGTAAATCGCGGTATCGGTTCGTACACCCGGACCACCGGGCGCGTAATACCGGGTGATCTTGCCGAAGCTGGGCAGGAAGTTGTTCTTCGGGTCTTCGGCGTTGATGCGGAACTGCAGCGCGAAACCGCGATGAATGATGTCTTCCTGCTTCACCGAAAGCGGCAGCCCGGACGCGATACGAATCTGCTCGCGAACGATGTCGATACCGGTGATTTCTTCGGTGATGGTGTGTTCCACCTGCACGCGGGTGTTCATCTCCATGAAGTACACCTCGCCCTCGGCGAGCAGAAACTCCACGGTGCCAGCGTTCTCGTAACCCACCGCTTTGGCCGCACGCACCGACAAGTCGCCGATGTAGGCGCGCTGTTCAGGGGTCAATTGCGGGCTTGGCGCGATTTCGATGAGCTTCTGGTTTCGGCGCTGAATAGAGCAGTCACGTTCGAATAGATGCACGACGTTGCCGAAACTGTCGCCCAAGATCTGCGCTTCAATGTGCTTGGGGTTAACGATGCATTTTTCGAGGAAAACCTCGGCCTTGCCGAACGCTTTGGTCGCTTCCGAGATGACCCGAGGAAACGCCTGCTCCAGTTCATCACGGCTGTTGCAGCGTCGAATGCCGCGACCGCCGCCGCCTGACGTGGCTTTAAGCATGACCGGATAACCGATGCGATCGCCTTCGATCAGCGCTTCAGCGATGTCAGCGACGTTGCCTTCGGTGCCTGGCGTAACCGGAACGCCGGCCTTGATCATGCTACGGCGCGCTTCAGTCTTGTCGCCCATACGCCGGATGACTTCGGCAGAAGGGCCGATGAACTTAATGCCACGTTCAGCGCAAATGTCGGCCAATTCTGCGTTTTCAGACAGAAATCCATAACCTGGGTGCAATGCATCGCAGCCGGTTTCCACAGCCAGGTTCACCAGCTTGCGCGGGTTGAGATAGCCCTCAAGCGGTTCGGAGCCAATGCCGTATGCCTCGTCCGCGCGTTTTACATGCAGCGCGTGGCGGTCGGCGTCGGAATAGATCGCCACCGAGCGAATGCCCATTTCGGCGCAAGCGCGCACGATACGGACAGCAATCTCACCTCGGTTTGCGATCAGGATTTTTTTTATCACTGGCGTTTCCTCGACCGTTAAACAGACGAACCGGCGGGCCGGTCAACGCGTAACTGCATGTTGCCTCGCAGACGCATCGCTACCCTAAGCCGGATCAGGAATTAACAAAAATGAGTAAATATTGGGTTATCCATAAGTAAAAACTTATAGTGACCTGAATAACGCGGATCGGAGAATAATAAAATGCGTAAGTCATTGATGCGCATGACATTGCGTCAGCTACGGATTTTCAATGAAGTGTGCGATCTGCGCTCTTACAGCCGCGCTGCTGAAGAAATGTCCCTCACCCAGCCTGCCATCAGCCTGCAAATGCGTCAGCTGGAAGAGCTAATCGGGCAGCCACTTTTCGAATATGTCGGCAAAAAGCTCTACATGACCGAAGCCGCCGAAGCACTGCAACTGGCCAGCCGCGACATTTTTGGCCGGCTGGAAAATCTGGATATGCAGCTGTCGGACATGCAGGGCTCATTGCAGGGGCAATTGAAGCTGGCGATCGAGTCCAGCGCCAAGTATTTCGTGCCTCACCTGTTTGCAGCGTTCAAGCGGCAATACCCCGAAGTGATGCTGAACCTCACTGTCGTCAATCGCGCGCAAGTAATCAGGCGACTGTCGGATAACAGGGACGACTTGGTGGTGATGTCGATGGTGCCGCAGGACATGGGGCTGGAATTTCTGCCGTTTCTGAACAACCCGATTGTCGCGGTTGTCACGCCGGATCATCCGCTGTGTCAGATGGAAAAACCGACGCTCAAAGATCTGCAGCCCTACACGCTGGTGATTCGTGAATCGGGCTCGGGTACGCGCAGGGCTTGTGAGGAGTATTACAAGGAGAAGCGCATCCACTTCGAGCGCACCCTGGAAGTGTCGTCAGCCGAAGCGCAGCGCGAATGCGTGGTGGCGGGGCTAGGCGTGGCGCTGTTGACGCGTCACGCGCTGAGCCTGGAACTGGCCACCGGCGCGCTGGTGGAACTGCCGGTGGCCGAGTTGCCGTTGTACCGAAGCTGGTGCGTGGTGCAGGGGCGCGATAAACGCCTTTCCCCCGTGGCTCACGCGTTTCTCGCATTCATCCGCACTGAACGTGCGCAGATCAGTGAGATAGTTGCGCGGTTCGACGGCCGTCGTCCGACGCTTTAGTCGCCTGCCAGATGTGGCCGGAGGCAGCGTCGAGGTAATCAGAGAGCTCCTGATTCAAACGGCGCTCTTCGGAGTAGGTTTCGATTGCACGCCTGAACGCCATGCGACGCTGGTCTTCGTGCTGACGGCGGGTTTTGACGCTGGAGTTGCTCTGTTGCTGCGAGTCATCGTAGTGCCGAGGCATATCCTGTCTCCCATTGCGTGTGCGGGAGTACAGAGTGGTGGGCTGGCGTGACGATCAGGCGGCGAATGCGTGACAAGTTGGTGAAGGTTGTCGAATGACTTGTTGGAGCGAGGCTTGCCCGCGAAGAAAGCAACTCAGGGTGTCAGGCAATCCGAGCCGTTAGCTTCGCGGGCAAGCCTCGCTCCAACAGAGTTGTATTGATCAATCCTCGTGCGACTTGATCGACTTGGGCGACAACCGAAGGCTGCGCAGGCTGCGCTTGACGCTTTTGAGGTGGTTGACCAGGCTCGGCCCGCGCGCCATGGCAACGCCCATTGCCAGCACATCGATGACCACCAGGTGCGCGATGCGCGAGGTCAGCGGCGTGTAGATTTCGGTGTCTTCGTGCACATCGATCGCCAGATTGACCGTCGACAGCTCCGCCAGCGGTGTCTGGCTGGGGCACAACGTAATCAGGTTGGCGCCACTTTCACGCACCAGATTGGCGGTGATCAGCAAATCCTTGGAGCGTCCCGACTGGGAAATACACACCGCGACGTCAGTGGGCTTGAGCGTGACCGCCGACATCGCCTGCATATGGGGATCGGAATAGGACGCAGCTGTCAGCAGCAGGCGGAAAAACTTGTGCTGCGCGTCCGCCGCGACAGCGCCCGATGCACCAAACCCATAGAATTCAACCCGGTGAGCCGCGGCCATGACTGTCACCGCTGCCTGCAAGGCGTGGGGGTCGAGCTTTTCCCGAACCTCCATCAGCGTGTGCAGCGTGGTGTCGAAAATCTTCAGGCTGTAGTCCGCCACAGAATCATCTTCGTGGATCGCGAACTGCCCAAAACTTGCGCCTGCGGCCAGACTTTGCGCCAGCTTGAGCTTCAAATCCTGAAATCCCGTGCAACCTATCGCACGACAAAACCGCACGATGGTCGGCTCGCTGATCCCTACGTTGTGCGCAAGATCGGCCATGGAGCTGTGCATCACGGCCGCAGGGTCGAGCAACACATGGTCGGCAACCTTAAGCTCCGACTTGCGTAAGAGATGGCGTGACTGGGCAATGTGCTGCAACAGATTCAAGGGGCAGGACTCATTAAGTAGGGCGGGACGGGATGTAGCTTTCTTGTAGTTATACTACATGCCCTGCAAAGCGCCCAGCGAAACGGTCTGTCGAAATCGCAAGATTGGTCACGGTTCAGTGTAGGAGCGCGCTCACCCGCGATGACGGATTTGTACTCCCCACGTCTCTATGGCCTGTCGGATCTTTTCGCGGGCAAGCGCGCTCCTACAAATGCGTAGCTGCAACAGATTGCCGACCACCCGGCGTTAGAGTTTGCCCGCCAACATCCCACACCCTAGAATGCCCCGATGCGCGATGATCTCTCCCTTCTGCTTAACTCCCTCAACGATGCCCAACGCCAGGCCGTAGCTGCCTCCGTGGGTCGTCAGTTGGTTCTCGCTGGCGCTGGTTCCGGCAAAACCCGTGTGCTTGTGCATCGAATCGCCTGGTTGATCCAGGTCGAGAATGCCTCGCCACACTCGATCCTGTCGGTGACGTTCACCAACAAAGCCGCCGCCGAGATGCGTCATCGCATCGAGCAACTGATGGGGATCAGCCCTGCTGGCATGTGGGTTGGCACCTTCCACGGCCTGGCGCACCGCCTGCTTCGGGCGCATTGGCAGGAAGCGGGCCTGAGCCAGAGCTTCCAGATTCTTGACAGCGACGATCAGCAACGTGTGGTCAAGCGTGTGATCCGCGAATTGGGTCTGGACGAGAAGGCATGGCCAGCGCGTCAGGCACAGTGGTTCATCAATGGCCAGAAAGATGAAGGCCTGCGGCCCAAGCACATTCAGGCCAGCGGCGATCTGTTCCTGAGCACCATGAAGTCCATCTACGAAGGGTATGAAGTGGCGTGCCAGCGCGCTGGCGTCATCGACTTCTCCGAGCTGCTGCTGCGCGCGCTGGACCTGTGGCGGGACAACCCCGGTCTGCTGGCGCACTATCAACGCCGTTTCCGACATGTCTTGGTAGACGAATTCCAGGACACCAACGCCGTGCAGTACGCCTGGCTGCGCCTGCTCGCTCAAGGCGGCGACAGCTTGATGGTGGTAGGCGACGACGATCAGTCGATTTATGGCTGGCGTGGCGCGAAGATCGAGAATATCCATCAGTATTCCGATGACTTCCCGGACACCGAAACCATCCGGCTTGAGCAAAACTACCGCTCGACCGCGAGCATCCTCAAAGCAGCCAATGGCCTGATCGTCAACAACAGTGGTCGTTTGGGCAAAGAGCTGTGGACTGATGTCGGCGATGGCGAGCTGATCAGCCTCTACGCCGCCTTCAACGAACACGACGAAGCGCGCTACGTGGTCGAAACCATCGAAAGCGCCATCAAGACCGGCCTTGCCCGCAGCGACATCGCTATTCTTTATCGCTCCAACGCCCAGTCGCGGGTGCTGGAAGAGGCCTTGCTGCGCGAACGGATTCCGTACCGGATCTACGGCGGCCAGCGCTTCTTCGAGCGCGCCGAAATCAAGAACGCCATGGCCTACATGCGTGTCCTTGAAGGCCGCGGCAATGACTCGGCGCTGGAGCGCGTCATCAACGTCCCGCCCCGCGGCATCGGTGAGAAGACCATCGAAGCGATTCGTGCCCACGCTCGTCATTCCGATGTGTCTATGTGGGAGGCCATGCGCCTGCTCATTGCCAACAAAGGCCTGACCGGACGCGCCGCCGGTGCGCTGAGTGGCTTTGTCGAACTGATCGAGAGCCTGGCGGCGAAGGTCATGGAAATGCCACTGCACCTGATGACGCAGACCGTCATCGAGCAGTCCGGGCTGATTACGTATCACCAGGAAGAGAAAGGCGAGAAAGGTCAGGCCCGGGTGGAAAACCTTGAGGAGTTGGTCAGCGCAGCGCGTGCCTTCGAAGTCAGCGACGAAGAGGCGGATCTGACGCCACTGGCCGCCTTCCTGGGGCATGCATCACTGGAAGCGGGCGACGCCCAGGCCGATGAGCACGAAGACAGCATTCAGCTAATGACGCTGCACAGCGCCAAGGGACTGGAATTCCCGTACGTGTTTCTGGTGGGTATGGAGGAAGGCCTGTTCCCTCACAAGATGAGTCTGGAAGAGCCGGGCCGTCTGGAAGAGGAACGTCGTCTGGCTTATGTCGGGATCACTCGGGCGATGCAGCACCTCGTCCTGACTTACGCTGAAACTCGGCGTTTATATGGCAGCGAGACCTACAACAAGGTGTCGCGATTCGTACGTGAAGTGCCGGCCAATCTAATTCAGGAAGTGCGGCTGTCCAACAGCGTCACGCGTCCTTTCGGTGGTTCGAAGACGATGGCTCCGAGCCGTCTGTTCGATGGCGAAGGAATTCCGGAAAGTCAGTTCTCCCTTGGTCAACGCGTTGGCCACTCGATATTCGGCGAAGGCGTGATCCTGAATTTCGAAGGTTCCGGCGCACAGGCGCGGGTGCAGGTGAATTTCGAGGAAGGCAGCAAGTGGCTGATGCTGGGGTATGCGAAGCTGGAGCCTCTCTAAGACCAGATATTTCTATTTTTCTGTAGGAGTCAACTTGTTGGCGAGACGATTTATGCGCTGGATCAGGTAAGACGTCTCGCGAACAAGCTCGCTTCTACAGAAATCAGGCACCGCACCCGGGTTGTATTCCCACCCCATCACCCCCATCTTTCCTACAGAACTTTCTTCGTCTGCCTACAGCCCAAGTAGGACAGGCATTCTGAAAGATCACGCAAAAGCCGGAAACACTTGGCTGCTAGCCAGATGCCTAAGTGCTGTGCAACATGGCGCGCGTGCAATCCACAAACGGGAATCCCCATATGCAACGTTTTCTAAGCATCGCTTTGGCGCTGGTCATCGGGCTCACCATGAGCCTCGAAGCCAACGCTGCGCGTTTCGGTGGTGGCAAGAGCATGGGCTCCGCGCCAAGCCACCAGGCGCGTCAAACTGCCCCATCCACTCCTTCCGCTGCACCTAATGCTGCTGGCGCTCCTGCCGCTGCCGCAGGCGGCGCGTCCCGCTGGCTCGGCCCATTGGCCGGTATCGCAGCAGGCGGCCTGCTGGCCTCAATGTTCATGGGCGGCGGCTTCCAGGGCATGCAGTTCTTCGACATCCTGATCATGGCGGTCATCGCGTTCTTGATCTTCCGATTCATCGCCGCACGTCGCCGCAAGCAGCAGCCGCAGGTTGCTCCAGCAGGTGCTCCGTATCAGCGTGAGGTCTTTGAACAGAAGCCTGTTCAGAGCAACTCGATGTTTGGTGGTTCGGCCGCTGCAACGTCAGCCCGCCCGGTGATTCAGGCGCCCGCCTGGTTCAACGAAGAACGCTTCCTTGAAGCCGCTCGCTCGCACTTCCAGTCGCTGCAACAGCATTGGGACGCGAACGAAATGGACAAAATCTCTGAGTTCGTGACGCCACAAATGCTGCAGTTCCTGAAGAAAGAACGCGCTGACCTGGGTGATGGCTTCCAGTCCACGTACATCGACAACCTGACCGTGCAACTGGACGGCGTTGATGACCGCGCTGAAAAAACCATCGCGACCCTGACGTTTTCCGGCACCTCGAAGACTTCGCGCTTCGACCAGGGCGAAGTGTTCAGCGAAAGCTGGAACATGGAGCGCGCCCCTGGCGACAACCAGCCTTGGCTGGTGGCCGGTATCCGCCAGAACGGCTAAACCTCGTTAGGTTAGTTACAAACTGAAACCCCGGACCTGTCCGGGGTTTTTGTTTTTTGCACGCGCAACATTTAATCTGCGAACGCCTTTCAGCTACTGTATAAACCGCGCAAACCGTTAGAGGATCCACGTCGTGGAAGAAGTCATCGAGCAACTCCGTGAAGCAAACGAGCCGGTACCGGTCCCTCTGGAACTGCCGGATGAGGACCAACTGGTCGAGATCGAAGAACAGCTGTTCATCAACATTCCCTTCGTGTTCAAGGAATTCTTGCTGACGGTGAGCGATGTCGTTTACGGCAGTCTCGAACCTGTCACCGTGACCGATCCTGGCTCGCACACCTACATGCCGGAAGTTGCAGCCAGCGCTTGGGACATCGGCGTACCGCGCGAGTTGATTCCGATCTGTCAGGACGGCGAAGACTACTACTGCGTTGAGGAAGACGGCACGGTGGTGCTTTGGTCTGGCGAAGAAGAACTCGTCACCGAAGAGAGCTGGGAATCGGTCTGGCACTGGGCACGTGACGTCTGGCTGGAAAGCTGAAGACCGCCGCAGCCATCACGGCAGCCTGAAGACTTAATGCTCCGAAGGCTCCTGATGATTGCCCAGCGTTTCCAGTAAGGCGATTTGCATGCGCGTGTGCACGCGAATGAACCAACGCCACAAGACCGCGGCCACCACAGCAGCGACCACCACGATCAGTATGAGCAGCTCACTTGTCGGCAAGATGCTCGCTGACAGCGCCGCCAGTAGCAGAAAAATTACCAACAGCGACAACAGCGGAATCACTTCGGCGATCACGCGGCGAACGCGTTCGGTATGGCGCCCGGCCATTTCCGGCTTCACGCCCATCTCCGCCAGCAGCATCGACAGCGCTTTGAGCTTGCGATAGGCCGCGATCAAGAATGGCAGTGACAGCACCAGCGCCGCCCCACAGATCCAGGCTTTCTGCTGCCCCGCCTCAATGATCCAATCGGTCAAATACTCACCGATACGTTCGGCGAAATAGGCGCCGCAGAAGAAGATCGCTACCACCAGCGCCAGATTAACCCCGACCTGCAGCAAAATCTTTCTGATCATTGCGGCCAACAAGGCGCCCTGCCCCTGCGGCTGAATGCTGCGAAGCCATTCGCCATACATCCCGAAAACGCGGGCAACCCGAGTCGGCATGATGCTGCCCAGCTTGTGGGATAAAGGATCTGCCGAGCGAATAAGATACGGCGTAAGCAGGGTCGTGATGGCCGATACGGCTACAGCCACCGGGTACAGGAAGTCGCTGGTTACCTGAAGCGTCATCCCTAGCGCCGCGATGATGAAAGAAAATTCGCCGATCTGCGAAAGCCCCATCCCGACTCGCAGCGAGGTCTTACCATCGTTGCCTGCGATAAAGGCGCCGATCCCGCAGGACAGGATCTTGCCCAGCACCACCGCGACGGTGATAACTGCGATTGGCCAGGCGTAGTCGAGCAGGATCGCCGGATCGATCATCAAGCCAATCGCCACGAAAAAGATCGCACTGAACATGTCCCGAATTGGCTCGATCAACCGCTCTATCTTCAGCAGTTGTTTGGATTCAGCCATGATCGCGCCGATGAGAAACGCGCCCAAGACCATGCTGTATTCAAGCTTGACTACCAACAAACAAAAACCAAAGCACAGGCCTAGCACAGTGATCAGCAGCATTTCGTTGCTTTCAAACGTCGCGACATACGCCAACAGGCGCGGTACCAGCAATATGCCGATCACCAACGCAACGATCATGAACAGCGACAGTTTGCCAACGGTGGAAAACACCTCCCCCGAGCTGACAGTGCCGCTGACCGCAATGCCGGAAAGCAGCGCGATGATGCCAATGCCTAAAATGTCCTCAACGATCAGCACGCCGAAAATCAGCTGAGCGAAGCGCTGATTTTTCATCTTCAGATCGTTGAGGGCTTTGACGATGATCGTGGTGGAAGAAATCGCCAGAATCGCGCCAAGAAACAGCGAGTCCATGGTCTTCCAGCCAAAGAACTGACCGATTTCGTAACCGATCCAGATCATCAGGGTGATTTCCAGAAAGGCGGCAATGAACGCCGTCGCGCCGACTTTGAACAGCTTGCGCAGGCTAAACTCCAGACCCAGGCAAAACATCAGGAAAATCACCCCCAGCTCGGCCAGGGTTTTGATTGTCTCCTCATCGTGAATTAGCCCCACCGGCGGCGTATGCGGGCCGATGATGAAGCCAGCGACGATGTACCCCAGCACGACGGGTTGCTTGAGGCGATGGAACAGCACCGTGACCACGCCCGCGACTAGCATGATGACCGCTAAGTCCTGAATAAAGCTGATGGCATGCATGGGCGCGGCTCCTTGGATGATCGGAAACAATGTCCACCTCAGTCCGCCAGACGACGCTAATTGAGCGATAGCTCGCTGAATTGGCTAAGAAATGTCTGGTTGAGGCGTAGGAAATACCCGATCCACGGGTTTTCGCAGGTTAACACCGCGCATTCATCGATAAAGCCGGTGCAATATATGGAAACAGATGCAGGCACGCGTGACGGCAAACCGTCTATCAGCGTCCCGATAAGGTTGGTTTTTCTGCCCGTTCTGAATCGAGCATCCCTTTGAGATGCACTTACTTGATCCGACTTGACCGTGAGCACGCTATGGAACCCGGAAACGCCCAGCTATCGATGACTGTATTGATGACCCCGGACATGGCCAACTTCTCTGGCAATGTCCACGGAGGGACCCTTCTGAAGTACCTCGACGAAGTGGCCTACGCTTGCGCAAGCCGTTACGCCGGTCGTTATGTCGTGACCCTTTCAGTGGACCAGGTCATTTTCCGCGAGCCGATTCATGTCGGTGAGCTGGTGACGTTCCTGGCATCGGTCAACTACACCGGCAACACCTCGATGGAAATCGGGATCAAGGTTGTGACTGAGAACATCCGCGAGCGCTCGGTGCGTCATACCAACAGCTGCTTCTTCACGATGGTGGCAGTGGACGACCAGCGCAAACCGGCTGGCGTTCCTCCTCTGACCCCCATAACGGCCGACGATAAACGGCGTTTCGTTCAAGCGCAGCAGCGCCGGCAAATCCGACAGGAACTGGAAAAACGTTACCGCGAGATCAAATCCGATCCGGTTTAACGACGACGTCTGAACCGTCCCACTTCTTGGGGTCGGTTTATTCTGTAGGAGCGAACTTGTTCGCGAGGCGATTCAGGTGGCACCGCATAACGCTCGCCAACAAGTTGTCTCCTACAGAGCACTGCGTCAAAACAATAAGAAATTAAACACAGGTGCTATGGCTGACAGTCACCTGACGCAGTTAAGCTGGACGCCTTCTGTTGGAGTTCTCCTTTCATGCTGACCTTGGGCAACATATTCGTCCTGATGCTTCTGCTGACCGGCGTTGCGTGGCTATGGCATTCCCACGGCTTGCGCGAACGGGCGCTAGAGCGAGTGAAACAGCACTGCGCCAAGCTCGACATCGAATTGCTGGACGGTAACGTGGCGTTGCGCCGCATTACCTTCAGGCCTGATAACGAGGGCCGCAAACGCTTGGCCCGCGTGTATAACTTTGAGTTCACGGTCACGGGCGAGCAGCGTCATCCGGGGACGATCACCATGTTCGGCGCCCACACCGCGCAGATCGAATTGGCGCCGTACCCGTTCGAAATCAAGACCCCGCCAAAAACTGCTGAAATCATCGAAATGAATCAGTGGCGCCAAGAGCACAACAAGTGGAAGCAGTAAACCGCTAGTGATCGTCGCGCAAGCAGGCGGTCAGCTCCGCTTGGAGCGCTGCCTGATCCTGCGGTTCTGCAAATATCAGCTCCAGACGAGAATCCCGCCTCCACTCGCTAAGCGACCATTCAACGGCAGAGCCTTCCAGCGCATTGCTGGAAACCCAGCCACGCTCACTGTGGATAACCAGTTTGGCCCGACGCCAATTCAGGCCGTCCAGCCAAAGACCCACTTTTGACGTGTCAAAGCGCTGTTCGGGATGCCACCGCCAGCCGATGCTCCAGCCTTCCGGCTGGCTTTGACTCAAGCAGATCGGCACCCGTCGGTTGCTCCACACGGCAGGCGCCTGCGCCAATGTCTTCGGTGGTGCGAAGTTATCGACAGCATGACTGGCGTGCTGGTCTATACCGGGCAGTTGGTGGAGTGGCAACGCGCCTTGTTCAGTCCAGTAAATTGGCCGAACTGGTAGCTGCTCAATTAACGTCTTTCGCGATTGCTCCGTTAAACCCGCTGATTTATTGAGCACAAGTAATCCGGCTTCGGGCATTGCATCCAGCTGACTGGGCGGCAGTAGGCGCCCCCCTGCACGCGCCTCGGCATCCAACACGATGACGCTGGGCTGCAGCGCCAAAACTCCAACCCACGGCGCGGCTCGCAACTGCGCCATCAATTGCGCCGGATGCCCCAATCCCGACGGCTCGATGAACAATCGATCCGGGCGGGACTTACGCAGCAGCCGCCCCAGTCCGATCTGAAACGGCGCACCGTTGACGCAACACAAGCACCCTCCAGCGACTTCTCCAAGTGCGATACCATCCGCAGCCGTGGTCAGTAGCGCTGCGTCCAGGCCGATCTGACCAAACTCGTTGATTAGAATCGCCCAGCTTTCGCCTACAGGTTTTTGCGACAGCAGGTGCTTGATCAAACTAGTCTTGCCGGCCCCCAGCGGGCCCGCAATCACATGAGTAGGAATGTTCTGCAGCATGGCGGCCATTCTTTTGAAGTCGCGCTCGTTGCCGAGTGCAGACGGAGGTAATCGATGCGAGCAATCTGGCTGCCCACGTGGCTGGCATTAGCGGTGTTGGCGGTGACGTCGAGCGAGGTTCGCGCCGAGGCGTGTCTGGTGCATAGTCAGTCAGACCGAGTCGATGTGAAGGTTTGCCAGGAAAACCTGACCATCCCGCCCAAGCTTTTTCACGACGGCTTTTGTCAGCCGCAACTGAAAGACCAGACTGTGGACGTCACCTTCTCCGAGCAATGCCCCACAGGCTCCTTCGGACAATGCAGCAATGCGCTGGTCGCCAATATGCCTTATCGCCAGAACATTCACTATTACGGCGTGGCCAGCGATGCGGCGTTTCTCAAGCCGTTTTGCGAACAGCAGAGCAAGGGCGTCTGGAAACCCTGATCATCACCTGTAAGGGCGCTTACGCTGTCGCGTCGTGCCAGTCGCCGAAGGGATTGGGCAACAGGCGCCAGCTTTCACTGCCTAGCGCAATTTCTGCATCAGTCAGCAGGCAATCATCCAGCGCCATTACCAGCCTCGTGAAATCCATGTTCTGCCCAATGAATACGAGTTCCTGACGGCAATCACCGGTCTGTGGGGTCCAGTTTTTCATGATGGCCTGGGTGTCTTCATGGTCTTGCGGCCAATGGGCCTTGGGTACGAAGCGCCACCAGCGACCGGCAAAACCATGGCGCATCAAACCACCAGCCTGAGACCAACTGCCAGCGTCCTGGTGCTTGCTTGCGAGCCAGAAAAAACCTTTGGAGCGCAGCAGTTTGCCGTTGTCCCAATTGCGGTTTACGAAGTCGAAAAACCGCTGCGGGTGAAACGGCCTACGCGCTTTGTAGACTGTGGACGCGATGCCGTAAGAGTGTGTTTCCGGTGTGTGCTCGCCGCGCAGCTCTTTAAGCCAGCCCGGCGCTTGTGCAGCGCGATCGAAATCGAAGCGTCCGGTGTCGAGAATTTTAGCCAGCGGCACCTGGCCCATGACCATCGGGATGATTTCGGCTTGGGCGTTGAGTCGTTGCAGGATAGCCATCAACTCCAAACGCTCGCTCGAGCTGATCAGATCGATCTTGCTGATGAGGATGACGTCGGCGAATTCGACCTGTTCGATCAGTAAGTCAGTGATCGCGCGCTCGTCTTCTTCACCGAGGGTTTCGCCACGGCTGGCCAGACTTTCGGCCGCTTGGTAGTCCTGTAGGAAGTTCATGCCATCAACCACCGTGACCATAGTGTCTAGCCGAGCGACGTCGGCCAGGCTCTGCCCGTCTTCGTCGCGAAACGTAAACGTCTCGGCCACAGGCAGCGGCTCGGAGATGCCGGTGGATTCGATCAGCAAATAGTCAAATCGGCCATCTTTTGCCAAGCGGCCAACTTCTTCGAGCAGGTCCTCACGCAGCGTGCAGCAGATGCAGCCGTTGCTCATTTCCACAAGCTTCTCTTCAGCACGGTTGAGGCTGACGCCGCGCTGTACGGCCCCGCCGTCGATGTTAATTTCACTCATGTCATTGACGATGACGGCGACGCGTAGGTTTTCTCGATTGCGCAGGATGTGGTTGAGCAGCGTGCTTTTGCCAGCCCCGAGAAAGCCGGACAGAACGGTGACAGGAAGGCGGTTCATGAAAGTCTCATCAGGTGGCTGATTCAAGTTCTGCATACGTTATAGTATAACAATGCACGTCAGCCACTTCTTTCTGTAGGAGCGAACTTGTTCGCGAGCCGTCCTGGCTCATGCGGCGCGGTTTCGTCTCTTCAACACGCTGGCTCCTACAGATCATCCAGCCAGTTCAGACCTGCGCCTGCCCGCGCTTCTCCTCCTGTCGCCACGCCACATACGAGCCCACTGGAGGATTGCGCTCGAAGTACTGCTTCATCCCCTCGAACAACCCATCCGCCACTGCCTGCTGATGGCGCGCAGTCACAAGACGCTGGCTATCCCGTGCGTTGGAGATAAACCCGGTTTCTACCAGAATCGACGGCACATCAGGGGACTTGAGCACAGCGAATCCGGCCTGCTCGACGCGCTTCTGATGCAAGTCAGTGATGCCCTGCAAACTACCAAGGATCGTATTGCCCAGTTGCAGACTGGCGGTGATGGTGGCGCTCATCGACATGTCAAGGATCACGCCCGCAAGCATTGGGTCCTTGTCCTTCAGATTGAGCAGGCTGGTAGCGCCAATCAGATCCGCGCCGTTCTCGCGCTGTGCCATGTAGCGGGCGGTTGCTGAAGTGGCGCCACCTTCGGACAAGGCAAATACCGAAGCACCCGAGGCCGTAAGACGCGGCGCCGCATCGGCATGCACCGAGATGAACATGTCGGCGTTGTATTTGTGGGCGATGTCCACACGCTTGCGCAGCGGGACGAAAAAATCATCATTGCGCACAAGCCGCACATCGAAACCCTTCTCACGCTTCAAGCGCTTGGCGAGCAGCTGCGCAATCGACAGCACAACATCTTTCTCACGCTCGCCCTTGGAGCCAATCGCGCCAGGGTCTTTGCCGCCGTGACCCGCATCAACCACCACCATGATGTCTCGCTTGGGCCCACGTCTGTCGGCGGCGGGCTCTGCCACAGGCTTCACCAACGGCACAGCGGCCATCTCCACCGGCGCATGCTGTACGTCTGCGCCCAGATCCAGTACCAGGCGATTACCCTGGGAGCCTTCCGGCCCGAGAACAAAGCTGTTGAGCGCAACGGCTGAAGCCAGGTCCAGCACAATGCGCGTATCGCCTTGCCCGAAATGGCCGGAGCGAATGGCTTTGATCGGCGTATTGTCGAGCACCAACTGATTGAAGTTACCCTCAAGCCGCGCGCCGCTGAAATCGATAATGATGCGTTCCGGCGCACTCAGCGTGAAGGTTCTGTATTGCACCGGGCCACTTAGATCAAACACCAATCGCAGCTTGTTATCCGAACGCCAGAGCCTTGCGTTGCGAATCTGCGTCGCGCTTGCAGTGAAGGGAAGCGCGAAAGCGGCGCTGGCCAATAACATATTGAGCAGCATTTGACGTCGATGCATGGCATGTACCGAGAAAGCGAGCGCATGGCTCATGGACGGGAACAGTAATAGTTACTGTATAACATGCCAATGTGACGCCGAAGATGAAGCTTTTGGCGGCTTGGGTGAAATTCACACGCGGAGGAATCACCCCCATATGACGCAAAAAACCCATTTGAAACAACAGGATGTTCCACGTGGAACATAAGCTGGCCAGCGATGTTCCACCAGAAAGCAAAACGCCCCAAAAATGGGGCGCTGGGAGCTTAAGCAGCTAGTTAAGTCCGTGGTTTGACTGTGCCGCACTGCTGGCCTAGCCAGACCGCTTTGGTATCCATGCTGCCATTCTGTTGCTGACCAGTAGCGTTGAAAGAGCCGACAACGTGGGTGTTGAACTGACGATCACTGAGGAACTGGGCGGTGCCAGTGCCCTGTGCGCGAGGACAGCTGAATTTGAATTTCCAGTTTGGCCCATTGCGATCGGTAACTTGCTGCGTGCATCCCGACTTGGGGTCCTGAAGAGGAATCTGTTCGCTTTTCACCTGCTCCGGGGTCAGGCAAATGCGGACACCCTTGCCACCCACGGTAACACCTTGTTTTTCCAGCATTTGCTCCATGGCAGCGCGCTGTTGAGGAGCCATCATTTGAAGTTGATTGAGCATGACTTGCATATCAGGAAGCTGCTGGCCGTCCACCAGCATGTTGCTCGAGGTCAGTTCCCACAAACCAGGTTGCAGTACCTGCGCCTGTGCGAACGGCGCGGCCAAACAGACCATTAACGCTACAAAGCGCTTCTTCATTTATCTCTACCTTTGTGTGCCCGAATCAATCTGAAACTGATCAGTACCTGTAACCAGTTGATGACGCTTAGACGGCGAATACCAAGTGCAGTTGCACGGCGAATAAAATAGCGACAATCCCCGCCCACTGTGGTCTGTTTAGACATCAGTAAGGCTTGGAGCAAGCTCTCGCATGGATTACCACAGCCCCTATTTTTTCGGCTACGTCATCGGCTTCACTCACCTGCTCGGCATCATAGCCGCGATCCACGCATTGATGACGGTTCGCACCGCGCAAGGCTCTATCGCTTGGGCGATGCCGTTGATTTTCATCCCCTACATCACGCTGATTCCTTATCTGGTATTCGGTCGCAGTTCATTCGACGCTTATATTAAGGCGCGGCGGCAGGCTAACCGTGAGATGCGCGACGCCATTGGCAATATGAACTGGCGGCCCTGGATTGAAGAGGCTGTTGCCGCACGGCAATCCGCCGCCTACGTCTCGCTGCGGGCGATGCCGAAACTGGGTCGGATGCCGTGTCTTGCGAACAACGAAGTCAGGTTGCTGATCGACGGCGACGCTACTTTTAGCGCCATTTTCGATGCCATCGGCAAAGCCAAACAGGCCGTGCTCGTGCAGTTTTTCATCATCCACGACGACGATCTTGGAAGACGTCTGCAAGCGTTGCTACTGGAAAAGGCCGCTGAGGGTATCGCGATTCATGTGCTATATGACCGGATCGGCAGCCACGCCCTGCCCGCCGCGTACACAGAGAAACTGCGTGCCGGTGGCGTGCAAATCAAAGCCTTCGCCACCCGCAGCGGTTGGCTCAATCGGTTCCAGATCAACTTCAGAAATCATCGGAAAATTGTGGTGGTGGATGGGGAGATCGGATTCGTCGGTGGGCACAACGTAGGCGATGAATACCTGGGGCTAAAGCCCCCGCTGGCTCCTTGGCGCGATACGCATGTCGCTATCGTCGGGCCAGTAGTCGCCTGTCTGCAGGAGTCGTTTGCCGAAGACTGGTTTTGGGCAACACGCGAATTGCCGCCGCTGATATTGCCGCAGTCCTACCCGGAAGATGGCGTGCTGTGCCAACTGCTCGCCAGCGGCCCCGCCGATCCTCAGGAAACCTGCTCGCTGTTCTTCGTCGAAGCCATTCATGCCGCGACCGAACGAGTCTGGATCACCACCCCTTATTTCATTCCTGACGAAGCCGTATCAGCTGCTCTTTATCTCGCTGTATTACGCGGGGTGGACGTGCGGATTCTCCTGCCATCAAGACCCGACCATTACGTGGTTTATGCCGCCTCCAGCCTGTTCGCATTTGAAGCGGTCCGCGCCGGGGTGAGGATCTTTCGTTACAAGCCAGGCTTCCTGCACCAGAAGGTGGTGCTGGTGGACACCGAAATCAGCGCAATTGGCAGCGCCAACATGGACAACCGCTCGTTCCGTCTTAACTTCGAATTGATGCTGTTGACGGTCGATGAAGACTTCGCGCGCGAGGTCGAGGACATGCTGAACGCGGACTTTGCGCTGGCACATGAGTTATCGATTGAAGAAAGCCGCGAGACCCATCATTTGCAGCAGTTGGGGATGCGTGTAGCGCGGCTGATATCGCCTATTTTGTGAAGGTGACGCAGCTAGCGAGGTATTTGTGGGAGCGGACCCGTCCGCGAAGAGGCCAGGGTATCTGATAAAGATTGGTAGCCTGGAAGAGAGCATTTGCGCACGGGTCCGCTCCCACGGGTTTAGGCTTCAACCTGCGGGAGCGGCGGAGCTAAAGCTGTCAGCGGTAAATGTCTTCACGCGTCAGCGGCAGATCGTGGCTTCCGTCCCCCAATGGCTTAACCGCCAGCACTTGATGCAAATTGATCCAGCCCTGGGAAAACGCGTAAGCGCAGCCAGCCAAATACAGGCGCCAGATGCGCAGGGCCTGATCAGGCACCATTGCGGCGGCGACCTCAAGCTTCTGCTCCAGCCGTGCGCTCCAGTGATCCAGCGTCTTGGCGTAATGCAGACGCAGACTTTCCACATCCACGACTTCAAGACCGGCCTCGCTGATGTGCGCGGTGATCATCGACAAATGCGGCAGCTCGCCATTCGGAAACACATAGCGATCAATGAAATCCCCCGCACCGCGGCCAACCGGACGGCCATCAGTATGCTTGGCGGTAATCCCGTGGTTCATCACCAGACCGCCATCCTTCACCGCGCCGAACAGGCACTTGGCGTAGAGATCAAGATTGGCGTGGCCAACGTGTTCAAACATACCGACGCTAACAACTTTGTCGAAACGGCCGTCTTGGGGTAAGTCGCGGTAGTCGAGCAGTTTCAACTCGACTTGGGCTTCCAGGCCTTCAGCCTTTACTCGCTCCTGCGCCAGCGCCAACTGTTCACGGCTCAAGGTGATCCCTAGGACTTTCACACCGTACTCGCGCGCCGCGAACCTGGCTAATCCGCCCCAGCCGCAACCGACGTCCAGCAAGTACTCGCCTGGCTGCAGGCGCAACTTGCGGCACAGGTGATGGAATTTGTCCTGCTGGGCCTGCTCCAGGGTCTCGTTGCCTGTTTTGAAATAGGCGCAGGAATAGACCATCTCCTTGTCGAGCCACAGCTGATAAAACGCGTTGGATAGGTCGTAATGGTAGGAAATGGAAGCGGCGTCAGTTTCCTTATCGTGCTCGGTTCGCACGACCAGATTCACGTCCTCGTCGTCACCCAAGGCTTTGGTCAACTGATCGCACACGCGCACTACTTCGGTGATCGAGCCCTCAAGCTCAAGCCGTCCTTCGACGAAAGCACTGCCTAGCAAGCCCAGGCTGGGATGGGTAAAGCCGGAAACCAACAGGGGATCTTTGACGACAATAGTGACCTTGGGCGTAGGCCCAAGATCCATCTCATGACCGTCCCAGAGTTTGAGCCGAAGCGGTAGGTGAAGATTCTGTAACGCCGGTGGTAATTGCGCGAGCATTGAGAAAACCCCCTGATCCAGAAACTTAGAAAAGGGTAGTCCAAAACCGGATCAACATCGGACCCGTCAGGCGATCGGCTTTAAGGAAAAACTGCATGAATCGACGTCCGGGTACTGCCATCTGCCCCGAGGATTCGAGCCAATTTAGTGCCTGCGATGGAACACCCTCTTCATGACTGAAGATAATTTGTAACAGAGTTCTTCAAAGCTCAAGCGAATTTTTATACTTAGGCGCAGCCTCTAGCCCGGCGCTTTCAGGAAAAGCGCCGACTAATCAATGCTTAACGGGATTATTAAATTTTGCGATCGGTTCATGAAAGCGCAGCAAACGGCCCGCGTTGCCCAAGACCAACAAGGTACTGAGGTTGTGCAGCACGGCTGCGATCATCGCGCCAGCAGCGCCCAGCACGCCGAACGCAGCGAGCGCCACGATCGCAAGCGTCCAGCCCAGACCGATGATCACGTTGACTTGCAGCGTGTGTCGGCATTGACGGCTCAGACGCACACAGGTGCCAAGGCGTCGCAGATCACTGCCGATTAGCACGATGTCTGCTGACGCCAACGCAATGTCCGCCCCACCGGCACCCATCGCAACGCCAACCACACCAGCCTTCAGCGCTAACGAGTCGTTGATGCCATCGCCCACCACCATGGGACGGAAGCCGTTTTTGATTTCGCCCATCACGCGGTTGAGCTTGTCCTCAGGCAACGCCTGCGCCTGGATGTCGCTGACGCCGACCTCATGGCCCACACTGTCAGCCACGCTTTGCCGGTCACCGGTTAGCAGTAGTTGGCGCCCCATGCCCAGTTCGCGTAACTCGGCCAGCGCCTGACGGGCCTCCGGCTTAAGGCTGTCTGCGAGCAACAGCCAAGCGAGAAACACACCGTCCACCGCCAAACCGGCAATGGGTCCATCGTGATCGGGCACCGGTGAAGTCTCGATCCCCAGCTGCTCAAACAACTCAGGTCGGCCCAACGCTGCTTCGCCGTGGGGCGTTTGCGCGACGACACCCAGGCCCTGCCGCTCGCGGATATCCTGAAGGGGCAACAGTTGGTCCTTTTCCACCAGCAGCGCCAGTGCCCGACTGACCGGATGGCTGCTCGCCGCGCCAAGGCTGGCGGCCAGAGCCAACACGCTTTGCGATTCCCCATTCACGGCCTGCACCGATTGCAGCCGTAAGCTGCCATAAGTCAGCGTCCCTGTTTTATCCACAACCAGTGATGTCAGATCAGCAAGCTCCTCCAGAAACGCCGAGCTACGAATCAGAATCCCGTGCCGCGCAGCGACCGCAATCCCGGCAATCGCCGTCGCGGGTGCCGACAACACCAGCGCACAAGGACAAGCCGCCACCAGTACCGCAAGCATGGCTTGGGCGTTATTGGTGATGAACCACGTCACCGCCGCGATCAGCAACACCAGCACCATGTAGCTCCCGGCGTAACGCTCCAGCAAGCGAGTGATCGGCGGCTTGGAGCGTTCGGCGCTCTGCATCAGCGCGATGACTTTGCCCAGCGTCGACTCATTGCCAATACGCGTGACCTCAATCCTCAGCAGGCCATCGAGATTGATCGCACCGCCGAACACGTCCACACCCGCTCTCGCCTCCAGCGGCACTGACTCGCCCGTGATCGGCGCAGTGTCGAGGCTGGCTTGCCCTGAAATAACCTTGCCATCCGCCGGCACACGATCACCCGCACGGACCTCAACCTGATCGCCCGCAACCAATGTGCCGTTATCCACTTCGCGGATGCTGCCGTCCGCCGCGACGAGGCGGGCGTGGCTGCGCGTGAGTTTGCCCAACGCCTGAATTGCCTCTTGGGAACCGATAACGCTACGTTCTTCCAACACATGACCGAAAATCATGATGATTGGCAGCAGCGCTGCGGTCATCAGATCGCCCGTCGCCCACGCACCCAACATGGCGAGCGCAATCAGTTGATCGGTGATGCCGTGCAGACTCGGGTAACGCAGGCTGTGCCATCCGGCGCTGACCACCGGAATCGCCACCAGCAGAGACGCGGCTCCCAGCAGCAACTGGCTGACGCCGACCTGCTCAGGAGCCAAGAAACGCCAAACCAGCCCCAATGCCAGCAGGCCGAGCGCGAGCATCGCCAGAGTCAGTTGCTGCGCGGCACTGCGCCGTTCGGAGCGGGTCAGCATGCTGCCTGGCGTCGCGGGTTCGGCATGGGTGTGAACGGCATCGCCACTCATTTATCTGCTCCCTGAATGATCAGACGTGAATCGTCTTTGGGATTGACCGTGGTCACCGAGCCGGCTTGGCCGAGAATTTTTGGCACGCGTTCGCGATAGATTCGCTGCAACAGACCCGGGTCGCTCGACTGGGCAAGGCCGGTGACTGTCGCTGTGTCCGTTTGCGCCTTCGCCAGCCGCTCAGACGCTTGGGCATGTGCGACCTGCACGGTGCGGTCGGCCTGCTGATTAGCGGTCTGGTTGAGTTTTTCAGCGTCGGTGCGTGCATTGGCAACAGCCTGATCGGCTTGTTGGCTGGCGGTGAGCACAGCGTTGAACGCGTTGACTGCGGCGGTAGGCAGACTCGACTGCACGTCAACCCGCGCGACCTCGACGCCGAGGCCTGCGCCGGTGGCCGTCAGCTCTTTCAAGCGCTGATTGATGCCCTGCACCAAATCGCCCCGCAGGCGCTCACGTCGCTCGGCGGACTGGCTGTCGGCGCCCACCAGTTCGGGACGCGCCACCAGAATCGTGTCCAGATCCCGAGCCGCCGTGAGGGCCACTGCGCTGCGAGTGACCAATCGATCCAGCGCTGGCAGCACATGTTCGCCTTGCAGCACGTAGGCTCGTGGGTCAGTGACCTTGTAGTACACCGTCACATCCAGCTGTACGACACCGGCGTCTCCCGTCAGGAGAAAACCAGAACCCGCCAGTGCATCGCTCATCGGCGTGGCGAAGCTCGCAACTTTGTCGGCCGCCAGCGCAGTCGGAGAACGCAGTAGCGTCTCGACGTGACGCTCGATCACCCGATCCGCCGACGGCAGCAACACTACTTGTTCAAACGGTTGCGGCCAGGCCATCAGCAATCCCGCGTTTTGCACCCGGTCCAACGCGCCCATGTGGAACACCACAGCGCGGTTTTGCGGATCGATCTGCCGAACGTTCGAGAACGCCCAGCCCAAGGCCGCCAGCACCGTGACCGCGTAAAGCCCGATAAACGCCAGGCGACTCGCCTGCAACCAGGGACTGTTGCTCACCGGCCGCTCGCCCGCCAATGAGCCGCCAGCGGTTGGCGCATCATGCTCACTCATGGTTGAGTTCCAGGCTTGCCGTCCAGAGTCGGCGGGCCATCGACCAGCACGCGGAACGGCGCCGCGTCGGTACGCAGAATCAGCTTGGTGGTCGGGCCGACGACTGTGCCGAGGGTGTCCAGCGAACGCAGCAGGTTGTAGAGCTGTGGCGAACCGGCGTAGGCACGGCCATAAATTTGCGCCGCCTCGACCCGCGACTGCGCTTCGATATCCGCCGCTTTCACAGTGGCATCGGCTTCGACGATTCGCGCATCACGCTCGGCAGCGGAGCGAATCTGCGCCGCTTCGCGCTTGCCGATGGCGGTACGTTCGGTTGCAATGGTTTCACGCTCGGCGCGCATGCGATCCACCGTGGCGTTAAGCGTCACCGAGGGCAATGTCAGACGCTCGACACCCACCTGCAGGACGCGTACGCCATAGGTCGTGAGCAACTGCTGATCGATCTGCTGACGCAGCTGGTTCTCGAAATCGGTGATCCGCACCTGACTGGCATCGGTGTTGACCAGGCTCGACAGGTCGAAGCTCGCTGCGGTGGTTTCCAGCGCCGAGCCGACAAAGGTACGAATCTGCCGCGCGGCTTCATCCGGCTGGTTTTGCACAGCGCGCATGAAGCGTTTCACGTTGTCCGGATCGCCCTGCACCTGCCACGCGACATACGCCTGAACGATGATGCGCAGGCCATCGCGGGTGCCGACATCCTGTAAGCCACTTGAGGTGGTGCGCAGCCGCAGGTCGACCGGAATCGTCGCCTCGAACGGCGCCGGCCAGCGCCAGCTCAAACCCGGATCGAGCAACACCCGTGAGGGATTACCGAACCGCGTCACCACCGTGGCCTCGCCGGAGCGTACTTGCACCAGACTCGCAGCCGCGACGGCGAAGGCGATCAACACCACCGCCAGCGCCGAACGCCGCCACGGGAAACCTACAGGACCGGTTGCTTCACCGTGATGATGGCCGTGGTGGTGCCCGCCGTGACCGCGGTCGTGACCCGAATGGTCGTGGTGATCGTGTGAATGAAACAGACTCAAGGGACGACTCCTTATTCAGCCGCTTTGCTGGGCGCCGTTGGGTCGGCCGGCAGTGTGAATGTGCGCAGATCAATGGTCGGCGGCGTGGTGCCGCCCAAACGGTGATCGATAACCAACAATTTGGCGTGCTGTAAGCCCTGGGTGAGCTGCGTCAGGTATTGCTCCAGCAGAAACGCCTGACCCGCTTTGGCATAAGCCTGGCGCTCGGCGCTAAAACGCAAATCTGCCGCTTGAGCGGTGGCCATGACTTCCCGTGAATCGGCAGCGGCCTGATCGTGGGCCATGCTGGCGTGCAGCTGCGCGACGTTGGATTGATCCGCTGCCGCACCGCGCTCCCGGGATATCAATGCCTGAGCACTGATCTGCGCCGCCTGCACAGCGTGATAGGCATTGGCTGCGCCTGCTGGGGGATGAATCGACTCCACCACCGTGGCGAGAATTTCCACCCCGCTGTCGAGTTTTTTCAGGTCACGCTGCACGGCATTGCCGATGTCGGCGGCCAAATCGGTTCGCTGTTCGCCGAGCAGCTCATCCAGCGTGCGCGAGGCGAAATCGTGAACCAGAATGCGGCTGGCGGTGCTGCGAATCAGGCTGACGACGTTGGCGCTGTTGTAGGTCGCGGCCATCGCCGCTTCGTCGGTCAAGCCGATGCGGTATACAAAGCGCACATCCATGTTGACGATCTGAAAGCTCTGCTTGTCGCCGGTACTGCTGGCGATCACTTGTGACTTGTCATTGACGTGGCTGGCGTCCCACAAGCGATTGGCGATGGCAGGCGGCGGACCTTCGGCTGGGTCCAGCACTTGCTCGGTAGCGCTGGCGTCCGACACGCTCGTAGCGAGTTCGTGTACCACGCCGTTTTCCACCGCCAGTACCCGACCAAATGGCCAAGGCAGACCAGCGTGCAGCCCTGGGCCCAGCACCTCGACCGGCTTGCCGAAGCGCTCATAAATGCCGCGCCCCTGCATGGGGATTTCATGGACGCCACTCAGCGCCCAGCCCAAAGCGACGATGACCGCCAGCACCGGCAGAAATGCCCGACGCATGTAGGTAAACGCCCAGATCTGGCGCAGATCGATGCCGAAGCGGTTGTGGAGTTCGTGTTGCAGCGCCATTAGCGGTTGAGGCGGCCAGCGCAACAAACCGGCGATGAAACTGCTGGCCATCAGGCGCGGCTCGACGCGTTCGTTACGCGGGCTGAACACCGACAAGATGGCGCGGATCAACAGTTCAAGCGCCACCAGACCCGGCAACAGGCCGATCAAAACGGCGAGGCGTGCAGGCCAGATGCGCTCGGAGGATGAGAAGAACAGGCACAGCGCGCCGATCAACAGGCTGCCGATAGCGACCCGCGTCAGGTGCGCGAGTTGATCTGCCTCGGGCCAGTTGGTCGCAGGCTCGTTGCTCAACTGCCGTTCCAGCACCAGCAAGCCGAATGCCATCAAGACTAATAGACCACCGACGATGTTGCCCGCCTGAGTCAGGTCGGTGCCTGGCAGCGAAGTGTTCCAGATCAGCTTGATACTGATCAGCGACAACAGCGCCCAACCGGCCAACCAGAACGTCGGCAGGCCAATCAGCGTCACCATCGACCCCCCTCGCCCGCCGATGCGCGCGAGCAGGCGGTCGTACCACCCGCTTTCTTCTTCAGGCGAGACGTTTTCGACGACCACCTCAGCGGGCGCAGGCAATGCAATGGCCTGCGCGCGCCACAGAGCGACAACTTGCGCCGACTGCAATCCTGCCGCGAGCACCAGAAAGCTCGCTGCCGAGTTGGTCAGCACCGCAGTCCACAGTGAATTGGGAGAGAACAGATCGACGAACAACGACACCACGAGCGCAAATACGCCCAGCCCGCCAATCAGATACGTCAGCCTTGCCAGACGTCGCGCATGAATCGAGGCGCGCTGAAACCGTGGCAAACCTTCCAGCGCAAAATCTTCACCATCCAGATCAACCCGCATCAATGCTCCAAAACCTGCTGAATGCTGTAGCCATCGGCTTACCTCTGCATGTGTGGCATTGCCTGAGTAACACGCCGAAACATAGTGGCTTGAGGGCGTTACGATATAACAAAAATGGTGAAATTTTCGTCGGGTTGCTGATATCAGAACCATTGAATTGTTGAGTCAGACAGGCAGCCGACAGGTTTAGGCGATGCCTGCATCGATACGTGGGAGCAGTGTCTGTAGGAGCCAACTTGTTGGCGAGCTCTTTTGACGCGGTATGCCTGATACAACGCCTCGCGAACAAGTTCGCTCCTACAGGTGCCTGACTCAACTCTTGCTCACAAAGATTACAGATGTAATTCTAATCATCGGATGATCTCTCCAGCCTTTTCCCCGAAGCGGTCTACGCTTCCCTCCATTGTCGATTTTTCCTACAGGAGCAGCTCAATGAGTAGCTATGACGTCGTAATTATCGGTGGCGGCCCAGGTGGCTATAACGCAGCCATCCACGCCGGGCAGCAGGGTTTGAAAGTCGCCTGTGTCGAGGGCCGAGAGACTTTGGGCGGCACATGCCTGAACGTCGGTTGCATTCCGTCCAAAGCGCTGCTGCATGCATCGGAGTTGTACGAAGCCGCCGTGGGGGACGAGTTCAAGAAGCTCGGAATCGAGGTCACTCCCACCCTGAACCTGGCGCAGATGATGGCGCAAAAAGGCGAGAGCGTGACTGCGCTGACTAAAGGCATCGAGTTTCTGTTTCGCAAGTACAAAGCCGACTGGATCAAGGGCTGGGGGCGGATTGCCGGGCCGGGCAAGGTGATCGTCAAGGATGCCCAGGGCGTCGAAACCGAACTGACGGCCAAAGACATCATCATCGCCACAGGCTCCGAGCCGACGCCGCTGCCCGGCGTCACCATCGACAACAAGCGCATTCTTGATTCAACTGGTGCGCTGTCGTTGAGCGAAGTGCCCAAGCATCTGGTGGTGATCGGCGCAGGGGTGATCGGGCTTGAATTAGGTTCGGTCTGGCGGCGTCTGGGAGCAAAGGTGACGGTGGTGGAGTTTCTGGATCACGTTGCTCACGGCACCGATCTGGAAGCCGGCAAAACGCTGCACCGCTCGCTATCGCGGCAGGGCATAGAGTTCAAACTCAGCTCAAAAGTCACCTCCGCGACGGCCAGCGACACAGGGGTCACTTTGACAGTGGAACCGGCTGCAGGTGGAGAACCTGAGACGATTGAAGTCGATTATGTGCTGGTCTCTATCGGCCGTCGGCCTGTCACCAAAGGGCTGGGGCTGGAAACCGTCGGACTGGAAGTCGACAAGCGCGGGGTGTTGGAGAACAAGGGCCATCGCACCTCCGTCGACGGCATCTGGGTGATCGGCGACGTGACCTCAGGCCCTATGCTGGCGCACAAGGCAGAAGACGAAGCGATGGTGTGCGTGGAGCGGATCGTCGGCAAAAAAGGCGAGCTCAATTACAACCTGATTCCCAACGTCATCTACACCCGACCAGAGTTGGCCAGCGTAGGTAAGACCGAGGAGCAGCTGAAAGCAGAGGGCCGGGCGTACAAGGTCGGAAAATTCCCCTTCAGCGCCAACAGCCGGGCGAAGGTCAATCACGAGACCGAAGGTTTCGCCAAAGTGCTGGCCGACGAGAAAACTGACGAGATTCTGGGAGTGCATCTTGTGGGGCCGAGCGTTAGCGAGATGATTGGCGAGTATTGCGTGGGCATGGAGTTCGCGGCGTCAGCGGAGGATATCGCCCTGACCAGCCATCCTCACCCGACTCGCTCCGAGGCCTTGCGGCAAGCAGCGATGGCAGTGGGTGGGCACACCACTCAGGCGTAAGCGCGCCGCGTCTGTAGGAGCCAACTTGTTGGCGAGGCCACTTACCCGCCGAATCCAAGGGTACGTCTCGCGAACAAGTTCGCTCCTACAGAGCTCATTCCCGCCTCAGTCACGTGCCTATTACCCTCTGAAACGATTTATTTCCTTAATTTGCGAACAAGACGCCGAGATTGTTATCTGTTTGTTGGTAATTTGCGTTCGGCAAGGATTGGGAAAGCGCACTTATTCGTGCAGGAAGGCACAGCATTTCTTCAGAGGCTTCACCTTATGAATCGCAGGAATCTCCTGAAAGCATCTATGGCATTGGCCGCTTATAGCGCGTTGCCAGCCTCTGGGCTTTACGCTGCTCGCGCATTAGCGGCAGCGGCAGATGGCGAAATCGAACACTTTGATTTCAAAACCCTGCAAGACAACGCCAAGCAACTGGCGGGCAAGCCCTACGTCAGCACCAAGCAAAACCTCCCGCCGACGCTGGCGAACATGACTCCCCAGCAATTCAACGCGATCAAGTACGACGCCGGGCATTCGCTGTGGAACGACGTCAAAGGCCAGCTAGACGTGCATTTCTTCCATGTCGGCGCGGGCTTCAAGACGCCAGTGCGCATGTACAGCGTTGATCCGGCGACCAAGCAGGCCCGGGAGGTGCATTTCCGTCCGGAGCTGTTCAACTACGAAGCCAGTGGCGTCGATAAGGCGCAGTTGAAAGGCGACTTGGGTTTCGCTGGCTTCAAGCTGTTCAAAGCGCCTGAAATCGCTATCAACGACATCCTGTCGTTCTTGGGCGCCAGCTACTTCCGCGCCATCGACAGCAACAAGCAATACGGCCTGTCGGCACGCGGTCTGGCGATCGATACCTACGCGAAAAAGCCTGAAGAATTCCCCGATTTCACCCAGTTCTGGTTCGAGAAACCGACCAAGGACGCCACCCGCTTCGTGGTCTACGCCCTGTTGGATTCGCCAAGCGCGACCGGTGCATACCGCTTCGATATCGATTGCCAGGCTGACCGCGTGGTAATGGATATTGACGCGCACATCAACGCCCGCGCCGACATCGAACAAATGGGTATCGCGACGATGACCAGCATGTTTAGTTGCGGCACTCATGAGCGGCGGATGTGCGACACCATTCACCCGGAAATCCATGACTCCGATCGCCTGGCCATGTGGCGCGGCAACGGCGAGTGGATCTGCCGTCCGCTGAACAATCCGGCCAAATTGCAATTCAATGCCTTCACCGACAAAGACCCGAAAGGTTTTGGTCTGGTGCAGACGGACCACGAATTCAAGACCTATCAGGACACCGTCGATTGGTATCACCGCCGTCCAAGCCTGTGGTGCGAACCGACCACGGCGTGGGGCGAAGGCTCGATTGATCTGCTGGAGCTATCCACAACCGGCGAGACGCTGGATAACATCGTCGCGTTCTGGAACCCGCGTGACCCGATCAAAGCCGGCATGTCGATGAACTTTGGCTACAAACTTTACTGGAGCCCTCTGCCCCCGGTCAGTTCGCCGCTGGCACAGGTCAATGCCACACGTTCAGGCATGGGCGGATTTATCGAAGGTTGGGCGCCGGGCGAGCATTACCCGGATGTCTGGGCACGCCGATTTGCTGTGGATTTCAAGGGCGGCGGCATCGACCGTTTACCAGAGGGTTCGAGCATCGAGCCAGTGGTCACGGTTTCCAACGGCAAGGTCCAGGATTTCAATGTGCTGGCGCTGCCGGACATTAAAGGCTTCCGGGTGACGTTCGATTGGTATCCAACCAGCGACGGCGTAGATCCTGTGGAGATGCGCATGTTCATCAAGACCGGCGACCGCACACTGAGTGAAACCTGGCTGTACCAGTACTTCCCGCCTGCTCCGGAAAAGCGTCGGTATACCTGATAAACCGCAATCTGTAGGAGCGCGCTTGCCCGCGAAGACGTCGGTACACACGACGTAGTTTTTGCGGCAAAAAAGCATCGCGGGCAAGCGCGCTCCTACAGGTTCAATCGAATCATTACATTAGATCTGTAACAAAACTGAGTCATAGCCAATCTCTAAATCCCCTCCCCGCCCCTCCTATTTACTAGCGTCAAATTTTCATCCTCCAATTAATTCAATAAGTTACGAGCGCATGATTTAAACACCCCGATCATGTGTCCGAAATTTTGACTAATTGATTGACAGCCCTCGCGTCTGAGGCTGATATATCCCTGTCACGCCGTTAAGAAGAAGCCTTTCTGGCTGCCCTTAAGCACTACGGCATTCTCGACATACCGCACTTTTTATCCTGATCGACAGCTTCGCGCTGAGTCGATTGGCGGTAGCTTTGCGCCGCGATATCTGCCTCAGGGATTGAACTGCAACCACGCAGAACCGGCAATTCCTTCTATTCGGTCATTTCAGCAATTCGAGCGCTCCAGAGGGGCTGCACCATGATGTCGAACTCCGCCACTTACATCCCATACGTCGATAAGCCGTCGATCATGTCGTTCAACAAGTCGACAGTGATCGTCTGGACCGCCATCAGCTTGATCGTGATCGAGACGTTCTCCGGAGCCCTGCGCTTCTACCTGGACAAGGCTGGCATTTCCGCCGTCCTCTACGGGCCGAAAGTCCTGTGCTGCCTGTTGTTCCTGCTGGAGCTGCGCACTCTTAAAACCAGCAAGGGTGTCTGGCTGGGTTTGATCGCGCTGGTGCTTTACGCTCTTGTCGCCATGTTGCACGGCGCCGGGATTTCCAACATTGGTTTCAGCCTGTTCGGGATCTGCCCGATCCTGTTTGGCATGGTCTGCAGCGAGCAACTGTTGCACCGCAAACGCTTGCTGCTGTGGGGCGTCGCTTTTTGCCTGCTGGCGTCCTTGGGCGGTATCGCGCTGGACAAGTTGATCTCGGTGCCCTGGAAAGGCTACAGCTACACCTTGGGTGAGACCGAGCTAAGCGGCAACACCGCATGGGCGGTGGACGAGGCGGACCGTATCGCCGGTTTTGCCCGAGTCTCCAACGTGCTGTCGATCAACCTGGCCATCGGCGCCCTGTTCGTCCTGATGTTCATGCGCTCCAAATTGCTGATGATCGCCCTGTGTGGCGTCACCGCCGTGGCGATTGTGATGACCACCAGCAAGGCGCCCGCTGCCGGCTTCGTCTGCACACTGGGCCTGTTGATGATCTTGCGCTTTCACTGGTCGGCTCGCGTGGTCATGACCATCGCCGTGCTGATGGGAATGTTACTGCCGCTGATTGGCTTGACCGTCGATTTCAATGCAGGGCTTGCCAGCAGCGGGGCGCTGTCGTCCATGTATGACCGGTTGATAAACACATGGCCCAACATGGCCCATGGCCTTATGGACGAAGGCTGGGAGGTGACCGGAGCTGGTCTTGGCGCCTACGGCAGCACCATCGCGCTGTTCCCGATCCCTGGCGTTCCGGCGTTGGCCTCGGACAACACCGCCATGTACCTGTGGGGCATGTTCGGCATGTTCGGGCTGCTGCTGTTCGCGCTGCAGATTCCAATGTTCATTGCCTTGGGTAATGACATCACTCGAGCTGGGCGCGCATTGCTGGCGATCTGTTTCTGCTGCCTGCTGACCGGCTGGACCACCGACATGCTGGAAGTCGCCACGGCAAACCTGTTTCTGGGGATGGCCATGGGTCATGTCCTGGCGGGAAACCTCACTGTGCGCCGCGTGAAATCCACAGCCAGTGGAGCGCAGCATTTCTTCCCCCTAGTACCCAAACTTCAGTGAGAGCATTGGCGATGAAGTCCAGCCGTACGCTTGCTGCCGTTTTACCCTTGTTCGGCGCGTTGCTGTGCAATCAGGTGTCGGCAAATGAGCCTTTCATTGTGGGCATTGGTACGCACCTGATGAACTTCGAAGCCTCGCCGCGCAAGCCGCTGGAGCTGGCCGCGCAAGCGTGTATCACGGCGCTCAAGGATGATGCGTTCTGGTCAACGGCGGAACCTGCCCCTAACCAGCTGCGAATCGTGCCGCAATGGCGCACTTATCTGGATACTGCGACCGCGCTGAACCTGACCCGATTGACGATTCTGGACTACAGCACCTTCTTCCACGACAACGCCAAACCCCGCGAAGGCAAGGTCAAGGCGGCGTACCTGAAGTACGTGGATTACGTCACCAGCCAGTTAGGCAACAAGGTCAATTACTACGAAATCTGGAACGAATGGGATCTGGAAGCCCCAAAGGACGCCAAGCTGGCGGCCGATTATGCGGCGTTGGTACGCGACGCGGTGCCGTTGATCCGCAAGCACACGGTGGGACAAAACGGCACGCCCGCGAAAATCCTGGCCGGCTCTATTACGCCTGAAGGCATGGACTTCGGGTTTGCCGATCACCTGATCGATGCCGGTATGCTCGATCTGGTCGACGGCCTGTCCGTGCACCCTTATGCACACTGTGCTGGCGGTGGGCAAAACAACCCCGAAAGCTGGGTCAACTGGATGCGTCAGTACGAGCGCCATATCCGTGCCAAAGCCGGGCGCGACGTACCGATCTACCTCACCGAGATGGCCTGGCCGAGCCACACCGGCGCCTGCGGCAACACGCCTGATACTCAGGCGGCGTATATGGCCCGAATCATGTTCTTTGCTCGCACGATTCCCAACATCAAAGGCATGTGGTGGTACGACCTGATCAACGACGGGCCTGATCGCACGGATCAAGAGCACAACTTCGGCCTGCTCAACGAAGATCTGTCACCCAAGCCCGCCTACAACGTGCTGAAAGTAATCAGCCCATTCATCAAAGATTTCACCTACGAGCCGGCCTTGAGCGTTTGGGAAAACAACCTGTATCTGCTGCATTTCAACAAGGGCGGCGAGCAGATCGTCGTTGCTTGGTCCGGTGGTAAAACCAGTGAAAAAACGCTGACGACGACTACCGAGCAAACCGGTGCGATCACGCTCATCGATACTGCTCAGCCGCAAAAGGGCTGGTTCTCGGGCGACAAGACCTGGACGTGCCAGGCGCAGCAATGCTCGACAGCGGTGACGCTGACCAACTTTCCGAAAATCATCCGTTTAAGTGCAGCTAACTGAACCTGTGCTCTCACGCGGCTGATTTCCACATCATCACGTCATTCGAAGAATCGCCATGGACTTCAGAAAAGACATCAATGGACTAAGGGCCATCGCGGTCATCGCCGTGGTGCTGTTTCACTTCAACCCTGGCTGGCTGCCGGGCGGTTTTTCGGGTGTCGATATTTTCTTTGTGATCTCGGGTTATCTGATCACCGGGATTCTGTTTCGGAGCCTGGAAAAAGACAGCCTGAGCCTGGTCGGCTTCTACAAGTCCCGCGCGCGGCGGATCATTCCAGCCCTCGCCGCCATGTGCTGCGTATTGCTGGTGCTGGGCTGGTTTTACCTGTTGCCGCTGGAGTACAGCGAGCTGGGCAAACACGTCGCCGCGAGCCTGGGGTTTTATTCCAACTTCACCTATTGGTCTGAAGCGGGATATTTCACCGCCAGCGCTCACGAGAAATGGCTGCTGCACACATGGTCGCTGTCAGTGGAGTGGCAGTTCTACATGCTCTACCCCATCGTGTTGCTGGGGTTAAGCAAAGTTTTAGCCCTGCGGCATCTGCGCTGGATCGTGATGGCGGCCTGTGTAGCGGGCTTTGCTTTCTGTGTGGTGACGTCGATCAAATGGCCCGAGCCTGCGTTCTATCTACTCCCCGCCCGTGCGTGGGAGTTGCTACTGGGGGGCGTTGCGTGTCTGTTTCCAATCAAACTTGGTCGCACCGGACAGCGTCTGCTGGAAGCCACCGGCCTGGCACTGATGGCAGCCAGTTTCGCCCTGTTGTCGGAGCGCGTCGTGTGGCCGGGTTATCTGGCGCTGATGCCGGTGCTTGGTACGTTTGCAATTATCGTGGCAGGCCGGCAGGACTCTATTGCGACCAACAATCGGTTCTCGCAATGGACGGGCAAGCTTTCGTATTCGCTGTACCTGTGGCACTGGCCGGTCGTAGTGTTTATGAGCTATGCCGGTTATCTCGGTAATCCACGTAATGCACTGCTGGGGATCGTCGCGGCGTTCGCTCTGGCGCAGTTGTCGTATTCGCTGATCGAGAAGACACCAGCCAAAAAGGCGCCGGTCAGGCCTTGGAAATTTGCTTCGGTCAGCGCACTGATTGCATTGGTTTTCGTTGGCGGCACTGCGGTTAACGCCACGGACGGTGCGGTGTCTTCGTTGCGGGCGGTGAGCATCTCAGACAAGGCGCGCTTCGTTCAGGATTACGCGAACCGGCAGAAGGATCTCTACGAAAACTACTGGCTCAAGTGCGATGCGTTTTCGGCGTTCACTGAACGCGGCCAGTCGGGGATCGACGATTCCTGCACGCGCAGACAGGGCGAGGGCGGCGTGTTTCTCTGGGGTGACTCACATGCTCAGGCGCTGTCTTTGGGCCTGAGGACGCTACTGGCAAAAGGGACTCCGTTCTATCAGGTCGCGTCAGCCGGTTGCCGGCCTAGTCTGACCCAAGACCCAGGCCGCAATACGCCACCGAGGATGACCTGCAACTATTCCAACGCCACTGCGCTGAAATCCATTGCCGCGCTGCAACCCGAAGTGGTGGTGATCGCACAGAAGGACGAGCACGACAAAACTCAATGGAATGAACTCGCCGCGCGACTCAAGGAGCTGGGCGTCAAGCGCGTTGTATTGATGGGGCCGTTGCCGCAATGGAGTCCTTCACTCCCCAGCGTGATCGCCAACCGTCATTGGGGCGATGAAAATTCCCACATCACCGACGCTGCGATGGACGCTGGGTTGATCGCCACCGACCGTGCGACACGAAACATGATCAATCCACAGGTGGTGGATTTCGTCTCGCTGATCGACGGACTGTGTGTTGCCAATTCGTGCCTGGTGCGCTTGCAGGATGACCATTCGCTGCTGCAGATCGACTCAGGTCATCTCAGCTCGGCGGGGTCGCTGTACATCGTGAAAAACTACCTGATGCCCGAACTACGTAAGCAAAATGCAGCGCTGGTTGGCACCCGGATGACCGGCGCCGAAATCAGCGCGGCGATTGGGCCGTATTGAGTTTGATCAACAGATGTAACACTCGGCGTTTCTGCCTCTGGCCGCAGGCCGTAGGAGCCTGGCTTGCCGGCGATGGGGTGCGCAGCGGCCCTGAATCAGCCGCCTCGATTACGCCAGGTGCACCGCTTTACTACCGCTTCGCGGCAGATCGTCAGCAAGCTGGACTCCTACGGCCTCCGGCCAGAAGCAAAGGCAATACTTCCTCGCCATTACCCCTTTTCCCCTGCCCGCCTGATTTTGTCAGTGCGGGTTTTTTTTGGTGTCAGGCGAATGCCCGTTCGGCTTTGGGCAACTCGGGTTCGATGTCCGGCATACTTTCATTGCTTATCCCAAGCACTTCGCGGGCAATGCGATCGGCGTCGACGAAAGCACGCGAATAGCTGCCGGTTGAGGGAACGTAATGGTTGTAATACGTCGCGCCTTCGACGATAGGACCCGTTATCCACAGATTGGGCTGTGCCCTGCCATTACTGTCCACTCGCAGGCCATCCCCTTCGTCGGTGAGACTGTGGATAACACCAGCCGAGCGAAGCCATTTGATCAATATCGGCTGAGTGCCAACACTTCGGTTATCACTGACATGTGCCAGCACGACCGCATCCAGAAAACGGGGACTTGCGTTATCCACAGGCAAGATTCGAACAGCGTGATCCTCACCGCGCTCAACCCTCGAGCCATGAATCCACTGCAACACCCCCGCCTTAGCCAATGCCAACAACTCCTGATGCCGCTCTTTTTGCGGCCCCGCCACCATACGATTGACCAAAGGGGCATATTGGCTGAAAAACACGCGGTGAGATTCAGCCGCCAGGCCACTGTTATCCACAATCCGACGCAATTGTTCTCGGCAGCTACGCCAAACCTCAAGAGCCGCCTTGATGGGGCTATGGTCCAAATCAAGCACGCTTTCATGCAAATCCTGCCGGATAAACGCGCACACCCAGTCTTGATAATCTTCGACGGGGACTTTTATCCCCAAGGGATCGAAAACACTGCATTCCAACGGCATTACGTCAAAGCGCTGCGCTAATTCAACTGCTTTGGACTCAGCGGCGCCGAACCGGAACGCCTGAGTGACTTCCTCCTTGATGGCCTGCGCCGACTCACCTTGAAGTTGAGCCACCATGCCGAAGTACTCAGCGAACATTTCGGCTTTGATCAACGGCAAAACCTGCGCTTGGAAATCCAGACCGCTTGGGTTTTCAGCACGCAGCCTGCTGACCGCTTCCAGGGTAAAAATCAACGCAGGAGAGCCCAGGCGGTGTTCGCGTATGTCTGGACGGGTTCGATAAGGCAGACCGCTTCGAGAATACATGAACAGCTTGGGCTCACTGCCAGAAGGCTCATAGCGCAAACCCGCCCCCTCAACGACAAAGCGACCCCCTCGGCCAACCGTCAGACCGGACACCACATCCATCGCGCAGAGTCCCAGCCCTTCAACCCCCACTAGGTCCCCGGCAGCAATCTCATCAAACGCCTTGGGCTGTGGATAAGGGAGCAGCACCTTCGTGGCTCGTGCACGGTTATCCACAAAAGTGCGAGAACTCGCATGGCCTACGGTCAGCACCAGAGCATCCACTGAGATAGATTCTTGGTGAGAACCATTCAGGACAAAACCGCCAAGATCCATTCGAGTAATGTTATCCACAGCCTGACGGTGATGATGCACCCGCACGTGAGCAGGCAATCCCTGCGTTACCGTGTCAAAAGTCCAGGCCAGGTATTCCCCCAGCCATTGCCGAGGCAGGAATTCGTTAGCCCGCACAGTTCGGCCTGAAGATTTGTAACGCAGACACCACTGAAAGAAATCCGGCCCCTCTCGCCCCTCCTGCCCATCCAGCGCCGCGCGGTCCGGAAACATTGAAATCTGCGACGCTACGGTGTTGAGCATCAGATACTCCGGCTGCTCAACCGAATGCACTCCCGGCCCAGGCGTCTGTGGCTCATAAACATGGATATCCACAGGCGTATCGCCACGGCTGGCCAATGCGCAAAGTCGCTCAAGCACCGTCAGCCCGCGAGAGCCACAGCCGACGATTGCGATGCTGATTGCAGTGTCTGGGGTTGACGCGTACCCAGTTAGCTCCATCGCAACGTCTCCCCGAAGAAGCCATCAATAGCCACAGCGCGCGATTGACCGAGGGCGGTGTCGACGATGAATTTGCTCAACGCAAGGTCCAGCACACCAAGACCAAACGGCGAGAAGATCGCCGGTCTGCTGTCATCGAGTTTGAATTCGCCCCGGATCAGCGCCGCCAGTGTTCCGTTCATGAACGCCCGGTTTCCAGAGAGCTGCTCGGTCAGGTGCGGCGACGTATTGGCCTTCATGCAGTGCTCGACGTCATCGCAAACGTTGTCGGCCAGCAGCAGCAGTTCCGGGGCGATATCGCGCAGGGAGATGTTCAACACCACTTGCCCGGCACGAAATTTCTTCGGTGATTTAACGTATGGCTCGCCAGCCGTTGTCGCAAAAATCACCAGATCCGCCGCTAGCGCTTCATCCAGCGTTCCCACACGGGCTGTGCATAAGTCCGTTTGCTCGACGTACTGAGTCAACGCGTTCGCAGATGCAGCGTCGAAATCGTGCACCACTGCCTGCTCGATGCCCCAGCCCTCTACTGCCAGCATGCGCGCGATGTTCCGGGCGATAACCCCGGCGCCGATAAATCCTACGCTCGCCGCTTTGCGCGACTGACGATTGAGCCAGTAAGCCCCCGACACCGCAGACGCCGCAGTTCTAACAGCGCTAATTTGCGCGCCTTCCAGGCAAGCGTAGGGATAACCCGTGTCGCGATCGTTGAGAATCACCACCGCCGATGCTCGGGGTTTGTGCTGCGCGACATTGCCGGGAAAACTGGAAATCCACTTGATCCCCGCCACCGCATCCTTTCCGTCCAGCGCCGCCGGCAGCGCAATGATGCGGTCGGCAGGTTGCTGGGGAAAACGCAGAAAATAGCTGTCCGGGTTGATGGTTTGCCCAGCATGATGCTGTAAGTAGACCTGCTCCACGCGGTCGACCATGCTGCTCAGATAGGTTTCCAGGATGTCGTTGATCACAGCGCCAGGAATGACATGAAAGTCAGACATTCAGTTCTTCCCCCTCGAAGGTGTGCACGTAGGACTTGAGGTATTTGCCGATGGGCTGGGAATTGAGCGCGGACAGTTCGGCCAGCCCGAATTTCTGCATGATCCACTCATCGTTGTAGATCGTGTCCAGGTAGCGCTCGCCCGCGTCCGGCGAGATGGCAACTACCACCGCATCACGGGGGATGCCCAACGACGGAGCGGCGAGGCCAGCAACGACGGTCCCTGTTGAGCCTCCTGACAACACGCCATTGGATTTCGCCAGCCAGCGACACATGGCGATCGTCGCGCGCTCGTCCACTACTTGCTGTTTGAACAGGTGCCCTGGGCGGAAGATTGGTGGCATCTGGCTAGAACCAAGTCCCGGAATGAAGCGCTTACCCGGCGCCTGGCCGAAGGTAACGGAACCTAGACTGTCGACCGCGATGATCTTGGTGCGCGGCGAGTGCTTGCGGAAATACTGCACGCAGCCCATTAACGTGCCGGTGGTGCCAGCGCCGATCACCAGATAATCCAACGCGGGAAAGGCGATGTGAATCGAGCGCGCGGTGGTCATTTCATGGGTGCGCGCGTTGGCCGGATTGCTGTACTGGTTGAGCCACAGATAGCGCGGATCACGGGCGACGGTGTCGCGGATGTGGCGAATGCGCGTGCCCAGATAACCGTCGTTGTCATCGCGTTCGGTGACGATCACGATCTGCGCGCCGAAGGCTTCCATCATCTTGATGTTGTGCAGATTCGTATTGGGGTCGACCACGCAGCAGAACTTGTAGCCGCGCTCGGCACAAATCATCGCCAGCGCCACGCCAAGGTTGCCGGAGGACGACTCGATCAGCACCGTGTCCTTGTGGATAAGTCGGCGTTCCGCGTAGGAGTTGATCAGGCCAATCGCGGTTTTCATTTTGATCGAACCGGCTGGATTGCAGGACTCAAGCTTCAAGTGCAGGTTTTCGAAGCCCAGACCCTTGAGCCGCACGAAGTTTGAATCACCGACGATGTGTGAAATGAAGTTCATGGTCAGGCCTCCACACGGGTGGGCTGATGAAGCCTTGAAACCCGAGCGGGGTGGGTCAATACGTTGGCCGCCGTGCGCGGCTGCGATGCCAGGAGAGCGTCGGTCAATTGTTGGGCCCTTAGCGCCAGCATTGAAAACGACTGGGCGTCGCTGATGCCGTGGGTTTTTTCGGAGGTGCCGTTGGCGAAAATGTGCACGCCTTCGCTGTTCTGCAGACCGACACGGTAACGACGATCCACCTCCAGCGCGCCGTCGTCATCGCGCAGCAACCAGGGTTGAAGCAGGGTCAACAGCGGCGGGACCGGGAGCTGTTCGTAGCCAGTGCCTAGAACGATTCCATCCACATAAAGCGTGGTCTCAAGACCGGTATTGCTATCGCGCAGCAGTACCGAATAAGCGCCACCAACTTTTTCCACAGAAACGACGCTGGACCATGTATGCAGGTTCAGGCGCTGGTGTCCGCTGACCTCCCCTTCGTACATGAATGAGTACAACGCCTGACTCTCGTCGGCATCGATGCCTGCGTAATTGGTCGAACGAATCTCGTCGAACACCTTGGTCCGGCGCGCAGGTTCCAGTTCATAGAAGTAATCCACATGCTCCGGCAGGAACGCCATGTTGGGAAATTGGCCCAGCTGGCCGATACGAAACCCAACGCCGCGATGCACCGAATGCACCTGAGTTGTCGGCGCCGCACCGAGCAAATGCGCGACGGCCTCACCGGCGCTTTGACCAGAACCCAGCACCAGCCAGCGTTGGGCAATCGGGCCACCACCCAAGTGGACGTTCTTGAGGTATTGCGAGGTGTGAAACACACGCCCGCCCAAGTGCGGGTCGAACACCTCAGGGATGCGCGGAAGGCTGCCGTGAGAAAGAATCAGCCTGCGCGTGCGATAAGTCCCCTGCGCGGTAACGAGATCCACCGCGCGCAGGATGCCGTTTTCGGTCACAGGCAGTATTTCGGTGACGCCTTCGTCGTAAGACACGTACTCCTTGAGCTGTGCGGCCACCCAGGAAATGTAGTCGGACCATTCAACACGGCTGGCAGGGCGCCCCAAGAGCCCGAATTTGTACAGCCGGCCCTTTTCCTTCAAGTACATGGCGAAGGAGAATCGGCTGCGAGGATTGCGCGGCGTTACCAGGTCGCGAAAGACGTGGTGATTGATGTCAGTTCCGGCTAGCAGGAAGGCGCCGTGCCAAGTCGAGTCGCAGCCTTTTTCGAAGAAACGCACATGCTGATACGGCTTTTTACCGCTGTCTTCGGCTTCGTCTTCCAGTGCGCAGGCCAACGCGATACCTGCCGGGCCAAAGCCGACTGATGCGACGTCCAGGTCGTTGTGAAAACCGTCGGTTTCAAACTGATTCATAGTGATGCTTCCTGAAAGATTGAAAGGCTGAGCCTGGCGAGTGGGAGTTATCCACAGAGCAATCGCCGCTCATGGGCGAGATCGTCGGCGTATACCCACAGCGAAACCCGGGCGCGATCGTTTTCCCCATTGGTAAAGCTGATGGGGCCGGCAGGTGTGGAAAAGTGTTGGAATCTGAGGGCGTTTAGCAGGCCCTTAGGTTGTTGTGCGGCGCGGTCCACCAACGCAAAAGCAGCCATCGTTTCGATGGCATAGACAGGAGCTTGCTCGCCATAGAGCCGCTGATAGGCGCGGTCGGCAAAGTGGGCTTCAGGCAGATCGCTGGCGATTGGAAAACTGACCACGTACACCGTGCCGATCCGATCAACACCACTGACCAAAGCGGGAGACGCGGCGTCATCGGTAAAGAAAAGTGGCAGCTGGCACCCTGACGCGCGGCGCTCGCGCAAAAACCGGTGGCTGGATTTCAAACGTCCGCAAAACACCAGTGCATCGGCTTTCTCGGGATCGTCAACGAGGGTTGTGGATAAGTTATTGGCCTTTTTGAGCTCATGCAGTTGCTGCTGACCGTGCAAGCTCATGTCTGCAAAAAGCGCCAGTCGCTGTAGCCCTTGGTTGTGAGCAAACTCAAGCAGTCGCTGCGCAAGCACTCGATCAGACGCACACACGCGAAACGTCGTACTCCCGTCTTCGGTGAGCGCGGCACAGGTCGACGCGGGCAGAATCAGCGGAATTCCGGCCTGTGCATAAGTTTCCACAACCGCGGCGGCAGACTCCGACGCAAAGTGGCCGATGACCGCGTCCACTTTCTCCTGAATGAACAACTGTGCTGCCGCCCTGCCGCCCTCAGCGCTGGCTTTGTCGTCGAAGTAAAAATGACGGGATCGGCGCACGTTCTCGAACAGATGCGATGACAAGTAAACGCCGCGCAAAAAGCTTCTGGCGTGCAAGGTGGTGCCCACCTCCAACGCAGCACAAATCCCCAGGCGCATCACGACAGCACCGCCGATTCAAAGCGCGTGGGTCGATAGGCTTCCATCATCGACCGGTGGGTGGCATCAACCTGCAACCCGGCCATTTGCCCGCCAAGCTCGGTCGCCAGCAACTCCGCCACGCTGGGCGCCATTTTGAAGCCGATGCCACAAAAGCCGGTGGCGAGATAAATGTGACTGTCGGGATATGAGCGGCCAATCAGCGGACAGCCGTCATCGGTGTAGGCATCGCTGGCAATCTTGGTCACCACGGGCAGGCTGTGGGCTCCGTAACCCAGGCGAGCCATGCGCGCCATCACGTCCTGTTCATTGTCCATAAGCGCCAGGTTCAATTCGCTGGCATGTTCGGCCCGATTACGACGCTGCCCTCCCGCTTGGGCCAGATGACGACCCAATGGCAAAACGTAAGTGTTCAGGGTGTGCGCGATGATCGGCATGCTCGGCGCTTGATCGCAGCCGAATCGAGTAAACGGAATCGTCCGCGCATGAACGGCGTGGGCAGGTCTTGCCAGCGACCCACTGGCGCCACAGGCGTCTACTACCCACGTCGCTTCCAGACACAAAGCGCCAGCATAGACTTTGACGTGACCATCGCCTTCTTCGCAGTGGTCAACGGCCAGGTTGTCCAGCAGCAGCCCCTTTTCGCCCACATAACGGCACAGGTTGAGAACGCTGATTCGGGCGTCGACGATGCCGCCATTTCGCTCGATCAGTAGGCACTCACCCGCGCAATATGGGGCGAAACGCCCGTTATCCAGCGAATCAACCGAGGCATGCATTTCCACATTCAAAGCGCTCTCGCTACCCATGGCATCGAGGTAAGCACCGCAGACTTCGGTGTTGGCAATGTAAGCAACGCCGGTACGCTTCATCGATTGCTGGAAGGTGGCATGCACAATCCCGGTGCCATCTGCGTGCGCGCCCTTGGCCGTCAACGGCCGTAATGCCGGATCGAGCTCAAGGCCACGAACGATGCCGCCGGTGTAGCGAGTCGCGCCTTGTCCGGCGCCGATGCCCTTTTCCAGTAGCGCGACATCCAGTCCGTTCTCTACCAGCGCCGCCGCAATCGAGGCGCCCATGACGCCGGCACCGATGACGATCACATCGAATGAAGTTTTCATCGTCGCGCACTCCCCTGTCAGATTTCGTACTCGACGGCACTGACGTGAACCAACTGTTGAAACACTTCTTTCTCGGTAAAACGGCAGTAACGCAAAATGTCACGCGCCAGATCCGGAAACACTGGCGCGCCGATGGCCCCGATCAGCGCCATGTACGGCAGGATGCGTTTGCCCATGGATTGCCGGTCGCGAGCGGCGTTGATCACATCGGACAGAAGTACCGCGAGGCCTTTCATGGAGAAGTGGTCCACCGAGGTCACTTCAAACCAGCGCGCGACGAGAATCTTGATCGCCGCCGCATCGGTGGAATTGACCTTCAAGCTGTCGCCATTCAGGCGTTCGCGTTCGGCCTGAGCTGCGAGCCTGACCAGCACCTCGTTGAAGGTTTCCTCACGCCAGGCGGCGAATTTTTCAACGTCGAAATCGTCGGTGTCTTGCTCGGGCGCAATCAGCGCCAGATAGAACCTGGCGCTGTCGGTGCAGGCGTCGGCCACCAGATCGCGGGCCCAGATCGCGTAGTTGCGGCTGGTAGAAAGGTTCTTGCCGTTTAGCGTCAGGAATTGATTGGTGTAGAAGGTCTGGCGCATGCGGTAGCCGTGCATGGTGTGTAGCAACGAGGGGTAGACCACCATGTGACTGAACGCGCAGTCGTAACCGAGAAAATGCACCAGCCGGCCATTGCCGGAGCGGCAATACTCGTCGTATTCCCAAGGCGCTTGTTTGTGCTCGTTGAGGTATTCGCGAAAGGCCGCCAAATAACCCGACAACCCCATAACCCAGGTATGGATACGGCGGGTGCCGTCAGGCTTTAGGTCCAGGCCGCCATCGTGAGGCCGGGTAACGCCCCAGTCCGCAGGGCCCAGACGCATCTCCTCGTTGAGAAAGCGCCGGATGAAAGGCCGCAAAGGCGCGTGCTCGAAAGTGCTCTGTAAGTGGTTGCGAAAGTTCGACAGCGTCAGAAATTCGCGCTCTACAGGCCGCCAGATCATCTTTGATGAGCACAACTTGCAGCGGAAGTCGGTCATTTTCGAGGCGTTGGGCGTGTGCGCACATTCTTCGCACTGACTGGCGTCGGAGTCCGACCCGCAATGATCGCAATTGCCCCGGCCAAAAGCTTCGTAACCCCATTTGTCACAGCCTTCGCAGTACGGTTCCTGGCTGACTTTTTTGTAGACGGCCCCGGCCTTGACCACGAATTCGTACACTTCTTCGACGGCTTTCTTGAAGTAGTGGTTGCGATACGGGCGCATCCAGAAATCAACCTGGATGCCCATCTTGGTCAGCGTCTCGTTGATCTTGTCAGTGTTTTCAACAGCCAGTTCCTGAGGCGCCCGATCCAGTTCGATGCCACGGCGCAACATGTACGACTGGTAGTCATCAGAGTAGGAAACCAGAGTGCAATCGTGCCCGCGCTGACGTTGCGCCCGGGTGTAGATATCTGCTGCCAGAAAGGGCCCGGCCATGTGTCCGATGTGCAAATCACCATTGGGCGTTGGCGGCGTAATAGTGACCAGTAACTTGGCCATCAGGACACCCTCTGTTCGGAAACGTCATGAATGACGGCATGCTGCAGTGATACATGCTGCGAAGCAGAGTCTTGCTGAGCATCTTCATCGAGAAAGCGATTAGCGGAATCGCGGTCCCACCAGACAACGTAAAAGTGAAAGTCTTCGTCGGTGTCGTTGAGTACGTAATGATCAGTGTGCTTGGGAATGGCCGCGATATCTCCCATGGCAAAAGGGAACGTCTCATCGCCCACCACTAACTTGGCAGTGCCTTTGATACCGATAAAAAACTCTTGGTCGATCTGGGTGTGTGACAGGGATTTGGTGTGAGGCCGTACGACGCACCAACCCCCGCCAATCGGTGTTGGATAGTTGGCCCATGGCAACAGCCTTGCGCCGTCCAGATCATATTCATGGACCAGTTTGTCCCACGCCATCGGACGAAAAATTTGGAAGTCCGCCATGATGTTCTCCTTCAGTCTTGAGCGTCCCTGCTCTACATTTTTTCGACGTGGCAGGTGATGAATTACGCCCGTCAATGACTGGATAAACTGAAGAATTTTGCAGGGCGGAGCAAACAACGAATACGCAATTGCCGGTTAAGTTTGACTTAACCACCAATGGCTTAATTGTTTTATGGATCATGAAGTTAACGGTGGTTACATGACCGGTTGTTTCACCAGCGGACGTTAAAGTGAGACTTAACCGACCTACAAATAAACACGCAGTTTAAACTCGCGTTATTGACCTAGCGTCTGGTGAATTCCCGCTGGCTGGAAATAGCCTGGGATACCAGCCAGTCACGAAACTGACGGCTCGATTTGGGCAGCACTGCGGTTTCGTCGTAGACCAGGTAATACGCGATGGGCGTTTCGATGGTGACTCGAAACGGCACCACCAATCGGCCGGAGGCCAACTCATCGCTGATCAGGGATCGGCGCACCAATGCGATGCCCATGCCCGCCAGTGCGGCTTCGATCACACCGTTGGAATCCACGAACACCGAACCCCTGTGGACCGCGGCCTCAGCGTCTTCGATCCCCACTGCGCGCAGCCAAAGGCCCCAGTCTTCCCGGTGTTCATCGTGCAACAGGGTGTAGCTTTTCAGGTCGATGGGGGATGACAGAAATTTCGAATCGGGCAACAGGCTGGGGCTGCACACTGGCTGCAACCGGTCGTTGATCAACATCTCCACTTCAAGCCCCGGGTAGCGGCCCAGGCCATGACGAACCGCGAAATCAACACCGTCGCCGAGTAGATCGACAAGGCGATTGGTGGTGCTGATGAGCACTTCGACGTCCGGGCAAATCGTCTGAAAATCCGGCAGGCGCGGCATTAACCACTGCATGGCAAAGCCGCTGGTACAACTGATGGTGATGGTGTTGGGGCCGTTATCGCTCATGAGTCGCTGAGTAGCGTCAGCGATCTGGCCCAAGGCCGGGCGGATCGCCCTGAGGTAAATCTTGCCTTCAGCGGTCAGTTCCAGGCGCTTGGTATTGCGAATGAACAACTGCACGCCGACAGCTTTTTCCAACTTGGCAATTTGCTGACTGATTGCCGCAGGCGTGACAAACAGCTCACCCGCCGCGCTCTTCATGCTCGCGTGACGCCCTGTTGCTTCGAAACAGAGCAAGGCGTGCAGGGGCGGGAATTTCATGTCTGACCTCAGTTAAGAAAAACTAATGTGCTTAAGAAAAGCTCGCTTGAGCACCGCTTCAGACACTGCTCAAATCATCACACCCTGACTCGACAAGCGTCAATGCCGCATCTTTCGAGTCACTTTTTAGTTAACAGTCGGCGGCAAAGGTAGCCCATGAAATTCTCAGATTATGTGCGACTACTTGTTCTGGCAGCTATCTGGGGCGCCAGCTTTCTGTTCATGCGCATTGCAGCTCCCGTGCTGGGGGCATTGCCCACAGCATTCTTTCGCGTACTGCTCGGTGCAATTGGTCTGGCCGTTATTCTCTTCGTACTCAAAACCAAAGTTGATTTCAAAGGCAAGCTCAAGCCCACGATGGTGTTGGGTGTGATTAACTCTGGCATTCCCTTTTTGATGTATAGCGTGGCAGCGCTGTTATTACCCGCCGGTTATTCGGCCATCTTCAACGCAACTACGCCGTTAATGGGTGTGTTGATTGGCTCGATGTTTTTCAGCGATTCACTGACGCCGAAGAAAGTCGCTGGCGTATTGATCGGTTTGATGGGGATAACCCTGCTAACCACCACTGGGCCGGTCACGCTTTCTACCACCGTGGTGATGGGCGCGTTGGCGTGTCTGGTTGCCACCAGTTGCTATGGCGCCGCAGGATTTCTGACCAAGCAGTGGATCGCCGACAAGGGCGGCCTGGACGCAAAACTGGTGGCCTTCGGTAGCCAGATCGGCGCAACACTATTTTTGATGCCGTTCTTTAGTATCTCCGCTGCGGTTAATCCGCCGCCCAGTTGGGGCGACTCCACTGTCTGGCTTGCGCTGGCGGCGGTAGGTTTCGTCTGCACGGCTTGTGCGTACATTCTGTATTTCCGCCTGATCGCCGACATTGGCCCGGTACGCTCGCTAACCGTGACCTTTCTCATCCCGCCCTTCGGCGTGCTCTGGGGCGTGATGTTCCTCGATGAACATCTGTCGATTGCGCACCTGTATGGCGGTGGGCTGATTTGTCTTGCTGTGTGGTTCGTGCTCAGCAAAAGCAAACCCAAGCAACTACCGGCCAGGCGTAACGCGGCCACAAGCTGACGCAACAACTTATCCACAAATGACTTCGTTGCAGTCGCCTGGTCGCGGTGACCAGGCGGGGCATCGCTGTGCCCGGTTATCCCAGGCATTCGCTCTTCAGGCTTTAGGCAAAACAGCGTTGGGACAGATGAACATGGCACTAAACATCGGCTCAATCGCCATTCGGATCATTGGCTCTTACATCTGGGCGGAGTATTCAAGATGAGCAGAGCGATACCGTTGATTGCCCTTCGCACGTTCGTTGAAGTGTGCAAGGTCGGCAGTATGAAACGCGCCGCTGACCACTTGTGCGTATCTCCCGCTGCCGTCAGTCAACAGATCAAAGGGCTGGAAGATCAGATTGGCCGACGTCTGTTCGAGCGCGACGCCAAAGGCATTCAGCTGACGGCCAGCGGTCGTACGTTGTTCGACGAATTGTCTGACACCTTCGATGTGATCGAGAAAGCCTGGTCCAGCGCTGCGCTCAAACCGCCGAGGCAAACCCGACTGGTCATCAGCACCACATCGACCATAGCCAGCTCCTGGCTGATACCCGCGCTGGGCGATTTCAAAGAGCGCTGCCCGAATATCGAAATCTCGATTCAGATCTGCAATGGCCTGTCAGACCTTAAACACGGCCATGTGGATATCGCGATTCAGCGCGAGATGGCCAGCAGCCCAGACAATCACGCCACTCGACTCTGGTCTTCATACCTGATCCCGGTGTGCAGCCCTAAATTACTGGCAAAGCAACGCAGTATCGAGACCCCGCAGGACTGCCTGACCTTCCCCTTGCTGCACGATACCGAGCGCAATTACTGGAAGGTCTGGATGAACGCGTTTGGCATGGGCAATCGCAAGATTATTCAGGGGTCCAGCTACGGCGATGAATCACTGTTGATCAGTGCAGCGTGCGCAGGGCAAGGCATTGCCTTGGTAAACAATGTCTTTGCCTGCGAAGCGCTGAAATCCAAACGTTTAGTACAGGTGCTGAATGCGACGTCGGAACTCAAGTTTGACTATTTCGTGTACTGCGCCAAAGAGCGCCGCGAAGAATGGGCTATTGATGCGTTCATGAAATGGGCCGTGCAGCAGGCTGGGAAATCCGCGCACGGCCATGTGCAGGACATGGACAAGGGAACTAAGGTGGCGTAAGCACGCTGCGCTGTTATTCCGGGGAGAGAAACATCACCAGATTTTCATGGCTGATGATCGCAGGTTCGGCAACGTAGCCAATCTGCCGTGAAAATGCTTCCACAAACTGGCCGCGCAAGCGCTGAATTTCCTGCGAGCTGTAATTGACCAAACCCCGCGCCAGCTCAGCGCCGTCCGGCCCGCGGCACACCACCATGTCACCCCGTTGAAAGACGCCTTCCACCCGCAGGATCATCAGCGCCGTCACGCCGCTGCCATCTGCCACTTCGCCATACGAACCCGCAATAATTTCCAGCACCCCACGCATGGGCAACTGGTTGGACAGCCATCTGTCCCGCGATGCGACAGGGTGGGTGTCGGACAGCAGCAACGTGCCAACCGACGCACCGCTGGCCACCGCCTCGAGAATGCCAGCTGTGCGTCCGTCGGCAATGATCGTGTGCGCACCGGAACGCGCGGCCAGTCGCGCCGAGCGTAGCCATGAACGGACATCGAAGCCAAAGTGCTCGGTCATGTCGTGGGCGCAACGATCCAGCTGGGCATCACCGGCCGCCGCTTCGCTGATGAGCGTGTCTGGCTGATCCGGGTTGAGCGCGAGGAATCCCTCAAGCTCTGTCAGCAGGATATACAGGTCGGCCTGCACCAGATTGACCACCAGCGCACCAAGACTGTCGGTGTCGCCTGCCCGTATGCCATGGCTGGCGACGGTGCCGTTTTCACTGACCACGGGGATCGCGCCGTTCTTGAGCAATACCTGCATGGTGCTGCGGGCGTTAAGGTAATGCTTGCGGTGGGACAAGTCGTCCTGGGTCAGGAGGATCTGCGCCGATTGCAGGCCATGGGTTTCCAGGCCCTTGGCCCAGGCGTTGGTCAGCTTGATCTGACCGATGGCCGCCAGTGCCTGCGCTTCGTGAAGCGGCAATAGCCCTGCATGGGCTTGACTGGCGCAGGCGCCGGTTGCACCAGCCGACACCACAACCACCTCAATGCCCCGCTGATGCAGCGTCGCAATTTGAGCCGCCAGGCGCTGGACAGCTTCTTGATTCAAACCATCAGGGGCGCAAATCAAACGGCTTTCAATGTGAATGACCCAACGCTTGGTCGTCGCTATCTCATCTCGCATGATTCACCTCGGTTTTGCCCCTCACTCAGGCTCGCGTTCTGGCATTAACGTTACGCCATCGCTCATTTGCGCCAATACGCTGGCCGACTCGAGGTCTGCAGCATTCGAGCCATGGATTACGTAGAGGCATTGCCCCTGCGTCACGCGGTCGCCCTGCCCGACTTTAAGATCGATACCGGCTGACTTATCCACAGGTGCTCCGGCACGGCGCGCGATCTCGGCGATGCGCCAGCCATCGAGCTCACTCACTTGCCCATCCGCGGTCGCGTACACCGAGTAGGTCAACGCGCCCGGCAACGAAGGCTCCTTTCTGCCCTGGGCGTCGATGATTCGCTCGAATGCTGCATTGGCTTCACCGTTGAGCAACAGTTTCTCAGCCAATTGTCGACCCGCCTCGACGCTACCCACCGCAGGGTCCCAGGACAAGATCTGCCCTGCGAAGAAGATCGCTTTCTCCCGCAAATCCTGCGGCGCTGCCGGATCGTTTTCCAACACCAATCGGACGTCGCGCACTTCAAGGGACGGGCCAATGCCCCGGCCAATCGGGCGGCTGCCATCGGTTGCGAAGGCCACGACAGTCAGACCGAGCCCGGCGCCGACCCGCTCGAATAAATCACCCAACTCCCGGGCTTGCGCCTGGGTTTTTAGTTTGGTGCGCGGCCCGTAGGGCAGATCGACGACCACATGGGTGGAGCCTGCGGTGAGTTTTTTCGAAAGAATCGACGCTACCGACCAGCGATTGGAGTCGATGCCCAGCGGCCGGGTGATAGCGTTCATCACGTCATCGACCACGGAGTGATTGAGCCGACCGTTCCAGGCAATACAAGCGCCAGCCTGCTCCACGCAGCGCTGCACATCGGCGACTGTCAGGTCGACGCGCGCCAAGGCTTCCATCGCATCGGCGGTGCCTGCCGCCGAAGTGATCGCCCGCGACGAAGTCTTGGGCATCGCCATGCCGTGGGCCGCGACGATCGGCACCACCAGCAGCGTGATGCGGCTGCCAGGGACCCCGCCCATGGAATGTTTATCGACCACAATGGGTCGATCCCAGCGCATTGTCGGCGTGAAGCGGGTTCGCACCTTGGCCAGTGCGATAACCTCGGCGTCGGACAGACTGCGAGTGGCGCTAACCAGGAAAGCGCTGATTTCGCCGTCCGTGTAGCGCCCCTCAATGATGTCGCGCAGCAACATCTCGTACTCTTCCTCGCCCAACTCCTGACCCTGAACCTTCTTGATCAACGCTTGGCGACTGGCCGGAGAAGGCGTGCGGCGCAGAGCAACCTCGGCGCCTTCGGCAACGTCCCAACTGGAGAACGCTTCTTCACTCAAGCCGATTTCGTCGGACTCAAGAAACACCCCGGCGGCCAGACCATGAATCTGCACGCTCAATGATTTGCCCTCAGCGAGCAGGTCCACTTTTGAAGCGCCAAGATAATCCGTTGCTGACAGCACGGCGTTCTGCATCGGGAGGTAGGCGATACGCTCAAGGCCCGTAGACACAGGCACCCGCCGCAGCCGCAGGCGTTGCGTGGCATTGGCCAGCGCACGGATGAAGGCGTTGATGCCGTCTTCGAGCGCACCGTCATTGCTCACGCGGATGGTCTCGATATCGATGGGCAACGGTTCGACCTGACGCATGACCCGCGCCCGAGCCTCCAACGCATTCTCCCGACCGCGCGCCAGAATCCGCGCGGCCAGTACGTCTATGGACGCCGTGACCTCCACCACGATCAGTCTGGGCACAAGGCCTGCCAGCTCGCGGATCATTTTTCGTGAGCCATTGGCAATCACGTTGTAGCCGTTGCTCAAGGCCGTCAGCAGATCGGCTGACAAACCGTAGGACAATCCGTGGGCTTCCCAGGTGATCAAAAAATCCCCTGCGCTCACAGACGTTCTGAATTGGGCCTCGGTGACGCCGTCGTGATCCTCGCCTGGGGCGCCGGTGGGGCGCGTAATTGTGCGACGAGCGAACACATACCGACCGGCCTCACCGAGATGGGCGCGGGCGCCTTCGATCAACGAATCCTTACCGGCGCCGCTTGGGCCGACAACAAAGAAGAAGATGCCCTGCGCCATGAGTCTTACTCCGCCTCGTCCAGGCCGATGTCCACACACACCGCCGCCTGATTGAGCTTGCTGGTGGAAATGTAGTCGACGCCAGTCTTGGAAATCGCGCCGATGGTGGACAGATTGATGCCGCCCGAAGCCTCGAGCTTAGTGCGGCCGTTGACCATTTTTACCGCTTCGGTCATGTCGGCCACGCTCATGTTATCGAGCATGATCACATCGACGTTGGCTTCCAGCGCTTCAGCCACTTGAGTGAGGCTGTCGCATTCAACTTCCAGCTTGGTGAGCACCGGCAGTTGACGACGGGCGCGCTGCACAGCCTGGGTAATGCCTCCGCAGACGGCAATGTGGTTGTCCTTGATCATCACGCCGTTATCCAGGCCCAGACGGTGGTTCAGACCGCCGCCGCAGGTAACGGCGTGTTTTTCCAGCATGCGCAGGCCTGGAGTGGTTTTGCGGGTGTCGATCAGACGAGCGTTGCTGCCCGCGACGGCGGCGACGTATTTAGCCGTTTCGTTGGCGATCCCGGACATGCGCTGCACGATGTTCAGCGCGGTGCGTTCGGCGGTCAGTACGCTGCGTGCGTTACCGCTGACATCGATCATCACGGTACCGGCTTCGATCTTCTGGCCGTCTTTTACTCGCACGATGACTTCCAGCGTCGGGTCGTAGCGCTTGAAAACGCGGGCGGCGATGTCGATGCCGGAGACGATCAGTGTTTCCCGGGCGTTCATATAAAAAGCACCGGTTTCTTCTGCTTCGATCATGACTTGCGCGGTCAGGTCGCAGTAACCGATGTCTTCGGTCAGCCAAAGATCAATGAGGCGGTCAGTCTGGAAAACGTCATACATCGTGGTTACCCCTATGTGTGGATACAGTTCGGTACGAAAAGTCAGTTATCGGTGTTGAAGTTTTTTGTCGAGCATCAGCATCAGGCTGTTGCAGGTGACCGCGATGACCGTCAGCAGCAGCGCCACGGCCATGATGGTCGGTATGTCGCCCAGGCCCATGGCGTTGACCGCCATGTAGCCAAGGCCGCGCTGGGAGGCGAACATTTCGCCGATCAGCACGCCCAGTAACGTCAGGGCAAAACCCAGCCGCACCCCGGCCACGATCTCCGGCAGAATTGCCGGCAACAGCACATGAAACAGCGATTGAATCGGGGTCAGGCGCAACGTGCCGGCGGTGCGCATGTACACCGGACGCATCTGGCGGATGGCGTTCATGGTGAACAGCAGAATCGGGATCAAGCCGTGCATGACACCGAACGCCACCTTCGAAGACAGCCCCAACCCGAAACACAGCAGCACCAATGGATACAGTGTCACTTTGGGGATGGCATACAGATTGAGCAGGATCGGTTCGGCCACTGCGCCCGCCAGCTTGTTCACGCCAAGCAGCACACCCAATACGATCCCGCCGATCAGCGCCAGACTCATGGCATATGCAAAAGCCTTGGCGGTCTCGCCGACATTGGTCCAAAGCTCGACGGTGCCCATCATCGAAATCAGGTGCGTGACGGTCATCCAGGGAGAGGTCAGCGCGCCAGCACCGATGGCCAGATGCAACAGTTGCCACGCGGCGATCAGCGCAAGCACCAGTAAAAAGGTCGGGAGGAATCTCTGCATGCCGGTCACCGTTGACGACGCGCTTGCAAGCGACGGTCGAAGAAGTTGAGCGCCGCGTTGATCAGCGTGACGCTGATCAACACCAGCAACATGAGGGCGTACATGTTGTCGCTTTCGAAGTTGTTGTAGGCAAAGGCGATGGCGTAACCAATTCCTGAGCCAGACAAGATGAACTCCGAAGCAATCACGCCGATGAACGAGTACGCCACCGCCAGCTTCACACCGCCAAACAGATACGGCAGCGCTGCTGGCAGCTCGATGCGCCAGGCAGTCTGTAGTCGGGACATGCGCATCACCGCCGCGCTTTTGCGCAGCACATGAGGGATGCGGTCCAGCCCGGTCAGGGTCGCGGTGATCATCGCGACAATCGCCAACAGCACCGCGATGGCGATGATCGAGCCATGGCCGACGCCGAACACAACGATAAATACCGGATAAAAAATGAACGTCGGCACCGCGTAATAACTGGCGAGCAGGGGTTCCAGCGCCCCGCGAAAGCGCGGCATCGAATGCACCAGCAGGCCAATGAAGAAGCCGCTGATGATTGCGACGAACGCGGAAACGATGATGTTGGTAAAGCTGAAAAGGATGTCTTTGCTGTATTGCCCTGCCGACACCAGCGTAAGCAGATGGGTAAACATCTGCGACGGCGGGATCATCACCGTCTGCGGGATGACATGGGTGCGACACAGCACCTCGATCAGCCCGATGAACCCCGCGACCAACACGGATCGCAGCACGCTTTCGATATTCAAATCGACGTCCTCAGAAGATGGCCGAACCGGATCAATGCTGCGCGCCCATGACCTTCATGGTTTCCACCCGCAACTTGTCCCACAGGCGCGAATTGATCTCACCAAATCTCGGGGTCGATACCACACGACTGTCGCGGTCGCGGTCCCAGCCAGTCTCAACCATGTCGATGAACAGCCCTGGCCTTGAGGACATCACGCCGACCCGGTCCGAAAGCATCGCCGCTTCATCCAGTGCGTGAGTGATCAGCAATACGGTGGCAGAGGTTTCGCGCCAGAGCCGCAGCAGTTCATCGCCCATCAGCAGGCGGGTTTGTTGATCCAGAGCGCCGAAGGGTTCGTCCATCAGGATCAGGCGCGGCTGCATCACCAGCGTGCGGGCGATGCATACGCGCTGACGCATGCCGCCGGACAACTGAGCGGGGTAAGCGCCGGCAAAGTCCCGCAGGCCCATGAAACCCAGCGCATAGATGACACGTCGCTCGACTTCAGGACCATCCATGCCGCTGCGGCGAAGACCGAAAGCGATGTTGTCGCGCACGGTCAACCAGGGAAACGAAGCATCTTCCTGAAACACCACGCCGACGCCGTCCGGAACGCTGGAGATGACTTTGCCTTCGAACGTCACTTCGCCCGAAGTGGGACGGGCCAGGCCGGAGAGGACATCCATCAACGTCGACTTCCCACAACCAGAGGGACCGACCACGGAGAAGAACTCGCCTTTGTTCAGGGTCAGATCAATGGGCCCCAGCGCGTGGAACAGCTCTTTGGTGCCAGCTTTCTTGAAGGAGCGCGTCACTTGTTTCAGAGTGACATGCGCGGTGCGGGAATCCGTTGCCGCCCGCAGCGTTTCAACCGCCCCGCCTTTCAATGCAAACGTCATATTCACTCCTCCAAGATCGGCTGGTGAACCTTGAGCCGACTAGGGCTAAAAGCGTTCAATTTATAATGCACACGCTAGATATATAGGTGTTAGCAAGATAGAAGCCAAAAACGGAGAGTGCGGTCTGTACGAAAACACTTTTAAGTTATCATCTTGATTATCAACAAGTAATTATTAGTTACGTTGTTTTCTTGGTTCGTTATTGCATAACGAATCAAGCACTCATAATAAAGCTGAGGCACGCAGCAATAGGACGTACACACTATTCGCTCCAGGGTAGTGCCACGTATTGGGCCATCGCACCAAAGAAGGACGCCATTGCAAGGCTTTTCCAGCAGGCTCTGGTTGGAACGAAAAGGCGCTTAAATCAATGTGTACGCTTCTTTATCGAACACTTCACAGACGCGAATGAAAAATGAGGGTTAACACTTTTATGTAATAAATATGTTAATTATCAACATGATAAAGACCGGAAATGACCTATAGGTATTGCGCTACGCAATTGGCCTGTATCTTGCTCCATCACTTTTAATAGCGTACAGAAACTAAAAAAAATATCCCCGCCGCCTTAAATTTTGCCATTACGAATACCCGTCGCTGCTATTAGGAGTTTCGAGAATGACTGCACAGCAAGCCCTCATGCGCTCCACCCGAAAATTTGCCGTTACTGGCCTGGCCGCGCTCTCGCTGGTGACATCCATGGCGCGCGCCGATGAGATCTCCGTGACCCAATGGGGTACGAGCCTGTATGGCTTGCCGTATGCAGTAGCGATGGAAAACGGCCTGTTCAAGAAGGCTGGTGCCGATATCACAGGCATCCTGGGTTCAGGTGGCGGCGGCACAACCGTTCGCAATATTCTGGCGAGCGACACGCCTTACGGTGAGGTAGCAGTGGCTGCGGCACTGGCTGCTCAACGTCAAGGACTGGATCTGGTGATCGTCAATATTGGCACTCGATCGGTCGCCGAATCTTCGGTGGTAACGCTCAAAGGCTCGCAGCTGAAAACCATCGCTGACCTATCGGGCAAGAAAGTCGCGATCACCTCTCCCAAGGGTGTCTCGGAAATGCTGCTGTTGATGTCGTTGAAAGCCAAGGGCGTGGACGCCGAGAAGGTCGCAAGAGTGGCATCTGGCGGTTACGTGAACGGCTTGACGCTGCTGGATCAGAAAGCCGTGGACGCAGCTGTATTGATCGAACCGCTGTCGATCATCCGCAAAGACCAATACGACACCCTCTACAAATCCAGCGACATTCTGCCGCCAATGACCACGTCGGTCGGCATTACCACTCGCGAGTTCGCCAAAGCGCACCCCGACAAGCTCAAGGCAATCATCGAAGGACGGCGCATGGGTGTGAAAGCGATCTACGACAACCCACAGCAGGCAGCAGAAATCCTCGGCAAGAGCTTCAAGCTTGAACCCGCCATCGCGAAGGAGGCTGTGGATAATATGGTCACTTCACATATGTGGAGCGAGGGAGACTTCAATCTGGTCGAGCTTGACCGTATGGCCGATGGCCTGAGATTGAACGGAGAGTTGAAAGGTGAAGTGGATTGGCAGGCGATTGTGGATAAGTCTTATCTACCGGCTGATCTTCAGCGCTAAGCTTTATCCGCCCGGCGACTTATAGGCAGTCGCCAGTGGATATAACTCGCTGTGGGTAACTTATTCCACCGTGACAGATTTGGCCAAATTGCGCGGTTGGTCTACGTCAGTACCTTTCAGCACGGCAACGTAGTACGACAAAAGCTGCAATGGGATCGTGTACAGCAACGGCGCCAAGGCATCGATGATGTGCGGCATGGAAATGACATGCGTGCCTTCAGCGTTGTGCATACCGGCCTGTTCGTCGGCGAAAACGATCAATTCGCCACCTCGCGCGCGAACCTCTTGCAGGTTGGATTTGAGTTTCTCCAGCAGCTCGTTGTTCGGCGCGACTGTCACGACAGGCATGTCGCTATCGACCAAGGCTAATGGGCCGTGCTTCAGCTCACCCGCCGGGTAGGCTTCGGCGTGGATGTAGGAGATTTCCTTAAGCTTCAACGCCCCCTCCATCGCCACCGGGAACTGCGCGCCACGACCCAGGAACAGCGTGTGGTTCTTCTCAGCAAACAGCTCGGCGACCTTCTCGATAGTGCTGTCCATCGCCAGCGCTTCACCCAGCCGGGTCGGCAGGCGACGAAGTTCTTCAACTAGCTCTGCTTCAACGCCCTCCCCCAATGTGCCTTTGACCTGCCCCAGTGACAGGGTCAACAGCAACAAGCCCACCAGCTGCGTAGTGAAGGCCTTGGTCGAGGCGACACCGATTTCCGGGCCTGCCTGGGTCAGCAGGGTCAGATCGGACTCACGCACCAGCGAGCTGATACCAACGTTACAAATCGCCAGACTGGCCAGAAACCCTAGCTCTTTGGCGTTGCGCAGCGCGGCCAGTGTGTCGGCGGTTTCACCGGACTGGGAGATGGAGACAAACAGCGTGTCCGGCTGCACAACCACTTTGCGGTAACGGAACTCGCTGGCAACTTCGACCTGGCAGGGAATCCCGGCCAGACCTTCTAGCCAGTAACGCGCGACCATGCCTGCGTGATAACTGGTGCCACACGCGACGATCTGTACGTTGCGCACTTTGGCAAAGAGTTCGGCCGCTTGAGGGCCGAACGCCTGAACCAAAACCTGTTCTTGACCCAGACGACCTTCGAGCGTGCGCTGCACCACTTTTGGTTGCTCGTGAATTTCCTTGAGCATGAAGTGGCGGAACTCGCCCTTGTCGGCGGCTTCGGCACCTTCTCGGTGTTGCACGGTTTCGCGAATAACGGGTGCGCCTTCGGCATCCCAGATTTGTACGTTATCGCGACGAATCTCAGCGATATCGCCTTCTTCCAGATATACAAATCGATCCGTGACCTGACGCAGCGCGAGCTGGTCGGAAGCAAGAAAGTTCTCCCCCAGGCCGAGTCCAACCACCAGCGGACTGCCACTACGGGCGGCGAGCAGACGATCAGGCTGTTTGGCGCTGATTACCGACAGGCCATAGGCACCATGGAGTTCTTTGACCGCTGCCTTGAGAGCGACGGTCAGGTCCGGCGTGTCCTGAAGTTTGTGGTGCAGCAAGTGGACGATAACTTCGGTATCAGTGTCCGAGGTGAACACATAGCCCAGGCCTTTGAGGCGTTCGCGCAGCACTTCGTGGTTCTCGATAATGCCGTTATGAACCACTGCCAGCTCGTCATTTGAGAAATGCGGATGGGCATTGCGTTCAGTCGGCGCGCCGTGGGTCGCCCAGCGGGTGTGGGCTATGCCGAGACGGCCCACCAGCGGTTCGCCCGCCAAGGCTTGTTCCAGTTCGACGACTTTACCCACGCGGCGTCGACGCTCAAGCACACCGGCGCTGGTGAACAGCGCCACACCGGCACTGTCGTAGCCGCGGTATTCAAGACGCTTAAGGCCTTCTAGCAGGATGGCAGTGACATTACGTTCAGCGACAGCGCCGACAATTCCACACATGGTTTTCTCCTAGGAAACAGCGGCGCATATCAGCGTGATGCCGCGGGCCTGAATTTGCTCGCGTGCCGCTTGGGGCAGGCGATCATCGGTAATGAGGGTATGGACGCTGCTCCACGGCAGCTCCAGATTGGGAATCTTGCGACCGACTTTGTCGGCTTCAACCATCACGATCACTTCGCGGGCAACCTCAGCCATGACTCGGCTAAGGCCCAACAGCTCATTAAAAGTGGTAGTGCCGCGCGCCAGATCGATGCCATCGGCACCGATGAATAGCTGATCGAAATCATATGAGCGCAATACCTGCTCGGCGACTTGCCCTTGAAAGGACTCGGAGTGCGGGTCCCAAGTGCCACCGGTCATGAGCAACACCGGCTCGTGTTCCAGTTCACCCAAGGCGTTGGCCACATGGAGGGAATTGGTCATCACCACCAGACCTGGCTGCAAACCAAGTTCGGGAATCATGGCGGCGGTGGTGCTACCACTGTCGATGATGATTCGAGCGTGTTCGCGGATGCGTCCGACTGCTGCCCGAGCGATGGCCTGCTTGTATCGCGAGACTGGCTGACTGGCATCGCCGATGAGTTCCTGCGGCATACTTATCGCGCCACCGTAGCGGCGCAACAGCAAGCCGTTGGTTTCGAGCGCAGCCAGATCCTTTCGAACCGTTACTTCGGAAGTTTCGAAGCGCTTGGCAAGTTCATCGACGCTCACTTCTCCCTGCTCTGCGAGTAGCGCGAGGATATTGTGACGACGCTGAGGAGTATTGCGCTTCGACATGGCGACCTTAGGTTTCGTTTCGAAAGATAACGAAGCCAATCAAAACCTATCGAAAGATAAACGTCAAGCGCCGAAGCGATTGAAACCTGTAGGAGCCAACTTGATGGCGAGACTGCGGGATGCCAAATATTTTCTCGCGAACAAGTACGCCCCTACAGGAGGGAGCTGTGGATAACTTCAGTCTTTTTTGATCTTAACTGGTCGCTTCCAGCCGTCTATGTTTCGTTGGCGAGCGCGGGCAACTGCCAACTGATTGATAGAAACATCTTGAGTGATCGTCGAACCAGCTGCTGTAGTGACGCCAGAGGAGATATCCACAGGCGCTACCAGCGAGTTGTTCGATCCGATGAATACGTCTTCGCCCATAGTGGTTTGGTGTTTATTGGCGCCATCGTAGTTGCAGGTAATAGTGCCCGCACCGATGTTGGTCCTCGCGCCAATGACCGCGTCGCCCAGATAAGTCAGGTGACCGGCTTTGGCGCCTTCACCCAAACGAGCATTCTTCAGCTCTACAAAATTACCCACATGCGCGCGATCGCCCAACACAGTGCCCGGACGCAAGCGTGCGAACGGGCCGGCGTCCGCACCCTCGCCGACAATTGCGCCATCCAGGTGGCTGTTGGCCTTGATCACGGCGCCTTTGCGCAGTGTGCTGTCCTTGATCACGCAATTCGGCCCGATGATCACATCGTCTTCAATCACGACGCGGCCTTCGAGAATGACGTTGATGTCGATGGTGACATCCCGACCCACAATCACCTCGCCTCGGACATCGAAGCGCGCGGGGTCTCGCAAAGTGACACCCAGCGCCATAAGGCGACGCCCCTCACGTAGTTGATAATGGCGCTCTAGCTCCGCGAGCTGCTTGCGATCATTGGCGCCCTGTACTTCCATCGCATCCTGCGGCTGCTCTGTTGCAACCACCAAGCCATCGTCGACGGCCATGGCGATGACGTCAGTCAGGTAATACTCGCCCTGAACGTTGTTGTTCGACAGGCGACTCAGCCATTCCCCCAGGCGCTGGCCCGGAACGGCGAGGATGCCGGTATTGCCTTCCTGGATTGAGCGCTGAGCATCAGTCGCGTCTTTGTGTTCGACAATGGCACTGACACGACCCTGCTCATCACGAACGATGCGGCCATAACCGGTTGGGTCGTCTAGGGTGACAGTCAACAGGCCCAGCTGTTCAGAGTTGACCAATGTGAGCAGCCGCTGCAGGGTCTGCACCTCAATCAGCGGCACATCGCCATAAAGGATCAACACAGTATCGGCGGTGAGTGCAGGTACTGCTTGGGCAACGGCGTGGCCGGTACCCAATTGCTTGTCCTGCAGAACAAAATTCAAATCATCAGCGGCCAGCCTCTCACGCACCGCATCGGCACCGTGGCCGATGACGACCTGAATGCTTTGTGGATTGAGCTGACGAGCACTGTGGATAACATGGCCAAGCATGGAATTGCCTGCCACCGGGTGAAGCACCTTGGGCAACGCCGAGCGCATGCGGGTGCCTTGGCCGGCCGCGAGAATTACGATATCGAGAGACATGACAGACATTCCAACCGAGCGAGCCGCGCTTCGGAGAGAGATCCGGAACGAGCTGATTTTGAAAAAAGAAAAAGGGTAGCCGAGGCTACCCTTTTTCTCAATCGCGCATCAAAGCCGACGACGTTAGCCGCCGAACTTCTTGCGAATTTGCTGAACGGTACGCAGCTGAGCTGCGGCCTCGGCCAGACGAGCAGCAGCAGATCCGTAGTCGAAGTCTGCGCCTTTCTCGTTCAGGGCTTTCTCAGCCGCCTTGACGGCTTCCTGAGCAGAGGCTTCGTCCAGGTCAGCAGCGCGTTGCACGGTATCGGCAAGCACTTTGACCATGTTCGGTTGAACCTCAAGGAAACCACCAGAGATGTAAAACACCTCGGCTTCTCCACCCTGCTTGATCAGACGGATCGGACCTGGTTTCAGATCAGTGATCAGCGGCGCGTGACCTGGAGCGATACCGATATCACCCAGGTTACCGTGCGCAATCACCATCTCGACCAGACCGGAGAATATTTCTCCTTCCGCACTGACGATATCGCAATGGACTGTCATAGCCATTTGCCTGCCTCAACCTGATTAGCGCCCGTTACCGGGCGCCGGGGGTTACAGTTTCTTGGCTTTCTCGATCGCTTCTTCGATGCCGCCGACCATGTAGAACGCTTGTTCTGGCAGGTGGTCGTAGTCACCGTTGAGGATGCCTTTGAAGCCAGCAATGGTGTCTTTCAGGGAAACGTATTTACCCGAAGCACCGGTGAAGACTTCAGCCACGAAGAACGGCTGCGACAGGAAGCGCTGAATCTTACGAGCGCGGGATACCAACTGCTTGTCGGTTTCCGACAGCTCGTCCATACCCAGGATCGCAATGATGTCTTTCAGCTCTTTGTAGCGCTGCAGCACGTACTGAACGCCGCGAGCGGTGTCGTAGTGCTCCTGGCCGATCACGTTCGGGTCCAGCTGACGCGAAGTCGAGTCCAGTGGATCGACCGCTGGGTAAATACCCAGGGAGGCGATGTCACGAGACAGAACGACGGTGGCGTCCAAGTGGGCGAAGGTGGTCGCTGGCGATGGGTCAGTCAAGTCATCCGCAGGTACGTATACCGCTTGGATCGAAGTGATCGAACCTTCTTTGGTGGAAGTGATGCGCTCTTGAAGCACGCCCATCTCTTCGGCCAAGGTCGGCTGGTAACCTACTGCAGAAGGCATACGGCCCAGCAGTGCGGATACTTCAGTACCGGCCAGTGTGTAACGGTAGATGTTGTCAACGAACAACAGAACGTCGTTACCTTCGTCACGGAACTTCTCGGCCATGGTCAGGCCGGTCAGTGCTACGCGCAGACGGTTACCCGGCGGCTCGTTCATCTGACCGTAAACCAGTGCCACTTTGTCCAGAACGTTGGAATCCTTCATCTCGTGGTAGAAGTCGTTACCTTCACGAGTACGCTCACCTACACCTGCGAACACGGAATAACCGCTGTGCTCGATGGCGATGTTACGGATCAGTTCCATCATGTTTACGGTCTTGCCTACACCGGCACCACCGAACAGACCGACTTTACCGCCTTTGGCGAACGGGCAAACCAGGTCGATAACCTTGATGCCGGTTTCCAGCAGGTCGTTGCCGCCTGCCTGTTCAGCGAACGAAGGCGCTGGACGGTGAATGCCCCAACGTTCTTCGGTTTCGATTGGGCCGGCTTCGTCGATCGGGTTACCGAGGACGTCCATGATACGGCCGAGAGTCGCTTTACCGACCGGTACCGAGATGGCTGCGCCGCTGTCGACAACATCCAGACCGCGCTTCAAGCCTTCGGTCGAGCCCATTGCAATAGTACGAACCACGCCGTCGCCCAGCTGTTGCTGAACTTCGAGAGTGGTTTCCGCGCCTTGTACTTTCAGCGCGTTGTAGATGCTCGGTACGCTATCGCGTGGGAATTCCACGTCGATCACGGCGCCGATGATTTGAACGATACGTCCGCTACTCATTAGCTGGTTCCTCTGAATTTTGAACCGTTAAACCGCGGCAGCGCCGCCGACGATTTCCGAGATCTCTTGGGTGATCGCTGCCTGACGCGCCTTGTTGTAGATCAGCTGCAAATCGCTGATCAAATCACCGGCGTTGTCTGTGGCGTTCTTCATCGCGATCATCCGCGCGGCCTGTTCGGCTGCGTTGTTCTCGACCACCGCCTGGTAAACCTGCGACTCCACGTAACGTACCATCAAGCCGTCCAGCAGCTCCTTGGCGTCGGGTTCGTACAGGTAATCCCAGTGGTGCTTGAGTTCTTGATCCTGGGTTGCGACCAACGGAATCAACTGCTCGACCATTGGTTGCTGAGTCATGGTGTTGATGAACTTGTTGGATACCACGGACAGGCGATCAATACGGCCATCCAGGTAGGCATCCAGCATCACCTTGACGCTGCCGATCAAATCGTTGATCGACGGCTCTTCGCCCAAGTGGCTGATCGCAGCGACGACGTTACCGCCGAAGTTGCGGAAAAACGCCGCACCTTTGCTGCCAACCACGCACAGATCAATCTCTACGCCGTTTTCACGGTTCTTCGCCATGTCCTTGACCAAAGCCTTGAACAGGTTGGTATTCAAGCCACCACACAGACCACGGTCACTGCTCACAACGACATAACCGACGCGCTTTACTGTGCGCTCGATCATGAACGGGTGGCGGTATTCCGGGTTAGCGTTGGCGAGATGACCAATCACCTGGCGGATACGCTCCGCGTAAGGACGGCTAGCTGCCATGCGCATTTGAGCCTTGCGCATTTTGCTGACCGCCACTTTTTCCATGGCGCTGGTGATCTTTTGCGTGCTTTTGATGCTCGCAATCTTACTGCGAATCTCTTTTGCGCCTGCCATGTAACACCTATCAGGTTAGCAAGCGGGGGCCTCTCGACCCCCGCTGCGGCTTACCAGGTTTGGGTGGCCTTGAACTTCTCGATACCGGCTTTGAGGCCAGAATCGATTTCGTCGTTGAAGTCACCCTTCACGTTGATCTTCGCCATCAAATCGGCGTGATCGCGGTTGAAGTAAGCAATCAGCGCTTGTTCAAAGCTGCCAATTTTGGCGATTTCGACGTCAGTCAGGAACCCACGCTCAGCGGCATACAGCGACAGCGACATGTCAGCGATCGACATTGGCGCGTATTGCTTCTGCTTCATCAGCTCGGTAACGCGCTGACCATGCTCAAGTTGCTTGCGGGTCGCTTCGTCCAGGTCAGAAGCAAACTGGGCAAATGCAGCCAGTTCACGGTACTGAGCCAGAGCGGTACGGATACCACCGGAAAGCTTCTTGATGATCTTGGTCTGAGCGGCACCACCAACACGGGATACCGAAACACCGGCGTTCACTGCCGGACGGATGCCGGAGTTGAACATGGCCGATTCCAGGAAGATCTGACCGTCGGTGATCGAAATCACGTTGGTCGGAACGAACGCGGAAACGTCGCCAGCCTGGGTTTCGATGATCGGCAGTGCAGTCAGGGAACCGGTCTTGCCAGTTACCGCGCCGTTGGTGAACTTCTCTACGTACTCTTCCGAAACGCGGGAGGCGCGCTCCAGCAGACGGGAGTGGAGATAGAACACGTCGCCTGGGTACGCTTCACGGCCTGGTGGACGGCGCAGCAGCAGGGAAATCTGGCGGTAAGCCACTGCTTGCTTGGACAGATCGTCATAAACGATCAGCGCGTCTTCACCGCGGTCGCGGAAGTATTCGCCCATGGTGCAACCGGAGTACGGAGCCAGGAATTGCAGCGCTGGAGATTCGGAAGCACTGGCAGCCACGATGATCGTGTTAGCCAGAGCGCCGTTCTCTTCCAGTTTGCGAACTACGTTGGCGATGGTCGATTGCTTCTGACCAATTGCTACGTAGACGCAGAAGATTCCGCTGTTTTTCTGGTTGATGATCGCGTCGATCGCCAGAGCGGTTTTACCGATCTGACGGTCACCGATGATCAGCTCACGCTGGCCACGGCCGACAGGGATCATGGCATCGACAGCCTTGTAGCCAGTCTGTACAGGCTGGTCTACCGACTTACGCCAGATAACGCCCGGAGCGACTTTTTCTACGGCGTCGGTCTCGGTGTTGTTCAGCGGACCTTTGCCATCGACAGGGTTACCCAGTGCGTCGACAACGCGACCCAGCAGTTCCTTACCAACCGGAACTTCCAGGATGCGGCCTGTGCACTTGGCGCTCATGCCTTCAGCCAGAGACTGGTAGGAGCCCAATACCACAGCACCTACAGAATCTTGCTCAAGGTTGAGAGCCATACCGAAGACGCCGCCCGGAAACTCGATCATTTCGCCGTACATTACGTCGGCGAGACCGTGAATCCGCACGATACCGTCAGACACGCTGACGACAGTACCTTCGTTACGGGCTTGGGAGGTTACATCGAGCTTGTCGATGCGACCCTTGATGATTTCACTTATTTCGGAAGGATTGAGTTGCTGCATTGCTCTGCTGCCCCTTCAAACTCAAGATTTCAATGCTTCGGCTAGTTGCGCGAGTTTGCCGCGAACTGAGCCATCGATAACCAGGTCGCCGGCGCGGATGACGACACCACCTATAAGGGTGGCATCCTCCGCAGCATGCAGGCGCACTTCCCGGCCGAGCCGTGCACTGAGAACCTTGGCGAGTTTGTCTTGCTGTTCTTGGTTCAATGCGAAAGCACTGGTCACATCCACATCTACCGACTTTTCCTGCTCGGCCTTGTACAGGTCGAACAGCTCGGAGATCTCCGGCAAAAGCGGGAGACGGTCGTTTTCTGCAACGACCTGGATGAAATTCTGTGCCTTGGCATCGAACTTGTCGCCGCACACTTCAATAAAAGTGGCGGCCTTGTCTGCGCTCGTCAGTCGCGGGGCCTTGAGCATGCGCTGCATTGTGTCGTCTTGCGACACTGCAGCAGCCAGGCCGAGCATCGCTGACCAATTGGCCAGTTGCTGGTGCGCCTGTGCATGCTCGAAGGCTGCCTTAGCGTAAGGTCGGGCCAACGTGGTCAGTTCTGCCATGATCGCCCTCGCTTAAATTTCAGCAGCCAGTTTATTAACCAGCTCCGCGTGCGCGTTTTGATCGATTGTGGCACCCAGAATCTTCTCTGCGCCATTGACTGCCAGGCTACCCAATTGGGCGCGCAGCGCATCTTTGACACCGTTCAGTTCCTGTTCGATCTCGGCCTGAGCCTGAGCCTTGATGCGGTCAGCTTCAACGCGTGCCTGTTCCCGGGCTTCGTCGACAATCTGAGTACCGCGTTTCTTGGCCTGCTCAATGATTTCAGCTGCCTGAGCTTTCGCTTCGCGCAGTTGTTGACCCGCTTTATCTTGGGCCAACTCCAGGTCGCGAGCTGCTCGGCTGGCAGCGTCCAATCCATCCGCAATCTTCTTCTGACGTTCGTGCAAAGCCGCGATGACCGGAGGCCATACGAACTTCATGCAAAACAGTACAAAAATGAAGAACGCAACGGACTGGCCAATCAGGGTTGCATTAATGTTCACGCCAACACCTCGCTAGTTCGTTGTCCATCACACCAATCAACTCGAAAATTCGAGTGATTAGCCAGCGAGCTGACCAACGAAGGGGTTCGCGAAGGTGAAGAACAGAGCGATACCAACACCGATCATGGTTACGGCGTCGAGCAGACCAGCCACGATGAACATTTTAACTTGCAGCATTGGAACCATTTCTGGCTGACGCGCTGCGCCTTCCAGGAATTTACCGCCCAGCAAGCCGAAACCGATTGCAGTACCCAGTGCGCCCAGGCCGATCAGCAGTGCAACAGCGATAGCAGTTAGACCAACTACAGTTTCCATCTTTCCTCCCGACTTTTACGTCGTATTGGTTAGGTTTTTTAGATTAAAGCGGTAAAACAAAATCGTTTCTTACATCAAGCCCTCGCGGGCATCCCCTTACGCAAGCAAGGGGATCATCAGACGCGCAATGCGAGTCTTAATGGTTATCTTCGTGAGCCATCGAAAGGTAAACGATGGTCAGCATCATGAAGATGAACGCTTGCAGGGTGATGATCAGGATGTGGAATACAGCCCACGCCCATTGCAGGACCACGCCCAGACCGCTAAGCCAGAGCAGACCACTGCCGAACATGACCGCGATCAGGATGAACACCAGTTCACCAGCGTACATGTTGCCGAAGAGACGCAGAGCCAGAGAAACCGGTTTGGCAATCAGAGTCACGAATTCAAGCAGGAAGTTCACAGGAATCAATAGCGCCTGGACAAGAATGTTCTTGCTACCAAACGGGTGCAGGGTCAGTTCGCCGATGAAACCGCCGATGCCCTTGACCTTGATGCTGTAAAAAATGATGAGCGCGAAGACCGAAAGCGCCATGCCGATCGTCGCGTTAGGGTCGGTGGTCGACACTGCGCGGAAAGGAATGTGGTGGTCACCGGAAATCATGATAGCCAACTGAGGAATCCAGTCGACTGGGATCAGGTCGATGGCGTTCATCAGGAAGACCCAGACGAAAATCGTCAGCGCCAGCGGTGCGATGACTGCGCTGCGACCGTGAAAGCTATCCTTTACGCTGCCGTCGACGAACTCGACCATCACTTCAACGAAGTTTTGCAGAGCACCGGGCTGACCGGAAGTAGCCTTTTTGGCGACCATACGGAAAATCAGGACAAAAATCAGACCCAAGGCAACCGACCAACCCAATGTATCCAGGTGGAAAGCCCAAAAGCCCATTTCTTTTGCTTCTGCCGCGGAATGGGCGAAGCCCCAACTGCCGTCAGGCAAATGACCATAGGTCAAGTTCTGCAAGTGGTGCTGGATATAGCCCGAAGCTGTTTGCTCTGCCATGGTTGCCTCAAACGCCCTAAGGTCTCAAAAGTCTTGTTTTCATGAGCAGGGGTGCGAACCAACTGACCAACTGGGTCAGTATGAACACGCCGAAGACTGCCAGAGGCGCCAGCGGCTTTACTCCTGCAAAGGTCAGTGCAAATAGCACTGCCGTAAAAATCAGTTTGCCCGCCTCGCCGGCATAAAAAGACCGCACGATGGCTTGCGCTGCTCTAGCTCCGGTAAACCGAAATGCCTTGTGAGCAAAATACAAATTGGGCAGCCACGCTATCAGGCCTCCGCACAGCCCAGAATATCCAGCAACGACCCCATTCCACTGCCACAGCGCCAAAGCAGCCAACAGCAGAACAACACCTTGGGCCAGTAGTACCGGAAATACCGCCAGGCGATGGAATGGCAACCTGTTTGGTGTGCGTGTTTCCATCACTACTGCTCCTCGAGCGTCGGCGGCCAAAATCAATAACTTGGCATAATTTGTGCCGACAAAATGCGCGCAGAGTATAGGGGCGGTTAACGCCCTATTCAACTGCCGGGTAGTGATTTCCGACTACACGCTACAGGGCAATTGTTTCAGCGGATGTGAGCGAGGACACCTTGCAACTCATCCAGTGAGTTATAACGAATGACTAACTGGCCCTTTCCCTTCTGGCCATGACGAATCTGCACTGCGGAGCCTAGCCGCTCGGCTAGACGCTGCTCCAGACGACTGATGTCAGGATCAGGTTTGGCCGGCGCTGAAGCTTCCTGCTTACCGCTCAACCACTGCCTTACAAGTGCCTCGGTTTGGCGAACTGTTAGCCCGCGTGCGACAACATGTCGCGCCCCTTCAACCTGCTGATCTTCAGGCAAACCGAGCAATGCGCGCGCGTGGCCCATTTCCAGGTCACCGTGCGAAAGCATTGTCTTGATCACCTCAGGCAGTGCGATCAAGCGTAGCAGGTTAGCCACGCTCACCCGCGACTTACCCACAGCTTCGGCGACCTGTTGCTGGGTCAGTTGGAATTCCTGCTGCAAACGTTGCAGTGCCACAGCCTCTTCAATCGGATTAAGGTCTTCACGCTGAATGTTCTCGATCAGCGCCATGGCAATAGCCGTTTCGTCCGGCACATCGCGGACCATAGCCGGAATGGTGTCAATACCAGCCTGTTGACTCGCACGCCAGCGGCGCTCGCCCGCAATGATCTCAAAGCGGTTTTCACCGATTGGGCGCACTACGATCGGTTGCATAACGCCTTGGGCCTTGATCGACAAAGCCAGCTCTTCAAGCGCTTGAGGATCCATGTCGCGACGTGGCTGGTATTTCCCACGCTGAATCAGGTCCAGCGGAATGTGCTGCAATTCGCGCTGGTCGGCCTTGGTGGCCTGTTCTTCCAGAGAACTGACGGTTGGACTGCTCAGAAGTGCATCCAGCCCACGTCCGAGTCCTCGTTTCTTGACGGCCATGGGTATTCCTTAAGTGGGCTGAGCGGTGCGGGTGTTACGACGTTGACGACGAACCATCTCGCCCGCGAGGGCCAGGTAAGCCAACGCGCCTCGGGAAGTCTTGTCGTATGCCAGAGCTGGCATACCGAAGCTCGGTGCCTCGGCCAGACGAATGTTGCGCGGAATCACAGTGTCGTAGAGCTGTTCCCCAAAGTGCTCCTTGAGCTGGGCGGACACATCGTTGATCAGGCTCAGCCGCGGATCGTACATAGTCCGCAACAGACCTTCGATCTTTAACTGTGGATTCAGCAGCTCGGCAATTCGCTTGATGTTATCCACAAGGTCGCTCAAACCCTCGAGTGCAAAATACTCGCACTGCATGGGGATGATCACACCGTCAGCCGCCACTAGCGCGTTGAGCGTCAACATCGACAGCGACGGCGGGCAGTCGATGAGGATGTAGTCGTAATTTTCGCGAATCGGCGCCAGCGCAGTGCGCAAGCGACTTTCCTTCATCTGCATTTCGAGCAACACCACTTCTGCAGCGGTCAGATCGCGGTTTGCCGGTAACAATTGATAGCCACCGTGCTCAGAAAAATGCATGGCCTGGCCAAGATCGCATTCGCCGATCAGCACGTCGTAAATCGAGTTCTCGAGCGCGTGTTTATCCACGCCGCTGCCCATCGTGGCATTGCCTTGAGGATCGAGATCGATCAATAGCACTCGGCGCTTGGTAGCGACCAGCGAGGCTGCGAGGTTGATGCAGGTGGTGGTTTTGCCCACACCACCTTTTTGGTTCGCGATCGCGAATACCTTAGCCATTCTTGCGTGTGTTCCCTGTCAAGCCGTGCGGCGCAGTATCAGCAGATGGCGTTGCCCTTGGCAACCCGGAACGGCCAAGGCCTGCGCACTGTCGAGGCGGAAGTCTGCCGGCAATGCTACCAGTTCATCGGCAGGATGCAGACCCTTCATCGCGAGCCAATGCGTTTGGGCATCGCCCATATGGCGCGTCCACTGGGTAAAGTCTTCAAGACTGCTGAAAGCCCTGGAGATTATCCCGTTGAACGGCTGTACAGGTTCAAAGGCTTCTGCCCGGCTGTGGATAACTTGCAGATTGTCGAGCTTGAGCTCAAGTTTGACCTGAGTCAGAAAGCGAGTTTTCTTACCATTGCTGTCGAGCACCGTAACCTTGGTACCTGGAAACAGGATAGCCATCGGAATGCCAGGCATTCCCCCGCCACTGCCTACATCGAGCCAGCGCTCACCTTCGACGAAAGACATGATGCTCAAGCTGTCGAGCAAGTGACGCGACACCATCTCGTCCGGATCGCGCACTGCCGTCAGGTTGTATGCCTTGTTCCACTTGATCAACAGAGCCAGATACGCCAACAGCTGATGGTGCTGACTTTCGGTAAGCTCAACCCCCAACTCGCGGGCACCCAGGATCAACTCTTCAGCGTGTTGCGGGGTAACCATAGAACTCAAGCGCTTTGCTCCAACTGACGGCCCGCGCCGCGTTTTTTCAAGTGAATCATCAATAGCGAAATTGCTGCAGGGGTCACACCAGGAATGCGAGACGCTTGGCCCAGGGTTTCTGGCCGAGTTATCCCCAGCTTGCTCTGAATTTCTTTCGACAGACCTGAGATGTTTGTGTAATCGATGTCCGCAGGCAATTTGGTGTTTTCACTGGCACGAAGCCTTGCGATTTCGTCCTGCTGACGATCGATATAACCGGCGTATTTGGTCTTGATTTCAACCTGCTCTGCCACTTGTGGATCAGTGCAGCCTTCGCCAGTCAGTGAAATGAGGCTGGCATAGTCCACTTCTGGACGGGTCAGGAGATTGAGCAAGTTGTATTCGTGAGTCAACGGCGTGCCGAAGTGCGCTGATACCGAATCACCTTGGGGGGTGCCTGGACGAATCCAGGTGGATTTCAGACGTTGCTCTTCACGCTCGATACTTTCGCGCTTGGTGCAGAAAGCAGCCCAGCGGGCGTCATCGACAAGCCCCAGCTCCCGACCTTTTTCGGTCAGACGTAAGTCGGCGTTGTCTTCACGCAGGATCAGACGGTACTCGGCCCGGGAGGTGAACATACGGTAAGGCTCCTGGGTACCCAGCGTGATCAAGTCGTCGACCAATACCCCGATGTACGCCTCGTCTCGACGCGGGCACCAGCTTTCTTTGCCCTGGGCCCGTAGCGCTGCGTTCGCGCCGGCGAGCAAACCTTGTGCACCTGCTTCCTCATAACCGGTAGTGCCGTTGATTTGCCCTGCGAAGAACAGTCCGGCAATCACCTTGGTTTCGAGGCTGTATTTCAAATCTCGCGGGTCGAAGTAGTCGTATTCGATGGCATAGCCGGGACGCACGATGTGGGCGTTTTCCATGCCTCGGATCGAACGCACAATCTGCAGTTGCACATCGAACGGCAGCGACGTCGAAATTCCGTTCGGATACAGCTCGTGAGTATTCAAACCTTCCGGCTCGATGAAGACCTGATGGCTTTCCTTGTCGGCAAAGCGATGGATCTTGTCTTCAATCGAGGGGCAATAGCGCGGGCCGACGCCTTCAATCACACCGGAATACATCGGCGAACGGTCGAGGTTGGCCGCAATGATTTCGTGAGTACGAGCATTGGTATGGGTGATCCAGCAACTGACTTGAGCCGGGTGCTGGTCTTTGGAACCCATGAACGACATCACCGGTATCGGCGTATCACCTGGTTGCTCGGTCATGACCGAGAAATCCACAGAGCGGCCGTCGATGCGTGGCGGCGTACCAGTTTTCAGGCGGCCTACGCGTAGAGGCAGTTCCCGCAGACGCTGTGCCAATGCGATCGATGGCGGATCTCCAGCGCGACCGCCTGAATAGTTCTGCATTCCGATGTGGATAAGTCCGCCCAGGAACGTGCCGGTGGTCAATACAACTGAGTCCGCGAGAAAGCGCAGACCCATTTGTGTGACAACGCCCCGCACTTCGCCCTGTTCCACTATCAGGTCGTCGCAGGCTTGTTGGAATATCCACAGGTTTGGCTGATTTTCTATGATTTCGCGAATGGCTGCCTTGTACAGGACACGGTCTGCCTGGGCACGAGTAGCTCGCACCGCCGGGCCTTTGCGACTGTTCAATACACGAAACTGAATGCCACCTTTATCGGTGGCAATAGCCATGGCGCCGCCGAGCGCATCGATCTCTTTAACCAAGTGGCTCTTGCCGATGCCGCCAATGGCGGGATTGCAGCTCATCTGACCGAGGGTTTCCACGTTGTGCGTCAGCAGTAAGGTCTTTGAACCCATGCGTGCGGACGCCAGTGCTGCCTCGGTACCGGCATGACCGCCACCGATGACGATCACTTCAAAACGGGAAGGGAAATCCACCACGCACCTCGTGCCTGTTTTCTGGGGGGAATTGGAATTGGCGGCAAGTATAGGGACTTCACCCCACTGAAGAAACCTTTTGCGCAAAATTTAACCAGCTGTGGATAGATGGCGGTTATAGAAATTAAAAAGAAAGAGATTTATAAGATCTTTGTTTTTATGTTTATTTATACACAGGCACTTTTCTGTGGATAGATTCTCCTAGGCCTTTAAAACCGTACTGTATAGAGATTCAAAACTCTGTGGCTATCTATCAATGAGCTCGTGGGATAAGCAGCTTAAGGCTGTGGATTAAATCGATACTTATGCACAGAGGGGTTTATACCCCCTCCAAAACCTCAGTTATCAACCGAGCCTAGGCAAGCTTATGCACAGACCTTAATTTTCAGAATTCGCGAAAAACCAGCTCGCCGGCGGGCAAACCTCGCCTTTCGAAAGGCTTGATTGGGAGTTTTATGGAAGGGCGGGAGGCGATGCGAACGGGCTCACCGGCAAGATGAGCTCATTGGGAGAAGATTTGGACTATTTGCCAATGCAGAAACTGGAGAATATTCGGCCCAGCAAGTCATCAGAACTGAACGCACCGGTGATCTCACCGAGCGCCTGCTGCGCCTGCCGAAGATCTTCGGCCAGTAACTCCCCAGCGCCTGCCAAAGTCAATTGTGAACGACCGTGCTCAAGCGATGTGCTGGCGCGTTGCAACGCATCCAAATGTCGTCTACGCGCGCTGAAGCTGCTTTCTGAGGTCTGTTGGAAGCCCATACAGGCCTTGAGATGATCACGCAGCAGTTCCAGACCCTTACCACCCGCCTTGGCACTGAGATTAATCGTCACATGGCCGTCGGCGTTGACCTCTAGCGTGATTGGCTCGGCACTCAGATCCGCCTTGTTTCGAATCAACGTCACTTTTGCAGGGTCCGGACGTTCCTGCAGAAATTCTGGCCACAGCGCGAAGGGATCGCTTGCTTCCGGCGCCGTTGCGTCAACCACCAGCAGAATACGATCAGCCTCGGTAATGGCTTTGAGTGCCCGCTCCACGCCTATCTTCTCGACGTGATCTGCCGTCTCCCGTAACCCGGCAGTGTCGACCACGTGAAGTGGCATGCCATCAATATGGATATGTTCGCGCAATACATCGCGGGTGGTGCCTGCAATCTCAGTAACAATCGCTGCTTCACGGCCGGCGAGGGCGTTCAACAGGCTGGATTTACCTGCGTTGGGCCGTCCGGCAATCACTACATTCATGCCGTCACGCAGAAGTGCTCCCTGACTGGCTTCACGTACAACGGTTGATAAATGCTCGCGTACCTCATCGAGCAGGCTCAGGACATGACCATCGGCCAGGAAATCGATTTCTTCCTCGGGAAAATCGATAGCTGCTTCTACGTAGATCCGCAGACTGATCAGCTTCTCAGTCAGGTTATCCACACGAACCGAGAAAGCCCCCTGCAGGGAACGTAGGGCGTTGCGTGCAGCTTGTGCTGAACTGGCCTCGATCAAATCGGCAATTGCTTCAGCTTGGGCCAAGTCCAGCTTGTCATTGAGGAACGCCCGCTCACTAAATTCGCCAGCACGGGCAAGTCTGCATCCCAGTTGTACGCAGCGCTGCAAAATCATATCGAGGACAACCGGGCCTCCATGGCCTTGCATCTCGAACACATCTTCCCCGGTGAACGAGTTGGGCCCAGGGAAATACAGGCTGATGCCCTCATCGATGGCATGACCTTCTTCGTCTTGAAATGCGCCGAAATGTGCATGCCGAGGCTGAGGGGTTTTACCGATGATCGCTTGTGCGGCGCTGAACGCAAGCGGACCGGAAATGCGCACAATGCCGACCCCACCTCTTCCCTGCGCGGTGGCAATGGCGGCAATGGTTTCACGAGGGACATTCATGACCCAGCTCCCGGAGAAAATGACGGATAGCAAAACGCCCCACAAGGGGGCGTCCTGAATAACTTATTCACAGGTTAGATCAAGCTTCAGCTTTCTTGGCCTTGGCTTCGATACCGCGAGTGATATACCACTGCTGCGTGATGGACAAGGTGTTGTTCACAACCCAGTACAGAACCAGACCTGCAGGGAACCACAAGAAGAAGAACGTGAAGATGATTGGCATCAGCTTCATGACCTTGGCCTGCATCGGGTCCGGAGGCGTCGGGTTCAAACGCTGCTGGATGAACATGGTTGCGCCCATGATGATCGGCAGAATGAAGAACGGATCCTTGATCGACAAGTCAGTTATCCACAGCAACCACGGCGCCTGACGCATTTCGACGCTTTCGAGCAATACCCAGTACAACGAAAGGAAAACTGGCATCTGGACAAGAATAGGAAGGCATCCACCCAGCGGGTTGATCTTCTCTTTCTTGTAAAGCTCCATCATCGACTGCGAAAGCTTCTGACGATCATCGCCGTGTTGCTCTTTCAGAATAGCGAGTTTCGGAGCAACGGCTCGCATGCGCGCCATCGAGCGATAGCTTGCGGCCGACAGCGGGAAGAAAAGCCCTTTGATCAGCATTGTCAGGAAGATGATTGACCAGCCCCAGTTACCCACAATGCTGTGGATATGTTGCAGCAGCCAGAAAATAGGCTGGGCAATAAACCAAAGGATTCCGTAATCGACGGTCAATTCCAGACCTGGGGACAATTCTTTGAGAACTGCCTGGCTTTTCGGCCCTGCGTAAAGAGTGGTGTTGGTCTCAGCCTTGGCACCTGGAGCGATATTCAGCGCAGGTCCGGTGAAACCGATGATGTAATTACCTTGGCTGTCTTTGCGAGTAGTAACGGTGTTGCTGTCGCCGTGATTCGGGATCCAGGCGGTGACGAAATAATGCTGCAGCCAAGCCACCCAGCCGCCCTGCACTGTTTCTTTGACCGAGCCTTTATCGATGTCTTTCATCGATACTTTTTTGTAAGGCTCGGAGGCAGTCCACATGGCAGCACCCAGATAAGTCGCGGTGCCCGTAGCTGTCGACGACGAAGGGTCGGAGCTCGCGTCACGTTTCAACTGAGCAAACAGATTGCCATTCCAAGGCTGAGCACTTTGGTTATCAATCAGATAGCTGACGGTCAGATCATACAAACCGCGCTTGAATGTAAAGCGCTTGATGTAGTTGACCCCGGCGTCACTGAATTTCAGATCAACGACTAGATCGTTCTGGCCATCGACCAGTTGATAACTTTTCTGAGTGCTGACGTACACCGGACGCCCGGTTGAGCGAGCATCCGGACCGTTGGCGCCGGTCAGGCCACTTTGAGCCAGAAAGGTACGTTCGCCACCATTGTCGAAAAGCTGGAATGGGACGTCCGGATGGTCTTGCCGACGCGGATAAAGCGGCAACCGAAGCTGCACGACATCGCCACCAACAGGATCGATTTCCAGATTTAGGACGTCTGTTTTGACTTGAATCAGATCCTTGCTTGCAACCACTGGAGTTTCAGCAGGAGCAGCAACTTCACCCGTTGCGCTTGGTACATCGGCATTTGCTGATGCGTTTGTGCCAGGCGGGGTATCCGGTAGCGCGGATGTATTTGTGTTGGCGGCAACATTCTGAGTCGGCAGGGCAGCCTGGCCATAGTCCTGGTTCCATTTCAGGACCATGACGTAGGACACGATTGCCAGGGCGACGATCAGGATCGTGCGTTTAATATCCATGATTACTCGGCCATCGAAGAGGAACGGGAGGTGGGATCTGTTGGAACCGGGTCATAACCACCGGGATTCCAAGGATGACAGCGACCTAAGCGACGTAAGGTCAGCCAGCCACCGCGTAACAAGCCATGATTTTCAATGGCTTCGTACGCGTAGCAGGAGCAGCTGGGGTAGAAACGACAGTGACTGGCCATCAGCGGACTAATGGCGTAACGGTAAAACTGGATCGGAACGAGCGCCAGTTTACGCATCAGGACTGTCTACCCCCGCAGTTTCGGTTGTGGCTTCTGAAACAGGCCGGCTACGCGCCAGACGTTTCCAGAGCTTGCCGAAATGCTGAATCAATTCGGGGTTTTCAATGTCACCCAAGCCTTTTCGCGCGACTACCACGATGTCCCAACCAACCAAATTGTCTTGGTGTTGGCGAAACGATTCGCGCATCAGGCGTTTCAAACGATTGCGCTCAACCGAGAGCTTTACGCTCTTTTTCCCGATCACCAATCCCAGACGGGGGTGATCCAGATCGTTGTCGCGCACAAGGAGCAGGAGATTTTTCCCCGGAACCTTGCCGGTGGGGGAGTCAAAGACTGCCTTGAAATGCCGGGGTGTCAGCAAACGCTTTTCCCGACTGAAGTCCTGACTCACCACCTGTGCCGATTAATCAAACTGCCAGACGCTTACGGCCTTTGGCGCGGCGACGCGACAAGACTGCACGGCCGTTTTTGGTGGCCATACGTGCACGGAAACCGTGAGTGCGGGCGCGCTTGATAGTGCTGGGTTGGAAAGTACGTTTCATGGCGTGTTACCTGGTTCGTCCACAACGGGCCGGAATGGCCCCCGTTTTAAGAGACCGGGGATTCTAGAGAAAGCAGGCCCTCAGGTCAATTTCCAACCAACGTTTCCTGTATTTAGTTCCTTGCATGCCAGTTTCCCATTTTACAGGCCGACCCGACGTGGCAATCAGAACGTAGATATAGAAATAAAGAAGGAAAGTATTTAAAGCTTTTTTATAAAGCTTATAGAAGCTATAGGGGCGAATATCTGTGGATAACATTATGCGGGCCACGTAGATCATAGTGTACAGAGGACAGAAAGTCTGTCGAAAAGCGGTGCTGTAGCTGTGCTGCAGTGTCGGAAAAGCTGTGAGTGAAACGCTATTTTATCCACAGGGGCATTATCCACAGTTTTTAAGGCGTACTTATGCAACGGGCTGAGGTGGAGTTATCCACAGAGCTTATGCACAGACCGCTGGTCGCGTTTCTGTGTATGAAAACCTTTTTTGTCGCTTAAGGGCAGCAACCTACATGTGGATAAGTCCGTTGCTCATCGCTACAATGGGCGCTTGTTTTTGCCTCACCGGCTTTTGACTTAGGGGATGTCCGTGTCAGTGGAACTTTGGCAGCAGTGCGTAGAGCTATTACGTGATGAGCTGCCTGCCCAGCAATTCAACACCTGGATCCGTCCGCTTCAGGTTGAAGCCGAAGGCGACGAGTTGCGTGTCTATGCCCCGAACCGTTTTGTGCTCGATTGGGTTAACGAAAAGTATCTCAGCCGACTGCTTGAGCTTCTCGGCGAGCATGGTCAGGGCATGGCCCCGGCTCTTTCCTTATTAATAGGCAGCAAGAGGAGCTCAGCGCCACGCGCTGCGCCTAATGCTCCTTTGGCCGCAGCTGCATCGCAGGCTGTCCACGGCAACGGCGGAAACGGGGCTATAGTTTCCCAGCCCGCGGTAAGAGCCTCCGTACAAACACCGGTTCAAAACTCGCTAAGCTCTGACGATGAGCCTTCGCGGGCGAGCTTTGATCCAATGGCGGGGGCAAGTTCCCAACAGGCGCCGGCCCGGGCAGAGCAACGGAATGTGCAGGTTGAGGGTGCTTTGAAGCACACGAGCTATCTGAACCGTACATTCACCTTCGAAAACTTCGTCGAAGGCAAGTCCAACCAATTGGCACGGGCTGCGGCCTGGCAGGTTGCGGATAACCCAAAGCATGGATATAACCCGCTGTTTCTATACGGGGGCGTCGGCTTGGGTAAAACTCACTTGATGCACGCTGTGGGTAACCATCTTCTCAAGAAGAATCCAAACGCAAAGGTGGTGTATCTGCACTCCGAGCGGTTCGTGGCTGACATGGTCAAAGCGTTGCAGCTCAATGCGATTAATGAGTTCAAGCGTTTCTACCGTTCAGTTGACGCGCTTCTCATTGATGATATTCAGTTTTTCGCTCGCAAAGAGCGTTCTCAGGAAGAGTTTTTCCACACTTTCAACGCCCTGTTGGAGGGTGGACAACAGGTCATTCTCACCAGTGACCGTTATCCAAAAGAAATCGAAGGTCTGGAAGAGCGTTTAAAATCGCGTTTTGGTTGGGGACTGACCGTTGCGGTCGAGCCCCCTGAACTCGAAACCCGCGTAGCGATTTTGATGAAGAAGGCCGATCAGGCAAAAGTTGATCTGCCCCACGATGCCGCTTTCTTTATCGCTCAGCGTATTCGATCTAACGTTCGTGAACTTGAGGGCGCGCTTAAGCGAGTCATCGCGCATTCGCATTTCATGGGCAGAGACATCACGATCGAGTTGATCCGCGAATCGCTCAAAGACCTTCTGGCGTTGCAAGACAAGCTGGTAAGTGTGGATAACATTCAGCGCACAGTCGCCGAATACTACAAAATCAAGATATCGGACTTGTTGTCCAAACGTCGCTCCAGGTCGGTTGCTCGACCTCGCCAGGTGGCAATGGCGCTGTCCAAGGAACTCACCAACCACAGTTTGCCGGAGATCGGTGATGTGTTTGGTGGACGCGACCACACAACGGTCCTGCATGCTTGCCGCAAGATCAACGAACTTAAAGAATCCGACGCGGATATTCGCGAGGACTACAAGAACCTGCTGCGTACACTGACTACTTGAAGATGCCGACGCAGCTTATCAAGGCAAGGGACTAGACCATGCATTTCACCATTCAACGCGAAGCCCTGTTGAAACCCCTGCAACTGGTCGCAGGCGTTGTAGAACGCCGCCAGACCTTGCCGGTTCTGTCGAACGTTCTTTTGGTTGTCGAGGGCCAACAACTGTCTCTGACGGGTACTGACCTGGAAGTTGAGCTGGTGGGCCGAGTGCAGCTCGAAGAGGCTGCTGAACCTGGCGAAATCACTGTGCCAGCGCGCAAGTTGATGGACATCTGCAAGAGCCTGCCCAATGACGCATTGATCGATATCAAGCTCGATGAGCAAAAGCTGATCGTCAAGGCTGGCCGTAGCCGTTTCACTTTGTCGACACTGCCGGCAAACGACTTCCCTACGGTGGAAGAAGGGCCGGGCTCCTTCACGTTCAACCTCGTTCAAAGCAAGCTTCGTCGGTTGATTGAGCGCACCAGTTTTGCAATGGCTCAACAGGACGTTCGGTACTATCTCAATGGTATGTTGCTTGAGGTCCAGTCCGGCATCCTGCGCGCAGTTGCGACTGATGGTCATCGGCTCGCAATGTGCTCAATGACTGCAGAAATCGAACAGGCTGATCGTCACCAAGTCATCGTGCCGCGCAAGGGCATTCTCGAGCTAGCGCGTTTGCTGACAGAACAAGACGGGATCGTCAGCATTGTGCTGGGGCAGCATCATATTCGCGCCACAACAGGAGAATTTACATTCACCTCTAAATTGGTTGACGGTAAATTCCCCGATTACGAGCGCGTCCTGCCTAAAGGTGGGGATAAGTTGGTCGTCGGTGATCGCCAGGCACTGCGCGAAGCCTTCAGCCGGACGGCTATTCTTTCCAACGAAAAGTATCGCGGTATCCGTCTCCAACTTGCCAGCGGCCAGTTGAAGATTCAGGCCAACAACCCTGAGCAGGAAGAAGCGGAAGAAGAAATTGGCGTTGACTATGACGGCGGAGCCCTAGAAATTGGTTTTAATGTCAGCTACTTGCTCGACGTACTGGGCGTGATGACTACCGAACAGGTTCGATTGATTCTGTCTGATTCCAACAGCAGCGCGCTGGTACAAGAGTCCGGCAATGATGATTCGGCCTATGTCGTAATGCCGATGCGCCTTTAACAGCAGAAGCTAATGTCTCTCAGCCGCGTCTCGGTCACCGGGGTGCGCAATCTGCAACCGGTGACCTTCTCCCCTTCCCCTCGTATTAACATTCTCTACGGCGCCAATGGCAGCGGGAAAACCAGTGTCCTTGAAGCCATACATCTCTTGGGACTTGCTCGCTCGTTTCGTAGCGTGAGGCTGCTGCCCGTCATTCAATATGAGCAGCCGGCGTGCACGGTTTTCGGCCAGGTCGAGCTCGCCGAAGGTGGTCATAGCAACCTTGGCATCTCCCGCGATCGACATGGCGAATTTCAGATCCGCATTGATGGTCAGAACGCAAAAAGCGCAGCACAGCTTGCCGAGACTTTGCCCCTACAGTTAATTAATCCCGACAGCTTTCGGCTGCTTGAGGGGGCTCCGAAGATTCGACGTCAGTTCCTGGACTGGGGAGTGTTCCACGTGGAACCTCGATTTATGGGCACGTGGCAAAGACTTCAGAAGGCTCTGCGGCAGCGTAACTCGTGGTTGCGGCATGGTACACTTGACGGCGCTTCGCAAGCGGCATGGGATCGAGAGCTGTGCCTCGCTAGTGATGAAATCGATGAATTTCGACGCGCGTATATCAAGGCTTTAAAGCCAGTCTTCGAGCAAACTTTAAGCGAGTTGGTTCAGCTTGAAGGTTTGAGCCTGAGTTACTACCGCGGATGGGATAAAGAAAAGGAGCTGAGCACAGTGCTCGCTTCCTCACTCCACCGCGATCAGCAGATGGGCCATACGCAGGCAGGACCACAGAGAGCAGATTTGCGGCTCAGATTAGGTGGTCATAATGCTGCCGATATCCTTTCGCGTGGGCAGCAAAAGTTAGTTGTGTGCGCGCTACGTATCGCTCAGGGCCATCTGGTGAGCCTGGCTCGTAGGGGCCAGTGTATATACCTCGTCGATGACCTGCCCTCTGAGCTGGACGAAAACCATCGCAACGCACTTTGTCGTTTGCTGGAAGAATTACACTGCCAGGTTTTCATTACCTGTGTAGATCAAGAATTTTTGAGGGAAGGCTGGCGGACGGAAACGCCAGTGGCACTGTTCCACGTGGAACAAGGCTGTATCACCCAGACCCACGATCATCGGGAGTGAATGCATGAGCGAAAATCAAACGTACGACTCCTCCAGCATCAAAGTGCTGAAAGGGCTAGACGCCGTACGCAAGCGTCCCGGTATGTACATCGGCGATACCGACGATGGTAGCGGTCTCCACCACATGGTTTTCGAGGTGGTTGATAACTCGATCGACGAAGCACTGGCTGGCCACTGCGACGACATCAGTATCATCATCCACCCGGACGAATCGATTACCGTGCGCGATAACGGCCGCGGTATCCCAGTCGATGTGCATAAAGAAGAAGGCGTGTCTGCAGCAGAGGTCATCATGACCGTATTGCACGCTGGCGGTAAATTCGACGATAACTCGTACAAAGTTTCTGGCGGCCTCCACGGCGTTGGTGTGTCGGTAGTTAACGCGTTGTCTGAACTGCTGCTGCTGACTGTACGTCGGAGTGGCAAGATTTGGGAACAAACCTATGTGCATGGCGTTCCTCAGGAACCGATGCGCATCGTTGGCGAAAGTGACTCGACCGGTACAGAGATTCACTTCAAACCTTCGGCTGAGACCTTCAAAAACATCCACTTCAGTTGGGATATTTTGGCTAAGCGAATCCGGGAGCTGTCGTTCCTGAACTCCGGTGTCGGCATTGTTCTGCGAGACGAGCGAAGCGGGAAGGAAGAGCTGTTCAAATACGAAGGCGGTCTGCGTGCTTTCGTTGAGTATCTGAACACCAACAAGACTCCGGTCAATGAAGTGTTCCACTTCAATATCCAGCGTGAAGACGGCATTGGCGTCGAAATCGCGCTGCAGTGGAATGACAGCTTCAACGAGAATCTGCTGTGCTTCACCAACAACATTCCCCAGCGCGACGGCGGAACTCACCTGGTGGGATTCCGCTCGGCGCTCACGCGCAACCTGAACAATTATATCGAACAAGAAGGTTTGGCTAAGAAGCATAAAGTTGCCACCACTGGTGACGATGCGCGCGAAGGCCTTACCGCTATTATTTCGGTGAAAGTCCCGGATCCGAAATTCAGTTCACAGACCAAAGACAAGCTGGTCTCTTCCGAAGTGAAGACTGCGGTTGAACAGGAAATGGGCAAATACTTCTCGGACTTCCTTCTGGAAAATCCAAATGAAGCCAAAGCCGTTGTAGGCAAGATGATCGACGCAGCACGCGCTCGCGAAGCTGCGCGTAAGGCCCGTGAGATGACTCGCCGTAAAGGCGCGTTGGACATTGCCGGCCTGCCAGGCAAACTCGCTGACTGCCAAGAGAAAGACCCTGCTCTTTCCGAACTTTACTTGGTGGAAGGTGACTCTGCTGGCGGTTCCGCCAAGCAGGGACGTAACCGCAAGACTCAAGCGATTCTGCCGCTTAAAGGCAAAATTCTGAACGTCGAAAAAGCGCGTTTTGACAAAATGATCTCGTCGCAAGAAGTGGGCACCTTGATCACCGCCTTGGGCTGTGGCATCGGCCGCGATGAATACAACATTGAAAAACTGCGCTATCACAACATCATCATCATGACCGATGCTGACGTCGACGGATCGCACATCCGTACCCTGCTGTTGACCTTCTTCTTCCGTCAATTGCCTGAACTGGTCGAGCGCGGCTATATCTATATTGCTCAGCCTCCGCTCTACAAGGTGAAGAAGGGCAAGCAAGAGCAGTACATCAAAGACGACGAAGCCATGGAAGAGTACATGACGCAGTCGGCCCTTGAAGATGCGAGCCTGCACCTGAATGAATCAGCACCCGGGATTTCAGGCGAAGCGCTGGAAAAACTGGTCAATGATTTCCGGATGGTGATGAAGACGCTTAAGCGCCTGTCACGTCTTTATCCTCAAGAGCTAACCGAGCATTTCGTGTACCTGCCCCCGGTGACGCTGGAGCAACTTGCTGATCACGCTGGCATGCAAGCGTGGCTGGATAAGTTCGACGAGCGTCTGCGTGTTGGCGAGAAGTCTGGCCTGGTCTACAAAGCCAGTCTGCGTGAAGACCGTGAGCGTGGCGTATGGCTGCCGGAGGTCGAACTGATCTCCCATGGTCTTTCGAACTATGTCACCTTCAACCGTGACTTCTTCGGTAGCAACGACTACAAGACGGTAACTGCACTCGGCTTGCAGATCAGCTCGCTGCTGGAAGAAGGCGCATACATCCAACGTGGCGAGCGTAAAAAGCAGGTCACCGAGTTCAAGGAAGCGTTGGCCTGGTTGATGGCTGAAAGCACCAAGCGTCACACCATCCAGCGATACAAAGGTCTGGGTGAAATGAACCCGGATCAACTCTGGGAAACTACGATGGACCCAGCCGTACGTCGCATGCTGAAAGTCACGATCGAAGATGCTATCGGTGCAGACCAGATCTTCAACACCTTGATGGGCGATGCCGTAGAACCGCGCCGCGAGTTCATTGAAAGCAACGCACTGGCGGTATCGAACCTGGATTTCTAAAGCTCGCTCGATTCTGCTGACGAAAAAACCCCGACAGGTCCTCGATCTGTCGGGTTTTTTTTATGGCCGGGTTCAAAGCGGCGAAACCTTGAAGATCGGGAAATAGATTTCTTTTCGTTACAGGGTCGCCCTACACTTCCAAACGTCTGATTTGTGATGGAAGTAAAGATGACCGCAGATGCCCTTCCGAAGACCATCCTTGAAACAACGGAGGGCCTGCGCTTGGCCGGTGAAGACGCGGCCCAGTGGAGAGAATGGGGACCGTACTTAAGCGATCGGCAATGGGGCACGGTGCGGGAGGATTACAGCGCCGACGGCAACGCCTGGGATTTCTTCCCCCACGATCATGCGCGCAGCCGAAGCTATCGCTGGGGCGAGGATGGTTTGGCTGGGTTCTCTGACCAGTCCCAGCATTGGTGCCTCGGACTGGGTTTGTGGAACGAGCGCGATCCAATTTTGAAGGATCGACTTTTTGGTCTGAACAACGCCGAAGGAAATCACGGCGAAGACGTGAAGGAGGTGTACTTTCATGTCGATGGCGTCCCGAGCCATGCCTACATGCGCATGCTGTACAAATACCCCCATGCTGCTTTTCCCTACGATGATCTGGTGACCGAGAACGCACGGCGCGGTCTGGAGGACGCTGAATACGAGATCCTCGACACAGGCGTTTTCAACGACAACCATTATTTCGATGTCACTATCGAATACGCCAAACATACCCCGGATGACATCTTCATGCGTGTCACTGTCGTCAACCGGTCCGACTGCTCTGCGCGGTTACACGTATTGCCACATCTTTGGGCAAGAAATACATGGAGCCTGGGACGGGACCACCAGCGCCCTACCCTGTCGCTGGATGGCAAAACAGTGACAGCGCGCCATCCGCAGTTATCTGAAAAACAGGCGACGGCTTGGGGCAAGCTGCCTTGCGAATGGCTCTTTTGCGACAACGAAACCAATGGCCCCAAATTATTCGGCACGCTAGGTACCGGGCCTTTCAAAGATGGGATCAACGACTATATTGTCAGCGCTCAGCCTGATGCAATCTGCCGCGACAAGGGCACACGTGTAGCTGCGCATTTCTTGATGCAACTGGACGGCTACGCCAGCGAAGTGATTTACCTGAGATTTGCCCCTGCCAACGCCGAGCAGGTCGACGCTCACGGGTTATTCACCACCCGTCTCAGAGAAGCTGACGAGTATTACGAAGCGCTGCAACAGGGTATGCAGGACGCTGACGCGCGCAATGTTCAGCGCCAAGCGCTGGCAGGATTACTGTGGTCCAAGCAGCTTTATTACTTTGATGTAAAAGCCTGGTTGGAAGGCGATCCCAATCAAGGACCACTGTCGCCAGACCGGCCGAAAATTCGCAATAGCCAATGGCAGCACCTGTGTAATTTCGACATCGTATCGATGCCGGATAAATGGGAGTACCCGTGGTATGCGTCCTGGGATCTGGCTTTCCAGGCTGTTGCCTTCGCCCTTATCGATCCTGACTTTGCCAAAGACCAACTCTTATTGCTGATCAAAGATCGCTTCATGCACCCCAATGGTCAGTTGCCTGCTTACGAGTGGCGTTTCGACGACGCCAATCCGCCTGTCCACGCCTGGGCGACATGGCGCGTCTATCAGATGGAAAAGGCGTTAAAAGGCGTAGGCGACGCCGATTTTCTCGAGCGAGTTTTCCACAAGCTGTTGCTGAATTTTTCCTGGTGGGTCAACCGCAAGGACGCTGAGGGACACAATATCTTTCAGGGCGGGTTTCTTGGGCTCGACAACATTGCGCTGTTTGATCGATCTGCGGCCATGGCACCCGGATACCAGTTGGACCAAGCGGACGGCACTGCATGGGTCGCTGGGTACGCGCTTGATTTGATGCGTATCGCGCTGGAGTTGGCCAAGCGCAACGAGGTTTACGTTGATATCTCGGTTAAGTTTTTTGAGCACTTCCTCTACATCGCAGGTGCGATCAACCAGGTGGGCAAAGATGTCCAAGGCTTGTGGGATGATGAGGACGGTTTTTTCTACGACGTCCTCCATCGTCCTGACGGCGCAAGTGATCCCGTGCGTCTGCGCTCGATTGTAGGCTTGATCCCGTTGTTCGCCGTCCGTGTACTGGAACAACGAGAACATGAAGGTTTGAAAGGGCTGCGTGATCGACTGCTTGGTTTCCTGCATCACCGTCCTGATCTGGCGCTGCTAGTTTCTCGCTGGACTGAACCGGGTAAGGGTAATCGCCTGTTGCTGGCTTTGTTAAGGGGGCAGCGAACAAAGGACTTGCTTAAGCGCATGCTCGATGAGAGGGAGTTCTTGTCTGAATTCGGAATTCGCTCGTTATCCAAATCTTACTCAGCGCGGCCCTTTAGCATGCACATCAACGGCGACAATCTCTGCGCGGATTATCAGCCAGCAGAGTCAGAATCGCGCCTGTTTGGCGGTAACTCTAATTGGCGGGGTCCGATCTGGATGCCGTTGAACTACATGCTGATTGAATCATTGCGTGAGTTTCATCGTTATTACGGTGAGAATTTTTCGGTGGAGTACCCAACCGGCTCGGGTTATCTGGCATCGCTGGATGAAGTAGCTGACGGAATAAGCGCACGGATTTGTAGGATGTTTCTGCGGGATGACATGGGAAATCGCCCATCTATGTCCGGTTATTCACAGCTACAAACTGACCCGCATAGCCGTGATCTGCTGTTATTTCATGAGTATTTCCATGGAGAAAACGGGCGAGGACTGGGTGCATCGCATCAGACTGGCTGGAGTGCCTTGGTCGCTTTGATCCTGCACCCTAAGTAGTACGAAATCGTTTGTCAGGAGCTTTTTTTCAACTTAAGGAGCTGTCCACAGGATGTCGTTTTACAAGTACAGAAAAGTTTTGGAATTGCCGAGAGTTCTGCCGGCAATTCTATTCATGTTCATCGCGGGTCTCCCCCTGACGATTATGAGCCTCACCCTAACGCTGCATGTGCTGACGGACATGGGGCGGGGCTATTTCGAAGCCGGGGTGGTTGGCACCGCCACTGCGCTTGGGTTTGCACTTGGCTCACCGGTGCTGGGACGCATGATCGACAAACATGGCCTGCGTCCTGTCGTAACGGTTTGCGGAACACTCTCGACTGTCGCTTGGGCCCTGTTGCCCTTTGTGCCGTTTTTGATGTTCATCGGCTTGGCGTTTCTGGCTTCATTGTTTACCGTGCCCACCGGCTCACTCGCCAGGCAGTTCGTGGCCACTCTGGTGCCTGAGGATCAACGTCGCCCGGCCTACTCGTTAAACATGATGCTAATGGAGCTTTCGTTCGTCATCGGCCCTACCGTGGGTATTTTGCTCATCACGTTGTATTCGCCCATGGCTACGCTGGTCGGCATTGGTCTCTGGCGTGCCGTGTCCTACGTTGCGTTGTACCGATTGAATTGGCCGACGCGCACGCCGGAAGAAATCTCGATTGAAGCCAAGCCTGTCCGACCTGCGTTGAAGACATGGATGTCAGGTCGTTTGATCTCGGCCTTGTTCATCAGCGCTGGCGCGTTGTTTGTGCTTTCCGGGACGGAGTTGGCATTGATCGCTGTACTGCGTGAAAACGGCCAGATCGGGTATACCGGGTACGTCATTGCCGCTATGTCGATAGCGTCGATCGCAGGCGGGTTCGTACACGGCATTGTTCATCGATCGCTGTCCCAGGCATCCCTGGCACTAGGCATGAGCTTGTTGCTTCTGCCAGTGGCGCTGTTCGATCAGAACTGGTGGATTTTAATGATCGCGCTGCTGCCGACCAACCTGTTGTGTACGCCAACATTGGCGGCAGGTTCTGAAACTGTGGCTAACCTGGCGCCATCTAACGTGCGTGGCGAGGCTATGGGCTTTCAAGATTCAGCCTACAGGGTTGGTCAGACGATGGCGACGCCACTCGTAGGACTTGCGATAGACAGTGTTTCGCCGAGTTCGGGATTCGTCGCGGCAGCGATGGGTGGACTGGTTCTGGTAGGAATGGCGGCGCTTTGCAATCTGTGGATATCCCGGCGACTGCTTACGAGTGATGGCCATTCGTAAACAAGGCCCAAGACCGGGATTCACAGCGCTCTGACACGATAAAACAGGATGGCTCAAAAAACTTATGCACGTTTTTGGCTCATTAATCGCTATATGAAATAAGTAGCGAAATTAACAAGTTACTGTGGATTATCAGCAAATTTACAAAAATGGTGCACAGGTTATCCACAAAATCACACAGGGGTTTTTTCCTGCGCGCCGATGGGCAGCGCGGGCGAACCCAATGCCTTTTGGGTTGCTTCATTCCATGCAGCTACGCGGTCATTCAAGGCGGCAATGGCACGTGGCCCGGCGCCCTCCGCATACATCGGCTCACCGATGACGACTCGAATAGTGCCCGCTTTCTTACCCCAACCTTCTTTGGGCCAATACTTCCCAGCGTTATGTGCGACAGGTAGAACCGGCAGGTCGGCGTTAACCGCCAGCGCCGAACCACTGCGTGAGAATTTTCCGATCTGACCGTACGGAACGCGTGTGCCTTCAGGAAAGATCAGGACCCACACACCGTCCTTCAAAAGCTCATCGCCCTTTTTGGCCACTTCTTTAAGCGCCGCTTTAGGGTTATCGCGATTGATCGCGATCGGGCGCAGCATTGCCATTGCCCAACCGAAAAAGGGCACGTACAACAATTCGCGCTTGAGCACCTGACTCAGCGGTTGGAAGTGCGCCGACAGAAAAAACGTTTCCCATGTGCTTTGATGGTTGGACACGATCACACATGGAGTTTTCGGCACGTTTTCCTGGCCGGTAACTTCAACTTTGATATTGAGCATCACCCGAGTCAGCCACAGCGCGCATCGGCACCAATAGACATTGATGAACCGATAACGAACACGAAATGGCATAAAGGGCGCGACGAAAAAACTCAGCGAGCACCACAGCAAAGCAGTGCTGCCTAAAAGCAGGTAAAAGAAGAAAATCCTGACTGCCCGCATCATCGACATAGAAGCATTTACCGTACGGGCGTTGCCCGAATCTTGCGCACCGTTGGGTGACCGGCTAGCCGTTCAACGAAGCGTTATTGTGAATAAGCTCTGCAGCAATCGCCGCCAGATCATCAAAAATCAGTGTGCCTGCAGGTATAGAGCCGCTGCGGGTCTTGCGACCTTTGCCGGTCATCACCAGAACAGGCTGAGAGTCGACGGCCAGCGCGGCCTCCAGGTCACCCTTGCTATCACCCACAAACCAGACCTCAGCCAGATCTACAGCGTAATGGCCGGCTATGGTGCGCAGCATACCGGGCTTGGGCTTGCGACAGTCGCAGCCCTCATCTGGGCCGTGCGGGCAGTAAACGATCAGACCAACCTCGCCGCCCTGCTCTGTCACCAAGGCACGCAAACGCGCGTGCATGGCATCCAGAGTGGCAATGTCGTAATAACCGCGAGCGATGCCGGACTGGTTAGTAGCAATCGCTACCGTCCAGCCGGCTTTGCTCAACCGTGCAATCGCCTCGATTGAGCCGGGAATTGGAATCCACTCTTCTACCGACTTGATGTACGCGTCGGAGTCTTCGTTGATCACCCCGTCCCTATCGAGAATCAGCAGTTTCACGAATCGCCCCCAACATCAGCTCAACAAGGAAATGTCGGCGACACCGAGGAACAACCCTCGCAGCCGCGCCAGCAAGGCATAACGATTGGCGCGCACGCTGGCGTCTTCGGCATTGACCATGACTGCCTCGAAGAAGGCATCAACCGGTTCGCGCAAGGCAGCCAGTCGTGTCAGTGACTCGCTGTATTGACGATCCGCCGTCATGGGCTGTACTGCCTGGTCCGCTTGTTGGATTGCCGAGTACAGCGAGAACTCGTTGGCGTTGTCGAAGTACTTAGGCTCAACCGTGTTGGCGATGGCGCCTTCGGCTTTGCTCAACAAGTTGGAAACACGCTTGTTGACGGCCGCCAGTGCTGCTGCTTCCGGTAGTTTTCGGAAGGTCTGTACAGCTTGCACACGCTGGTCGAAGTCCAACGCAGAAGCAGGCTGCAGCGCACGCACCGACAGGTATACCGACACGTCGACGCCTTCGTCTTCGTAGCGAGCACGCAGGCGATCGAATACGAACTCGAGCACTTGCTCCGGCAGACCGGCTGGCTTGATCTTGGTACCGAACTGCGCCACAGCAAATTGCACGGTCTTGATCAGATCGAGATCGAGCTTCTTCTCGATCAAGATGCGCAGAATGCCCAGCGCCGCGCGCCGCAGTGCGTACGGGTCTTTGCTACCGGTAGGCAGCATGCCAATGCCGAAGATGCCAACCAGCGTGTCGAGCTTGTCAGCGATGGCAACGGCAGCACCAGTTAACGTAGTGGGCAGTTCAGCACCTGCACCGCGTGGCATGTACTGTTCGTTGAGCGCAAGCGCAACGTCTTCCGGCTCGCCATCGGCCAAGGCGTAGTAGTAACCGGCAATGCCCTGCATTTCCGGAAATTCGCCAACCATTTCGGTCGCCAGGTCGCACTTGGATAGCAGGCCAGCACGTGCAGCGCGCTGGGCATCGCCACCGATACGAGGTGCGATGAAGGCTGCCAGTTTGGAAACCCGCTCGGCCTTGTCGAACACGGTGCCCAGTTGCGCCTGGAACACCACGTTTTGCAGACGCTGGTTGAACGTCTCCAGCTTCTGCTTCTTGTCTTGCTTGTAGAAGAACTCGGCATCAGTCAGGCGCGGGCGAACGACTTTCTCGTTGCCCAGCACGATCTGCGACGGGTCTTTGCTTTCGATATTGGCGACCGTGATGAAGCGCGGGAGCAATTTGCCGTCGGCATCCAGCAGGCAGAAATACTTCTGGTTGTCCTGCATGGTGGTGATCAACGCTTCCTGAGGCACATCAAGGAAGCGCTCTTCGAAAGAACAGACCAGCGGAACCGGCCACTCGACCAGCGCGGTCACTTCATCCAGCAGGCTCGGCGGCACGATTGCAGTGCCTTCGTACTCGGTGGCGAGCTCTTCGATGCGCTTGCTGATCAGCTGACGACGCTCATTGAAATCGGCCAGCACGTGGGCAGCGCGCAGGTCGCTGATATAGCTGGCAGGCGAAGTGATACGCACGTTTTCAGGGTGATGGAAACGGTGACCGCGCGACTCACGGCCTGCGGTCTGCGCCAGGATCGTGCAATCGATCACCTGTTCGCCGAACAACATCACCAGCCATTGGGTTGGACGCACGAACTCTTCCTTGCGGGCTCCCCAACGCATGCGCTTGGGAATAGGCAGGTCGTTCAATGAGTCTTCGACAATGGTTGGCAGCAGGCTAGCTGTGGTCTTGCCGGCAATGCTCTGGCTGTAGCGCAGTTTCGGGCCGCTTTGATCGATTTCGCTGAGATCAACGCCGCACTTTTTGGCGAAACCCAAGGCCGCCTGCGTTGGATTGCCATCCGCATCGAAGGCCGCCTGACGTGGCGGGCCATCGAGGTTAACGCTGCGGTCGGGTTGCTGGGTTGCCAGTTCGGTGATCAGCACGGCCAGACGGCGTGGCGCTGCAAACACTTGCTTGGCGCTGTAGGTGAGGCCCGCGGCCTGCAAACCTTTTTCGATACCGGCCAGAAAGGCGTCGCCCAGCACGCTCAATGCTTTGGGTGGCAATTCTTCGGTGCCCAGTTCAACCAGGAAATCTTGAGCACTCATTGCGCAGCCTCCAGCTTAGCCAACACTTCGTCACGTAGATCAGGGGGTGCCATCGGGAAGCCAAGTTTGGCTCGGGCCATCAGGTACGCCTGGGCCACGGAGCGCGCCAGCGTGCGCACACGCAGGATGTATTGCTGACGAGCGGTCACGGAAATCGCGCGACGGGCGTCCAGCAAGTTGAAGGTGTGCGAGGCCTTGAGGACCATTTCGTAGCTTGGCAGTGGCAGCGGTTGATCGAGTTCGATCAGGCGCTTGGCTTCGCTTTCGTAGAAGTCGAACAGCTCGAACAGTTTCTCGACGTTCGCTTGCTCGAAGTTGTAAGTGGATTGCTCCACTTCGTTCTGGTGGAACACATCGCCGTAAGTAACGCGACCGAACGGACCGTCGGCCCAAACCAGGTCGTACACCGAATCGACGTTCTGCAGGTACATCGCCAGGCGCTCGAGGCCGTAGGTGATTTCGCCAGTCACCGGGTAGCACTCGATACCGCCAGCCTGCTGGAAGTAGGTGAATTGCGAGACTTCCATGCCGTTGAGCCAGATCTCCCAGCCCATGCCCCAGGCGCCCAGCGTCGGCGATTCCCAGTTGTCTTCGACGAAGCGCACATCGTGGACCAGTGGATCGAGACCGACATGCTTCAGCGAGCCCAGATACAGCTCTTGGAAATTGTCCGGATTGGGCTTGAGCACAACCTGGAACTGGTAGTAATGCTGCAGGCGATTCGGGTTTTCGCCATAACGGCCATCGGTAGGACGACGGCTCGGTTGTACGTAGGCTGCGTTCCAGGTTTCCGGGCCGATGGCGCGCAGAAACGTGGCAGTGTGGAAAGTGCCGGCGCCCACTTCCATATCGTAGGGCTGAAGTACCACACAACCTTGCTCAGCCCAGTACTGCTGGAGGGCGAGGATCAAGTCTTGGAAGGTACGCACGGCTGGCGTAGGCTGGCTCACGAAATTCACCTGTACTGGGGGGCTGCGATTTAAAGAGCGGGAGTATACCCGATTCGACCGCGCCTCCACCCTTGGAGCCCTATGCCACGCTGCTTTTGGTGCAACGAAGACCCTCTTTATATGGCCTATCACGATCAAGAGTGGGGCGTGCCGCTGCGCGATGCGCAGATGCTCTTCGAGTTCCTGTTGCTCGAAGGGTTCCAGGCCGGGTTGTCATGGATCACGATTTTAAAGAAACGCGCCCGCTACCGTGAAGTCATGTTCAATTTTGACGTGCAGCGTGTGGCGCAGATGACTGACGCTCACATTGAGGCGCTGATGCTGGAGCCAGGCATCGTGCGCAACCGTCTCAAACTTAATGCCGCACGCCGCAACGCTCAGGCCTGGCTGAAGCTGGAAGATCCTGTAGCGTTCGTCTGGTCTTTTGTCGGTGGCACGCCGAAGATCAATCACTTTAAGGACCGCAGCGAAGTCCCGGCTATCACCCCCCAAGCTGAGGCCATGAGCAAGGCGTTGAAAAAAGCAGGCTTCACCTTCGTCGGTCCGACCATTTGTTACGCCTACATGCAGGCCACCGGCATGGTCATGGACCATACCGTGGATTGTGATCAGTACGCGGCGCTAGTAGGTAACGACTCACTGTAGGAGCGCGCTTGCCCGCGAATCGCGGTAGGTCAGCTACGAAGATGTTGGCTGACCCACCGCACATTGCGGGCAAGTGCGCTACTACAGATCAGCGGTTGTTGCAGCCCGGCCCATGGCTGACGGTTACAATACCCTCCTCATCGATTCAGGAGTGATCTGTGGATAAGTTCAAAGGCGCCATGATGGTCGGGGCGTTGCGGTTGTTTGCCCTGCTGCCTTGGCGCGCAGTGCAAGCGGTCGGTACGGCCATCGGCTGGCTGATGTGGAAATTGCCCAATCGTTCGCGTGAAGTGGCGCGGATCAATCTGTCCAAGTGCTTTCCTGAGTTGAATCCACAGGAGCTTGAAGCGTTGGTCGGGCGCAGCCTGATGGATATCGGCAAGACCCTCACCGAGAGCGCCTGCGCCTGGATCTGGCCAGCCCAAAAATCGATCAATCTGGTGCGCGAAGTCGAAGGCCTTGAAGTGCTGACTGCCGCGTTGGCATCGGGCAAAGGCGTGGTCGGTATCACCAGTCACCTGGGCAACTGGGAAGTGCTCAACCACTTCTATTGCAGCCAGTGCAAACCGATCATTTTCTATCGTCCGCCCAAGCTCAAAGCCGTGGATGACCTGCTGCGCAAACAGCGTGTGCAGTTGGGGAATCGGGTGGCCGCTTCGACCAAGGAAGGCATTCTCAGCGTCATCAAAGAAGTACGCAAAGGCGGTTCGGTGGGCATTCCGGCTGACCCGGAGCCTGCAGAATCAGCAGGCATTTTCGTACCGTTCTGTGGGACGGTGGCGCTGACCAGCAAGTTCGTGCCGAACATGCTGGCGGGTGGCAAAGCGGTGGGTGTGTTCCTGCACGCCATGCGGCTGGAAGATGGCTCCGGCTACAAAGTCGTGCTCCAAGCGGCGCCGGAAGAGATGTACAGCACCGACACTGAGACCTCGGCAGCGGCCATGAGTAAAGTGGTCGAGAAGTATGTGCGGGCTTATCCAAGTCAGTACATGTGGACGATGAAACGCTTCAAGAAACGCCCCGCCGGTGAGGCGCGGTGGTATTGATCCCGACCTTTAATCTGTAGGAGCGCGCTTGCCCGTGAATGCGGTATGTCGGTTTCAGTGATGTCGCCTGACACAGCGCAATCGCGGGCAAGCGCGCTCCTACAACGGTATTCGTTTCAGAAGAAGCTCAACCCCACCTGAAACAACCGCTCCACGTCCCGAATGTGTTTTTTATCCACAAGAAACATGACCACGTGGTCGCCCGACTCGATCACCGTGGCGTCATGGGCGATGAGTACATCTTCCCCACGAGTGATGGCGCCAATGGTCGTACCCGATGGTAAATCGATGTCGCGAATGCACCGGCCGATGACCTTGCTCGATTTCGAATCACCATGGGCCACCACTTCGATGGCTTCCGCCGCACCCCTGCGCAGTGAATGCACGCTGACGATATCGCCGCGCCGCACGTGAGCCAGCAATGTACCGATGGTCGCCAACTGTGGGCTGACCGCAATGTCGATCTCGCCGCCCTGAACCAGATCCACGTACGCGGGATTGTTGATGATCGTCATCACCTTCTTCGCGCCGAGACGTTTGGCCAGCAACGACGACATGATGTTGGCTTCGTCGTCGTTGGTGAGGGCCAGAAACAGGTCAGCGTTGTCGATGTTTTCTTCCATCAGCAGATCGCGGTCCGATGCGCTGCCTTGTAGGACGACCGTGTTGTCGAGAGTGTCCGACAGGTAGCGACAGCGCGCCGGGTTCATCTCGATGATTTTGACCTGATAGCGGTTTTCGATGGCCTCGGCCAGCCGCTCTCCAATGTGTCCGCCACCGGCAATGATGATGCGTTTATAGCTCTCGTCCAGCCGGCGCATTTCTCCCATCACCGCACGGATGTGCGCCTTGGCCGCAATGAAGAAGACTTCGTCATCGGCTTCGATCACCGTATCGCCCTGAGGAATAATCGGACGATCACGGCGGAAGATGGCCGCTACCCGCGTATCGACGTTTGGCATGTGTGCACGCAGTTGGCGCAACTGCTGGCCCACCAGCGGGCCCCCGTAATACGCCTTGACCGCCACCAGTTGCACTTTGCCGCCGGCGAAGTCGATTACTTGCAACGCGCTTGGGTATTCGATCAGCCGCTTGATGTAGTTGGTTACGACCTGTTCCGGGCTGATCAGGACGTCGACCGGAATCGCATCGTTGTCGAACAGACCCGCGCGCGTCAGATAAGCCGCTTCGCGAATGCGCGCGATTTTGGTGGGCGTGTGAAACAGCGTGTACGCAACCTGGCAGGCGATCATGTTGGTTTCGTCGCTGCTGGTGACGGCCACCAGCATGTCGGCATCGTCGGCGCCCGCCTGACGCAGTACGTGAGGGAAAGAGCCGCGGCCTTGCACGGTACGAATGTCCAGGCGGTCGCCCAGATCGCGCAGCCGGTCACCGTCGGTGTCGACCACGGTGATGTCGTTGGCTTCACTGGCCAGATGCTCGGCCAGCGTGCCACCAACCTGGCCTGCTCCGAGAATGATGATTTTCAACGGTTCACTCCTTGAATCTTGCGCTGCCCCGACCTCTGTAGGAGCGAACTTGTTCGCGAGGGACGTTCAACGGCGTCACCCCTTCGCCAACAAGTTGGCTCCTACAGATTAGCCCTGGCTAGCAGCGATCTTGATCAGCTTGGCGTAGTAAAAGCCATCGTGCCCGCCTTCCTGGGGCAACAACTGGCGGCCATGGGGTTGTTTCAGGCCGGGCGGTGGATTGCCGTTCTGGCCTGCGATGTCCAGCTCCCGTGCGCCAGAGGTCCGTGCGAGAAACGCTTCGATGACCTCGGTATTTTCAGTTGGTAAGGTCGAGCAGGTGGCGTACAGCAGAATCCCGCCGACTTGCAGCGTTGGCCACAATGCATCCAACAATTGGCCTTGCAGCGTGGCAAGTGCCGGGATGTCGTCCGCCTGACGCGTCAGCTTGATATCGGGATGGCGTCGGATAACGCCCGTTGCCGAGCAAGGCGCATCCAACAAAATGCGCTGGAACGGCTTGCCGTCCCACCATTGATCGGTCGCGCGGGCGTCGGCAGCGATGAGCTCAGCGCTCAGGCCCAGACGGTCCAGGTTTTCTTTCACCCGCACCATGCGCTTGGCTTCAAGATCCACAGCCACTACGCCCGCCAGTTGCGACTGCACTTCCAACAAATGGCAGGTTTTGCCCCCCGGCGCGCAGCAGGCATCAAGTACGCGCTGGCCCGGCGCCAACTCCAGCAGGTCAGCGGCCAGTTGGGCCGCCTCGTCCTGAACGCTGATCCAGCCTTCGGCAAAACCTGGCAGCCCGCGCACATCGACCGGCTCGGTCAACACGATACCGTCCTGACTGAACTCGGTAGCACTGGCCTGTATACCTGCGTCCAGCAGCAGTTGTAGGTACTGATCGCGGGTCTTGTGACGACGATTGACCCGCAGGATCATCGGCGGATGCGCGTTGTTGGCCGCGCAGATCGCTTCCCACTGCTCAGGCCAGGCGGCCTTCAGCGCCTTTTGCAACCAGCGCGGATGCGAGGTGCGCACCACCGGGTCATGTTCAAGCTCGATCAACAGCGCTTCGCCCTCGCGTTGGGCGCGGCGTAGCACCGCATTGAGCAATGCCTTGGCCCAGGGCTTTTTGAGTTTGTCGGCGCAGCCGACCGTTTCGCCAATGGCGGCATGGGCGGGAATGCGCGAATAAAACAACTGGTACAAACCCACCAGCAGTAACGCTTGCACATCGTTGTCAGCCGCCTTGAACGGCTTTTGCAACAATTTGGCAGCCAATGCTGAAAGCCTCGGCTCCCAGCGCGCCGTGCCGAAGGCCAGATCCTGAGTCAGGCCGCGGTCGCGGTCATCGACGTTGTCCAGCTGTTTGGGCAGCGAGCTATTAAGAGAAGCCTTGCCACCGAGCACGGCGGCGAGGGCTTTGGCGGCGGCTAGACGCGGGTTCATTGAGCGTCCACCGACTGGCCGAGCACGATGCCGATGGCAAATTTCTCGCGGCGGCTGTTGTACAAATCAGTGAAGTTCAGGGGTTTGCCGCCTGGCAGTTGTAGGCGCGTCAGGCGAAGAGCGCTTTGGCCGCAGGCGACGATCAGGCCTTCTTTGCTGGCGCTAAGGATTTCCCCCGGCGCGCCCTGCCCTTCGGCGACTTCGGCTGCCAATACCTTCAGCGCTTCGCCGCTCAGCGTGCTGTGACAGATAGGCCAGGGATTGAAAGCACGAACCAGACGCTCCAGCTCATCGGCAGGGCGTGTCCAGTCTATGCGGGCTTCGTCTTTGTTGAGCTTGTGGGCGTAGGTGGCAAGGGTATCGTCCTGGACTTCGTCGACCAATGTACCGGCCGCCAGGCCGGCGATGGCTTTCACCACTGCGGGCGGGCCTATTTCTGCCAAGCGGTCATGCAGGGTGCCACCGGTGTCTTCGGCGCTGATCGGTGTCGTGACTTTCAGCAGCATGGGGCCAGTATCCAGACCCGCCTCCATGCGCATGACGGTTACGCCGCTTTGTGCATCGCCCGCTTCTACCGCACGCTGGATTGGCGCCGCTCCGCGCCAGCGTGGCAGCAGCGAGGCGTGACTGTTGATGCAGCCCAGACGCGGAATATCCAGCACCACTTGCGGCAGAATCAGACCGTATGCAACGACCACTAACAAATCAGGCTTGAGGGCTGTGAGTTCTGCCTGAGCCGCTGCGTCGCGCAAGGTTGGCGGCTGCAAGACAGGGATCGCGTTTTGCAGGGCCAATTGCTTGACCGGGCTTGGCATCAGCTTTTGCCCACGGCCTGCCGGTCGATCCGGCTGGGTGTAGACCGCGATCACCTCGTAAGGACTGTCGAGCAGGGCTTTCAAGTGTTCGGCGGCGAATTCGGGGGTGCCGGCAAAGACGATGCGCAATGGCTCAGTCATGGGCTTCTCTTGGAGGAATATGGCTGTAGGAGCGCGCTTGCCCGCGATTCGGCAGGTCTGACATGACACGTGACCGGCACACTGCAATCGCGGGTAAGCGCGCTCCTACAATAGGGAGATGGGGGACTGACTCAAGCGTTCTGCTTGTGCAGTTTTTCGAGCTTCTTCTTGATCCGGTCGCGCTTGAGGTTGGACAGGTAATCGACGAACAGCTTGCCGTTCAAGTGATCGCATTCGTGCTGAATGCACACTGCGAGCAGGCCTTCGGCAATGAGCTCATAAGGTCGACCGTCGCGGTCAAGGGCCTTGATTTTTACCTTCTGCGGCCGATCTACGTTCTCATAGAAGCCCGGCACGGAAAGGCAGCCTTCCTGATACTGTTCCATCTCGTCGGTCAGGGTTTCGAACTCGGGATTGATGAAGACCCGCGGATCGCTGCGGTCTTCGCTCAGGTCCATGACCACGATGCGCTGGTGTACGTTAACCTGCGTCGCCGCAAGACCGATGCCGGGGGCTTCGTACATGGTTTCAAACATGTCGTCGACCAACTGGCGGACACCGTCGTCGACTACGGCCACCGGTTTGGCGATGGTGCGCAGGCGCGAGTCGGGAAATTCGAGAATGTTTAAAATGGCCATATACGTGAGCGCTGCACTTGTAGGGTAAAGTCAAAATCGGCTGCTAGGCTTGGGACGTCACAAGCGGGCAACCCTGATAAAAAAGAAGTCTCGCAGGACTCCATGATTCACGCGAAGCCAACATGATAAAGGGATTCACCGCATGAGGAAATCACTACTCGCCCTGCTGCTGTTGGCCGCGACAGGCCTTGTTCAGGCGCAAGTACAGTTAAAGGAAGGTCATCCAGAGCGTTATACCGTTGTCGCCGGCGACACGCTTTGGGGTATTTCTGGAAAATTTCTCAGTCAACCCTGGAAATGGCCGGAGATCTGGCGCGCCAATCCTCAGGTCCACGACCCGGACCTTATCTATCCAGGAGACGTTCTGACCCTGAGCTACGTGAATGGTCAGCCGCGCCTGACGCTGAATAGGGGCGAGTCGCGCGGCACTATCAAACTGTCTCCGCGCGTTCGCAGCAGCCCGGTGGCAGACGCCATCCCGATTATCCCGCTGGGTGCAATCAACGCGTTCCTGCTGAAAAACCGGATCGTCGATACGTCTAAAGAATTTCAGCAAGCGCCTTACATCGTCGGCGGTAACGCTGAACGCGTGCTCAGCGGCGCGGGAGATCGCATTTACGCCCGTGGCTATTTCGACCCGGAACACGCCAGCTACGGCATTTTTCGCCAGGGCAAAACCTATATCGATCCGGTCAGCAAGGAAGTGCTGGGGATCAATGCAGATGACATCGGCGGAGGTGACATCGTCGCCAGCGAAGGCGACATCGGCACTTTGCAATTGCAGCGCTCGACCCAAGAAGTGCGCCTCGGCGATCGACTGTTCGTAAGCGAAGAGCACGCCATCAACTCCACATTCATGCCTAGCGCCCCTTCGGCCCCTATCGACGGGCTGATCATCGACGTACCGCGCGGTGTTACGCAGATTGGTGAATTTGACGTAGTGACTCTTGATCGCGGCAGACGCGATGGCCTGAGCGATGGCAACGTACTGGCGATTTACAAGACAGGTGAGCACGTACGTGATCGCGTCAGCGGCGACGAAGTGAAAATTCCTGACGAGCGCGCAGGCGAGCTGATGATTTTCCGTACCTACGAACGCCTGAGCTATGCGCTTGTGCTGCACGCGACCAGATCTCTGGCGGTGATGGATAAGGTGCGTAATCCGTAACGCTATGTATCAGGTGCAACACGCTTTTTTCCACCGAAGTGCTTCACTTGAATAATTGTTGTCAACAGAGTTATCCACAGGTTGCTCCTCTTTTCCGGAGGGGCTGGAGATCAGGGAAGATCTTATGCCACTGCTTCAAAACGCTGCATCCTCGCCCGCCGAACTGGAGGCCCGCCTGCGTCTGCACAGGCTTCCGGAAATCGGTCCTAAACGTTTTCATAAACTCATCGACGCCTTTGGTGGTGCCAGCGCTGCACTCAGTGCTCCTGCTTCGGCGTGGCGTGCGTTGGGTATCCCGGCAGCCTCAGCAGAAGCGCGGCGCAATCCTGATGTACGCGACGGCGCCAGCGCTGCAATGGCGTGGCTAGAGCGTCAGGACCAACATTTACTGATGTGGGACGACCCGGATTACCCTGCACTGCTCGCTGAAATTCCTGATCCGCCACCCCTGCTTTTCATCGCTGGCAATCGCAGTCTGCTGGATCGACCGCAGCTCGGAATGGTCGGCAGTCGGCGTGCTTCCAAGCCAGGGATGGATACGGCTGCCGCCTTCGCACGCAGTCTGGCGGGTGCCGGATTTGTGATTACCAGTGGCTTGGCACTGGGAATTGATGGCGCTGCGCACCAGGGCGCGCTGGACGTCGGAGGGGCCACAATCGGAGTGCTGGGGACAGGCATTGAAAAACTTTATCCACAGCGGCACAAACACTTGGCGGCAGCGATGGTTGCCCAAGGTAGCGCTGTAATTTCAGAGTTACCGCTTGATGCCGGTCCTCATGCGAGCAACTTTCCGCGACGCAACAGAATCATCAGCGGCTTGTCCTTGGGCGTCCTGGTGGTGGAGGCCAGTGTCGCCAGCGGATCCTTGATTACAGCGCGTCTGGCGGCTGAACAGGGGCGTGAGGTGTATGCCATTCCTGGCTCGATTCATCATCCGGGCGCGCGCGGTTGCCACCAGTTGATTCGCGACGGGGCGACGCTGGTGGAGACTATTGACCACATCATGGAAGGCCTGCGCGGCTGGCAAGTATTGCCGCCCTCCAACGACGCCAAGGCGGCTGACCTTGCCCCGGTAACCAAACAAGTTGATCACCCCCTGCTGGCGTTATTGCATGCGGCGCCGCACACCAGCGAAGCGCTTGCAGCGTCCAGCGGCTGGCCGTTACCCAAGGTGCTGTCGGCGCTGACTGAGCTTGAGCTGGACGGATGCATCACCTGCGAGGCGGGACGATGGTTTGGCCGGGCGCCGTGAGGTTAAACTGGCGGCCAGCTTTGTATGGAGAGAGCGCGATGGTCAGCAGTTGGCGTGTGCAGCAAGCCGCACGAGAAATCCGGGCCGGGGCGGTGATTGCCTATCCAACCGAGGCTGTGTGGGGATTGGGATGCGATCCTTGGGACGCTGAGGCGGTGTATCGCCTGCTGGCAATAAAAGCCAGGCCAGTCGAAAAAGGTCTAATCCTGATCGCTGACAACATTAACCAGTTCGACTTCTTGTTCGATGACTTCCCGGAACTGTGGCTCGACCGGATGGCCAGCACTTGGCCCGGGCCGAACACCTGGCTGGTGCCGCATCAGAACCTGTTGCCGGACTGGATCACTGGCGGACATGAGACCGTTGCATTGCGGGTCAGTGATCACCCGCAAGTGCGCGAGTTGTGTGCCCTGACCGGGCCTTTGGTTTCTACCTCGGCCAACCCGACCGGCAGGCCTGCGGCGAGAAGTCGGTTGCGTGTGGAACAGTATTTCCACCAGCAACTGGACATGGTGCTGGGTGGCAGTCTGGGCGGTCGTCGCAACCCGAGTGTGATTCGGGATTTGGTGACGGCGAATGTGGTGCGCCAAGGTTAACGCAGCACTATTTCTGTAGGAGCGAACTTGTTGGCGAGGCGTTCTGGCTGAATAGACCGTGTCTGCCGCCTCGCCAACAAGTTGGCTCCTACAGAAAATCCAGTGCTAAGGCACCAGAATCATCGACCCCGTCGTACGCCGTGCCGACAGCTCTGTCTGCGCTTTGCCTGCATCTTTGAGCGCGTACTGCTGAATGTCGTCGACCTTCACTTTGCCGCTTGCCACCATACCGAACACTTCATCGGCCATGGCCTGCAACGCTTCCGGAGTGTTGGCGTAAGAGCCCAGTGTCGGGCGAGTCACGTACAACGAGCCTTTCTGCGCCAGTATCTGCAGGTTCACGCCTGACACCGGGCCGGACGCATTACCGAAGCTCACCAGCAACCCACGCACCTCCAGACAATTGAGTGACGTTTCCCACGTGTCTTTGCCGACGCCGTCATACACCACCGACACCTTTTTGCCGTCAGTCAATTCCAGCACGCGCTTGGCTACGTCTTCTTTGCTGTAATCGATGATTTCCCACGCGCCGAGTGCTTTGGCGTGCGCTGCTTTTTCCGCCGAGCTGACCGTGCCGATGAGCTTCACGCCCAGCGCATTGGCCCACTGGCAAGCGATCGAGCCGACGCCACCGGCAGCGGCGTGGAAAAGAATGGTTTCTTCCGGACGAATCTCATAGGTCTGACGAAACAGGTATTGCACGGTCAGGCCTTTGAGCATCACGGCGGCGGCTTGCTCGAAGCTGATGTCGTCCGGCAGCTTGGCCAGATTCGCGGCAGGTATCAGGTGGACTTCCGAGTAACTTCCAAGCGGACCTGTGCCGTATGCCACGCGATCACCTACTTTGACGTGGGTCACCTCGCTTCCGATTGCTTCAACCACGCCCGCCCCTTCGTTTCCCAAGCCTGATGGCATCGAGGGCACGGGATACAGACCGGTGCGGAAGTAGGTTTCAATAAAGTTGACGCCGATCGCCTTGTTGCGCACGAGTACTTCTTGCGGGCCCGGTGTTGCTGGCTCGAAGTCGACGTACTCAAGGACTTCAGGGCCGCCGTGGGCGCGGAACTGGATACGCTTTGCCATTTGCTTTCTCCGTCAGGGTCGAAAAAACACGTGCGAAAGGGTGCTATCGGACTCCTTCGATTGAGCTTCGTCAACTGCGACGTCCGGGTGGCCGGTGGTATGCTACGCGCCAATTTTGCCGACGCGCTTGTGTTTACAAGGCCTTGGGGCTCGAATGCTGCGGCGCAGTATTGCTGCGGATTTTCAGGATCGTTCCCGGGTGGTTCAGTTCAAGCGCTTGATACGAAGGTACTGCCATGTCCACACGCACCGACGCTGTCAAAGCCTACCTGCTCGATCTGCAAGACCGGATTTGCGCAGCCCTGGAGCAGGAAGACGGCAGCGCACGTTTCGTTGAAGATGCCTGGACGCGCCCAGCAGGCGGCGGTGGACGCACCCGCGTACTGGAAAACGGCGAGCTGATCGAAAAAGGCGGGGTTAACTTTTCCCACGTTTTCGGCGCCGGTTTGCCACCTTCTGCCAGCGCGCATCGCCCTGAGTTGGCCGGACGGGGTTTCGAGGCGCTGGGCGTTTCGCTGGTCATGCATCCGCACAATCCCTACGTCCCTACCTCCCACGCCAATGTGCGTTTCTTCATTGCCGAAAAAGAAGGCGAAGAGCCAGTCTGGTGGTTCGGCGGCGGCTTCGACCTGACTCCTTATTACGGCGTTGAAGAGGACTGTATCCACTGGCATCGCGTTGCCGAGCAGGCCTGCGCGCCGTTCGGCGCCGATGTCTATCCGCGCTACAAAGCGTGGTGCGACAAGTACTTCCACATCAAGCACCGTGACGAACCCCGGGGCGTCGGCGGTTTGTTTTTCGATGACCTGAACGAATGGGATTTCGACACCAGCTTTGCCTTTCAACGGGCCATAGGTGATGCGTTCATCGACGCTTATCTGCCCATCGTTCAGCGCCGCAAATCCACGCCGTATACCGCTCAGCAACGGGAATTTCAGGAGTTCCGGCGCGGGCGCTACGTCGAATTCAACCTTGTTTACGACCGCGGCACGCTGTTCGGCCTGCAATCAGGGGGGCGCACGGAATCCATTCTGATGTCCCTGCCACCGCAAGTGCGCTGGGGTTATGACTGGAAAGCTGCACCTGGCAGTGAAGAAGCACGGTTGACTGACTACTTTTTGCAGGATCGGGATTGGTTGGGTGAGGCGCAAAACAAATGACAGACCAATACGTCGTCTTCGGAAATCCCATCGGCCACAGCAAGTCGCCGCTGATTCATCGCCTGTTTGCCGAGCAAACCGGTGAGGCGCTTGAGTACACGACATCGCTGGCGCCGCTGGATGATTTCACCGCTTTTGCCAAGACCTTCTTCCAGAGCGGCCGTGGCGCCAACGTCACGGTGCCGTTCAAGGAACAAGCCTTTCGAATGGCGGACACCCTCACTGAACGCGCTCAACGAGCCGGCGCGGTGAATACGCTGATCAAGCAGCCCGATGGCAGTCTTCGGGGTGACAACACTGACGGTGCGGGTTTGGTGCGGGATCTGACCGTCAATCACGGCGTGGCGCTCAAGGGTAAACGTATTCTGGTGCTGGGCGCCGGTGGCGCGGTGCGTGGGGCGTTGGAACCGTTACTGGCCGAGCAGCCTGAAGTCATCGTCATCGCCAATCGCACGGTTGAGAAAGCGGAACATCTGGCGAAGGAGTTTTCTGATCTCGGCCCCGTATTCCCGAGTGGCTTCGATTGGCTTGAGGAGCCGGTGGACCTCATCATCAACGCAACTTCTGCCAGTCTGGCAGGCGAATTGCCGCCGATTTCACCCAGCCTGATCCAACCGGGCGAAACGTTCTGCTACGACATGATGTATGGCAATGAGCCGACCGCGTTTTGCCGATGGGCAACCGAGCACGGGGCGGGTCAATCAGTAGATGGTTTGGGGATGCTGGTGGAACAGGCGGCGGAAGCGTTCTTTCAGTGGCGCGGTGTGCGGCCTGAATCGGCGCCTGTGTTGGCTGAGTTGCGTCGGTTGCTGGCAGGCGCTTAGTGATTCTGTAGGAGCGAACTTGTTCGCGAAGCGGTGTGCCTGACACACCGCGTTGTCCGTCTCGCCAACAAGTTTTCTCCTACAGACGGGCGTCAATCCCAGCTATCAGGACTTACAGCTTGGCTTTCACCGCCGCCAGTGCATCCTTGTCGTCCAGTGTCTTCACGCCTTCCAGCCATGTGTCCAACACTGCCGGATTAGCTTTGATGTAAGTCTTCACCGCTTCGGCATTGGTGACTTTGCTGTCGACCACAGTCTTCATGATGGTGTTTTCCAGGTCCTGAGTGAATGTCAGGTTGGACAGCAGTTTGCCCACGTTCGGACAGGCGTCGGCGTAACCTTTGCGGGTGACTGTGTAAACGCTGCCTGTGTCACCGAAGTACTTCTCGCCGCCCTTCAGATAATGCATACCTTTGATCTGCACGTTCATCGGGTGCGGAGTCCAGCCGAGGAAGACCACGAACTCGTTCTTCTTCACGTTGCGCTGCACTTCGGCCAGCATCGCCTGCTCGCTGGACTCAACCAGCTTCCATTCACCCAGGCTGAACTCGTTCTTCTTGATGATCTCCTGCAGCGAAGCGTTGGCCGGAGCCCCCGAGCCGATGCCGTAAATCTTCTTGTGGAATTTATCCGCGAATTTGTTCAGGTCGGCGAAATCATGCACGCCCGCGTCGTACACATAGTCCGGCACGGCGAGCGTGAACTCGGTGCCTTCCAGGTTTTTCTTGTACTGAGTGACGTCCCCGGTGGCGATGAACTTGTCATAAAAGCCCTGCTGCGCGGGCATCCAGTTACCTAGAAAAACGTCCATCTGCCCGTCTTTTAGACCACCATAGGCAATCGGCACTGCCAACGTATCTACCTTCGCCTTGTAACCCATGCCATCGAGCAAAAAGCTGGCAATGGCGTTGGTCGCAGCGATATCGCTCCAACCCGGATCGGCCATTTTCACTGTGCTGCAACTTGCCGAATCAGCAGCGAATGCGACAGCGCTGCTCAAACTCATCACCCCAACCGCCAGCGCCGTGGATAATTTTTTCATGGTGTGCCCCTTTTTTGATTTTCTAGGTTTTGGCAGGGTTCAAGGTTGTGGATAACGGGCCTTGCGCTCCAGATCGTCTAAATCGATATGGTTGCGCATGTACTGCTGACTGGCGTCTACCAGCGGCTGGTGATCCCAACTCTTCAGCTTGCCGAGTGCCAGCGATTGCGCAACAAAGCGCCTGCGTCGCTGGCTGGCGAGCACCTGATGGTGTATCGCCGGTATATCCCATTTGGCCCGTGCTTCGGCCAGAAATGCATTGAACAGGTCGCGATGATCGTCGGATTGGCTCAGCTCTTCCTGTTCTTTCGGGTCGTTATGCACGTCATACAGCAGACATGGATCGTCTTCCGAATAGATGAATTTATAAGCACCGCGACGAATCATCATCAGCGGCCCGATTGTGCCCTCAGCCATGTATTCGCCAAAGACTTCGTCGTGTCCGGTCTGGCCCTGCAAGTGCGGCATCAGTGAGCGCCCATCCAGTGGCAGCCCGTCTTCCAGCGTACCTTGGGCCATCTCGACAAAGGTCGGCAGCAGATCCGCCGTTGAAACAGCGGACGTCACGCGGCCGGCCTTGAATTGCCCCGGAGCGTACACCAGCAAAGGCACCCGCGCCGACATCTCGAACCAGTGCATTTTGTACCAGAGACCGCGCTCGCCAAGCATGTCGCCGTGATCACCAGAAAACACAATGATAGTGTCGTCTGCCAGGCCTGTGTCCTCGAGTGTCTGCAACAGCTTGCCGACGTTGTCATCTATATAGCTGCACGCTCCGAAATACGCCCGACGCGCGTCACGAATCTTGTTCTCAGGCAGCGGTTTGTCCCACAGGTCATAAACTTTCATCAATCGCTGGGAGTGCGGGTCTTGATTGGCCTGCGAAGGCGGCTGGTCTGGCATTGGAATGTCGTCATCGCCGTACAGATTCCAATAGCTTTTCGGGATGGTGTACGGGTCGTGGGGATGGGTCATCGACACGGTCAGGCAGAACGGCTGATCGCCATCCTCACGAACGTGATCGAACAAATACTGCTGGGCTTTGAAAACTACTTCTTCATCGAAGTCGAGCTGGTTGGTGCGCACCGATGGACCGGCTTGCAGCACTGACGCCATGTTGTGAAACCAAGTCGGCCGCACGTCTGGCTCATCCCAGCTCACGGACCAACCGTAATCAGCAGGGTAGATATCGCTGGTGAGGCGCTCTTCATAACCATGCAGCTGATCCGGGCCGCAGAAATGCATCTTCCCAGACAGTGCCGTGTGATAACCCAGGCGGCGCAAGTAGTGCGCGTAAGTCGGGACGTCGGCGGGGAAGTCTGCTGCGTTGTCATAGGCGCCGATTCTGCTCGGAAGCTGACCGCTGACCAGAGTGAAACGTGATGGGGCACACAGCGGGCTGTTGCAATAAGCGGCGTCGAAGACCACGCCCTCTGCAGCGAGGCGGCTCAAATTGGGCATTTTGATAGGAGATGAAGCGTAGAACGGCAACATCGGCGCGGCCATTTGATCGGCCATGATGAAAAGAATATTTTTGCGCTTCATGTATTCGCGGCATTCCATAGTGAATATTTATGCGAAATTGCTTCAGATCAGGATGGGACCCTATAGTGCGCGTGTAAAACCCATAGACGGCAATACCTAGGATAAGCACAGCTTATGTTTGATGCGCTTGGTGATATGTCGCTTGACCTGTTGCGTGGCTTTGAGGCCGCTGCTCGCTTGCGCAGCTTTACCGCCGCGGCCATTGAGCTCGGTACAACGCAGCCAGCCATCAGCCAGCAAATCAAACGGCTGGAAGAGCAACTGGCCACTCGCCTGTTTGATCGCATCTACAGAGGCATCGAGCTGACTGAGGCTGGGGAAATACTGTTTGGCCATGTGCAAACAGGTCTGCAGTCAATGGACGCGGGTTTGACCGCCATCACCGAGCAGCACCAGCATGAAGTGCTGCAGGTCGCCACAGACTTTGCTTTCGCGGCGTACTGGCTGATGCCGCGGCTTCACCGTTTTCATAAGCTGAACCCGGACGTCGATGTCAGCCTTGTCACCAGTGAGCGCAGCCACACAATGCTGCGCGCCGATATCGACGTCGCGGTGCTGTTCGGCGACGGGCGTTTCAAGCAGGGCGAGAGTCATTGGTTGTTCAGCGAAGAAGTCTTCCCGGTGTGCAGCCCCCAGTTGATTGCCGGCCGTGCGTTGCCGTTACCCGCTGACTCCCTGAAAGAGTTTCCGTTGCTGCACCTGCGCAGCGAAGGCAGCAACAACTGGTTCGACTGGGGCGGCGTCTTTCGCGCATTAAATATCCCCCAGGCACCTGCGCCCGGGCAGCTTCGCTTCGACAACTACACGCTGCTCATCCAGGCCGCAATCGGCGGCCAGGGCGTGGCGATTGGCTGGCGCCATTTGGTGGATGCTTTGCTGGATCAGGGTTTGCTCTGTCGTCCGATTCAAGCCAGCGCGATCTCAGCGTACGGCTATTACGTGGTCCTACCGCAACGCAAAAGACGCGTTCAGATCGTGCAACAGTTCCTCGACTGGTTGAAAAGTGAACAGGCGCGGAGCGGGGATTCGCTGGTGGGCAAGCCGTTGCCTTCGATTGCCATTTGAATGAATTAACCGGCAGTACTCGTTGCTGCCTTAACTGCGGAGGAACCCACCATGTCATCTATCGATAGCTACCACGCTCACATCTATTTCGATGCTCAAACCATCGAGCAGGCTCGGGCGTTATGCGAAACCGCTGCTGCAACGTTCGACGTAAAAATGGGCCGCGTGCATGAGCGCCCGGTCGGGCCGCATCCTGACTGGAGTTGTCAGTTGGCGTTTGATCATTCCAAGTTTGCTGATGTGATGCTGTGGCTGGCGCTGAATCGCAACGGTTTGGTGGTGTTTACACACCCTGTGACCGGAGACGATTTAGCCGACCACACTGAGCATGCGATCTGGATGGGCGGGATTCGGGAGTTGAAGGTGGAGATGTTCAGGCGTTGAAGTCTTATCGAACTTTAGGAGCGCGCTTGCCCGCGATTGGGATCAGGCAGCACAGTTTGCATTGGCTGACAGAATGCAAATCGCGGGCAAGCACGCTCCTACAGTTGAGTGACGTAGGGGCTTAGTTCAAAACGCCTTCCAGGATTTCATACACCAGCCCGCTACCTATTGCGATCAAGACCACGTCCGGGCCCAGGCGGCGCCATTCATAACCGTCGTAACGCGGCAGATACTGCAACGACCGGCTGTCCAGGCGTTTGCCATAACCGCGCGGTAACGGGTGTCCACGTACCACGTGAACATTGGGCGGCAGCGGCTGGCCGCGACCGATGGATTCCCGATGCTCATAAACCTGGCGACGCACGTCATCGAAATTTGCAGGAGGACGACCGCCGCCGCGATTGTCTGCGTGCTGCTGGTTGCCAGGCTGGTTATTACCCTGCGGACCTCGGCCTTGCTGATTATTACCAGGTTGATTGTTGCCTGGCTGGTTCCCGCCTTGTTGATTGTTGCCGTGTTCGTTGCCGTGACCTTGATTCTGATCCTGATGGTTGGCCGGACCACGATTGTCCTGGCCGCCTCGCTCGTCGGGCCCTGCTGCATTAACCAGCGTGGTAGCGCTGATCATTAAGATGCCAACCCCGGCAATCAAACGGTTTGAGACTTTCATGTAGTGCTCCTGAACCCATACGAGACAACAAAAAAGGACTCAGGATCTGGTCCTGAACCCCTTTGCTGTATTGCTTAGTCTGCGTACCGAGCGGCTAATTCCTGTGTATCAGAATCTTTACCTTCAGCCGACCCGCGCGTTGCGTACGCCTTCAGACAATGCCGAGCAAAGTGTCAGCACGCCAGTGATGGCTTCGTCAGAGGATTTGGCGCTGGCGATGCAATCAATCAACGCCGATCCGACAACCACACCCTCAGCCAGTCGGGCAATCGCGGCTGCCTGTTCCGGGGTACGGATACCGAAACCAACGCTGATCGGCAGATCAGTGTGACGACGCAAACGTTCGATGGCCTCTTTGACCTGATCAGTTGTCGCCGCGCCTGCACCGGTCACCCCGGCAACGGACACGTAGTAAACGAACCCTGAGCTGCCGTTGAGCACGGTTGGTAGCCGCACATCGTCAGTGGTCGGCGTGGTCAGGCGAATAAAGTCCAGGCCTGCCGCCTGGGCCGGATCACACAGCTCCTCGTTGTGCTCTGGCGGCAAGTCCACCACGATCAAGCCATCTACCCCGGCTTCACTGGCCGCTGCGATGAAGCGCTCAATGCCGTAGGCGTGAATCGGGTTGTAGTAACCCATCAGCACCAGCGGAGTAGTTTGGTCTTCGACACGAAACTCGCTGACCATCTGCAGGGTTTTCGCCAGGTTTTGCTTGGCGGCCAGCGCACGGATGTTGGCCAACTGAATGGCCGGACCGTCTGCCATCGGATCGGTGAAGGGCATACCCAGTTCGATCACATCAGCACCGTGTTTAGGCAGGCCTTTGAGGATCGCCAGCGATGTGTCGTAGTCCGGATCGCCACCAGTGACAAAGGTCACCAATGCTGCGCGGTTTTGCTGCTTGAGTTCGGCAAAGCGTGTCTGCAGGCGGCTCATCAGTGTTTCTCCTGCTTGGACAGATCCAGGTGGTGCATCACGGTTTGCATATCCTTGTCGCCACGGCCGGACAGGTTGATCACCATCAAGTGATCTTTCGGCAGCGACGGAGCGCGTTTGACCGCCTCGGCCAAGGCGTGCGCGGTTTCCAGCGCAGGAATGATCCCTTCAAGCCTGCAGCACTGATGAAACGCCGCCAGTGCCTCGTCGTCGGTGACCGAGGTGTACTGAACGCGGCCGATGTCATGCAACCAGGCGTGTTCAGGGCCGATGCCCGGGTAATCCAGACCTGCAGAAATAGAGTGAGCGTCGGTGATCTGGCCGTCGTCGTCTTGCAGCAGGAAGGTGCGGTTGCCGTGCAGCACACCAGGCACGCCTCCATTCAGGCTGGCCGCGTGCTTGCCGGTTTCGATCCCGTGACCGGCCGCTTCAACGCCGATGATGTCGATGCCGGTGTCATCCAGAAACGGGTGGAACAGCCCCATCGCATTGGAACCACCGCCAATACACGCCACCAGGGAGTCGGGCAGACGGCCCTCTTGAGCCAGCATCTGCTCGCGGGTTTCCTTACCAATGACCGCCTGGAAGTCCCGCACCATCGCTGGGTACGGGTGAGGACCGGCCACTGTGCCAATCATGTAAAACGTGCTGTCGACATTGGTCACCCAGTCACGCAGTGCTTCGTTCATTGCGTCTTTCAAGGTGCCGGTACCCGCGACGACCGGGATGATTTCAGCACCCAGCAGCTTCATGCGGAACACGTTGGCCTGTTGGCGATCAATGTCGGTGGTGCCCATGTAGATCACGCATTGCAAGCCAAAGCGCGCCGCCACCGTTGCGGTCGCTACGCCGTGCATCCCTGCGCCGGTCTCGGCGATGATGCGTTTTTTACCCATGCGCCGCGCCAACAGGACTTGGCCGATGCAGTTGTTGATCTTGTGAGCGCCAGTGTGATTGAGCTCTTCGCGCTTGAAGTAAATCTTTGCACCGCCGCAGTGCTCAGTCAGACGCTCGGCAAAATACAGAGGGTTTGGACGGCCTACATAGTCGCGCTGAAAGTACGCCAGGTCCTTGAGGAAAGAAGGATCAACTTTGGCCGCTTCGTATTCGCGGTTCAGATCAAGGATCAGCGGCATCAGCGTTTCAGCGACGTACCGACCACCGAACGATCCGAACATGCCTTTGGCGTCGGGGCCGTTACGAAATTGGGTCTGGGTCTGGCTCATGGAACCTCCGGGTAACGAATGAGGATTGCCGTTCAGGCAGTGAACATACTTTAACCAGCGTCATGGTGGATTAAAACCGATAAGATCGGAGCAACCTGTCAGGAAAACTCACAGATACCATGAGCCGAGACCTTCCCCCGCTTAACGCTTTGCGTGCATTTGAAGCTACTGCGCGCCTGAATAGTGTCAGTCAGGCAGCGGAGCAGCTACACGTTACCCACGGCGCGGTCAGTCGCCAATTGAAGGTGCTCGAAGAGCATTTGGGGGTGAGCCTGTTCAGCAAAGACGGCCGCGGCTTGAAACTCACAGATGCCGGCGTTCGCCTGCGTGATGCCAGCGGTGAGGCGTTTGACCGATTGCGCACTGTTTGTGCAGAACTTAGTAAAACCAGTGCCGATGCACCGTTTGTCTTGGGATGTTCGGGGAGCCTGCTGGCACGCTGGTTTATCCCACGCCTCGGACGGCTGAATGCGGACCTGCCGGATTTACGGCTGCATCTGTCGGCTGGTGAAGGTGATCTCGACCCCAGACGCCCAGGGCTCGACGCTTTACTGGTCTTCGCTGAGCCACCGTGGCCTGCGGATATGCAAGTATTTGAACTGGCCAATGAGCGGATCGGACCGGTGGTGAGCCCTCGCTTCGAACGATTCGAAGACTTAAAGGCACTGCCCGCGCGTTCCCTAACTCAAGAACTGCTGCTGCAGACAACCTCGCGGCCTCAAGCGTGGCCGAGTTGGGCGCAGCAAAACGAAATTAATCCTGAAGACCTGCGTTACGGGCAGGATTTCGAGCATTTGTATTATTTACTGGAAGCCGCATCAGCGGGCTTGGGAATCGCCATCGCCCCAGAACCGTTGGTGGCCGACGACTTGAAGGCGGGACGCCTGGCTGCGCCATGGGGCTTCAGCGAAACCCCGGCGCAACTGGCGTTGTGGGTACCCAAACGTGCCGCAGACGGTCGAGCTCAACAGTTGGCACAATGGCTCAAAAGCGAGTTGGCACGCTCAGGTCAGGCGTAAATCAGTTACCGCGCTTGAACAGCAAGTATGCTGCCAACAGGCCAACTGCGCCGACAGCCACACCGGCTGTGGTCCAAGGATGCTCTTGTGCGTAGTCACGGGTGGCCACGCTGGTTTCGCGAGTCTTCACTTTGACGTCTTCATAGACATCGCTCAGCAGGCTGCGCGAATGGCTCAGAGCGCTTTCGGCGTTGGCTTTCAGATTCTTCAGGGTCTTGCGCGACTCGTCCGAAGCGTCCGACTTCAAGCTTTCCAGCGACTTGAGCAGACTCTCGATCTCGGCTTCCATGCTTTGCAGCGATGCTTTACGGGATGACGTGAATGGCATGATTTGACTCTCCTGCAGTGATGAGTGGCGTGTGTTGTTTGGGACTACAGGGTTTTGAGAAAGTGCAGTGCAAGTGTCGAAGTACCGTTTCTTCTGAACTTTTCACCCGGTTTTCGGCACAGACGTAGGTAAGCGAATTCGCTGCTAGGCTCCCATCAAGACCCTTTAGGAGAACTGCCATGTCTGAACACACCTACAAAATGCTCGAACTCGTCGGCTCATCCACTACCACGGTTGAAGACGCCATCAACAACGCGCTGGCCGAGGCAGGCCAAAGCGTGCGCCATATGGAATGGTTCGAAGTGCTGGAAACACGAGGCCATATCAAGGACAACAAAGTCGCTCATTTCCAAGTCACGATCAAAGTGGGCTTTCGCATCGACAAAAGCTGATTCTCTGAACTTTTGAGCTGGCCGATTGCCACAACCTTCGCGACACCCAGCCCGCTGTTCGTTCAGCCGAGGCGAGTGCAACGTATTTGGGCCGCTACTTTCCAGGCGGCCTTTTTTGCCTGAAGTAGAGCCTGACGAGGGAGTGTGACCCATGAAGAAGTTTCTTTTGGCGGTAGGTCTGTTGAGCATTGCTGGCACCACCATGGCGGCCGGTAAGTCTTGTGATGACGTAAAAGCCGAGATCGACGCCAAGATCAAAGCCAACGGCGCGACGTCGTACACCCTTGAAGCGGTCGATAAAGGCGCAGCGGCAGACGGCAAAGTCGTCGGCACCTGCGAAGGCGGCACCAAGGAATTGGTCTACAAGCGCGGCTGATCGTTGGCTGACGCATAAAAAAACCGACGCATCGTGCGTCGGTTTTTTTATGGGTGCGCCACAGACTGTAGGAGCGCGCTTGCCCGCGAAGTGGTCTGTTCAGTCACCACAAAGGTGATTGATATATCGCAATACCGGACAAGCGTGCTCCTACACCGATCTCAGCCCTTCGCGACTTGCGCGAGGATTTCGTAAGAGCGCAAACGATCGGCGTGCTCGTACATGTCGCAGGTAAAGATCAGCTCATCGGCATCGGTCTGTTCCAGCAACACTTCGAGCTTGGCGCGGATTTTCTCCGGACCGCCAACCATCGCCAGCCCCAGGAAATCCATTACCGCTTCACGCTCATGGGGCAGCCACAGGCCATTCATGCTTTCGACGGGCGGGCGCTGCATCAGCGACTGGCCGCGCATCAACGCGAGAATCCGTTGATACACCGACGTCACCAGATAATCGGCACGCTCGTCGGTGTCGGCGGCAGAAAGTGGCACTCCAAGCATCACGTAGGGCTTATCGAGCGTGGCCGATGGCTTGAAGTGATTGCGATAGACGCGAATCGCTTCGTGCATGAAACGCGGCGCAAAGTGCGATGCAAAGGCATAAGGCAAACCACGTTCCCCGGCCAGTTGGGCGCTAAACAAACTCGAACCCAGTAACCAAACCGGCACATTGGTGTTAGTGCCCGGGACCGCAACCACGCGCTGATGTGGCTGGCGCGGGCCCAGGTAGGCCATCAGTTCCGCCACGTCATCGGGGAAATCATCGGCGCTGCCAGAGCGCTCGCGACGCAACGCCCTGGCCGTCATTTGATCAGACCCCGGTGCGCGGCCCAGTCCCAGGTCGATCCGGCCTGGATATAAGCTGGCGAGGGTGCCGAACTGCTCGGCGATTACCAACGGCGCATGGTTGGGCAGCATCACGCCGCCGGAGCCGACGCGGATGGTCGATGTGCCGCCAGCAAGATACGCCAGCAACACTGAAGTCGCCGAGCTGGCGATGCCGTCCATGTTGTGATGTTCAGCGACCCAGAACCGGTTATATCCCCATTTTTCGACGTGCTGAGCCAGATCCAGCGAATTGCGCAACGAGTCGGCCGGGCCTTTGTCCTCGCGAACCGGCACCAGATCGAGGGTGGAAATCTTCACATCGGCTAATCGTTTCATGGGTCGCTTGTATCCTCTTGGGCTGCTGCGCGCGGTTGCAATCGAGTGAGCGCATGCAAAGCCGGCCTAAAGCCTAAATATTTGCGTTAAGGCTATAGGATAAGGGCAAAACACGAGGTTTCAATGGTGGAGGCGAAATTTCCTACTATTTTGGTCGGAATTATCTCTGTAAATATCGCCGTTGAACTTTGCTGTACCGTCTATCCTCAGATTCCTTGTTCCTGTGCGATCCCTCGCACGCCCTACATCAGGAGACATTATGAGTATCGTCAAGAAAGCATCCGCCCATTGGGAAGGTGACCTGAAAACCGGTATCGGCAGCATCTCCACTGAAACCGGCGTACTGCGCGAAGCGCCATATGGCTTTAAAGCTCGCTTCGAAGGCGGCAAAGGGACTAACCCTGAAGAACTGATCGGCGCGGCCCACGCAGGCTGTTTCTCCATGGCACTGTCTATGATCCTTGGTGGTGAAAACCTGACCGCTGAAAGCATCGACACTACCGCTGATGTGACCCTTGATCAGGTTGATGGCGGCTTCGCGATTACTGCTGTGCATCTGACCCTGAAAGCCAAGGTGCCGGGCGCGACCCAAGAGCAATTCGACAAACTGACCGCTGCTGCCAAAGAAGGCTGCCCGGTATCCAAAGTGCTGAACGCAAAAATCACTCTGGACGCAACGCTGCTGAGCTAATCGCCCACAGCGCTATCTTGAGACGACCCGCCCGGCTGAGCTGAGCGGGTCGTTTTCGTTTGTGTTCGTCGAGAACCGCGCAGTGCGGCGGCTGTCGTATGTATGCCGCCGCCCCTTGCGCGGCGTCCGAGGAGTCAAGCATGAAACGCATCGTCTTAGCCGTTATCGCCACAGCCCTTTCCAGCACTGTGTTCGCCGCGCCCAAGCCTTGTGAGGAATTGAAGGCCGAGATCGAGGCAAAGATCCAGGCCCAGAACGTCAGTTCCTACACGTTGGAGATCGTCCGAAACGACGAGGTGCAGGATCAGAACATGGTGGTCGGCACCTGCGAAAACGGCACGAAGAAGATCATCTATCAGAACAATGATCGCTAGCTATGTCGCCTGAGCGAGCAACGCGATCTTCTGTAGGAGCGAACTTTGTTCGCGAGATATCGAATCTGACACACCGAATCGTCCGCCTCGCCAACAAGTTGGCTCCTACAGGTTTTCCGTGGCGGCTCACGGCAAACAAAACACATTACTTTCCTCTGCCAATACCGTTCGCTGCTCGTCCTTGAGCTGCGCATCAATGCTGTTGGCGATGTCTCGCACCTCAAGCCGGTAGCGGCGCCCTGCTTCGAAGTTGTCGTATTTGACCGTCACGTAGCAAGTGATCTCGTTATACAGATCCATCGACAGCCCTAGCCCGCCAGCCGCGTACTCATAGTCATAACGCACTTCCAGCTCATGCTTGCCCGGCGTTACTTGAAAGTAGCGGCCGTCTTCTGTGCGTTTGCCGTCGAGCTTATCTGCCATGACCAGCTTGCCTGTGAACGTGTGCATGTCGACCCAGGCCTGTTGTGGGTCGACGGCAGGTAGCGGGCCTGCGCAACCGGCCAGCAAGCTCAGGGCAGCAAATAAAATAAGCAGGCGCATGGCAGGCTCCAGGATGATCAGGACGCGGCGATGATAGTTGCGTTGATGGCCGACTGTCCGGCATAACGCTTGTGCTTTGAGACCTTCACGCGTTCGACTTTAAGGCCGCTGCATGAATTCCTTCAATCTTTCCCTCTGGCGATACTGCGCGCCGGTTATTTTGCTACTGCTCGGCGGATGCTCCAGCGTCTCTTATTACAGCCAATTGGCGACCGGTCAGCTGAGATTGCTCAAAGCCCGGGAGCCCATTGCCGACGTCATTGCCGATCCGAGTCGCGACCCCAAACTGCGCGATCGGCTTTCGCAGGCACAAAAAGCACGAGTCTTTGCCAGCGAACATCTGCATTTACCGGACAACCAGAGCTACCGCCTGTACGCCGACATAGGCCGTCCGTATGTGGTCTGGAATGTATTTGCGACCGGGGAGTTTTCGCTGGAACCTGTCACCCATTGCTTCCCCATCGCAGGCTGCGTCGCTTATCGCGGCTATTACAATCAGGGCTCGGCGCGGGGCAAAGCAGCGTTGCAGAAACTGGAGGGCAAGGACGTCTACGTCAGCGGCGTCGAGGCGTATTCGACTCTGGGCTGGTTCAACGATCCGATCATCAGCTCGATGATGAACTGGGGCAGCGAACGCCTGATGACGCTGATTTTTCATGAGCTGGCGCATCAACGGTTCTACGTGAAGGATGACAGCGAATTCAACGAGTCCTACGCCAATTTTGTCGAGCAGGAAGGCACCCGGCAATGGCGGGCAGCGCGAGGTTTGCCGCCTGAGACTTCTTCGCAAACCCAGCACCGAGATCAATTCACGCTGTTGGTGCTCGCCGCTCGCGAGCGTCTGAAACTGCTCTACGCACAACCGTTGTCCCCCGAGATAATGCGCACACGCAAGGCGGCAGAATTTGAGCAGTTGCGTGCCGATTACCGGCAGATGCGCGATACGCAATGGGCGGGAGACAAACGTTACGACGCCTGGATCAATGCCCCGATGAACAACGCCCGATTACTGCCCTTCGGTCTTTACGATCAGTGGGTGCCGGCATTTGCGGCATTGTTCAAACAGGTTGGCGGGGATTGGGTGGCGTTTTATCAGGCGGTCGAAAAGCTGGGCGGGTTGCCGAAGGACGAGCGTAAGGCGGCCTTAGACCGTTTGATGGCTCAGCCCTGACGCTGACACTCGTAGGAGCGCGCTTGCCCGCGATAGCAGTGTGTCAGTCGACATCGCGTTGTCAGGAATGACGCCATCGCGGGCAAGCGCGCTCCTACAGAATTTGCGATGTCATGAGGTTTTGAGAAACGCCTCATGCAGCTGTTTCAGCGTATCGAAATGGTACGTCGGCGCTTCTGCTTCAAGCTCCTCACGACTGCCAAACCCATACCCCACCGCCGCCACGTCCAGGCCATTGCGCTGGCCGCCGATCAAGTCGTGTTTGCGGTCGCCGATCATCAGAGTCTGTTTTGGGTCCAGCCCTTCTGTGTCCAGCAGATGCCGAATCAACTCGACCTTGTCGGTTCGGGTGCCGTCCAGCTCGCTGCCGTAGATCAATTTGAAATGCCGCGCAAAATCAAAGTGCCGGGCGATCTCATGGGCGAACACCCAGGGCTTTGAGGTCGCGATAAACAGATTGCGGCCTTGCTCGGACAACAGTTCCAACAGCTGGAAAACGCCGTCGAATACCAGGTTTTCATACAGCCCGGTGACTTGGAATCGCTCGCGATAAAACCCGACCGCCTCCCAGGCTTTCGCTTCGTCGAAATCATAGGAGCGCATGAATTGTTGCAGGAGAGGCGGCCCGATGAAATGTTCAAGTGCAGTGATGTCGGGCTCGTCGATGCCCAGGCGGCTCAGGGCGAATTGAATCGAACGGGTGATGCCTTCCCGTGGATCGGTCAGCGTGCCGTCCAGGTCGAACAGGATGTTTTGGTAATGCATGGTTTCCTCGGTGTGGGAGCTGTAGGAGCGAATTCATTCGCGGAGGCCAGGACAGCCGACACACCTGCACTGCCTGTCACATTGCTTCGCGAATGAATTCACTCCTACAGAATCAGGGCTCAATCAAGGCCGATCAAAGCCTTCCGCCAGGTGCTGGTCCTTGAGCTTCACGTAGTTGCTGGCGCTATAAGGGAAGAAGGCGATCTCCTTCTCGGTCAGCGGGCGGACTTGCTTCACAGGCCGCCCGACATACAAATAGCCGCTTTCCAGTCGCTTGCCCGGTGGCACGAGGCTGCCAGCACCGATGATCACTTCGTCTTCAACCACGGCGCCGTCCATGATCGTGGTACCCATGCCGACCAGAATCCGATTGCCAACGGTGCAACCATGCAGCATCACCTGGTGACCGATGGTCACTTCGTCGCCAATCAGACACGGGTAGCCGTCGGGGTTGAACGGCCCGGCGTGAGTAATGTGCAGCACGCTGCCGTCTTGCACGCTGGTGCGCGCGCCGATGCGGATGCGGTGCATATCGCCGCGAATGACCGTCAGTGGCCAGACAGAGCTGTCGGCACCAATCTCGACATCCCCGATCACCACCGCCGAATGGTCGACAAAAGCACGTTCGCCCAGCATTGGCGTATGGTTCTGAAAGGTGCGAATGGCCACTGATAGGCTCCTTCTCTGGGGCTGATAGCGCGGCCATCGTAGCGAGATAGCTGCGGCCGGCGCCGATTATAATTAAGATGCGTGGGTGTTTCTTTCTGCCAAGGTGCCAAACCGTGAGCGCGAACAACCCTCTGTTGCAATCCTACGACCTGCCACCTTTCTCGGCGATCCGCGCTGAGCATGTAAAACCGGCCATTGACCAGATTATTGCCGACAACCGCGCTGCGATTGTCGATCTGCTCGCCCAACAAGGCTCGCAGCCTACATGGGCTGGCCTGGTGTTGGCGATGGATGAACTCAACGACCGCCTGGGCGCAGCCTGGAGCCCTGTCAGCCATCTGAATGCCGTGCGTAACAGCCCGGAGCTGCGTGAGGCCTATGAATCCTGTCTCCCGGCATTGAGCGCATATTCCACCGAGATGGGCCAGAACCGGGAGCTGTTCCAAGCGTTCGAAGCCTTGGCCAATAGCCCGGAAGCGGCCGGTTTTGATGTAGCGCAGAAGACCATTCTCGAACACTCGCTGCGTGACTTCCGCTTGTCCGGCATCGATCTGCCGCCAGAACAGCAAAAGCGTTACGCCGAAGTCCAGAGCAAGCTGTCGGAGCTGGGCAGTCAGTTCTCCAATCAGTTGCTCGACGCGACCCAAGCCTGGACCAAGCATGTCACTGACCAAGCGGCTCTCGCTGGCCTGACCGATTCGGCCAAGGCGCAAATGGCTGCTGCCGCGAAAGCCAAAGACCTCGACGGCTACCTGATCACCCTGGAATTCCCGAGCTATTACGCGGTGATGACCTACGCCGAAGACCGTGCCCTGCGCGAAGAGGTCTACGCGGCGTACTGCACCCGTGCGTCGGACCAAGGCCCGAACGCCGGTAAAAATGATAACGGTCCGGTGATGGAACAGATCCTCGACCTGCGTCAGGAACTGGCCAAGCTGTTGGGCTTTGCCAGCTTCTCCGAACTGAGTCTGGCGACCAAAATGGCTGAATCCAGCGATCAGGTGCTCAGCTTCCTGCGCGACCTGGCCAAACGCAGCAAGCCGTTTGCCGCTCAGGATCTTGAGCAACTGAAAGCCTACGCTGCCGAACAAGGCTGCCCGGACCTGCAAAGCTGGGACAGCGGATTCTACGGCGAGAAGCTGCGTGAGCAGCGTTACAGCGTTTCTCAGGAAACCCTGCGCGCCTACTTCCCCATCGATAAAGTGCTGAGCGGCCTGTTTGCCATTGTGCAAAAGCTGTACGGCATCGAAATCGCCGAACACAAAGGCTTCGACACCTGGCATCCGGACGTTCGCCTCTTCGAAATCAAGGAAAACGGTCAGCACGTGGGTCGCTTCTTCTTTGATCTCTATGCCCGCGCCAACAAGCGTGGCGGTGCCTGGATGGATGGCGCGCGTGATCGTCGTCGCACTATGGACGGCGTACTGCAAAGCCCGGTTGCTAATCTGGTGTGCAACTTCACCCCGGCCGACAGCGGCAAACCTGCGCTGCTGACCCACGATGAAGTCACCACCTTGTTTCACGAGTTTGGTCACGGCCTGCATCACCTGCTGACCCGCGTCGAGCATGCTGGCGCTTCGGGCATCAATGGCGTGGCATGGGACGCGGTCGAGTTGCCAAGCCAGTTCATGGAAAACTGGTGCTGGGAGCCTGAAGGCCTGGCCCTGATTTCCGGTCACTACGAGAGCGGCGAACCGTTGCCTCAGGACCTGCTGGAGAAAATGCTCGCGGCGAAGAATTTCCAGTCTGGCCTGATGATGATTCGCCAGATTGAGTTCTCGCTGTTCGACTTCGAATTGCACGCCACTCACGGCGACGGTCGCACCACGCTGCAAGTGCTCGAAGGCGTACGCGACGAGGTTTCGGTCATGCGTCCACCGGCTTATAACCGCTTCCCCAATAGCTTTGCGCACATCTTCGCTGGGGGTTATGCGGCGGGTTACTACAGCTACAAGTGGGCTGAAGTATTGTCGGCAGACGCTTTTTCGAAATTCGAAGAAGACGGCGTGCTCAACGAAGACACTGGCCGTGCTTTCCGCGAGGCAATTCTGGCCCGTGGCGGCTCGCAAGCGCCGATGGTGTTGTTCGTCGACTTCCGAGGGCGTGAGCCTTCGATTGACGCACTCTTGCGTCATAGCGGTTTGAGTGAGGACGCGGCAGCATGACCGATACACCCGCTGTAGTGACCAAGAAACGCTTCATCGCCGGGGCTGTCTGCCCGGCGTGCAGCGAGCCTGACAAGCTGATGATGTGGAACGAAGACGACGTTCCGCATCGCGAGTGCGTGCATTGCGGTTACTCGGACACGCTCAATGCCCAAGGTCAGTCGATCCCGAAAGAGCTCGGTACACGGGTAAACAAGCCCGTGGTCAAGCCAGCGGATCCGAAGGTCCAGGGCGTGCAGTTTTTCCCGAATCCTAAATTGAAGAAGCCGGTCGATCCAAGTTGAAATGAAACATGGATGCCCGCGAATTAATCGCGGGCATCCATGATCAGCCGTGTTCAAGTTAGGTGAATGTATGTAGCGGTAATGCTATTTTGTGCCGCGTAAACCTGCGAAAGAAATCTTGCCATCAATACCATGATGATAGTTAACAACTCTCACGTATTCATTTGTGAAGCTGGTGTTGAAGCTTGGGATGTTAAGGGGAGATTTAATATCTTTCAAGATTTCAATAGTAGTGACACCTTGATCATTCTTGCCATCCGGATGTCCGTACAGACTGAGTGATGCCCCCGCTTTGGCTTTCACGATTTTGGCGGATTTAATTTCGTCATTAGAACAGCCGAAGCTGTTGTTTTTCATTTTGACTACGTGATGGCTCGCAAACGGAACAACGCAATCAAGGTTCTGAGTACCGTTGCCTCCTTCATAGAATGCGATAGAAGAGTCAGAAAAATCAGTCGGTGTTTTGTCAATAGTGATACGGGATATCTTGCCGTTCAGACCATTGTTTCGGTTGTAGATAGTATCAAAGCTACTCCATGAGTAATTCGTCTGGAAGTTTGGGAGAACGACTCGTTCGTTGAGGCCGATGTCTCTTTTTACATCGATGATAAGGTGGTCATCCTGAGTGCTGCCGGAGGGGCTGTCGTACAGTGTAATCCGGGTGCCTTTGGATACGCCGGATAAAGTCAGGGATTGGGCCTCATCGTTTTCACAGCCGTTACCCTTCATATCTACAACGCCTGGCTTTGTTGGAATAACACAAACGGCATCCTGTTTTTTGTCAGCGTTAGCGCCCTCATAAAAGTAAATGCCGCCGTTGTTCAATGCATTGGTATAGCGTTCAACTTCTCCACTTGAATAGTGGTTCACGCCAATGAAGTTAGGTGTGACTTCACAGTTGTCGACGCGGCGCAGCAGGTAGGTCAGGTTGTTGTCAAACCCCGCAGAGTCATTGGTAAGGGACGTCCAATGATGAAATTGATTCATCAGAAAGAGCCTGCTCCATTCTTTTCCGGTCCTTTGATTTACTTTCTGAGTTTTCAGTGGGAGGGCATCGTTGCGTGATGGGCATGACCAGTTATGCGCTGATGCCAGAGGGACTGCCACTGCGCCCAATGTGTCCCATCGATTTTCGACCATCCAGTCGTTGTCATATAGAACAGTGATTTTCTTATTACCGATCGGGTAGTCCCCAACAATTTTCGTACTGGCGGTCATGAATACCAGTCGATTGTTCTTATCGGCCATTTCTTTCAACGTCGGCCATTCCTTACCAGAAAAATTTTTCGGATCGAAGGAATATTCTGCGAGCTCGGGAACCGCATCGAAAACTGCTTTCAGCTGGGGAAATTCGACATAGGATTCGAGAAATATAGTCACAACTTCATTAGGGTTGTTTCGTAAGAATGGGACAAATTCATTCTTGAGCTGATTGATAAGCGTGCCATAACAAGCTAGGTCTTTATGACATACTCTGATTTTGTCTTCCGGTTTTGTATATTGCGACTTGAAGTAGATGTCCAGCATAAAGCCTCGGACGCCATCCTTTAGCTGCTGCGGAAGCTCTTTACCGTTCTGATTGATTTTTTCGTAAGAGTTATGCGTTGTCACCCAGGAATACTGGTTGAAAGGCTTGTCCCGAGAGTCAATAGGGACGGCCGTGGCAGAAAGTGCGGTAAGCGCTAGTAATGAAGCAAGCGCCGTGGTTGCTGTAATACGGTTGTTCATTTCGAAATCCTTTTCGAATATTGCTGTGGTCACTCATGTGACCCTTAGTGTAAGGCTGCTAATCATTAGCGGCCTGGTGCTTAGTAATAACGACTCTGGTTACAACTGCAAGTCTGCGACGAAATACGTGTGTTGCCAATTGCGTAAGCCGATGACTAAGACGCACCAGAATTCTCTGTACCGTTGATCAGCTGTATGGCGTTTACCACAGCTGGCGTGGAGCTGTGCCTGTGATCGGTGTACTGTATGTATAAACAGTTATCGGGAAAGCCCTCATGTCTGCGCCACTTCCTCCTCGCGGCCGAGGCACGGCCACTAATCCGCACAACCGCTTCGCGCCGAATCGCTCGGTGGCTGAGGATGACGGCTGGTATCAGGAAGTGCCTATGACCCAAGGCACGACCGTCACCATTGAAACGGCCAAAAGCATCATCACCCGCAACACCTCCCCCGACATCCCGTTTGACCGCTCGATCAACCCTTATCGCGGGTGTGAGCATGGGTGTATCTACTGTTATGCGCGGCCCAGCCATGCGTATTGGGATATGTCGCCGGGTCTGGATTTCGAGACCAAGCTGATCGCCAAAACCAATGCGGCGGCGCTGCTTGAACAGCAACTGTCCAAGCCCGGTTACAGCGTCGCGCCGGTTACGCTGGGGGCCAATACCGATCCGTATCAGCCGATCGAGCGCGAGTACAAAATCACCCGCGCCACGCTTGAGGTGCTGCTGCGCTATCGCCATCCCGTGACGATCATCACCAAAGGATCTTTGATCCTGCGCGATCTCGACTTGCTGGCAGAGCTGGCCAAGCTGCGGCTGGTTTCGGTGTTTATCAGCCTTACTACTCTGGACGATGAACTCAAACGCATTCTTGAACCCCGGGCTGCAGCACCCAAGGCGCGTTTACGAGCAATCAGGGTCATGCGTGAGGCGGGTATTCCGGTGGGTGTGTTGCTGGCACCGATGATTCCGATGATCAACGACATGGAGCTTGAGGGTTTGATGGCCGAGGCGAAGGCGGCGGGGGCTCTGGCAGCCAGTTACGTGATGTTGCGGCTACCGTTGGAGGTAGCGCCGCTTTTCGAGGAATGGCTGCAAGCGCATTATCCTCAAAGAGCTGCCCACGTCATGAGCCTGGTACGCCAGTCCCGCGGTGGTGAAGTGTATGACAGCCGTTTCGGCAGCCGGATGCGTGGCGAAGGCGTGTTCGCGGATTTGCTGGCTCAGCGCTACAGTATCGCGGTGAGGAAACACGGTCTCGATGCACGGGACAGTTTCAAGCTCGATTGCGATGCGTTTTGCAGGCCGGGCGGGCAGATGTCGTTGCTGTAGGCAAGCAGCTCTCGCCACTGTAGGAGCGCGCTTGCCCGCGATACATCTGGCAGGCGACGAAGATGCTTTGGCTCAACTGACATCATCGCGGGCAAGCGCGCTCCTACAGGGTGGGTGCCGGATTAGGTTTTCTTAACCAAGACCCGCGAGCTAGAGCGATGCATTCAGTTTCAGTTAAGTTTGGGCCTTTATGGTAACTCCGAGTAACAAGTCGGACGCGCACATAGAGATGTGGCCGCTGTCCCAGAGCATGGGTCATCCTTCAGTCGATGCGGACCTTACATTTCAATCCGTCAGAGAGGACGAGACATGAGAGACACTGATCAACAGCCTTCAGTTGCGCCAGCGGACGCTTTGCCCGAAGCGGAATCCGCGGATGTAGCGCTGCGCCACATCGTCGACGGCTTCAAGCATTTTCGTACTGACATCTTCCCCCAGCAGGAAGAACTGTTTAAAAAGCTGGCGACCGCCCAGCAACCCCGAGCCATGTTCATCACCTGCGCCGATTCCCGGATCGTGCCGGAGCTCATCACTCACAGCTCGCCCGGCGACCTGTTCGTCACCCGTAACGTTGGTAACGTCGTCCCGCCTTACGGCCCTATGAACGGCGGCGTTTCCACTGCCATCGAGTACGCCGTCATGGCCTTGGGCGTTCATCACATCATCATCTGTGGCCATTCCGACTGTGGCGCCATGCGCGCTGTACTCAATCCGAAAAGTCTCGAAAAAATGCCGACGGTCACGGCCTGGCTGCGTCATGCCGAGGTCGCGCGCACCGTCGTAGAAGACAACTGCAATTGCAGCGGTGAGAAAGAAACGATGCACGTGCTCACTGAAGAAAACGTCATCGCTCAATTGCAGCACTTGCGCACACACCCTTCAGTTGCGTCGAAGATGGCCAGCGGTCAGCTGTTCATCCATGGCTGGGTCTACGACATCGAGACCAGTGACATCAGAGCCTACGACGCCGAACAGGATTGCTTCCTGTCCCTTGATGGCGACCATCCAACGCCGATGGCTACGCCGAGACGTCGTTACTAAACCCCCGTCCAGGGACATCGTGTTGCCGGGCGTGTGAATCTGATTCACCACTGACGGTTCGATCCTCACTCAAGCTCGCTGCGGCCACAATTTTTGTGTGCCGCCGGGCGTTGTCACGCCTGAAGAATTTGCCGGAGAGTCGTCATGGCTATTACAAATCTGAAATCGGTCTTACCACGGGAGCTGATGGCTTCCGTGGTGGTTTTCCTCGTTGCCCTGCCGCTGTGCATGGGTATCGCCATTGCTTCGGGCATGCCGCCTGCCAAGGGTTTGATCACCGGGATCATTGGCGGCCTGGTGGTGGGATGGCTGGCGGGTTCGCCGCTGCAAGTCAGCGGTCCGGCTGCTGGGTTGGCGGTGCTGGTGTTCGAGGTGGTGCGTGAGCACGGCATGGCAATGCTCGGACCGATCCTTCTGCTTGCAGGCTTGCTGCAAGTATTGGCCGGGCGCTTCAAGCTTGGGTGCTGGTTTCGGGTGACTGCGCCTGCAGTGGTCTACGGAATGCTTGCAGGGATTGGCGTGTTAATTGTGCTGTCGCAGGTCCATGTGATGTTCGATAGCGGGCCCAAGCCGTCCGGGCTGGACAACCTGATCGGCTTCCCGGAAACGTTGTTCAATGCCGTAGGCCCAGGCACCGGCATGCAGGCCGGATTGCTCGGGCTCGGTACAATTGCGGTCATGTGGCTGTGGGAAAAGCGCAGGCCTCATGCGCTGCGTTTCGTACCCGGCGCCTTGCTGGGCGTAGGTATCGCTACGGCGGTGAGTCTGTTCATGGCATTGCAGGTCAAGCGCGTCGAGGTTCCGGCCAATCTGGCTGAAGCCATTGACTGGTTGCGCCCGGCGGACCTGATGAATCTGGCTGATCCGGCGATTCTGGTGGCGGCGATAGCCGTGGCGTTCATCGCCAGTGCAGAAACGCTGCTGTCGGCGGCAGCGGTTGACCGCATGCACAACGGCCCGCGTTCGGATTTCGATAAAGAGTTGAGCGCACAAGGCGTAGGCAACATGCTCTGCGGATTGTTGGGCGCGTTGCCGATGACCGGCGTGATCGTACGCAGCTCGGCCAACGTGCAAGCGGGCGCTAAAACCCGATTGTCGGCGATCTTTCACGGCGTTTGGTTGCTGGCATTTGTACTGTTGCTGTCGAGCGTTTTGCAGAGCATTCCAGTAGCGAGTCTGGCGGGCGTGTTGGTGTACACCGGCTTGAAACTGGTGGATCTGAAGGCCTTTCGAGGGTTGGGTCGTTATGGCCGCATGCCGATGTTCATCTACGCAGCGACTGCGAGCGCGATCATCTTCACCGACCTTCTGACCGGTGTGCTGGTGGGCTTTGCCCTGACACTGGTGAAGCTGGCGCTCAACGCTTCGCGGCTGAAGATCAATCTGGTGGACCTGCCGGCCGAAGGCGAGATGGAGTTGCGGCTGAACGGTTCGGCTACGTTCCTGAAAGTCCCTGCCCTGACTCAGGCACTGACCGCCGTGCCGCCGGGTACCACGCTGCACGTGCCGCTGAGCAACGTGAGTTACATCGACCATTCTTGCCTGGAGTTGCTGGAAGAATGGGGCCGCGCTAATGCGACGCAGGGTTCACGGTTGATCGTCGAGCAGCGGCTGTTGAAACGACGGGTGGAAGGCCGCATTCGCACCACGGTGGGCGGCGCGGCGTTGCATTGATAGTTGATTTAGCAGGTGGTGTGCAACACCTGTGGGAGCGGACCTGTCCGCGAATACGGTTGAACAGACGATAGATTTTTATCGAATGTAATGGCCTCTTCGCGGACAGGTCCGCTCCCACATGAGTTGTGTTGGTCGCAAAAGATCACTGTTCGCTGTAAATCGATCCTCAGTCCTTCGGACATTCCATCTCAAGCCCGACGCCCAGTTCCCGGGACAGACTCGGCCAGCGTTTCCAGGCGGATTCGGTATCCGGGCTGCTCAAGCGCTCGCGGTGGGCTTCCACTGACTCCAGGGAAAAGCTGTCCTCGTTGAGCAATTCATCAACGGCATGATGCACGGCTTCGTCCAATTGGTTGGCGAACCCTTCACCGATCAAGTGGTGGGCAATCACGCTTGCAACCGTGGTGTTGGCAGGAATCAGCGGTTGGCCGAAATGCATGATGTACAGGTCATTCACTTCTTCTACCAGGCGATGCGCCAGATAGGCCTCGTCCAACAGGCTGTCGAGCCCTTCATGGCCAGCCATGATGGCAGGTGGCTGGACGAAAAAATGTTCGGCGATCTTCAACACCGGTTTGATCTGTTCCTCGATGCCCGCTTCCTGCGCCACGGCATTGGCCGCGTCCAGCAGATCGGGCACTTGGTCGATATACGCCGTGACAAAGCGCGTTAGCACGCCCCGTGCGTCCACTTCTGGAAGATGGATAGCAGGGTGCAAATGCGGAAGTTGTAACTCGAGTTGGCGCAATAACTGACCAGTGGCCGCCTCGTGTTCCTGTGCTCGTTTGATCTGCTCGCGCAAAGCGGCGGTGTTCATGGAGGCTCCTGAAGGCAATAAACCAGGCCGAATTATAGGGGAAGTCATACGTTAGCTTGCTTATCAATTCCCTTAAGACGCAATTGTCATAACAGCTTCATGCTTATGTGCATCGGCTATTAAAAATCCGCTATTGCCGTTGTGGGCGCGATATTTCTCAGTATTTGCGCACGCGTATAGCCGGGTTTGCCGGTTTCTCCACTGCGTTGCGCAGCGTTGGGCCGTGTCTATACTCGATTCAGTGAAAAGCACCTGATGCATCGGACTGTAAAAGCAGGCATGGCCCCGGTCCTCAAGTAACGTGTCTTGACCACCGCTCCCTAGCCCGCATGTGACTGCTGGCAAATAAGAAGAACAAGAGGGGAACCCGCAATGATGCGACATCCACAAGTCTGGATGGGCCTTCTGTTGTGGTCGGTATTCGGCCAGGCGCACGCCGCCTGGACCACGAATATGGCACCGGGAGCGACCGAGGTCAGTCACGAAATCTTCGATCTGCACATGACCATTTTCTGGATTTGTGTAGTGATCGGAATCGTGGTGTTCGGTGCGATGTTCTGGTCGATGGTCATTCACCGGCGCTCAACCGGGCAGGTCGCAGCCAAGTTTCATGAGAGCACCACGGTCGAGATTCTGTGGACGGTGGTGCCGCTGTTGATCCTCATCGTCATGGCGATTCCCGCCACTAAAACCCTCATCAGAATGTACGACAACACTGAGTCGGGTCTGGACATCCAGATCACGGGATACCAGTGGAAATGGCATTACAAATACTTGGGCCAGGATGTCGAGTTCTTCAGCAATCTCGCCACGCCAGCGGATCAGATTCATAACAAAGAGGCCAAGGGCGAGCACTACTTGTTGGAAGTCGATCAGCCACTGGTGGTGCCGGTGGGGGTGAAAATTCGCTTTCTGGTGACGGCTGCTGACGTCATTCATTCCTGGTGGGTGCCGGCCTTTGCTGTCAAGCGCGACGCCATCCCGGGGTTCGTCAACGAGGCTTGGACGCGCATCGAGAAGCCTGGGATTTATCGCGGCCAATGCACTGAGTTGTGCGGCAAGGACCACGGCTTCATGCCGATCGTGGTCGAGGCCAAATCCCAGGCCGACTACGACACCTGGCTCGCCGCGCGCAAGGAAGACGCCGCCAAGCTCAAGGAGCTGACCAGCAAGGAATGGACGCTGGACGAGTTGGTCGCGCGCGGTGACAAGGTCTATCACACCACCTGCGTGGCCTGTCATCAGGCCGAAGGTCAGGGACTGCCGCCTATGTTCCCGGCGCTCAAGGGCTCGAAAACCGCGACCGGCCCCAAAGAAGAACACCTCAATGTCGTGTTCCACGGTCGTGCAGGCACGGCCATGGCTGCGTTCGGCAAGCAGTTGTCGGAGGTCGACATCGCCGCCGTCGTCACCTACGAGCGCAACGCGTGGGGTAACAACAAGGGCGACATGGTCACGCCAAAAGATGTGCTGGCGCTCAAACAGGCGGATGCGAAATGAACGAGCCCGGCTCAAGACAGTTTGTAGGAGCGCGCTTGCCCGCGAATGCCGGGTGTCAGACGCAAATGTCCTGTCTGACACACCGCGATCGCGGGCAAGCGCGCTCCTACACTGACGGGGTTTTCGACAGGCAACGGGAACAGGAAACCGCAGGAGACAGAACATGAGCGCAGTGATCGATGACCATGGCCACGCAGGTGCAGCGCACGCGCACGGTCCGGCCAAGGGGCTGATGCGTTGGGTGCTGACCACCAACCACAAAGACATCGGCACGCTGTACCTGTGGTTCAGCTTCTGCATGTTTCTGCTCGGCGGCTCATTCGCCATGGTGATCCGCGCGGAGCTGTTCCAGCCGGGCCTGCAAATCGTCGAGCCTGCGTTCTTCAACCAGATGACCACCATGCACGGCCTGGTGATGGTCTTCGGCGCCGTGATGCCTGCCTTCGTGGGCCTTGCGAACTGGATGATCCCGCTGATGATCGGCGCGCCAGACATGGCCCTGCCGCGCATGAACAACTTCAGTTTCTGGCTATTACCAGCAGCATTCCTGTTGCTGGTGTCGACGCTGTTTTCTCCCGGCGGCGGGCCTAACTTCGGCTGGACCTTCTACGCCCCGCTCTCCACCACCTACGCGCCGGAGAGCGTGACCTTCTTCATTTTCGCCATTCACCTGATGGGCATCAGTTCGATCATGGGTGCGATCAACGTCATCGCGACGATTCTCAATCTGCGCGCCCCCGGCATGACGTTGATGAAAATGCCGCTGTTCGTCTGGACCTGGCTAATCACCGCGTTCCTGTTGATTGCAGTGATGCCGGTACTGGCCGGGTGCGTGACGATGATGCTGATGGACATCCATTTCGGCACCAGCTTTTTCAACGCGGCAGGCGGCGGTGATCCGGTGCTGTTCCAGCATGTCTTTTGGTTCTTCGGGCATCCCGAGGTGTACATCATGATCTTGCCGGCGTTTGGCGCGGTCAGTTCGATCATCCCGGCGTTCTCGCGCAAGCCGCTGTTTGGCTATACGTCGATGGTGTACGCCACGGCAAGCATCGCATTTCTGTCGTTCATCGTCTGGGTGCATCACATGTTTGTGGTGGGCATTCCGCTGGTGGGCGAATTGTTCTTCATGTACGCGACGATGCTGATTGCGGTACCCACCGGCGTGAAGGTCTTCAACTGGGTCAGCACCATGTGGCAGGGCGAGTTGACCTTCGAGACGCCCATGCTGTTTGCCGTGGCGTTCGTGATTCTGTTCACCATCGGCGGCTTCTCCGGGCTGATGCTCGCCATAGCGCCCGCCGACTTCCAATACCAGGACACCTATTTTGTGGTCGCGCATTTCCACTATGTGCTGGTGCCGGGTGCGATCTTCGGGATCTTCGCGTCGGCGTACTACTGGTTGCCGAAGTGGACCGGCCACATGTACGACGAAACCCTGGGCAAGCTGCATTTCTGGCTGTCGTTCATCGGCATGAATATGGCGTTTTTCCCGATGCACTTTGTGGGACTGGCGGGCATGCCCCGTCGCGTGCCTGACTACAACCTGCAGTTCGCTGATTTCAACATGGTGTCGTCCATTGGCGCCTTCACCTTTGGCGCGACGCAGATCTTCTTCCTGTTCATCGTGATCAAGACCATTCGCGGTGGCGCACCTGCGCCCGCCAAACCCTGGGACGGCGCGGACGGCCTGGAGTGGACGGTGCCCTCGCCTGCGCCGTACCACACCTTCGTCACGCCGCCGGAGGTGAAATGAACATCGCGGGACCCAACCGCCCCCTCGTCATCCGCCTGTTGATCGCGGTGGTGGCGATGTTCGCCTTTGGCTTTGCGCTGGTGCCGCTGTACGACGTGATGTGCAAGGCGCTGGGCATCAACGGCAAGACCGGCGATCAGTACAAGCAAACCCAGATCGTCGACCAAAGCCGAAAGGTGCGGGTGCAGTTTTTGTCGACCAATTCAGCGGACATGTCCTGGGGTTTCTATCCCAAGGCCGAGGAGCTGAATGTGTACCCCGGCGCGGTTAACGAGATGCTGTTCGTCGCCCAGAACCCGACCGGGAAACCCATGACGGCCCAAGCCGTACCGAGTATTTCGCCTAGCACGGCGGCCGTGTATTTCCACAAGACCGAATGCTTCTGCTTCACCCAGCAAATGCTGCAACCGGGCGAGCGCATTGAAATGCCGGTTCGCTTCATCGTTGATCGCGACCTGCCCGCAGATGTGAAACACCTGACGCTCGCTTACACGCTGTTCGACATCACCGCTCGCATGCCGCCCGTTGCCCAGGCTGCAACTGTTACGCCCGTTATTAGAAAAACCGGCGGCTAGGCCAGCGCGCCCGAGAAGGAGAACCAGAAAAATGGCAACGCCCCTGCACGAGCATTACTACGTTCCGGCGCAGAGCAAATGGCCCATCATCGCCACGGTCGGGATGCTGGTTACGATGTTTGGGCTGGCGACCTGGTTTAACGACATGAAAGCCGCGCGCCCCGATTCCCATGGTCCCTGGATCTTCATGGTCGGCGGACTCTTGGTCGCGTACATGATGTTTGGCTGGTTCAGCACTGTGATCAAAGAGGGCCGCGCAGGACTGTACAGCGCGCAGATGGATCGCTCGTTCCGTTGGGGCATGAGCTGGTTCATTTTTTCGGAAGTGATGTTTTTCGTGGCGTTTTTCGGTGCGCTCTTCTATGTGCGCACCTGGGCCGGGCCGTGGCTTGGCGGTGAGGGCTCAAAGGGCATCGCGCACATGCTCTGGCCCAACTTTCAGTACACCTGGCCGCTGCTGCACACACCGGATCCCAAGTTGTTTCCTGCGCCCAAAGGGATCATCGATCCGTGGGTTTTACCGCTGATCAACACGGTCCTGCTGGTCAGCTCCAGCGTCACCGTGACTATCGCTCATCACGCCCTGAAGAAGGGTCATCGTGGCGCGCTGAAGTTGTGGCTGGCGCTGACCATCCTGCTGGGCATTAGCTTTCTGACGCTGCAGGTCGAGGAGTATCACCACGCCTACACCGAGCTGGGCCTGACCTTGGGCTCGGGCATCTATGGCGCGACGTTCTTCATGCTCACCGGTTTTCACGGCGCGCACGTGACGATCGGCACGATCATTTTGTTTGTGATGCTGATGCGCATTTTGCGCGGGCATTTCGACGCCGAGCATCAGTTCGGCTTCGAGGCCGCGAGCTGGTATTGGCATTTTGTGGACGTGGTGTGGGTGGGGTTGTTTGTGTTCGTTTATGTGCTTTAAGCAAGCCTTGTAGGAGCGCGCTTGCCCGCGATTGCGGTGTGCCTGCTACATAAGCGGTGCTGATACGACGCCATCGCGGGCAAGCGCGCTCCTACAGTGATGGGGTTGGATCACCACGGCACATGCGTTACCAGCTCCCCGCTGTAAAACCCGTAGGTGATCAGCCCCAGGGTGATGGCAGCGCAGCACACCCTCACGGTCAGGGCTTTGAGCAGGCGGGTCGATGAGGCTTCGTCCTTGACCAGAAAGAACAGGCCGCTAAACAGGCTGATCACGGTGGCAATCAGCATAAAAACAATCGCCGCTTTGAGCATGGGGGCAACTCCAGGAGCAAACGCTATGCAACGGAGTATAGGTGTGGCTCGTCAGCAAAATCGGGGCGCCTGATGAAGCGCTTCCGGCCCGGTATTGCGCCGACGCTGGTGGTGTTGGCGATGCTGCCGTTGTTTGTCTCGCTGGGGTTTTGGCAGTTGAGCCGTGGCGAAGAAAAGCGCGTCATGCTCGCCACGTATGCCGAGCGTCGCGCCGCGCCTGCGGTGTCCGCCGAACTGCTGCCCACGACTGTCGATCCTGCTTATCGCCGCGTACAACTGCGCGGCACCTTCGATGCCGATCACAGCTATTTGCTCGACAACAGCACCCGCGAAGGTAAGGTCGGGGTGGAGCTGATCCAGCCCTTTCACGATCAAGTCAGCGGCCTTTGGTTGATGGTCAATCGTGGCTGGTTGCCGTGGCCCGACCGACGTACTCCGCCCGCTTTCGATACGCCCGTTGAACCGCTGAGTCTTGACACATGGGTTTACGTATCGCCCGGCGCTACGTTCCAGCTGCACGCCGATGCGCAAAGCGGCAGCTGGCCGAAACTCATCACGGCGCTTGATCCGGCGAAGGCTTGGAGCGACATGGGCCGCGAAGGTTTTGCTCACGAACTGCGTCTGGAACCAGGCCCGGCGGCGTATCGACTGGATTGGCCAGTCGTCGCCATGGGCCCGGAAAAACATCTCGGCTATGCCGTGCAGTGGTTTGCCATGTCTGCGGCGCTGGTCGGGCTCTACCTGTATCTGGGTTGGAACAACACCAAAGGCAGCCGGAACAATAAGAAAAAGGAGCACCCCCATGGGAACGGTCATGAGCCCCACCAGCACGTCTGAAAACCCCTCGCCCAAGAGTCGCAGCAAAGGTCGGTTGCAGCTGATGTTGGTGCTGTTAGTGGCGGTCGGGCCGATGATCCTCGCCACCAGCATGTATAAATTCAAGTTTTGGGTGCCGGACAACCGCAGCTTCCACGGCGAGATGATCGGCAACGGCGAAACCCGCGCCGAGCTGGGTGTCCAGTCCGACGAGAAACGTTGGCAGTTGCTGGTGACGGCTCCCAATGAATGCGACGCCGATTGCCAGCAACTGGTTTACCTGGCGCGGCAGATTCAGATCGGGCTGGGGCGTGATGCTTCGCGCGCCAGCCATGCGATCACCACCTCACAACCGCTCAGCCCAGATTACGACGCCAGGCTGACCCGCGAATACCCGCAGTTGCAGCGCTATCCGCTGGATATGAAGCGCTATCAACGCGCCGCGCCGGGCATCGACCTGCCGCAGCTCTGGATCGTCGACCCCCACGGCAACCTTGTGCTGCGCTACGGGGCTGAGGTGAACGGCAAGGATTTGCTCAACGATATGCGTCAGCTGTTGAAGCTGTCGAACATCGGATAGGGGGTCATGATGACCAAGCCCGGATTTCGTCTTGCGCTGCTGGCCACTGGGTTGGCCCTCGTCGTCATTCTGCTCGGCGCTTATACCCGGCTGACCCACGCAGGCCTTGGCTGCCCTGATTGGCCGGGGTGTTACGGCTTCATCAGCGTGCCCAAAACCGATGTGCAACTGGCCTACGCCGAGGTGCGTTTCCCAGATTCTCCGGTGGAAGAGCACAAGGGCCGAAACGAGATGGTCCATCGCTATTTCGCTGGCGGGTTGTCATTGATGATCATGATGCTGGGCGTGCATGCCTGGCATCGTCGGCATATCGCAGGTCAGCCAGTACGTTTGCCCCTGGCGCTTGTTGGCGTTGTGTTTGCGCAAGCGGCGTTTGGCATGTGGACGGTAACGCTCAAGCTGTGGCCGCAGGTGGTCACGGCGCATTTGCTGGGCGGCGTGATGACGCTGAGTTTGCTGTTTCTGCTGACGCTGCGCTTAAGCGGCCAATTCGAGGCGCTGCCGCAGTTGTCGCTTCGGTTGCGTCGGATGGCGGCAGTGGGGATGGGATTGGTAGTGCTGCAGATCGCGCTGGGTGGGTGGGTCAGTTCCAATTATGCGGCTATGGCGTGTGTCGATTTACCGACGTGCCACGGGCAGTGGTGGCCCGACACCGATTTTGCCAACGGCTTTCACCTGACCCAGCACATCGGTCCGAATTATCTGGGCGGGCAACTGGACAGCGATGCGCGAACGGCCATTCACTTGACCCATCGTATCGGCGCGCTGCTGGTGACGTTTTCGCTGTTGGCGCTGGCCTGGCGCCTCAATCTCGAAGGGCTCAGGGGCATGGCGCGATTGTTGTTGCTGGCGCTAGGAATGCAGATTGCGCTGGGCCTGAGCAATGTGGTTTTTCACCTGCCGCTTGGGGTGGCCGTGGCGCATAACGCGGGCGGCGCGGCGTTGATGCTGACGATGACGTTGATCAATTACCGGGTGCGCGCGGTACGAGTCGTCGCCCCCAAACGCGCGCCGAGCTTGTGGCATTACGCGAACATGATGCTGCACCTCGGTCCGCACAGGTGATGACACCAAACCTGTAGGAGCCAACTTGTTGGCGAGCGTTACGACGCGGTGTTTCAGGCCGGACGTATCGCGAACAAGTTCGCTCCTACAGGTCGTTGTCATCGATATGGCTCGGTTCTGTAGGAGCCAACTTGTTGGCGAGCGTTACGACGCGGTGTGTCAGGCAGGAGGCCTCGCGAACAAGTTCGCTCCTACAGGGCGTTGTCATCGATATGGCTCAGTTCTGTAGGAGCCAACTTGTTGGCGAGCGTTGCGACGCGGTGTTTCAGGCCGGAGGCCTCGCGAACAAGTTCGCTCCTACAGAGGCATGCGATCGATACGGCTCGTTTCTGTAGGAGCCAACTTGTTGGCGAGCGTTGCGACGCGTTGTTTCAGGCAGGGCGTCTCGCGAACAAGTTCGCTCCTACAGGCGGCGCAATTAACGGAGATTCAGTCGATGAGCAGTTTGATTGCCAGCCGCCATGGGCAGGCCCTAGGGCGGGATTATCTTGAACTGACCAAACCCAAGGTCCTGGTGCTGATGCTGATCACCTCGCTGGTCGGGATGTTCCTTGCCACGCGTGCGGGTGTTGCATGGGACGTCTTGGTGTTCGGCAATCTGGGCATTGCACTGTGTGCAGGCGGTGCGGCGGTGGTCAATCACGTTGTGGATCGCAAGATCGATGCAATTATGGCGCGCACCCATAAGCGGCCGATTGCCGAAGGACGCGTTTCCCCCATTTCCGCTCTGGTGTTTGCGGGGTTACTCGCAATCATTGGGCAAGCGCTACTCATGGCCTTCACCAATATGTTGGCGGCATGGCTGACCCTGGCTTCGTTGCTGGGCTATGCCGTGATCTACACCGGCTTTTTAAAACGCGCTACGCCGCAGAACATCGTCATCGGAGGGCTGGCTGGCGCCGCTCCACCACTGCTGGGTTGGGTCGCCGTGACCGGGCATGTCACCGCCGAACCACTGTTATTGATGCTGATTATCTTCGCCTGGACCCCGCCGCATTTCTGGGCGCTGGCGATTCATCGCAAGGACGAGTATGCCAAAGCCGACATCCCGATGCTGCCGGTGACCCACGGCGAGCACTACACCAAAATCCACATCGTGCTGTACACGCTGGTGTTGATGGCCGTGAGTTTGATGCCCTACGTGATTCACATGAGTGGGACGTTATACCTGGGGTGCGCACTGGCCCTGGGCGCGAGGTTTCTGTATTGGGCCGCCGTGTTGTACCGTGGCACCCGGCCGCATGCCGCGATCAGTACGTTCAAGTTTTCGATTTACTACTTGTTCCTGCTGTTCATCGCGCTGCTCGTAGACCACTACTTGTTGTTGAATTTATGACCCGAACCCAGAAAACCGTTTTCATCCTCGTCGCCATCATCGCGTTGATTCTGGGCCTGACGGTCAACCGCGTGCTGTCTGGCAAAGGCCAGGGCGATCAGACTGCGCTGATTGATGCAGGGGTGATCCTGCTGCCGCAAAGTCGCGATTTGCCAGAGCTGAAAATGATCGATCAGGACGGTCAACCGGTGGTGATGGATGAGCTGAAAGACAAATGGACGCTACTGTTTTTCGGCTACACCTTTTGCCCTGACATCTGCCCTACCACCCTCGCCCAGCTGCGCCAGATCAAGAGTGAGTTGCCCAGAGAAGCAGCGGCCAAACTGAGGATTGTGCTGGTGAGCGTCGACCCCAATCGGGATACACCGCAGCAATTGAAAACCTACTTGGGGTATTTCGATAAGACGTTCATGGGTCTGACGGCATCGTCGGTGAGCGATCTGCAGAAGATCGCCAATGCGGTGAGCATTCCGTACATCCCCGCCGATACCAGCAAGCCCAACTACACCGTTGATCACAGCGGCAACCTCGCCCTCCTCGGCCCCGACGGTACACAGCGAGGTTTTATCCGCGCACCGTTGAACAGCCAAAAGCTGATCGCGCAATTGCCGGGGTTGGTTGAGAGGAAGTAGGAGATTGTTAGATGACGGTGTAGGAGCGCGCTTGCCCGCGATAGATATGTCGAGCGCGGGGATGTTGTTGAATGCACCTAAGTCTTCGCGGGCAAGCGCGCTCCTACAGTGGAGCCGCTCGCCGAGAGGGATTGATCAAAAAGCTGGAACGACCGCGCCTTTGTATTTCTCCAGAATGAACGCTTTGGTTTCCGGGCTGTGCAGCGCGGCGACCAGTTTCTGGATGGCGGGGGCGTCTTTGTTGTCTTCGCGGGTCACGAGGATGTTGGCGTATGGCGATTCAGCCCCTTCGATCACCAGCGCATCCTTGGTCGGATCCAGCTTGGCCGCCAGCGCGTAGTTGGTGTTGATCAGCGCCATGTCAACTTGGGTGAGTACACGCGGCAATGTCGCGGCTTCCAGTTCACGGAATTTCAGGTTTTTCGGGTTCTGGTCCACATCACGCGGCGTCGACAGGATGTTGCTCGGATCTTTCAGCGTGATCAGCCCGGCCTTGGCCAGCAGCAAAAACGCACGTCCTTCGTTAGTCGCGTCGTTTGGCATGGCGATAGTCGCGCCGTCAGGCAATTCTGCGAGGGTTTTGAGCTTGTCCGAGTAAGCACCGAACGGTTCGACGTGAACCTTGCCCACGCTCACCAGCGTCGTCCCTTTACCCTTGTTGAACTCATCCAGATACGGCTGATGCTGGAAGAAGTTAGCGTCCATGCGCTTCTGATCGACCTGCACATTGGGCTGAACGTAGTCGTTGAAGACTTTGATATTCAGCGACACGCCTTCTTTGGCGAGCATCGGTTTTACGAACTCGAGGATCTCGGCGTGAGGCACGGCGGAAGCCGCGACGGTCACGGTTTCATCGGCGTGGGCCGACAGGGCAACAACGGCGGCGAAGGCTGCCAAAAGCTTTTTCATGCGTCTACTCCTTGAATGCACGCTGCAGAAATACCGCGTGCATCTGCCGATCAGCAATCGGCCAATTCTGTTAACGGTGTGAGAAGTGGGCGACAAGCTTGTCGCCAACGGTTTGCAGGATCTGCACCAGCACCAGCAGCAATACGACCGTCACAAACATCACATCGTTCTGGAAGCGCTGGTAACCGTAACGAATAGCCAGATCGCCCAGACCGCCCGCGCCCACCGCACCTGCCATCGCCGTGAAGGAAACCAGCGCAATGGCAGTCACGGTAACCGCCGCGAGAATGCCGGGACGCGCCTCGGGTAACAGCGCCTTGACGATGATTTGCCGCGTCGTTGCGCCCATGGCCTGAGTCGCTTCGATGATCCCGCGATCCACTTCGCGCAGTGCGGTTTCCACAAGCCGCGCAAAAAACGGCGTAGCGCCGGCAATCAAAGGCGGCAACGTGCCGAGAATGCCCAGCGACGTGCCGGTGATGACTTCGGTCAACGGCATCATCACGATCAGCAAAATGATGAACGGCAGTGCGCGGAGCATGTTCACGATCAAGCCGACCGTGGCGTACAGCGGCTTGTTCTCCAGCAACTGGCGCGGCGAGGTGAGGAACATCAGCACGCCCAGCGGCAAGCCCAGCAATATGGTGAACGCCAGCGACACGCCGAGCATGATCAGCGTGTCACCGGTGGCGACCCAGATTTCGTACCAGTCGACGTTGGAAAACAGATTGAGGAAAGTGTCCATCAGCGCAGCACCTCCATGTGAACGTCAGCCGCCGTGAAGCGCGCAAACGCGGCGTCCATGTCGCCGCCAGTAATGGCCAGCGTCAGTTGTCCGTAGGGGGTGTCTTTGATGCGGTCGATTCGGCCCGCAAGGATGCTGTAGTCCACGCCGGTTTCGCGCGCCACCGTGCCCAGCAGCGGCGCGTAGGTCGCTTCGCCCTGGAACGTCAGACGCACGATGCGGCCCTGAACGTGAGCGAAGTCATTACGCTGCTCGTTCTCGTCGACCTGCTCGTCTTCCTGGACGAAACGCTTGGTCGTTGCGTGCTTGGGATGCAGGAACACGTCGGCCACAGCGCCCTGCTCGACGATCACGCCCGCGTCCATCACCGCCACTTGATCGCAGACGCGGCGAATCACATCCATCTCATGGGTGATCAGCACGATGGTCAGTTTCAGCTCGCGATTGATCTCGGCCAGCAGTTGCAGCACTGACGCCGTGGTCTGCGGGTCGAGCGCGCTGGTGGCCTCATCGCAGAGCAGAATCTTCGGTTTGGTTGCCAGTGCTCGGGCAATCCCGACGCGCTGCTTCTGGCCGCCGGACAACTGCGACGGGTATTTCTTGGCGTGATCGGACAGACCCACCCGCTCCAGCAACTCGGCCACTCGCTGATTGATCGCTGCGGTGGACATGTCTCCGGCCAGCGTCAGCGGCATGGCAACGTTGTCGGCCACGGTTTTGGAGGACAGCAGATTGAAGTGCTGAAAGATCATCCCGACCTGACGCCGAAAGCGGCGCAAGCCGTCGGCGTCCAGCGCGGTGACGTCTTCGTCGTCAACCAGAATGGTGCCGCCGCTCGGCGCTTCCAGACGATTGATCAGGCGCAACAAGGTGCTTTTGCCTGCGCCAGAATGGCCGATCAGGCCGAATACCTGGCCGTTTTCGACGCGCAGGGAGGTCGGGTGCAGGGCGGGAATTTCCCTGCCGGCGACCCGATAGGTTTTATGGACGTTATGAAACTCGATCACGTAGCGAACCTTGTGGGGGCGCGGTAAGAATCAGCCGACGGGCAGGACACTCGTCGGCTGCTGGGGCGATGCCATTTCTGGTTACTGTCCCCTTGGCTGGATAAACCGGGCGCGCATTTTAGCCTGTCCTGCCAGGGTTGGGCCCAGCGTTCTTAGCATTTATTTCATCACCAATCTGCCGAACGGTAATAAGGGCGGCAGGTTTAGGCGCAGATGCAAAGGTGGACCAAAGGTAGAAAAAAACACGGAACGGCCATTTCACTCATCAGTCATTACATAAGCGTTGTTATTTCCCTGTGCCATTTCCGGGGAAATTCTTGCTTACAGAGCCCACTCGATTTCATACAAGTGGGCCGTCCGAACCGAGGAGTTTCTGTCTGATGGCTACGAACAAACCTACCAATACCCCCGATGGCAAAACCAGTGAGCTGGCAGGTGCTGACACGCTGGACAAGGGCAATACAAACGCCAAGCTTGAGAGTCTTGAGCAGTTTCGCTCTGACGCAACCGGTCAGGCGCTGCGCACCAATCAGGGCGTAAAAGTCTCCGACAACCAGAACACATTGAAGGTCGGCGCCCGCGGCCCGTCGCTGCTTGAAGATTTCATCATGCGTGAAAAGATCACGCATTTTGACCATGAGCGCATTCCGGAGCGCATCGTCCATGCCCGCGGAGTGGGTGCTCACGGTTACTTCCAGACCTACGAAAACCACAGCGCATTGAGCAAAGCAGAGTTTCTGCGCGATCCGGGCAAGAAAACCCCGGTGTTCGTGCGTTTCTCCACCGTTCAAGGCCCGCGCGGCTCGGGCGACACAGTGCGTGACGTGCGTGGTTTCGCGGTGAAGTTCTACACCGACGAAGGCAACTACGACCTGGTCGGCAACAACATGCCGGTGTTCTTTATCCAGGACGCCATCAAATTTCCAGATTTCGTGCATGCGGTAAAACCTGAGCCGCACAACGAAATCCCTACCGGAGGTTCGGCCCACGACACGTTCTGGGACTTTGTATCGCTGGTGCCTGAATCCGCGCACATGGTGCTGTGGACCATGTCTGACCGGGCGATCCCGAAAAGCCTGCGCAGCATGCAGGGTTTTGGTATCCACACGTTCCGCCTGATCAACGCCGAAGGTAAATCCACCTTCGCCAAGTTCCACTGGAAGCCAAAGTACGGCACCTGCTCGCTGGTGTGGGACGAGGCGCAAAAGCTGGCTGGTAAGGACACCGACTTCCACCGTCGCGATCTGTCCGAGTCCATCGAGATGGGCGACTACCCGGAATGGGAATTGGGCGTTCAATTGGTGGCTGAAGAAGACGAGCACAACTTCGATTTCGACCTGCTGGATCCGACCAAGATCATCCCCGAAGAGCTAGTGCCTGTGACGCCGCTGGGCAAAATGGTGCTCAACCGCAACGTGGACAACTACTTTGCTGAAACCGAGCAGGTTGCGTTTTGCCCGGGCCACGTCGTGCCAGGTATCGACTTTTCGAACGACCCGTTGCTGCAGGGCCGTCTGTTCTCGTACACCGATACGCAGATCAGCCGTCTGGGTGGGCCGAACTTCCACGAAATCCCGGTTAACCGCCCGGTTGCGCCAAATCACAGCAACCAGCGTGATGCTCAACATCGCACCACTATCGATAAGGGTCGCGCTTCTTACGAGCCGAACTCGATTGATGGCGGCTGGCCGAAAGAAACGCCATCGGCTCCAATTGATGGCGGTTTCGAGACCTATCCTGAGCGTGTCGAAGCGCACAAGGTCCGTGAACGCAGTGAGTCGTTTGGCGATCACTTCTCCCAGGCCACGCTGTTCTTCAACAGCATGGCGCACCACGAGAAAGAGCACATCATCGCGGCATACAGCTTCGAGTTGGGTAAGGTGGAGCGTGAGTACATCCGCGAGCGTCAGGTGAACGAGATTCTGGCGAACATCGACCTGGAACTGGCTTCCCGCGTGGCCACCAATCTTGGCCTGCCAGCACCGAAGGCCGGCACCGTTCCTGTGCGCAAGGCAACCAAAGCGACTGTGGATAACTCGCCGTTGCTGAGCCAGGCGAACCTGCTGCCTGCCGACATCTCGTCGCGCAAAGTAGCGATCCTTGTAGCGGACGGTGTGGACGACAAAGCGGTTGCTGCCATGAAAGCCGCAGTCGAAGCTCAAGGCGCACACGCCAAGGTGCTCGGCCCGACTTCCGCACCGGTGAAGACTGCTGGCGGCAAATCGCTGCCAGTGGACGCATCCCAGGAAGGCCTGCCATCGGTAGCTTTCGATGCGGTGTTCATTCCCGGTGGCGCGGCGTCAATCAAAGCGTTGAGCGGCGACGGCGTGGCGCTTCACTATGTGCTGGAAGCTTACAAGCACTTGAAGGCCATCTCGTTCAGCGCTGACGCCAAGGAGCTGATCACGCTGCTGCGTCTTGAGGAAGATGCTGGTCTGTTGGCAGTGTCGGACAGCAAGTCACTCGATGCATTCTTCGACGCGATGAAGCAGCACCGGGTCTGGGCGCGCGAGCCTAAGGCCAAGGCTGTTCCGGCTTAAGATACTTGCTGTTCTCCCTGTAGGAGCCAACTTGTTGGCGAGCATTGATCGCGGTGTTTCAGATACACCGGCTCGCGAATAAATTCGCTCCTACAGGGTTGTCGTCAAAATCAAAAAAGGCGCTGCCCATGACGGCAGCGCCTTTTTTTGTTGGCTTCAGATCAGAGCTGGGCGGGTTTCAGAATGACCTGAGCGGGCTCGCCCTTTTCAATCTCACGACGAAGCTGAAGCTCGAAGTCCGGATTGATCTTGGTCACGCGCTTGTGGATCAGCGTTGCCAACCATGGGTAATCATCAACACGGGGTACTTGCAGCACGACTTCGCAATTGAATGCGGTGGTGTCCGCAGCGATATCGTTCAGCTGACGACGCAGTTGCTTCATATCGCCAAGCTTCAATGCAACCGTCGTGCTTTCGGCCGAAGGATCGATCACTTTCGCAATTCGTTTGGCTTCTGCTGCTTTGAGCTCCGCTTCTGCTTTCTCAAGCTCGGCTTTACGGGCATGGGCGATGGCACCGTTCACGCCACTGGTCAGTGCAGGTGCTTTGGGCATCAGGGCGCGAGCACGGCTCAGTGCAGTGGCAGCGGCATTGACGTCGCCTTTCTGCAGCACGATCTGGCTGCGGCTCAGGTACGCCTCGGCCAGCTCACGCTGATACTGTTCCAGACGCGGATCATCCGGCGCCTTGGTTTGCAGGGCCGCCAGTTGGTCCTCGGCGGTTGCCAGCTCGCTGCTGGCGATGTTTTTTTCCAGCTGTTGATATTCGTCAGGCGGCGCAACCGGAGCGGGCGCCTCGACGGGCTTGGTTTGGCAGGCTGCCAACAGAATGGTAAATGCAGCAAGCAGCAGATAACGGGATGCGTACGGCTTCATTCCTGCGATTCTCTATTTGCGCAAAAAACGAGCAAGTCTACACATAAGTACCTTGCACCGAAAATAACGGATCACTGCATGGCGACGGGACAACGGTAATTGCACATTGCCGCCACTTATTATTGCCGAGTATGACTGTTCTTCCAGCACAAGGTTCTACCGCTTGGGCAAAACGAAACTCAGCAGGAACAGTGCAGCCGCCGAGACCACGATCGACGGGCCTGCGGGCGTGTCTTTGAACCACGACATCGCCAGCCCGCCACAGACCGCAATGATGCCGATAAGGCTGGCGCCGAAGGCCATTTGTTCGGGCGAACGAGCGTGACGCTGTGCCGCAGCCGCTGGAATGATCAATAGCGACGTGATCAGCAACACGCCGACGATTTTCATCGCAACCGCGATCACCACGGCAATCAACAGCATCAGGGTCATGCGTAGCGCGGCGACGGGTAGGCCTTCGACCGTTGCCAGCTCTTCGTGCACGGTAATCGCCAGCAATGGCCGCCACAGCGCAGTAATAAGAACCAGCACCGCTGCGCTGCCACCGAGAATCCAGGCCAGATCGGTCGGACTGATCGCCAGCAGGTCGCCAAACAGATAGCCCATGAGATCAATGCGCACATCACGCATGAAGCTCAGCGCCACCAAGCCTAACGATAGCGTGCTCGGCGCGAGAATCCCCAGCAGCGTGTCAGATGCCAGAGGCTGACGCTGTTGCAAAGTGACCAGCAAGACAGCGAGCAACAGACAACCGACGGTCACGGCAATGGCCGGGCTTACGTCCAGCAGAAAGCCCATCGCTACGCCTAGCAGCGCTGCATGGGAGAGCGTGTCCCCGAAGTAGGCCATGCGCCGCCACACCACAAACGAGCCCAACGGGCCCGCTACCACCGCCAACGCAAGGCCTGCGAGCAAGGCGTACAGAAGAAAATCAGCCATGCTTGCAGCCATCTCCATGTGGGTGGTCGTGGGTGTGATCCTGGGCTTGGGCGGGCGTTGCTGCGCACACTTCGCCGTGCAGATCGTGGGCGTGGTCGTGATGATGGTGATAGATCGCCAGGCTTGGCGCGTGCTGGCCGAACAGCTCGACGAAGGCCGGGTCATTGCTCACCTGCTCAGGATGGCCAGAGCAGCAGACGTGGCGATTGAGGCAGACCACTTGATCGGTGGTGCTCATGACCAGATGCAAGTCGTGGGACACCATCAGTACGCCGCATTGGTGGCGGTCGCGCAATTGGGTGATCAGCGCGTAAAGATCGGCCTGCCCTGCGACGTCAACGCCTTGCACCGGCTCGTCAAGCACCAGCAGTTCCGGCTTGCGCAGCAGCGCACGCGCCAACAGCACGCGCTGCATCTCGCCGCCGGAGATGCCCTGCAACGGGCTATCGATGACTTTCTCTGCGCCTACCTCAGCCAATGCCGCCAGCGCGGTGGGGCGGCTGACACCCGGCACCAGACGCAGAAAACGCAGTACCGATAACGGCAGCGTCGCGTCGATGTGCAGTTTTTGCGGCATGTAGCCGACACGCAGCTTGGGTTTGCGCCAGACGCTGCCCGAGTCAGGCTTGAGCAAACCCAGTACCGCACGCACCAGTGTTGTCTTGCCCGCGCCGTTAGGTCCGATCAGCGTAACGATTTCATTTGGTCGGACGCTTAACTGGATGTTCTCCAGCACGCTCTGTCCAGCGCGGGTCACGACGACATCATTCAGGCGGATCAGCGCATCGCTCATCAAGCGGCCTTGCAACCAGTGCAAATTCCGACCACTTCAACGGTCTGAGTTTCAACGGCGAAGCCGACTTCCTTGGCGGCGTTGATTATTGCGTCGCTGATGACCGGATGCTGCAGCTCAATGGCGGCATGGCATTCGCGGCAGATCAGGAACTGGCCCTGATGCGCGTGAGTGGGGTGATTACAGCCGGCGAAGGCATTGAGCGAGGCAATGCGATGCACCAAACCGTTTTCCAGAAGGAAATCCAGCGCGCGGTAAACGGTAGGCGGCGCAGCGCGGCGGCCGTCTTCTTCGCTGAGCACAGCAAGGATGTCGTAGGCGCCCAACGGTTTATGGCTTTGCCAGACCAGCTCCAGCACGCGACGACGCAAGGCGGTCAGGCGCAGGCCCTTGCCAGCGCACAGCGTGTCGGCTTCGGTAAGGGCCGAATGCACGCAGTGAGAGTGATCGTGGGGGCGACTGGCCAACGGTGTTTTAGGCATGGGCGGCGACGACTTTTGTGAGAGACGTTATTATGTTACCCGTTCCTGCCCTCATGAGTGGTCACCGTGTCCCGACTTTTTTTGATTTTTGTCGCATCCTTCCTTGGATTTCTAAATATTTCCAACGCTCAGGCTGACGTTCGCGTGCTGACCAGCATCAAGCCTCTACAGTTGATTGCCGCTGCCGTGCAGGAAGGTATCGCGGTCCCGGAAGTGCTGCTGCCACCGGGAGCATCGCCACATAACTACGCGCTGCGGCCTTCCGACGTACGGCGGGTAAAGGATGCCGATCTGCTGTATTGGATAGGCCCGGACATGGAGACTTTCCTGCCACGCGTACTCGAGGGCCGGAATCAGCCATCCATTCCTGTCGAGTCCTTGCCGGGTATGCATTTGCGCCACTTCACTGCAGGCGCGGCCCATGATGACGACGATGCAGACGAGCATGATCACGATCATCGCCCCGGCAGTCTTGATGCCCATCTGTGGTTGTCATCGGCCAATGCGCGAGTGATTGCCGCCAAGATGGCGGCTGACCTGAGCGCAGCTGACCCGGCCAACGCTGCACGCTACCAGAGCAACGTCAAAGCCTTCGATGAGCGACTGGATGCCACTGACGCGAAGATCAAAGCTCGCGTGGCTGGCATCGCTGATAAGAAATATTTTGTGTTCCACGAGGCGTTCGATTATTTCGAAGAAGCCTATGGGCTGGAGCATGCGGGCGTATTTACCGTAAGCGGTGAAGTGCAGCCTGGGGCGCAGCATGTCGCTGAGATGCGCAAGCGGTTAGCCGCTTTCGGTAAGACTTGTGTGTTCAGTGAGCCACCGCTGCGGCCACGTTTGGCAGAAACCTTGAGCGCGGGGTTGCCGGTGAAGCTTGCGGAACTCGATGGTCTGGGCGGCTACACCCCCGCGACGGCTCAGGGATACGAGCAGTTGCTGACGAAGCTCGGAGATGACTTGGCAGGTTGTCTGGAGAGTTTGTAACGCCGCTGCTGTTGTAGGAGCGCGCTTGCCCGCAATTACGGTGGATCAGATAAGTAAACGTTCAGTGATCTAACGCAATCGCGGGCAAGCGCGCTCCTACAGGGGGCCGTCGTTGCTACAACGCAAACGGCAACGGAATATGCGTCTCCTGGCGCTGTTCCAGCCGTTTCTGGAACTCCATCGGGTCGTGGATAAGCACATCCTGTCCGGCGAACGTCTCGGCCGCTATCAAACGAGACAGCCAGAACCGTACGCAACCGATACGCAGCATCGTTGGCCATAGCTCTGCCTCTGCCGCCGTGAATGGACGCAACCCCGCGTACGCCCCCAGCAATGCCCGGCCGCGAGGTGCGTCGATGGTGCCGTCTTCGTGGGAGGCCCAGTCGTTCACTGCAATCGCCACGTCATACAGCATCGGTCCGGAGCAGGCGTTATAGAAGTCGATCACACCGGTCAGGTGGGTGCCCTCGAACAGCGTGTTGTCGCGGAACAGGTCGGCGTGCAGGTTGGCGCGGGGCAAGGCCATGATCTTGGACTGATGCTGTGTGATCTCATCGACGGCCGATTTCAGCAGCGCGCCCTGAACATCGTCCAGATGGGAGATGAAATTCGCCCCCTCCTCCAGCATCCAGTTCAGCCCACGATCAGTTTTGCGTTCCAGCACATTGACCCGGGTTGCCAGATGCATACGGCCCATCAGCTCGCCGATCTGCACGCAATGCTGGGTGTTCGGGGTGGTCGGATGCTTGCCCGGCAAGCGTGGCTGCAGCAGAGCCGGTTTACCTTTCAGCTCGCGCAACGCTTGTCCGTCGGTGGTACGCAGGGCGTACGGAACCGGCAGATCAGCGTCGTGCAGCACGTCCAGCAGTTCGATGAAGAACGGCATTTCCTGCACCGGACCACGCTCGACCAAGGTCAGGACGAACTCACCCTGCTCCATGCTGATAAAGAAGTTGGTGTTTTCACTTCCGGCGGCAATGCCCTGAAAGTCACGCAGGTGACCGAGCCCGTAGGGGGCCAGAAAAGCTTCCAGCTCGGGCCGAGCCAGGGGAGTAAAAACCGACATAGAGGACTGCCAAATAAGTGAATGTAGGACGTTACCAGCTGAAAATTTCCCACTGGGGAATCAGCATGTCCGGCTGGTCAGACCGGATGAATTGCGCGCTTGTACCGTCGGCGCGCAACAGAAAATAAGGTTTACCGTGCTTGGGCGTAATCTTGACCGCATACAGAAAGCCGTTCACGCGGTATTCCTGAATAAACTTGTCGCCGTCCTGGCGAATCGTGACGTCGGGCTCAGCCGAGGGTGCTTCATCATCGGCAGCCATCGCGATCATCGGGCAAACCCACAAGAGGCTTGCCAGCAACAGGCGATTCATCCTGCGCATGATAACCTTGCTCCTTTGTCGTCAACGGTCCGCGCATTCTAGCGCCAGACCCGCCGAAAAGGTTGATTCTGCCCATGAGCCAAGCCCCCCTCGTCCTGGTGGACGGTTCTTCTTATCTGTACCGCGCTTTTCACGCGCTGCCGCCGCTCGCTACGTCCAAAGGCCTGCCGACCGGCGCCGTGAAAGGCGTGTTGAACATGCTCAAAAGCCTGCGTCGTCAATACCCCGAAAGCCCGTTTGCCGTGGTGTTTGATGCCAAGGGCGGGACGTTTCGCGACGAAATGTTCGCCGAATACAAAGCCAATCGCCCGAGCATGCCCGATGACATGCGGGTGCAGGTCGATTTGCTGCATGCGTGCGTGAAAGGCCTGGGCTACCCGCTGCTGTGCGTCGAAGGCGTAGAAGCGGACGACGTGATTGGCACCCTGGCCCGCAGTAGCGCGGCGGCGGATCGGCCGGTGGTGATTTCCACGGGCGACAAGGACATGGCGCAGTTGGTCGACGGGCACATTACGCTGGTCAATACGATGACCGGTAGCGTGCTGGACGTGGCTGGCGTAAAGGAGAAGTTTGGCGTCGGCCCTGAGCACATCATCGATTATCTCGCGCTGATGGGTGACAAAGTCGACAATATCCCCGGTGTTCCTGGCGTGGGTGAGAAAACCGCCGCAGGTTTGTTGACCGGTATCAACGGCGGTCTGAAGGAGCTGTACGAGAACCTGGACAAGGTCGCAACGCTGACCCTGCGAGGGGCTAAATCCCTCGCTGCCAAGTTGGAAGAACACCGGGAAATGGCTTTCCTCTCCTACCAGCTTGCGACGATCAAGATCGACGTCCCGCTGGACATCGAACTGGACGCCCTGCACTGCGGCGAACCTGATCGCGACGCGCTGATGGAGCTGTACACCGAGCTGGAATTCAAAAGCTGGATTGAAGACCTGCAACGTGACGCCAGGCAGGCTGGCAAGGAAATCGTCGTTGAGGAGCAGGCCCCGGTCATCGAGGCGAAGTACGAACTGATCCTCGAGCAGACCCAATTTGACGATTGGCTGAAGAAACTGGAAGCCGCCAAGCTGTTCGCCTTCGTGGTGCAGAGCAATGGCACTGACGCGCAACGGGCGCAGATTGTCGGAATTTCCTTCGCCATCCAGACCCACGAAGCTGCCTACATCCCGCTGACCCACTCCTACATGGGCGTGCCGCAGCAACTGGATCGTGACGCGGTGCTTAAAGCGGTCAAGCCGATGCTCGAAGATGCGGCCAAAATCAAAGTCGGCCAGCATGCAAAGTTCGCGATCAACCTGCTCGCCAACTGCGCTATCGACGGCGACCAGGCCCAAGGCATCAACGTACAGGGCGTCAAGTTCGACACCATGCTTGAGTCCTACGTCCTCGATTCCACCGCCACCCGTCACGACCGCGACAGTCTTGTTGCCAAGTATCTGAACCACACGCCAGTGAATTTCCAGGACATCGCTGGCAAAGGCTCCAAGCAGCTGAGTTTTGATCAGATCGCGCTGGAGCAGGCAGGGATTTACGCGGCCGAAGAGGTTGACCTGACGCTGCGCCTGCACGAAACACTGCAAGCCAAGCTAGCCGCTATTCCAACGCTGGCGCCGGTGCTGAACGATATTGAGATGCCACTGATGCCGGTACTCGCGCGGATCGAGCGTCAGGGTGCTTATGTCGACGCCAAGCTGCTGGGTATTCAGAGCGTCGAGCTGGGCAACAAGATGACCGAGCTTGAGCGTGAAGCTTTTGCCATCGCTGGCGAAGAATTCAACCTAGGCTCGCCTAAGCAGTTGGGCGTGATCCTGTACGAAAAGCTCGGCATGCCGATCATCAGCAAGACTGCCACCGGTCAGGCGTCCACTGCCGAGGCGGTTTTGCAGGAACTGGCCGAGCAGGATTTCCCGCTGCCTAAAGTGCTGATGCAGTACCGCTCGATGAGCAAGCTGAAAAGCACATACACCGACCGTTTGCCGGAGCAGATCAACCCGCGTACCAACCGTGTTCACACCTCCTACCACCAGGCTGTCGCGGTTACAGGTCGCTTGTCTTCCAGTGATCCGAATCTGCAGAACATCCCGATCCGCACGGCAGAAGGTCGGCGTATCCGCCAGGCGTTCGTTGCGCCCAAGGGCTACAAACTGCTGGCAGCGGACTATTCGCAAATCGAACTGCGGATCATGGCGCATCTGGCAAAAGACGAAGGTTTGTTACATGCCTTCCGTAACGACCTGGACGTACACAGGGCGACGGCGGCAGAAGTGTTTGGCGTCGAGCTGGAAGGTGTCACCACTGACATGCGCCGCAGCGCCAAGGCGATCAACTTCGGTTTGATCTACGGCATGAGCGCGTTTGGCCTGGCCAAGCAGATCGGTGTCGATCGCAAGCAATCACAAGCGTACGTGGACCGTTATTTCGCGCGTTACCCTGGCGTGCTTGAGTACATGGAGCGAACGCGTGCCCAGGCGGCAGAGCAGGGTTTTGTCGAAACTATCTTCGGTCGCCGGCTGTACTTGCCAGACATCAACGCCAAGAACCAGGCTTTGCGCAAAGGTGCCGAGCGCATGGCGATCAACGCTCCGATGCAAGGCACGGCGGCGGATATCATCAAGCGCGCGATGGTGGCGGTAAATGGGTGGCTGGACAGTTCAGGGCTGGATGCCCGCGTGATCCTGCAGGTGCACGACGAATTGGTATTGGAAGTGCGAGAGGATCTGGTCGATCAGATCAGCCAGGAAATCCGCGTGCACATGAGCGGCGCTGCCGAGCTGGACGTGCCGTTGCTGGTGGAAGTGGGCGTGGGGAATAACTGGGACGAAGCGCATTGAGTCTGACTTAACGCGCATGCCCTCCTGTAGGAGCGAACTTGTTCGCGAGGCGTCTTCCGGTACACCGCATGGACCTCTCGCCTACAGTTGGCTCCTACAGGCGGCGGTACGGCACTAATTTCCAACCGGTTTTGAACTTCCGCCGCCAAATCCTTGTCAGAGCTAGCGAATGGCTGACGTAGCCATTCAGCTCCTATGTTGTGTTAAGTGTTGGCAGATATCCGGACCTTTCCCTAGTGGTCTGGACTTACACCCCGAACTTCCCCTCCCCACATGAAGTCCGGGGTTTTTTTTGCCTGCGATTTACTCGGCAGGCGCTTTGTCTTCCAGTTCCATCCAGTCAGCCAACACGGTGTAGGCCTCTTCCAGTCCCAGACGCTTGGGCGCCGAGAACAGTTGGATGGAGACTGCGTCACCCCAGCCCTTGCGAATCTCGGCCTGCACTTTGAGCAGCACGTTTTTGGCTGCGCCGAAGGTCAACTTGTCGGCCTTGGTCAGCAGGATGTGCATCGGCATCTGGCTGGCAATCGCCCAGTCGAGCATCAGCAGATCGAAGTCAGTCATCGGGTGGCGAATGTCCATCATCAGGATCAAGCCCTTCAGACTTTCGCGGCTGCCCAGATAGGCTTCCAGGTGACGCTGCCAGTGGAGCTTGAGGGGAATCGGAACTTTTGCATAACCGTAGCCCGGCAGGTCGACCAGACGTCGATCGTCGTCCAGACTGAAGAAGTTCAACAGTTGCGTGCGACCTGGCGTTTTAGAGGTACGGGCCAGGCTGGCGTGGGTCAGGGTGTTGAGAGCGCTGGATTTGCCCGCGTTCGAACGACCGGCAAACGCGACCTCAAAACCTTCGTCGTCGGGGCACTGATCGACTTTGGCGGCGCTGAGCATGAACTTGGACTGTTGGCACAGGCCGAGGATGGGATTCTTGAGTTGCATGAGATTTCCGGTGGGGAAGTTGCCTGCTCGAGGGCGGCAAGGTGGTTCATTTCCGTTTAAGTGGGGCGAGTATACACTTCGGCGGGGTGACAACCCGCCCCAGCCGCCTAGACTTACGCACAGCAAGTAGACACAACAACAAGTGGTCAGCCCATGTTTACGTGAATGTTGCCGCGTGGACTGTGCAGGGACCACAGTAGCGAGGACTACCGAGCCATCATCCGCAGGATGAAAGAGTAGGCCCGCTATTCATTTCACTTTTAGCCGTATTGGATTAGCCGATGAACAAACTATTCGTGAGTCTGCTGTTGATGCTGGGCCTTTGCGGCGCTGCCCACGCCGCTGATGTGGTAGTCGGTGACCCCGCCGCAGGCCAGGCGAAAACAGCGGTGTGTGGTGCCTGCCACGGACCCGACGGGAATAGCATGGCACCGAACTTTCCAAAACTGGCGGGACAGGGTCAACGTTATCTGCTCAAGCAGCTCCATGAAATCAAGGATGGCAAACGCGTCGTCCTGGAAATGACCGGACTGCTCAATAACCTCAATGATCAGGATCTGGCGGACATGGCGGCTTACTTCTCCAGCCAGAAAGGCAGCGTCGGCGCCGCCGATGCCAAACTGGTAGCGCGCGGCGAAGAACTATTCCGCGGCGGTAAGCTCGATCAGGGCCTGCCAGCCTGTACCGGATGCCATTCGCCAAACGGCGCTGGCAATGCCGCAGCGGGCTTTCCGCACCTTGGCGGTCAGCACGCCGATTACATCAAAAAACAACTCACGGCCTTCCGCGAAGGCGAGCGCACCAATGACGGCGACACCATGGTCATGCGCAGCATCGCAGCGAAGTTGAGCAACAAGGATATCGACGCATTGTCGGCTTATATCCAAGGCCTGCATTAAGGGCGGATTAAGGCGCGAGGCGACTTTGCGTGCTCTGACATATGCGTTAATGAATCCTGCTGCGGCGGGGCAAAAAGGGTGGCGAACAGCTGCCCTTTTTTCTGGCCGCAGGCGTTACACTTGCGAACTCACGTCTCCACGCCCGGTCCTAATTCGGTCGCGTCGAGGCGACTTTTCATGCCCAGGAGTTAAGCATGCGTAATCTGATCCTCAGCGCCGCTCTGGTTGTTACCAGTTTGTTTGGTTTGTCCGCCCAGGCCGCAGAGCCCATCGAAGCTGGCAAACAGTATGTCGAGTTAAAGAGCGCCGTTCCCGTTTCCGAGCCAGGAAAAATCGAAGTCGTCGAAATGTTCTGGTACGGCTGCCCACATTGCTACGCCTTTGAACCCACCATCAATCCATGGGTTGAAAAACTCCCTGCCGACGTTCATTTCGTCCGCGTTCCTGCCATGTTCGGTGGCCCGTGGGATGCACACGGTCAATTGTTCATTACCCTCGACACCATGGGCGTCGAGCACAAGGTTCACGCCGCTGTCTTCGAAGCCATCCAGAAAGGCGGCAAGCGTCTGACCGACCCGAACGACATGGCTGAATTCGTCGCCACTCAGGGCGTCGACAAGACCAAATTCCTCGAAACCTTCAACTCGTTCGCTGTGAAGGGCAAGATCGCCCAATACAAAGAGTTGGCCAAGAAATACGAAATCACTGGCGTACCGACCATGATCGTCAACGGCAAATACCGCTTCGACCTAGGCAGTGCCGGCGGTCCAGAGCAAACCCTGCAGGTCGCCGATCAGCTCATCGCCAAAGAACGTGCGGCGATGGCCGCCAAGTAAGCGGCCTCGTCATGGCGCGCTGGGGAAGTACTGAACGCATCGTTGGCCGGCCTTCGGCGAAGGTCAACGAACGCCATCTGCAGGAAACGGGGCTGCCGGCTGACGGTCGGCTCCGTTTACTCAGTTTCAACATTCAGGTGGGAATCAGTACTGAGCGTTATCGCCACTACCTGACCCGCGGCTGGCAGCATCTGCTGCCGCACAATGGTCGCGCCGGGAATCTGCAAAAGATCGGCAACCTGCTAGGCGACTACGACTTTGTCGCCCTGCAGGAGGCCGATGGCGGCAGCCTCAGATCCGGTTACGTCAATCAGGTCGAGCACCTCGCCCAACTCGGGTCCTTTCCGTATTGGCATCAGCAACTAAATCGCAACCTCGGCCGCTTCGGCCAGCACAGCAATGGTGTGCTCAGTCGGCTCAAGCCGTGGGAAATCGAAGATCATCCGCTGCCCGGGCCGTCTGGGCGTGGAGCAATTCTGGTTCGCTTCGGCGAAGGCCCTGACGCATTGGTCATCGTGGTGATGCACCTGGCACTGGGCGCTCGCACGCGCACCCGGCAATTGACCTACATCCGCGAGCTGATCGGCGGTTATCGTCATCAAGTGTTGATGGGCGATATGAACACCCACGCCTCCGACCTGCTCGAATTGTCGCCGCTGCGCGATTTGGGTCTGCTGGCGCCTCAGATCGAAGCGACATTCCCAAGCTGGCGCCCTCAGCGCTGCCTGGACCACATCCTGCTGAGCCCGACCCTGACACTTGAGAAAGTCCAGGTGCTGGCTCATCCCATCTCTGATCATCTGCCGGTCGCGGTGGAGATTCGCTTGCCAGCCTCATTAATTGGGGACTCCCTGCCGATAACAAGCTGATCTCCTCCGGGACCTGTGGAATGAGCGACGAAGCACAACGCTGGAAAGAAAAGTACCTCAAGAGCATTGATCAGCAAGACAAGTTGGAGCGCCGCTGGAACGCGCGCCTCGACTTGCTGCGCCGTGGCTTGGTGCGTACCAGCCTAGCCGCCGAGGGGGCGGACAAGGCGGTCGATCTGTGCATGAAAGAAATGCGCGAAGTGGTGCGCACCGACGACATGGACGCAGGGTTGGCTGCGCTGATACCTCGTCTTGAAAAAGCGGTGCTCGATTCCGAGCAGCGGCGTGAACAGCGCGTGGAGCAGATGGGCGCGGCGTTGACCTCACTGGTGACGCAACTTCAGGCGTTGCCGTTACCCAAGGAAGTAAGCAAACCCCTGAAGCGTTTCGCCAAAGGCCTTGAAGATCGAGTAAATCAGGCCCGCGAACTGCCGCTTTTGTTGGGGGAACTCAGCGGTTTGCAAGGTCAGGCTCTGGCGCTGGTTGAGCACCCTGAACTGGCGACGCGCCCCGGCTTTTTACAACGGCTATTTGGTGGGCGAGACGCCGCAGAGCCAGAACCCGAAGAGGATGTCGGGCCAGCGCAAATCCAGTGGACCAATGAGGCCCCCGCGCAAACGCGTGTTCAGGAGCAGGCGGCAACTATCGTGACTGGTGAGCCCGAACCTGCGCCGCAGGCGGCAGATTCACAGTTGGAGCAACCGCCGACGCCTGTTCCCGCTGCCGATCACGACCCTGAAAAACTGGTACTGGACGCGCCCGCGCTGACCGCCGTCGAAGCCGTCGCGTTGCCAGAAGAGCTACCAGAGACGCTTGAAGCCGCGGCGACGCAGGTTGTAGAGCCCACTTCATCTGAAACCAATTCGCCTCTTGAAAACGCGTCTCACACTGATATCCCGGACAACCCAGACACCCCGCCCGAGCCTCAAGACGAAGCAGTCGTAGCGCCAGATGAAGTTGACGCTGATGCCCAAGACGCTGCGATTGAATCTGACGAGGACAGCTCCTTCGCTTTGCCGGCGTCTCCCGAACCGACTTACAGTTCGGTCGCGGCACACATCGAGCAAACGCTTTTGGGGCTGCTCGATGACCTGACGCTGCCAGAACATCACCGTCCCCAAGCGCAAGCGATGCGACTGCGCCTGGAAAACGGACTTAACTGGTACGAATTACTGCCTCTTCTCGACGATCTCGCCGTTTTGATGCTCGCCATTACCGATAGCGGGCACCATGAGTTTGAGATCTACCTCAAGCAGTTGAACGACCGGTTAGAGTCTTTCCAGAGCAATCTCCAGGCCGCGAGCGCCGATCACGCCGACACCCAGTCCGCTTCTCGCCAATTGAACGAGCAGTTGCGCGAGCACGTCGGTGGATTGCAAACCAGCGTCCAGGACGCCGCCGATCTCGACAGCCTGAAAAGCGTGCTGGAAAGCCGGCTCGAAGGGTTGATCGGTGCCATGGATCAACACCAGAAAGAACGCGATGAGCGTGAGCAGGAAGTTGCCAGCAAGCTGCAATCGCTGGTCGGTCGGGTGGCGACAATGGAGCAGGAAGCGCAGGGCTTTCGTGTTCACCTGGAAGAACAGCGGCAAAAAGCGCTGATCGACACGCTGACGAGGTTACCCAACCGCGCCGCGTGGAACGAGCGTCTGGAGCTTGAGATCAAGCAACTTCAAAAGAGCGGCGCCAGCCTGCTGTTGGGGATTCTCGATCTGGATCACTTCAAGCGTATCAATGACGGCTACGGGCATCTGGCCGGCGACAAGGTGTTGAAAATTATTGCCGCTCAGCTCAAAAGGCGTCTGCGGCCCAACGACTTCATCGCGCGCTTTGGTGGCGAGGAATTTGTCTTTCTGTTGCCTGATACCGCACTGGCGGACGGGCTCATATTGCTGGAGCGTTTGCGCTCGACCATCGAGCAGTGTCCTTTTCACTTCAAAGGTGAGCCGGTGACTATTACGGTCTCGATGGGCATCACAACGTTCAAGGCCGGCGAACGAAGCGATCTGGTACTCAAGCGCGCCGACGAAGCGCTCTACCGTGCCAAACGTGAAGGCCGTAATCGCTTGGAGCAGGGCTGATCAAGCTGGCGAAGAAGTAAGCGGATGTTTCAGTTTTGGCCTTTCTTTGAGCAGCTCGCGGAGCTTACGTTATGCTATTGCATTACTCGCCTACGTGTTCCGTCTTGATATGAAGCTGTTCTGCTCCGCTCTATTGCTCCTTTTGCTGACTGCTTGTGCCAGTGGCCCGAAGCTCGACACCAGTCATCCCTCCGTTAATTTCGACAACCGCGCGCAGTTCGTGGTGGTTCATTACACCTCCGCATCGCTGGAGCGTTCGTTGCAGTTGTTGACCCATGGTGAGGTCAGCAGCCACTACCTCATTGGTGACGGCCCAGCCACGATCTACAAGCTGGTAGACGAAAGTCAGCGCGCCTGGCACGCCGGAGAAAGCGAGTGGGAAGGTCGAACCTGGCTCAATTCAAGCTCCATCGGTATCGAAATCGTCAATCCAGGTTTCACGGATACCCCCACCGGCAGGCTTTGGTATCCCTACAGTGAAGCGCAGGTTCAGGCGCTGATCGTGCTGCTCAAAGACATCGTTCAACGCAATCACATCGAGCCGCGCCACATCATCGGTCACAGCGACATCGCGCCACTGCGTAAACTCGACCCCGGTCCGCTGTTCCCATGGAAGCGCCTGGCGCAGGCAGGCTTGGGTGTCTGGCCAGACGAACAGCGGGTGGAGCAGCGTCAGTCGCAGATGATGGGGCTTGTGCCAACCGCCTCATGGTTCCAGCAGCAACTGGCTTTACTGGGCTATCCAACTCCACAGACGGGACAATGGGATGTTGCCACCCGCCATGTTCTGGCAGCATTCCAGATGCATTACCGGCCGGAAAAGTTCGACGGTGAGCCTGATCTGCAAAGTGCAGCTATCCTCCAGGTGCTTAACCTCAAGAATTAAATTCACGTGCGCGTCAGATTTGATGGGCTATTTCCGTGCTTGTTGCTATACCTCATTGGTATTCGCGCGGATATCAACCAATGTGGATAGCAACAACTCAATTACGCTCAATCTTCTACCGACCTTGGCTGCTGGCTTTGCTGGCGGCGTTGTTGAGCGCCGTTGTGTTGTTGGCGGGCAGTTTCGGGTTGGCCATGCATCAGGCGCGGCAGCAGGAAAGCGCGCAAATGAATGCTCAGGGCGAGCGCTTTCTGGTTCGTCTTGAACAGTTGTTCGGCCAGCTTCGCGCCGGTCTGGATCAGCTGGAAGCCCAACCGCTGCGTGGCTGCAGCCCGCAAATGGTCGAGCAGCTTCGTGAGGTCAACGCCCGCTATCGCTTCATCTACGAAGCCGCATTCCTGACCGACACCACTCTGTGTTCGAGCTGGACCCGCGTAAGCATGATCGGCAAGGTTCGGGTGCCGGACATTCGCGGGCCGACCTACGATTACTGGCTCAATACCTCAACGCAACCGGATGACAACCTCGCCTCGCTGGTGCTTGGACGCGGCGATTTTCGCGTCTCGACTTCTCGCGGTCATCTGACCGATGTGGTCGATTTGCCCCCGGGCGGCAGCCTGATCGTGGTCCTTAATAATGGCGCCACTGCGGTTCCCGTACTGGGGCCGACGCAGGTATGGCCCCCCACCGATGACTGGTCGCCGTCCTCAGTCGAAACATTGATCACCACACAAGACCAACTCATCTACCGCATGCCCACGCAAAGCCCGGAATACCAGCTTGTGCTGGTCACGCCTCGTAGCGGCCTGCAACAGAAGATCACCGGCGCCTGGTGGCTATTGGTGCCTGCCAGCGTACTGGTTTCGCTGTGCATTGGTGCGCTGGTGCTACAGGTGGTTCGCCAGCGCTTGTCGCTGGGCGGCGAATTGCACGGGGCATTGCGGCGCGGCGAATTGAAAGTGCTGTACCAACCCATCTTCGACCTCAATACGCGGATCTGCGTCGGCGCCGAAGCATTGGTGCGTTGGCGACGACCTGACGGCACGCTGACCAGTCCTGACCTGTTCATTCCGCTGGCGGAAAACACCGGCCAGATTCGCCAGATCACCGATTTTGTCCTTCAACAGTTACTCGAACAGCTAGGCCAATTGCTGCGCGCCAATCCGCATTTGTATATTTCCGTCAATCTGGCAGCATGCGATGTGATGGCGCCGAGAATCGGCCGAGTGACAGCCCGGCTGCTGGCTCTGCATCGTGTCGCACCGCGGCAGATCGCATTCGAAGTGACTGAGCGCGGGCTGATCGATGTCGTGGTTGCCCGCAATCACCTGCAAGCGCTGCGCGACCGGGGCCATCAGGTATTGATCGACGATTTCGGCACGGGCTATTGCAGCCTTGCGTACCTGCAAACCCTGCCAGTGGATTGCCTCAAAATCGACAAGGCTTTCATTGACGCGCTTGGCCATGATGCAGCCAGTAGCGGCGTTGCACCGCACATCATCCGCATGGCTCACGCGCTGCAACTACGGGTCATCGCCGAGGGTATCGAGTTTGAATCCCAGGCGTTATTGCTCAAAAGCGAAGGCGTGATTTACGGGCAGGGTTGGTTGTTCGCGCGGCCGTTGACCGCAAAAAAATTCACTGAACTGGTGACCGGGGGACGACGTGATGCCGGCCGACGCGCCGACGACGTCGCCTGAGGTTGGGCTAAAGCGGCAGCGCCATGTAAAACTGCGTGCCTTGCGCAGGCCTTGAATACACGCCCATCCGCCCGCCGTGTAGCTGCACGATCTCTTTGCACAGGGCCAGCCCCAGCCCCGCGCCACCTTTTTTGCGCCCCACCTGCACGAAAGGCTCGAAGATCCGCGCCTGTTGGCCGTAGGCGATGCCCTCGCCGTTGTCTTCGACGCTGATGATCAGCCGCTCGCCATGGCGGCGAGCCTGTAGGCGGATCAGGCCTCCATGGGGGGTGTGGCGCAATGCGTTGTCGAGCAGGTTGTCGAGGACCCTTTCCAGCTGAGCCCGGTCGGCATTCAGGCGTGGCAACGGCTCCTGCATTTCCACCAGCAGAATGATGTCCTGTTCCTGCGCCTGCTCGGCGAAACGCACACGAGATTCTTCCAGCAATTCGCTGACGTCAAAGGGCGCCAGGGTCAACTTTTGCAGACCATTCTGGTAACGGGAGAAATTGAGCAGGTCGTTGATCAGCTGCATCAAGCGCTGCATTTCTTCATTAACGGTTTTAAGCAGATCTGCTTCCCGCGATTCGGCCGGGAAATGCACCCGCTCCTGCAGCAAGCCGAACGCCATGTGCATGCCCGTGACCGGCGTGCGCAATTCGTGTGACGCACGCAACACGAACTCGCTGCGGACCCGTTCAAAGGCGCGCTGCTCGGTAACATCATGCAGCACCATCACAGCGCCAAGGATGTGGCCCTTTGTGTGGCTGACCGGCGTCAGGCTGTAGGTCAGCAGTCGCGCCTCGCCGTCGATCTCGATGGACAAATCTTCTGGCGCACGCTCCAGCGTACCGCCGCGCAATACCAGATAAAGCTGCTCATCCAACTCTGGGCGGCCCAGCGCGTCACCGAGCCCGAGGCCAAGGCGATCCTCTTCCCAGCCCAGTTGTCGTTGGGCAACCGGGTTCAAGTGCTCCAGTTTCCCTTGGCGATCAATCATCAGCAGGCCGTCATCGATGCTGTCGAGCACCGCCTGCAAGCGCTGTTGGCCTGCCAACAGTTCATCGACATTGGTCACCTGATGTCGGCGCAAGGCCTCAGCCATCACCCCGAAACGGCGAGTCAGCAGATTCATCTCGGCGGCCGAAGAGATCGGCAGAGTGACTTCGAAGTTGCCTTGGCCGATGTTGTCGGCCGCTTTGGCCAGCGCCTCGATTGGTGCGCCAAAACGCCTGGCGATTCCGTGGGCAGTGATAAAGCCGATGCCCAGAACCGCCAGCCCGACCAGCCCCAGCAGCCCGGACACCCAGAGCGCATGGCTGCGTGCGCTGCTTTCAGACTGATTGATGTTCTCCAGCGCTTGCCTGTGGGCGCTCAGCAACCCATTGCGCAGTGTATTGAAGTTTGCAGTGAGTTCAGCGTCGTCACCGACAGGCAGCGCGGCGTTTTGGGAGCGCTCATAGGCCTGGACAAAGTTTTTATAATCCACCTGCGCCTGTTCAAAGCCGTTGCTGGTATGGGTCTGAACGTCGTGGTTTATCCCTTCCGTCAATAACTCTTGAAACTGCTGCTGAGCCTGCAAAAGTTCAGGCTGAACCGGCTTGTCACGCAGCATCATGACCAACTGATCGCCCAGGTTTTGCCGCAGTTTCAGGCCCAGATCGAGGGTGACGAAGTTATGCTGAATCAGAGCTTCCTGAGACTTTGCCATCTGCATGACGGAGACAAGCCCCAATAGCAGACCCAGCAAGGCGACCGTAATCAGGGCCGAAATGCTGAGAAAAAGGCGTGTGCGTAACTTCATCGCGAACTTCATGGACGACAAATCATAGGTTGTACTGCTTACGCTTGCGGTAGAGCGTCGAGGCGTCGATGCCTAAGGTTCGGGCTGCCTGATCGAGCGTGTCACTGGTGGCCAATACCGCACCGATATGGGCTTTTTCCAGCTCGTCCAGGCTCAGTGCTGCGCCTACGCGTGGGGCGTTGTTGACCGGTTGTTCGGCCATGCCCAGATGGGTGATTTCGACCTTTTCCTGTGGGCAAATAATGCTGGCCCGTTCAATGACATTTCGCAGCTCACGGATGTTGCCCGGCCAGCGATAATTGAGCAGCGCGCCTCTTGCCTCATCGCTGAAACCGCGCGCCGGTCGGCCGTACTCTTTGACGAAACGGGCAAGAAAGCGGTCAGCCAAAGTCAGAATGTCTTCGCTTCGTTCGCGCAGCGGCGGCAGGTTCAGCGTAATGACGTTCAGGCGATATAAGAGGTCTTCGCGGAAACGCCCTTCACGGACCATATCTTCGAGATTCAGATTGGTCGCAGCCAAGATGCGCACATCGGCACGGCGAGTCACCGGATCACCTACGCGCTCGTATTCCTTGTCCTGAATGAAGCGCAGCAACTTAGGTTGCAGGGTCAGGGGGAAGTCGCCGATCTCATCGAGGAACAATGTTCCGCCGTCTGCCTGGTTCACCCGGCCCAGTGTGCTTTCGCTGGCACCGGTAAACGCGCCGCGGCTGTGACCGAACAGCTCGCTTTCCATCAGCTCTGCGGTCAGAGACGGGCAGTTGATGGTCACGCAGGATTTTTTCGCCCGCTTGCTCCAGCCATGGATCGCACGCGCCAGTTCGCCTTTACCGGTGCCCGACTCGCCGAGAATCAGGATGTTGGCATCGGTGTTGGCGACCTGACGGGCCGTCTCAAGAATCGACATCATCGAAGGGCTGTGGGAATCCAGGCCATCCTTGGGCTTGCGAACTTCGCCTTCCAGCGCTTCCAGTCGAGCAGACAGCTGACGAACTTCCAGCTGTTTTGCAGTTGCCAGCCGCAGCTGATCGGGGCTGCACGGCTTGACCAGATAATCGGCAGCGCCGGCCTGAATGGCGTCCACCGCTGTGTCCACCGCAGAGTGCGCGGTGACGATGACCACGCGCATCCAAGGTGCTTGCACGCGCATTTGCGCCAATACGTCCAGCCCGTTGTCTTCACCCAGACGCAAATCCAGGAAGCACACATCGAACACCTGGCGTTGCAACAGCGCATCGGCCTGCGCCGCACTGTTGGCGGTTGCAACGTTGTAGCCTTCATCTTCCAGGCAATAGCGGAAGGTGCGAAGGATGGCGGATTCATCATCCACAAGCAGAATACGGCCCTGATTCTCAGTGGCTGCTTCCATTTTTCCTACGCTCCTGTACGAATGATCTTTGGTTAGTCCCGGAAACATCGGGCAAGTTGCATGGTTGATTCTGATTGATTACACCGATGACGTGGAAGTTATCTGCGCACAATTGCTCCTGCCGCGAATTCGCCTCCCCTTTTCCAGCAAACAATGCCGCTCCAGGACAACGACTGGTTCAGCCGTGATGGCACTCAGTACAGAACGACTTGGGCTAAGCAAAGTCTTTCAAGTAGTCCTTTCGTATTCGTTGGAGATTTGCCATGCACCCGCTGAAGAAGATCGCCCTGGCCACAGCCACTGTCACCGTGCTGGGTCTTACCCCGCTTTTTGCTCAGGCCGCCGAGGCTGCAAAGGGTGATCTGCAAACCCAGCTTGCCGAAGCTCGACAAGAAGGCTCGATCTGGACGGCCTTCGCTTTGAACCGCCATTTGAGCCCGTTCAACCTGTCGGTCGAAGTGGAGCAAGGCACCGCCATCCTCAAGGGTAAGGTCGAAAACGAGGTCGATAAAGAGCTGGCCGAACAGATCGCTGGCGACACACAGGGCATCAACAAGGTTGATAACCAGCTGGAGATTGATGACGCCGTGGCGTCTGAGCCAGGAACCAAGGCCAATATGGCTCAGCGTTTTGAAGATGCCACCCTCACCGCGACCATCAAATCAAAGTTGCTGTGGAACAGTGTCACCGAGGCGCTGAAGATTGACGTAAGCAGTCAGCAAGGGGTCGTCACCCTCAAGGGTCAGGCGCAGAATGCGGATGCCAAACAGTTGGCCGGCAGCTTGGCGAGCAACACTGATGGTGTAACTGAGGTCAACAACCTGATCAGCCTAAGCGCCCGGGATACCCAGGCGATCAAGGACCAGAGCGCTGCCGAGGCCAATAGTGTGCGTGAGGAGTTCAGCGATGTCTGGATTACCAGCAAGGTCAAATCCAGCCTTATTTACAGCCGCACACTGGACGGCCTGAATATCAAGGTCGATACCAAGGCAGGCGTCGTCAAGCTTGATGGTGTGGTAGCCAACTATGCCGAAAAAGAACTGGCCGTCGAGATCGCGCGCAACATTCGTGGGGTTAAAGGTGTGAATGCCGACACGTTGCGAGTGACAACCCGCACCGCCGGTTGACAGCCATGTAGGAGCGCGCGTGCCCGCGATTGCATTCTGTCAGGCGCCATCGTTGATGAACGGGCTGACGATTTTGCGGGCAAGCGCGCTCCTGCGATGTTTTGCATCTAACGTTCCGAATCTCATCCCCTCGTCGTGCATTACGCACGATGCCAATTGCCCAATCGTGCAGCTTGCGTGTAAGACCCCATCCCATAGTTTGATTAACTGATTGATTTATATAGATTTTATTTGATAAAAAAAGCTGGCACACAGGCTGCAATACTTCTCCCAAGAAAGGCTTGAACCACCGGCCAACAAGATTGAAGCCCACCAAGGTGGGAAGGAGCATCGGAATGATCACTCAGCGTCTCGCTCAAATGCGTATTTCGCCACTGCATATGCAGCAAGGCTTGTTCGCCAGCTTGGCGTTGTTGGTCACACTGATCGCAGCTCAGCAATTCAATCATTGGAATCAAAATCAGGACGTCACTCAGATCCAGTCGGTGTATCGGCAGTCCATGCCTGTAGCTGTCGCTACGGCTTTGAAAGCAACCGATGTGGGCATGGGTTTTCAGTTGGCTGATGAGGGGGCCGCTGTTGTCGAGCAAGCTCCGCGTCAGCAAAGCTGGGTGTTCTAAGAGAGCTGGACCTTTTGACCGACTGAAGTCAGAGGGGCATCTGCATCGAAATATCGATCCCGATTCGATGTGTAGAAATCAAAAACAGAAAGGAGAATCATCATGTTGAGTTGGGCAATCACGTTTCTAATCATCGCTATCGTCGCTGCTGTCTTGGGCTTTGGTGGTATTGCAGGCACCGCAACGGGTATCGCCAAGATCCTCTTTGTTGTCTTCCTGGTGATGTTCGTAGTCTCGTTCTTCTTCGGTCGTCGCGGTCGAGGCTGACATGTTGGTTAAACCCTTCCATGGTGTGGTGCTGGCGCTCTTGCTGAGCAGCAGTGCCACGGCCATGGCGGCCAACGACGGGCAGTCTCGGGTGAATGAGCTTTTAAGTTCAGACCCCGAGTACCGCCAGGCGTGGTCCGATGTCGTAAAGAAAGAAGAGCGGTTACCCGACTGGGTGATCAATCTGTCTGGATCGTCTGAGCAGATGAGTGCGGTTACCGAAAAGGGTCACGGCTACTTGGTTGGACCGCTTTGCGAAACCCAGGATACTTGCATCAATAAGCGTCTGATCGTGGCATTTAGTCTCGATAAAAAAGACGCCTATGCCATGTTGGTCGAAGTTCCTGCAGGTTTGCCTGCGGACAAGTCGCCCACGCGCCACGCGGATTACCGCTTCTTGGGTAAGCCCGATGAAGGCATGCAAGGCCTTCTGAAAGAGCAATTGAAGAAAGATCCAAATTGGTACTGATTTAAACGCAGAAAGGCTGGCGCTTTCGGTTCAGCCTTTTTGTTTCATGCGCCTCCCGAAGACGGCGGCGTACGACCACGGGGTCGGGTTGTTTTGGTCAATGGATGATCGATTCGACCTAGGGGTACAGGGAGTACCTCCGTTTACGGGCCGGGTCAGGAAGCCGCAGCGCAGGTCCAATATCTCACTCACTACTTGAGTCAGATGATGGACTTGCGAAGCGCAAAACCCTCAGCTTCACCTCTCATTTGCGGCCCATGCGCGCCGTGCCGTTTTTGTCATATCGTTTAATCGGTTAACGTCCTGCAAGCTGCGAAGAAACGTCCTACGACCGTATATCGAGAATTATTTTCTCGAAATCTGGCTTGCCGGCACATGAATATTCTTTGTCTTGCCCTCCGAAAAACCTGCTACGACCGCCTGCAGGCGACGTTTTAGCCACTTCTCAGCACTACCGCGCGCACCCTGTTAAATCCTGAATAGACCTGCAGCAGCTAAGTCTTTGATTTTGCTCATGCCGATTCGGCATGAGGTAGTCATTTACGGCATTAGACGATCAGGGCTCGCGTGGGAATAGTTGCGCCCTTTTTCGCCTGCCAAGAGCTCGGATGCTCGTTTGCGGTGACCTTCTGGAACATTCCACGGTCGGCGGCGCTTCGGATCAACTCATTGGGGTGAATTCGCAGGTGTGGGTCGAGGGATGTCCAAGCCATCTAAAACAAAGGTAATGACATGAAGAAGGCAAAACTGAGCCTCGCCTGGCAAATCCTCATCGGGCTGGTATTGGGGATCGCACTGGGGGCTGTGCTCAATCACTTCAGCGCAGAGAAAGCCTGGTGGATCAGCAATATTCTGCAGCCAGCGGGTGACATCTTCATTCGTCTGATCAAGATGATCGTTATTCCGATCGTGATTTCTTCACTGATCGTTGGCATTGCCGGCATGGGCGACGCCAAAAAACTGGGCCGCATCGGCTTCAAAACTATTCTCTACTTCGAAGTGGTCACAACAATCGCCATTGTTGTGGGTTTGCTGCTGGCCAACGTTTTCCATCCTGGCACCGGCATCGATATGAGCACGCTGGGAACGGTCGACATCTCGCAGTACGAGAAGACCACTGCCGAAGTGCAGCACGATCACGCGCTCATCGCGACGATCCTCAATCTGATCCCGTCGAACATCTTTGCGGCCATCAGCCGTGGCGACATGCTGCCGATCATCTTCTTCTCGGTATTCTTCGGCCTCGGCCTTTCCAGCTTGCAAGCCGAAGTCCGTGAGCCACTGGTGAAGGTGTTCCAAGGCATCTCGGAAACCATGTTCAAAGTCACGCACATGATCATGAGCTACGCGCCCATCGGCGTGTTTGCGCTGATCGCAGTGACCGTGGCCAACTTCGGTTTCGCCTCGTTGCTGCCATTGGCCAAGCTGGTGATTCTGGTTTACGTCGCGATCGCGTTTTTTGCGTTTGTTGTGCTGGGCCTGATTGCTCGCCTGTTCGGCTTCTCGGTCATGAAGCTGATGCGCATTTTCAAGGATGAGCTGATCCTGGCTTACTCCACCGCAAGCTCAGAAACCGTGCTGCCACGGGTCATCGAGAAAATGGAAGCCTACGGCGCGCCGAAGGCAATCAGCAGCTTCGTAGTACCAACCGGTTACTCGTTCAACCTCGATGGTTCGACGCTGTACCAAAGCATTGCGGCGCTGTTCATCGCCCAGCTGTATGGCATTGATCTGTCGATCGGGCAGCAGCTGATGCTGGTGCTGACCTTGATGGTCACTTCCAAAGGCATCGCCGGCGTACCCGGTGTGTCGTTTGTGGTGCTGCTGGCAACCCTGGGCAGCGTCGGTATCCCGCTTGAGGGGCTGGCATTTATTGCTGGGGTAGACCGCATCATGGACATGGCGCGTACTGCACTAAACGTGATCGGCAACGCGCTGGCGGTTTTGGTCATTTCCCGCTGGGAAGGTCTGTACGACGATGCCAAAGGCGAACGCTACTGGAAGTCGCTGCAACGTGAGCGCAATAACGAGGCGCTGCCTGCGGGTCAGACTACGGTCGATTGAAGTATTGAACGCTTGACCCCAAACCCCGGATTTCCGGGGTTTGTTGTTTGTGCGGTTTGAAGATAACCCCTGTAGGAGCGAATTTATTCGCGAGGCGTCGGCCCTATAAACCTAGATGCGCCGGATACACTCCTCGCGAATAAATTCGCTCCTACAGAAGACGTCGTGCCGTCCCGCTTTTAATGCGTATTAGGGTTTGTTGTTACGCTCTGCGCCGCTATCATCCCCCGCATCTTTCGAGGGACTAACTGATGCTCAACGGCCTATGGCTTGGCTTTTTTCTGGTGGCGGCGGTGTCGGCGCTCGCGCAATGGCTGATCGGCGGCAACGCTGGCATCTTCGCGACGATGGTCGAAAGCATCTTCGCCATGGCCAAGTTGTCGGTCGATGTGATGATCCTGCTGTTCGGTACCCTGACCCTGTGGCTGGGCTTTCTGAAGATCGCGGAGAAGGCAGGCATAGTCGATTGGCTGGCCAAAGTCCTTGGCCCTTTGTTTACCCGCCTGATGCCGGAAGTACCGCCCGGCCACCCTGCCCTCGGCCTGATCACCCTCAACTTCGCGGCCAATGCCTTGGGCCTGGACAACGCCGCCACGCCCATTGGTTTGAAAGCCATGCGCGCGTTGCAGGACCTGAACCCCAGCCAGACCGTCGCCAGCAACGCGCAGATTCTGTTCCTGGTCCTGAATGCGTCCTCTTTGACGCTGCTGCCGGTGACGATTTTCATGTACCGCACTCAGCAAGGTGCGCCTGATCCCACGATGGTTTTCCTGCCCATTCTGCTGGCGACCAGCGCCTCGACCCTGGTTGGCCTGCTCTCGGTGGCCGTCATGCAGCGCCTGCGATTGTGGGACCCGGTAGTGCTCGCCTATTTGATCCCCGGCGCTTTGTTGCTGGGCGGCTTTATGGCGGTGCTGGCGGGGCTGTCGGCCACGGCGTTGGCGACTTTGTCCTCGGTACTGGGCAACGTCACCCTGTTCGGCCTGATCATCCTGTTTCTGGTGATAGGCGCGCTGCGCAAGGTCAAGGTTTACGAAGCGTTTGTCGAAGGCGCGAAAGAAGGCTTCGACGTAGCGAAAAACCTGCTGCCGTATCTGGTGGCGATGCTTTGCGCGGTGGGCGTGCTGCGGGCTTCCGGCGCACTGGATCTGATTCTTGAGGGGATTCGCCACGTCACCCAGTGGTTCGGGGTGGATACCCGCTTTGTCGATGCCCTTCCGACAGCCTTGGTCAAACCGTTCTCGGGCAGCGCGGCGCGGGCGATGCTGATCGAGACGATGCAGACCCAAGGCGTCGACAGCTTCCCGGCGTTGGTCGCGGCGACCATTCAGGGCAGCACCGAAACCACCTTCTACGTACTGGCAGTGTATTTCGGCGCTGTGGGGATTCAGCGCGCACGCCACGCTGTCGGTTGTGCGCTGCTGGCGGAACTGGCTGGCGTAATCGCGGCGATCTTCGTCTGCTACTGGTTCTTCGGCGCAGTTGCGTAGCTCTTCTGGCCCTGTTCCACGGCCCATTGCAGCAACTGGGTCGTCAGCGTATCGCTGGCGCGCCCGAAGCCTGCCACCACGACCGGCACTTGCTTGTCAGCCACTGGCTGACGCACCTCGAAACGACGGCTGGCAATAATCCGTTGGCGGTCGTTGACGATCCGTGCGTCCAGACGAATGACCACTTCAATCCCCTGCCCGGTGTATTCGCTCTGGAACGCCTGCAGCTCCCCGCCCAGTTCGAAATCTGCCTGCAGATTGCTGTCATCGGTACTGATCGACTGCACTCGCCCGTCGCGATAAAACGCGTCGGTCAGTCTGTTACGTAGCAGCACCGGCGCCGGATCGCTCCAGCGCGCGCCTTTATAGCTGCTGATCACATCGCCCTGAGGAATGACCGCAATGCCAGGGCTGTCCAGCGCTTCGCTGGCCTTTGGCCGCACGATACGCAATGACCACGGCACCGGTGTCTGGTTTTTTGTGCCGGTGGTGGCAGTCGGCAAGCGATAGACATCGGAGGGCTCGGTCTTGGGCAGGATCGAGCAAGCACTGGACAGTACGATCACGCCCGTGACCAACAAACCGCGAATGGACTGACGGGCAAGCCTCATGGCTCGAACTCCTTGTTCTTGTCACTGCCGAGTAAATAGCCGCTGGGGTTGGCGTCCAGCCGGCGTGAAATGGTTTTAAGCGATGTCAGGGTTTCACGCAGCTCGCGAATCGCCGGGCCCAGTTCGCCAAGGCCCTGCATACCGCCGTTGAGCGAGTCCTGGTTACGCGTCAACAAGGCGTTGATCTTGGCGCTGCTTTGTTCAAGTGACTTCATCGCGTTCTCGGCGCTGCCGATCACCTGCTTGCCGTCGCTGGTGAGCAACGTGTTCGCGTTGCGCATCAACAGCGAAGTCTGTTCCAGCGTGCCGCCCGCCTGTTTGCTGAGAACCGTCAGTTGCTTGAGCGCCTGGCGAATGTCGTCGCGCTGATCGGAGATGGCGCCAGTGGTTTGCTCAAGATGCTGGAGGGTCTGGGTAAGGGTTTGCACGTTCTTGGAGGAGAACATCTCGTTGGCGTTGTGCAGCAGCACGTTGACGTTGGTCAGCAGGTCGTTGCTGTTATTCAGCAAACGCGCAATGGGCGATGGCGCGGCGATGATGACCGGTATCTTGCCGTCTTCGCCCACCAGCTCAGGGCTTTGCGGCGTGCCTCCGCTGAGCTGGATGATCGACGTGCCGGTGATGCCGTTCAGAGCCAGTTTGGCCTGGGTGTCGTCCTTGATGGGCGTGTCGCCCGTGACGCGAATCTGCGCCAGCACGCGGCGTGGGTCCTGCGGATCGAGCTTGAGCTGGATAACGTCGCCCACCTTGATCCCGCTGTACTGCACGGCGCTGCCACGTGAAAGGCCGGTCACCGCTTCGTTGAACACAACCTGGTAATCCTTGAAGGCGGTGTCGACGCTGGACTTGGCCAGCCACAGGCCAAACAGCAGCGCGGCGGCGACCACGATCACAGTGAACAAGCCGATCAGCACGTGATGGGCACGGGTTTCCATCCTCAGACCTCTTTTTGATGATTGGCGGCGGCGTAGGCCATGCGGCCCCGAGGGCCATGAAAGTATTCGTGAATCCATGGATCGTTGGTGGCGGCGACCTTGTCGATGCTGTCGGCCACCAACACGCGCTTTTGCGCCAGCACCGCGACCCGATCAGTGATGGTGTACAGCGTGTCCAGGTCGTGGGTGACCAGAAACACGCTCAAGCCCAAGGCATCGCGCAGCGTCAGAATCAACTGGTCGAACGCCGCCGCGCCAATTGGATCAAGACCTGCGGTGGGTTCGTCGAGAAAGAGAATGTCCGGGTCCAGCGCCAATGCTCGGGCCAATGCAGCGCGCTTGATCATGCCGCCTGACAGCGACGCCGGATATTTGTGCGCCGCTGACAACGGCAGCCCGGACAACGCCAGCTTGATCCCGGCCAGATGTTCGGCCTCTTCGCGGCTCAGCCCGGCGTGCTCCACCAGTGGTAACGCGACGTTCTCGGCGATGGTCAGCGAGGAAAACAGCGCGCCTTTCTGAAACAGCACACCGAAACGTCGCTCGACCTGGGAGCGCCCTTTCTCCGACAAATTCTGAAGGTCCTGACCCAAGACCCGGATGTTGCCTTCATCAGGGCGGCGCAGCCCGACGATGCTGCGCAGCAAAACTGACTTGCCACTACCGGAGCCGCCGACCACGGCCAGGATCTCGCCGCGATACAGATCCAGATCCAGGTTTTCATGCACGCTCTGTGTGCCAAAGCGGTTGCACAGCCCGCGCACTTCGATCACCGCTTCACTCGGTTGGACGCAACGTTTGGTCACCAGCCCAGCTCCATGAAAAACATCGCCGCCAGGGCATCGAGCACGATCACGACGAAAATCGACTGCACCACGCTCGACGTCGTGTGTGCCCCGACCGACTCAGCGCTGCCTGTGACTTTAAACCCCTCCAGGCAACCGATCGAGGCAATGAAGAAGGCGAAGATCGGAGCCTTCACCATGCCCACCAGAAAATGCTGCACGCCGATGTCCGCCTGCATTAGCGACAGAAACATTGCGGGCGAGATGTCCAGCGACAACGCGCAAACTACGCCGCCACCAACGATGCCGCACACCATCGCCAGAAACGTCAGCATTGGCAGAGAGATCAACAGCGCAATCACGCGGGGTACGACCAGAAGTTCTGTAGGGCTCAAACCCAGCGTTCTGATGGCGTCAATTTCTTCGTTGGCCTGCATCGAACCGATTTGGGCGGTGAAGGCGCTGGCGGTACGTCCGGCCATGAGAATCGCCGTGAGCAGTACTGCGAATTCCCTGAGAAAAGAGAACGCCACCAGGTCTACGGTGAAGATTGTCGCGCCGAAGGCTCGCAGAACCGTGGCGCCGAGAAATGCCACCACTGCCCCCACCAGAAAGGTCAGCAGCGCCACGATGGGCGCAGCGTCCAGCCCGATCTGCTCGATGTGGGCGATGACCGATGTCGTGCGCCAGCGCTTGGGGCGAAACAGATTGAGGGCAATGGTTTGCAGGATCAGACCCACGAAGCCGAGCAGTTGCAGCGTGTCCTTCCAGATCACATCGACTGCGCGACCGATACGCTCCAGCAACTGCATGCCGACGGCTTTTTCGGGGTCTTTGACCGGCGCGCAGTAGTCGCACAGCGCGGCCTGAATCGTCTGCATCAAGGCGCGACTGGATTCCGGTAGGTTGGGTGCCTGAACTGACAAGAGTCGCAGGCGCTCGACACCAAGCAGTTCGACCAACAGCGAAGCGCCCGCGGTATCCAGCGCGCCCAGCTGATTCAAATCGACCACCGTGCTGGCGCTGAATCCGTCACGCAGGACTTCTGTTTGGTGCCGCAAGCTGGGGTAATGGGCGAGTGTCCAGTCTCCGGCGATCCACAGCTGCGTGGGATTGCTCGAGGTATCCAGTAGTGCGCTGCCCGAAAGCGTCGGTGCGCGGGTTGCCAACGAGTTGGATGAAGTCATGGCGACGAGCTTAGTTGGTATTTGCAGGGTCGGATGGCGCCGCAGCGGGCGCCTTTTTCTCGGGCGTGGCTTTGTCCGAATCGTCTGCATCATAGCTGTCTGCGCCAGGTTTCAAACCGGCAGGGGTGAATCTTTTGCGAGTGACCGCCGGTTGATCGCGGTCGGTCACTTCAAAGCGCAAGACGCCGATCATTTGCCCGTCGTCTGTGAGCACCCTCACCTGCCATTTGCCGAGCACGTCAGGCGGGAAGTTTTGCTTGTGGGTCCAGGCTCGATAACCTTCTTCGCGACCGCCATGAATATCCAGCGCGATGCGATCGACTTCTTTGCCGTTATGACGCCACACGTGATAAATGCGCTCATCCAGACCCCGCGGTGCGTTGATCGAGGTATAGGCATATAAGCCCCCCCCGCGCAGCTGATTGACGCCGATTTCCTGAATACTGTCGCCGGGGGTGCGGCTCTGGTTATCGAAGGTGGTGCTGACGGCGACTTCGGTGAGCCACAGCGTCGCTGGCGGCACCCACGAACGTAGCAGCCAGCCAGCACCGCCAATCGCCAGCGTCATGACTACCAGCCCTACGCCACGACGCCAGTTGTTGATCGGAAAGCTCGACGCCAGGCTAGGGAATGCCAGCAGCATGGCGGTGATCAGCGACAGTTTGTAACTCTCGGCGGTGGTCAGGTGCAGGATGATCGGCAGAGCGGTCAGCAGTGCCGCAAACAGCGTGAGGGTGTGCAGCGCCATGAACAGCCAGCGTTTGGGGGCCAGCCATTTGTAATACAGCGGATCAATGATCGAGATCAGCCCTGCGGCGCCCAAGAGTCCGGTGAAGACCAGTTGGCCGCTGTTCCAGGTGGTAGTGATGAAGAAGAACGGCAGGACGAAGAACAGGCTTTCCTGGTGAATCATCTGCGTGCCGTAACGCAGGAGCGGTTTGGGGATCTCTTTCTTGAAGATTTTCGCGAACAGCGTAATAGCGCTGTTCTCGAACATCAGCCAGATCCAGCTCAGCAGCAGAATGACGGCAATCCACGTCGCCAGCTTGGCTTGACGATCCACCAGGATGAAACTGCCGATCCCCGAGCAAAAGCCGAACAATGCGATAACGCCCGGATAGCGCTTCATCAGCCCGATGACACGCTGTACGGCTGAGTGATTAATGAGGGCGTTCCAATCCGGCATTTCGCTTGTTCACTTTGTTGTGGGAAAAAACCTTTGCAGGGTATCAACAATCAGCACGGCCCAAACTGTAGGAGCGCGCTTGCCCGCGATCGCGTTGAGGCAGTAGCTCTTCACTTTCCGATCAAAGTTTCGCGGGCAAGCGCGCTCCTACAAAGGCTGCGATGTTCTTACAGCGATCGCCGTTTGTACGCCCACACCCGCCAAACGATCAGCAACACAATCAGAGCAATCAACACCACACCTACCCCGTATAGCTCGTCGTAACTGAGCAACGGTTTCTCGATGCGCAAATAACCCGGCTGCGCGAGCATCTTGCGCAGGGCCTGATTGGCCAGATCCAGACTGACGGCACGTGCGCGCTTGGCTGGGTCGTCGAAACGCCCGTCTTCGTAATCGTTGATCGCGCCCCAGTAATAATCGGCCAGTGCGCTGTTACCTTGCACCGCCCAGGCCTGCTTGGCGATGGATGCTTGTTGCAGGCGCGCGAAGGTTGCAGGATCAAGGCCGTCCTTACGCAGGCGTGCCAGCATTGAGCGCGTTGCGGCGACGGCATCGTCGATGTCGTTGCGGTCCACATCGGCGTTAAGGCTAAGAAACCCGGTATCGCCGAAGACTTCGCGATCCGTCCACGGACCGTAGGAGAAGCCTTTATCCAGACGCAGTTCGCTGTACAGCGCCCAGTCCAGATAAGTTTTCACCATATCCCACGTCTCATCGTGTTGTTCGCCCAAGTCTGGCTCGGGGAAGAACAGATGAAGTTTGGCGTTATCGCCCAGTGCTCCGCGAGTCAGCACGCGTTCGGGGTCTGCTTTCTCGGTGATCTGCGGCAGCGGAGGGTGTTCGGTTGGGTCTACTGCGTTGAGCTGCCCGTAAGTACGCTCAAGATACGCCGGTAACAGGCGGTCAAGATCGCCGACGATGATCAGCGTCATGTTGTTGGCCGCGTACCAGCCACTGTGAATGCTTTCGATCTGATCCACGGTCAGGTGATCGACTTCCGGGCGTTCGGGGCATTTAAGCCCAAGCTCCGCTGCCAACTGATTGCTGGCGCTGTGCCCCTGATCACGCAGATCAAGCAAGCGCTGCAAGTGCGAATGATGGCCGCCGTCTTCGTGTTCGACGATGCGTTTGGCGCTGTCTAGATTGGCTTGGTTAATCTGCGTATGCGTAAGGACGTTGAGCAACAGATCCAGCACTTTTCGTTGATTCTGCGCTGGCGCCTCGATGACGAACGTGGTGTCGGCGTTGCTGGTGAAGGCATTCCAGTCGCCACCCAGCGCCTGCATTTGCTCCTCAAGGCCGCCTTCCCCGCTGTCATCTACCCCGCTAAAGAGCAAATGCTCAAGCACGTGGGGCAATTCTTTGTCGGCGCAATTGAAGTCATCGAAACCAATCCCGACTACCAGCCGAATTGACACATGGCCCTTTTCGGCCGGCTTGAGCAGCAATTGCAGCCCGTTGGGCAACACGTAGCCCTCGACCTGAAAGCGGTCGAGCGCCACGGACGGAAGGGAGATCAACAGTAAAGAGACGAGAAGCAGGCAACGCATAAAACGGGCTTCCTTGCGGGCCGGTATGTGTAACAGACTTCAAACCGGTCGCTGCGTTCACCGGGATCAGTCGGGCAGTGGCTCGCTCGACAGCGCACCGGTGTCAGTAGTCTCGAGAACGGCGTACGCGCTGCTGCAAAACATTGAGTTCAGGCGCTTCATGTCGGCGATCAGTTCCAGGTGCAGCGAGCTGGTTTCGATACTTTGCACGATCTTACGTTGCAACCTGCTGACATGGGCGTGTGCCAGACGCCGTTCCTGTGCGCGGAAGCGACGTTTCTCGCGCAGCAACTGGCGCGCGCTTTCCGGATCGCCGCTCAGAAACACCGACAGCCCCAGCCGCAGGTTCGACATCAACTGCGCATGCAGCCCCGACAGCTCTTCAAGTCCGACTTCGGAGAAAGAACGGCCCTTGGCGGTTTTTTGCTGCTGAACCTTGCGCAGCATGCGCTCGATCAAACCGCTGGCGAGTTCAAGGTTGATTGCCAGCTCAATTATTTCGGCCCAGCGGCGATTGTCCTGATCGCTCAAGTCCTCGCGGGGCATTTGCGCTAAATAGAGCTTGATCCCGTTATAGAGAACTTCGACGTCATCGTTCAAACGACGAACTTCTTGTGTGACCGCTGTCTGGTTGCCGCGCAGCACTTCTTGCATGGCATTGAGCATGCTGTCGATCAGGTCGCCCATGCGTAACGTTTCGCGCACGGCATTAGCCAGCGCCAGACTGGGCGTCGCCAAGGCGGTGAGGTCCAGATGGCGAGGCTTGATTTGGGTATCGGTTTCGGGCTGCTGCGGCAGCAACGAAGCGCACAGTCGACCCATCGGACCGACCGTTGGCAGCATGATCAGGCAACGCAGCGAGTTGTAGATGACGTGAAAGGTGATCACCAGACTGGCCGGGCTCAATTCCAGCGTATCCATCCAGTGCACCAGCGGGGTCAGGACCGGGGTAATCAGCAGCAGGCCGATCAGTTTGTAGAGCAGGCTGCCGAGGGCGACTTGGCGTCCGGCGACGTTCTGCATGCTGGTGCTGAGAAACGCCAGCAACCCGCTGCCGATGTTAGCGCCGATCACCAACCCGATGGCAACGGGCAAGCTGATGATTTCTGCCCCCGCCAACGTTGCAGTCAACAGCACAGCTGCCAGGCTGGAATAGGAAATCAGCGCGAACATGGCGCCAACCAGGGCGTCCAGCAGCAGATCCCCGGTCAGCGAGGCGAACAGCACTTTCACGCCTGCCGCCTGGGTGATCGGTGCCGCAGCACTGACAATGAGTTGCAGTGCCAGGATGATCAAGCCCAGGCCGATGCCCACTCGGCCGAACTGGCCAGCACGTGTTTGCTTGCGCGACAGGAAGAAAATCACCCCGAGAAAAATCAGCAGCGGCGACAGCCACGACAGGTCGAAGGTGAGGATTCGAGACATCAGCGCCGTGCCGACGTCAGCGCCGAGCATGATTGCAAGCGCAGGTGTCAGGCCCATCAAGCCCTGGCCGACGAATGAGGTCACGAGCATGGCGGTGGCGTTACTGCTCTGCACCAGGGCTGTAACCAGAATTCCGGCAACGAACGCCAGCGGGCGTTTGGACATGTTCTGGCTGAGGATACGGCGCAACTGCGAGCCGTAGACGCGCAGAATTCCGGTCCGAACGATGTGGGTGCCCCAGATCAGCAGCGCGACGGCAGATAGCAAATCGAGCAGGGTCAGCATACGAAAAGCCCCCTGAAGGTTGCCCATATGGGCAAAAGATTGAAGGTGCAGCGTGTAGCGAGCATGAGCCATGAAAGCTGCTCAACTAAGCTTTAGTCGGCCTGAGGCCTTATTGCCAGCATCGCACACGGAATAGCGCTTTTGAAACAATTCTGTCACAAATCAGGTGTTTGAACCGCAGGGAGTCAGAGCCCGTGGGAGCGGACCTGTCCGCGAATGCTGCGGCACAGACATTACAACTGTATCGGATGTTCTGACGTCTTCGCGGACAGGTCCGCTCTCACAAGAGTGTTCTGTTCCAAAACAAAAAACGGGGCATGAACTGCCCCGTTTTCGCAGCAACAGCTTACAGGGCTTTATTGACCCGGTACGTCCTTGCGCAGTTTCACAGGGTCGCTCATGGCTTTCTTCTTCGCCATCGACATGCGCATCTTGATGTTGATCGCTTCCACGGCCAGCGAGAACGCCATCGCGAAGTACACGTAGCCTTTGGGTACATGCACGTCAAAGGCATCGGCAATCAGCACCGTACCGACCACGATCAGGAACGACAGCGCGAGCATCTTCAGCGACGGGTGCTGATCGATGAAGCGGCTGATGAAGCCCGAGCACAGCATCATGACCAATACTGCAACGATGATCGCCGCGACCATGACCGGTACGTGGGACACCATGCCAACGGCAGTGATCACCGAGTCCAGCGAGAACACGATGTCGATGATCGCGATCTGGATGATGGTGTAGATGAACGTGCCGCCCTTGCCTTTAGGCTCATCGAGGCTTTCTTCTTCACCTTCCATACCGTGGTAGATCTCTTGCGAGCTTTTCCACAGCAGGAACAGACCACCAAAGAACAGGATCAGATCGCGACCTGAAATGCCCTGGCCCAGCACCACGAACAAATCAGCCGTCAGCTGCATGACCCAGGTGATCGACAGCAGCAGCAGAATCCGCGTGACCATGGCCAGCGCCAGGCCGAAGATCCGCGTGCGCGGTTGCATCGACTTGGGCATGCGGCTGACCAGAATCGAAATCATGATGATGTTGTCGATGCCCAGGACGATCTCCAGGGCGGTCAGGGTAAAGAAGGCAACCCAGATTTCTGGGTTGGTCAGCCATTCCATTAGGTAATCCTTTGAGCAGTTCTAGTTCTCGCCATCGTCAGTCACGACAGCGAGGGAGTCATTGGCCTTACAGAGTGCTGAACACGGGGAAAATCCCCATCAGCAACGCGGCGACCATTATGCACAGGCAAACCAGCACCGCCCACTTGAGGGTAAAGCGTTGGTGATCTCCAAACTCGATACCAGCCAATGCCACCAACAGATAAGTGGACGGTACGAGCGGGCTGAGCAGGTGGACGGGCTGACCTACGATCGAGGCACGTGCCATTTCCACCGGGCTGATCCCGTAATGGGCAGCGGCTTCTGCCAGTACCGGCAACACGCCGTAGTAGAACGCGTCATTAGACATGAAGAATGTGAACGGCATGCTGACCAGCGCAGTGATGACCGCAAGATACGGCCCCAGTGCGTCCGGGATCACTGCCAGCAGACTTTTCGACATCGCATCGACCATGCCGGTGCCCGACAGGATACCGGTGAAAATACCGGCCGCGAAGATCAACCCGACGACTGCCAGAACACTGCCAGCGTGAGCGGCGATGCGGTCTTTCTGCATGTCCAGGTTCGGATAGTTGACGATCATGGCGATGCTGAAAGCCACCATGAACAACACCGGCAGCGGCAGCAGGCCCATGATCAGGGCGACCATCAGGGCCAAGGTGAGCAGGCCGTTGAACCAGATCAGCTTGGGGCGGCGAGCCTCCGGGAACTGAGAGACGCTGATCTCGCTGTGATCGACTTCATCGCCCGGCAGGTGCAGTTCACCAAGGCGCGCGCGCTCACGCTTACCGTAGAAGTAAGCGATGACCAGAATCGCGACAACGCCCGCGAGCATTGCAGGAATCATGGGCACGAAGATGTCGGACGGGTCTACATGCAGCGCACTGGCTGCTCGTGCAGTCGGGCCGCCCCACGGGGTCATGTTCATCACGCCGCCCGCCAGAATGATCAAGCCAGCCATGATGCGCGGGCTCATGCCCAAGCGGCTGTACAGCGGCAACATCGCAGCGACGCAGATCATGTAAGTGGTCGCGCCGTCACCGTCCAGGGAAACCACCAGTGCCAGCACGGCGGTGCCAACCGACACTTTCACCGGGTCGCCTTTGACCAGCTTGAGAATCTTGCGAACGGCTGGATCAAACAGCCCTGAGTCGATCATGAGGGCGAAATACAGAATGGCGAACATCAGCATCACGCCAGTCGGCGCAAGCTTGGTGATGCCAGCCAGCATCATCGGCCCGATTTCAGAGGCAAAACCGCCGAACAGTGCAAATACGATAGGCACCAGGATCAAAGCAATAAGCGCCGACAGGCGTTTGCTCATGATCAGGTACATGAAGGCGACGACCATGGCGAAGCCGAGGAAGGTCAGCATAGGAAATCTCCAGGCGAAACGTGATTTGAGGAAGACAAGAGAGACGAATCAGCTCAAATCAATGGCGCGTGGAGTGGGATCGAGTCAGGCGTGGAGTGCGGGATGTAGTGCGGGGTAGGAGCAAGCATCAGGTTCACCAAATTTGTTGTTGTTGACTGGGCCGGTGAACGCCGAAACGTTCTGCCTGGCTGACCGGTCTTTTGCCGGCGGTGGCGCGATCCTAATGCGCGAAGCTTTCAACCAGCTTTCGGACACTTTTCCGTTGATCGTTAAATGAATGATGAAGCGATTGACGCACGGGAGTGTCAGACGCTGTAACCGACTTGGGAGAACTGGCTATGAGCGACTTGCACACGGGCGGATGCCATTGCGGCAATCTGCGCTACGAATTCGATGCGCCACTGGCTGACATCGCCCATTGCCACTGCTCGATCTGTCGGCACACGTCGGGCGGGATCGTTATGACCTGGATTTCGGTGCCGATCACTTCATTCAAATGGTTGGCAGGCAGCCCCACCGCGTACGATTCGGGGCCGACTTGCGTGCGCTATTTCTGCAATAACTGTGGGGCGCAGGTGGCGCTGCTCAGTCGTAACAGCCCGGAGGAAATGGATGTCACGATCGCCACCCTCGATCATCCAGAAGACGCCCCTGCCTCACGCCACATCTGGACCGACAATCGCCTGCCGTGGCTGCACCTGGATGAGCAACTGCCGGGTGAGCCCGGTGAAACAATCTGATGAGCCTGTAGGAGCGCGCTCGCCTGCGAAAGGCAGTGGGCCACGAAGAAAGTAACGCCTGACGTACCGCAATCGCGGGCAAGCGCGCTCCTACAGAACTTTACGGCAGTTCCAGCCCGCCTGCGGCCTTGTGCAGTGCCCGTAGGTGCTCGCCGACCTGTTTGAGATTGTCCTCGGTGGCGGCGATTTCCTTCGCGCGATCAGGTTCCAGCAGCGCCCTCACTTCTTTATCCAGATCACCGGTCAGCCGTTGCAATTGTTTCTGGCGCTGACTGCTTTCCGCTTCAAGTCGCTGCCATTCGCCCTCCTGGGGCAATCCATAACCACCACTGCCTAGCAATTCCGCTGGACGACTGAGGAAACCGCTATTGGCGAGGATGTCTTGCAGCGTGCCGGTGGCGTGGGCAACGCTGTTGTCCTTTTGCTCGCGAGCGCTGAGGTAGCGCTGTTTCACTTCATCCTGCGCGAGCAGCAATTGCCGACGCAGGCTGGCCTGCTCCAACAGCAACATTGCCGCACTGGTGCGCAAGTCCGCCTGGGCGAACCAGGGCGTTCGCTCTTTAGCGGGCAATGCGAGCCAATCCTCGACACCGGTCTGTTTGACCGGGAGATTCTTGCGCAGTACGTCGAACATCGCCTGATAGCGATCCCGGTAGGAATCGAAGCGATAACCCAGGCGTAGCGCTTCTTTCGGATCGTCCAGCACGCTGGGGTCCGCCAATCCTCGCCCTTTCAGGACTTCGAGAAGGCCGTTGGGCAAAATGCTGTCCAGACCCTGAAGTTTTGGGTCGTTGGTGCCGCTGCGCAACAGCTTGAGATTTTCCACCGCGCAGTTATTGGAGATGAACCAGTAGTTGCCGTCGTACGCCCAGTGCATCTCGGCGGCGTGCTGCACCAGGCCGTCGATTTCCTCGCGAGAAAGCTTCATCGGTACCGACGCCAGGCTGCGCAGTTCGGTTTTGGTGTATTCGTCGATCACCTGCCCCAGCGGTAAAACGAACAGGCGCGAGGGATAGGCGCCAGTCAGGCCACTCCAGCTGGACAGCTGCAGGTCATTTACAAATGCGCGGTAGGACAGCACCAAGTGTTGGTCCAGATCCAGTCGGCAATCCGGGCCGCGAGGACGTCCGGGTTTGCAGATCACCAGGCGCAGCATCGAATGGCCCCAGCGACTTACAAGATTCTGATTGGCTTCGGCCAGCAGGTAATCCACTTCGTACACGCGTTCAGGATCGAGCTTGCCCAAAGGTTCGCGCGCAAAATCGTTGCCCGCGTTAAGAAACGGATAGCTCTTCGGACATTCATCCTTAATCGCAGGCGCCCAGCCGAAATGCTGTTTGTAATAGTCATAGAGCGCTGGCCGTCGGCACGCATAGGCCGGATCGAGCAGGAAATACTCCATGTTCACGGCTACGAATTCGAGCGGGCTGCTGATCTCGTAGATGTCAGGGCTGCGGGCGACCTGCCCGTTTTTCTCTTCCCGGTCCCCTCGCCTCCCGACATATTGCGGCCAGCCTGCGAGGTCCAGCAGGCGTGGGTCATCGCTCAGGGTGAAGCGGCGGTCGGTCTGGCCTCGGCACTTATCCGGCAGCCCGACCTTGCCCAGACTGTTTTCACGGCGTCCACACATAATGATCAGCGAGCGCTGATTTTCAGGCCAGAACTGGCCGCGGTCATAAATGTGAGTCAGCTCGTGCAGGACCGTGGCGAGCATTTCCTTGCGCACGGTTCCATGAGGGCGAGTCGTTTTGGTCGTGGCGGCACTGCCGTCGGTCAAGGAGGCCAACAGGTTGCGATTCAAGTCCAGCTGCCCGGACCCGTCCGCCTGGCCGTAGGCGTTGGCTGGCATGTGATCGGACCAGCTTACATTGACCTTGCGATCCAGCTTGCTGACAAACAGCGGCGGTAAGGCAGCTAGCGCCTCATCGAGCAGCGTCTGACTGGCCTTTTGCTGAGCCGCGCTCAAGCCTTCGGCGTCAAGCGACAGCGTGAGGTCGGCGAAAGCGCTGGTACACAGCAGCGAGAGCGCAGACGCCATCAGCCAGACGGCAATCCGCCTCACAGTGCGAGGATGGCTTCGGCGAGTACCTGATCACTGGCATTACGCGCTTCGGGCAGACGTTCGCGCAGGGTAACGAAGGCTGCGTCAAGCTGGGCACCGTGGATGTCGCCGTTGGTGGCGACATAGCTGGCGGCGTCGTCTTTGGCCGCGAGGACGATTTTGGAGTCGCGAATAGACGTTGTGGTGTCCGAGGTGAAATCGATGGTGCGGCCAAATGCACGAACGATGATGTTACTGGTGGCCTTCAGAGTTTGTGCCTGAGCCGTGCCTGCCAGCATCAGCAGGCCCAGCGTTGCGGCGATCAACGGGGTACGCATGGAACGTCTCCAAAAATACAGAAGATACAAAGTGGTTATTGGACGAGGATTGCTTGCGCCAGTTCAAGGTCGCTGGCATGAAGTTTTGGCTGGGTCTGGCGCAGATACGTCAAGGCAGACTCCAGCTGTGCTCCTCGCAGTTGGCCGTCACTGGCAATAAAAGCTGCAGCATCGTCCTGGGCGGCAAGTATCAGTTTGTTATCGAAGGGGCCGGTCGTCACTTGAGTCGTGGCGAATCCGGTCTTGACCAGGCTTTGTGTGGAGACATCGAAAGCCTGTGCCTGGGAGATCCAGAGCAGGCTAACAATCGTCGCAATCGACAGGCGAGGCAATAAAGGCATGAGACTCGGGTACTGGTAAATCGAGTTGCAAGGCTAGCGCAATGCCCTGTTCAGAGCTAGTCCGAGAACAGGGCGCGTCAGCTGGAAAGCTGTCTGATCGCTGAATCAGATCGCCAGAATTGCCTGAGCTAATTGAGCGTCAGTGGCGTTGATCTGCGGGGCGATTTCGCGGATGTGCTGGAAAGCACCTTCCAACTGAGCTCCACGGATGTCGCCTTTGGTTGCGACAAAGCTTGCAGCGTCTTCGCGGGCGGCGAGGACGATTTTGTCGTCTTTCAAAGAGGAAGAGATTTTCGAAGTGGCGTTGGACGATGCATCAAGTGCACGGACCACTGCATCAGTTGTAACAACGAAGCTGGATGCACTGGCGCTGGTAGCAGCAATTAGCAGAGCGGCGCCGGACAGTAAACGAAGGCGAGACATAGTAGAACTCCATAAAGTGGCAGAGAAAGCCACGCTTGCGAATAGGCGAGGACGGGCGTCGCTGCGACAGGGTGTGATAATTGGCGCAAAGACTAGCGTAGCGGAGGGATTAGCACTATCACGGCGAATAGCCAGCGCTGTAGCTGCCAACAATACCCAGGCTTCAACCCCCATATGACCCTTTAATAACAAGCACTGTGCTGGTCATTAATGAGCTGGATAAAACTGTACTAGTGCGGCGTCGATTTGTTTTTTTATCGTGCTTGAACGACAAGACCCGTCGCAGTTACCCGCGACGGGTCTTGTGTGTAGCAATTCGGGGTGCTGGTTAAAAGGCTATTGGCCTTGGGACCAGCGGACGCTAATTAGCGCCAGAACGGCTTGCTCAGCTCTTCGTAACGTTGCGATTCGCTGATACCAGCATCGGCCAGAAGACGCGAATCCAGGCGAGCCAGTTGGTGGCGGCTGGAAAGACGACGCTGCCAGAGCATCAGGTTAGCGAAAGCGCGCAGAGGCAACGAGGCTTGGGCGGTTTTTGCGGTTTCTTCGTAGAACAGATCGGAACTAACTGTACGTTCCATGGTGCTTCTTCCTTCCGCTTATGGCGGGATTAGATAGTGACTTGATTGGTGCCAATCTTCCTCTCGTTTCAGCCCCCTCTCCAGACACAGTTCATTTGTATTGTGAGGGTTCAGTTAACTGTTCGGCGGTACTGTTTTGTTCAAAATTAGGGCAACTGTACGGGTTGGCACAATAACAGTGCGTTTTTGCTCGTCAGTAGCGGATTTTGGTGTTTTGTGAGGGTAAAACAACAGGTACAGAAGTACAGTTTTCGCCAGATTAACGTTCAGCCATTGGAATCTGACGACAAATGGTCGTCGTCAGTCTAAAACTGTTTTATTCGCCCGGAAGCATTCGGCCAATTTCTTCGAGATTAATGTGCCAAGCGAGTGCTTCGCGCAGCACATGCGGGGTATGGCCGCCAATGGAGCACGCTCTGTGAAAATAGTCATTCAGTGCGTCGCGATAAGCCGGATGCACGCAGTTATCGATGATGACCCGCGCTCTCTCGCGCGGTGCAAGGCCACGCAGATCGGCAAGTCCTTGCTCGGTGACGAGAATGTCTACATCGTGCTCGGTATGGTCGACGTGGCTGACCATAGGTACCACGCTTGAAATAGAGCCGCCCTTGGCAATGGATTTGGTCACGAAGATTGCCAGATGGGCGTTACGGGCGAAGTCGCCGGAGCCGCCGATCCCGTTCATCATCCGGGTGCCGCCGACGTGAGTCGAGTTGACGTTGCCGTACAAATCGAACTCCAGCGCAGTGTTGATTGCGATGATCCCCAGGCGGCGTACGATCTCTGGGTGGTTGGAAATTTCCTGCGGGCGCAATAACAGTTTGGGTTTGTACTGGTCGAGGTGGTTGTAGACACCATTGTGCTTGCGTTCGGACAATGTCATGGAGCTGCCGGATGCGAAGCTCAGCTTGCCCGCGTCGAATAGATCAAACGTGGAATCCTGCAAGACTTCTGAGTACATGGTCATATCGTGAAAGGGTGAATCCAGCAAACCGGTCATCACCGCGTTGGCGATGGTGCCGACGCCCGCCTGAAGCGGCATCAGCTGGTTGGTCAGCCTGTTCTGGCACACTTCATTCTTGAGAAACTCTACCAAGTGTCCGGCAATGCTTTGGGTTTCGCTGTCCGGCGGCAGTACTGTTGACGGGGAGTCTGGCTGATTACTGATGACGATCCCGACGATCTTCGAAGGGTCAATCTGTACCGCAGGGCTACCGATACGGGTGTCGGGTTTCAAGACTGGAATCGGCAGACGAGTGGGCCGATAGCTGGGTATATAGATGTCATGCAGGCCTTCAAGCTCCAGCGGCTGCGCCAGGTTGATTTCGACAATCACCTCCTTGGCGAGAATTGCGAAGCTGGCAGAGTTGCCCACGGAGGTGCTGAGCACCAGATGGCCTTCCTCGGTGATGGCCACGCATTCGATGACAGCTAGGTCTACGGCAGTGATCTGGCGATTACGCAGCTGTTCGACGGTGTCCGAGAGGTGTTGATCAATGAACATCACCGTTCCGTCGTTGATCGCTTTGCGCAAGGTACTGTCGACCTGGAACGGCATGCGGCGTGACAGTACGCCGGCTTCGGTCAACTGCTTATCGAGATCGTTGCCCAGGCTGGCGCCTGTCATCAGGCTGATCTTTAGCGGCGTCGTTTTGGCACGTTCGGCCAGAGCCTGAGGGACCGCCTTGGCTTCGCCTGCGCGAGTGAAGCCACTCATTCCAACGGTCATGCCGTCTTTGATCAAAGAAGCGGCGTCAGTCGCGCTCATTACCTTGCTCATCAGCGACGGCAGGCGGATACGTTCACGGTACATGGATTGTTATCTCGGACGGGGTAAGCGAATGCCCAGTCTAAAACGTGAAGTTTTTTTCGTCCCACTACCAAGGTCGCATTGGAGGGCTCTAATTAGCGGGTTTCAGGACAAAACACTGTTACCCGAAATGTAAAAACCCTTCAGCCGATACCCGCGCTGAAGGGTTATTTTGTTGCGGACGAGAGCGATTACTCGACGGCTTTGACCATGTCCTCGATGACCTTTTTAGCGTCGCCGAACACCATCATGGTTTTGTCGAGGTAGAACAGTTCGTTATCCAGACCGGCATACCCGCTGGCCATCGAGCGCTTGTTGACGATGATGGTCTTGGCCTTGAACGCTTCGAGAATAGGCATACCCGCGATAGGCGATTTAGGGTCGTTTTTTGCCGCAGGGTTGACCACGTCGTTCGCGCCCAACACCAGTACCACGTCGGCCTGACCGAACTCAGAGTTGATGTCGTCCATTTCAAACACTTGGTCGTAAGGCACTTCGGCTTCGGCCAGCAGGACGTTCATGTGTCCAGGCATTCGGCCCGCCACTGGGTGAATCGCGTACTTCACGGTTACGCCGCGATGGGTGAGCTTTTCAGTCAGCTCTTTAAGCGCGTGTTGTGCGCGTGCTACTGCAAGGCCATAGCCCGGCACGATGATCACGGTGTCGGCGTTGGTCAGCAGGAAGGTCGCATCGTCAGCGGAGCCGGACTTCACAGGGCGTGCTTCTTTAGTGCCTGCAACAGCGCCTGTATCCGTCGCGCCGCCGAAGCCACCACCAATTACGTTGAAGAACGAACGATTCATGGCCTTGCACATGATGTACGACAGAATCGCGCCAGACGAACCCACCAATGAGCCAGCAATGATCAGCATCGAGTTGTTTAGCGAGAATCCGATACCCGCCGCTGCCCAGCCCGAATAGCTGTTGAGCATGGAGACCACGACCGGCATGTCTGCGCCGCCAATCGGGATAATCAGCAGCACGCCGATCACGAACGCCAGGATCAGCATCAGGCTGAAGGCGAACAGGCTGCCGGTGAACATGAAGGTCAGACCAAAGAACAGGGTAGCCAGGCCCAGAATCAGGTTGAGCTTATGCTGACCGGCAAACTGTACTGGGGCGCCCTGAAACAGTCGGAACTTGTATTTGCCGGAGAGCTTGCCAAACGCGATGACGGAGCCTGAGAAGGTGATCGCACCAATCGCCGCGCCAAGGAACAGTTCCAGACGGTTACCCGCAGGGATTGGATCGCCCAGGTGATGAACGATGCCCAGCGATTGAGGCTCGACCACGGCGGCGATGGCGATGAACACCGCTGCCAGGCCGATCATGCTGTGCATGAACGCAACCAGTTCCGGCATCTTAGTCATTTCAACGCGCTTGGCCATGATCGAGCCAGCGGTACCGCCGACCAGCAGACCGATAAGGATGTAGCCGATGCCAGCGGTGGCGCCGTCGGTTGAGAGCGCGGCCAGTTTGTACACCAGGCCTACGGTGGTAAGCACCGCCAAGCCCATGCCGAGCATGCCAAACAAGTTGCCGCGACGTGAGGTGGTCGGGTGGGACAAGCCTTTGAGCGCCTGGATGAAACAGATCGCCGAGACGAGATACAACAGCGTGACGAGGTTCATGCTCATTACTTCGTCACCTCGGTTTTAACTTTGGGCGCTTTCTTTTTGAACATTTCAAGCATTCGCCGGGTGACGAGAAATCCACCGAACACGTTCACGGCGGCCAACGCTACCGCGAGTGTGCCCATGGTTTTGCCAAGCGGGGTAACAGTCAGTGCGGCGGCGAGCATGGCGCCGACGATGACGATGGCCGAGATGGCGTTTGTGACTGCCATCAAAGGTGTGTGCAGCGCAGGGGTGACGTTCCAGACCACGTGGTAACCGACGTAAATCGCCAGCACGAAAATAATCAGGTTGTAGATCCCGGGCGAGATGAACTCTTCCATTTTTTATATCCTCAGCCGTTCTTGCGGATGACTTGGCCGTCGCGGCACATCAGGCACGCGGCGACGATGTCGTCTTCGAGGTTGATCTCAAACTGGCCGTCCTTGGTGAACACCAGCTTCAGGAAATCCAGCAGGTTGCGGGCGTACAACGCGGACGAATCGGCCGCGACCATGGCTGGCAGATTGGTATGACCGACGATGGTCACGCCATGCTCGATCACCACTTGGTCGGCGACGGTCAGCGGGCAGTTGCCGCCTTGCGCTGCAGCCAGATCGATTACCACTGAACCTGGCTTCATCTGCGAGACGGTATCGGCGCTCAGCAGCACCGGCGCCTTGCGGCCGGGGATCAGAGCAGTGGTGATCACGATGTCCGCCAATTTGGCGCGTTCATGCACAGCAACGGCCTGACGCTGCATCCAGCTGGCGGGCATCGGACGTGCGTAACCACCAACGCCGACCGCTGCTTCGCGCTCTTCGTCGGTTTCATACGGCACATCGACGAACTTCGCACCCAGGGATTCGATTTGTTCCTTCACCGCAGGACGCACGTCGGACGCTTCAATGACCGCACCCAGCCGCTTGGCTGTGGCAATGGCCTGCAGTCCGGCAACGCCTGCGCCGAGAATCAGGACGCGGGCCGCCTTCACGGTGCCAGCAGCGGTCATCAACATCGGCATGAAACGCGGATAGTGGTGAGCGGCCAGCAGCACCGATTTGTAACCGGCAATGTTGGCTTGCGAAGACAGCACATCAAGGCTTTGCGCGCGGGAGGTGCGTGGCGCAGCTTCCAGGGCGAACGCGGTGATTCCGCATTCGGCCATTTTGCCAATGATCTCGTTGTTGAAAGGGTTGAGCATCCCGACAACGATCGTGCCCTGTTTGATAAGGGTCAGTTCGCTGTCGCTGGGAGCGACGACCTTCAGTATCAGTTCGGCGCCGAAAGCGTCGCTGACACTGCCAATCGCTGCACCTGCTGCTTCATAGGCACTGTCCGGTACGCTGGCGGTTATCCCGGCGCCCGATTGAACAGTCACCTTATGACCTTGGCCGATGAGCTTTTTGATGGTTTCCGGGGTTGCAGCAACCCGAGTTTCACCCGTCTGGGTTTCGAGGGGGACACCAATGTGCACGTCAAATCTCCTGCGTGATCTTTTTTATGTTTAAAAAATAGGCCAGCGCGCTACGGATGGCGCCTCTGAGGCAGCGATCACCACGTCCCTGCCGGAAATGGCGGGCGCGGCATTTTGCAGGTCAAGCGATGCCCCATCAAGGAATTCTGTAATTGGTCGAAATTTTCACTACAAGTCACCCTGTGACCGTTTGACGCAACGAAACGCTACAGGCCACGAATCCATTGGTGCGTAGCGTGGTAGCAAGTGTTTGAAGAATTTTTCTGGTCGGGTCTGTCTTGGGCTTAGATTATGGCTGCAGACCGCGTCCCATAAAGCTTTTAGCGTGTTTTTGATAACAAACAAAGCTGTTACTTAAATGCGACAAATAAGGACATCTGTAGGTTTTTAAATTGACTGACTACGGGGTCAACAAATTATTTATTCGAATGAATCAAGGAAGTGCGTACTGCTGAGCTTGGTCGACCAACCAGTCGCGAAAGGATTTCAGTGATGCTGACTCCACTTTCCGCTCAGGGATCATCAGGTAATAGGCTTTCAGGCTCGTTAATGCATGTGGGTTAGCGATAACCAGGCGCTTCTCGGCCAGTTCGCGCTGAATCAGGAAAGGCGGAATGAGCGCGACACCCATGTCGTGCATTGCCGCTTGCGCGAGCATGGAGAATAGCTCGTAACGCGGACCTGTCATGTCGCGCGAGATATTGAGGTTCATGGCGTTAAACCACTGCCGCCAGGCGTACGGTCGGGTGGTTTGTTGCAGCAAAGGCATTTCGGCCAGCTCGGCCCCACTGAGATGTGATCGGACACCCAGCAGCGCTGGACTACAGACAGGCATGGGGTTCTCGCTCATCAAGCGGTGAGACTCGGTTCCGGACCAGTCGGCATCCCCGAAATAGATGGCCGCATCGAACTCGGTGTCGGCGAACAAAAAGGGGCGCGTGCGATTGGTGAGGTTAATGGTGACGTCCGGTTGGCGTTGCTGAAAATCTTTGAGTCGGGGCAGCAACCACTGGGTGCCGAATGTGGGAACAACTGCCAGCTCGATCACGTTGGTGCCCTGATGACCCATTACCGAAAGAGTGTCGCGCTCGACGGCATCTAGCTGCGTGGCAACTCGTCGGCTGTATGAAAGGCCAGCTTCGGTGAGTTTCACGCCCCGCCTGGAGCGTCGGAACAGCTCTACGTTGAGGAATTCCTCAAGGCTGCCAATCTGTCGGCAAATTGCACTTTGCGTCAGAGAAAGCTCCACGGCAGCCTTGGTAAAGCTCTCGTGACGGGCAGCAGCTTCAAAGCTGACCAGTGCAGCAGTACTGGGAATTTTGCGGCGCATGTACTGCTTCCTCACCATCGGGCACGGAAATGGGCTCATAGATGTGTTACGGAGTGAGAAATTAGCACAACGCCGTGAAATATCGTCGTTTGCCCGATGAGTGATCGGCGCCTAGGATCACTGCACGACTATTGCGCGGTTCAGCGCACGCACCGATCACGAGGAGATTTTCATGGGCGCCAAAGCGAGTTTTAGCTGGATCGATCCGCTGTTGCTGGATCAGCAGTTAACCGAAGAGGAGCGCATGGTGCGTGACAGCGCCGAGCAATTTGCTCAAGACAAGTTGGCGCCGCGTGTCCTTGAAGCCTTCCGCCATGAAAAAACCGATCCAGCCATCTTCCGCGAAATGGGCGAAATCGGACTTTTGGGGGCAACTATCCCCGAAGAGTACGGCGGCAGCGGTCTGAACTACGTTTGCTATGGCTTGATCGCCCGCGAGGTTGAGCGCGTCGACTCCGGTTATCGGTCCATGATGAGCGTGCAGTCCTCTCTGGTTATGGTGCCTATCAACGAATTCGGCACTGAAGCGCAAAAACAGAAGTATTTGCCCAAGCTTGCTTCTGGTGAATGGATTGGATGCTTTGGGTTGACCGAGCCCAATCATGGTTCCGATCCAGGCGCAATGATCACTCGGGCGAAGAAGGTCGAAGGTGGCTATCGCTTGTCCGGTAGCAAGATGTGGATCACCAACAGCCCTATCGCGGATGTGTTCGTTGTTTGGGGCAAGGACGACGAAGGCGATATTCGTGGTTTTGTGCTGGAGAAAGGCTGGCAGGGGCTGAGCGCTCCCGCCATACACGGCAAGGTCGGTTTGCGTGCCTCTATTACCGGCGAGATTGTGATGGACAACGTGTTTGTGCCCGAAGAAAACATCTTTCCGGATGTGCGAGGTTTGAAGGGGCCGTTTACCTGTCTCAACTCCGCTCGTTATGGCATTTCCTGGGGTGCGCTCGGTGCTGCTGAATTCTGTTGGCACATGGCGCGTCAGTACACGCTTGATCGTCAGCAGTTCGGGCGTCCGTTGGCTGCCAATCAGTTGATCCAAAAGAAGCTTGCCGATATGCAGACCGAGATCACTCTTGCATTGCAAGGTTGCCTTCGCTTGGGGCGGATGAAGGATGAGGGCACTGCTGCGGTCGAGATCACTTCCATCATGAAGCGCAACTCTTGCGGTAAGTCTCTGGATATCGCGCGTATGGCCCGAGACATGCTGGGCGGGAATGGCATTTCCGACGAGTTCGGTATTGCACGGCACCTGGTCAACCTGGAAGTGGTGAATACCTACGAAGGTACGCACGATGTTCATGCGCTGATTCTGGGTCGTGCCCAGACGGGCATTCAGGCTTTCTATTAAGGAGCCGTCATGGGCGCGCTTTCGCATCTGCGGGTACTGGATTTGTCCCGAGTTCTCGCAGGCCCCTGGGCTGGGCAGATTCTTGCCGACCTGGGTGCCGACGTCATCAAGATCGAGCGTCCAGGCAATGGCGACGATACTCGTGCGTGGGGGCCTCCTTTTCTGAAGGACGCTACCGGGGAAAACACTAGCGAGGCTGCTTATTACCTGTCAGCGAATCGGAACAAGCAGTCAGTCACCATCGACTTCACCTTGCCGGAGGGTCAGAAGCTGGTCCGTGAGTTGGCCGCAAAGTCGGACATCGTGATCGAGAACTTCAAAGTTGGAGGTTTGAAAGCGTATGGCTTGGACTACGAGTCCTTGCAAGCGGAGAACCCTCGATTGATTTATTGCTCGATTACGGGTTTTGGCCAGACGGGGCCCTATGCCAAGCGCGCTGGCTACGACTTTATGATCCAGGGGCTGGGTGGCTTGATGAGCCTTACTGGCCGTCCGGAGGGCGAGGATGGTGCGGGGCCTGTGAAGGTCGGCGTGGCCCTCACGGATATCCTGACGGGGCTATATTCGACTTCGGCCATTCTGGCGGCATTGGCGCATCGCGACCAAGGCGGTGTCGGACAACATATCGATATGGCGCTGCTGGATGTGCAGGTTGCGTGCTTGGCCAATCAGGCGATGAATTACCTTACGACGGGCATCGCGCCTCGTCGCTTGGGCAATGCTCATCCCAATATCGTCCCTTATCAGGATTTCCCTACCGCCGATGGCGACTTCATCCTGACGGTGGGAAATGACAGCCAGTTCAGGAAGTTCGCCCAGGTGGCCGGTCAACCGCAGTGGGCGGATGATCCGAGGTTCTCCTCTAATAAGCAGCGAGTGGCGCATCGAGCGGAATTGATCCCTCTCATTCGTCAGGCGACTGTATTCAAAACAACAGCCGAGTGGGTGAGTGCGCTGGAGTCTGCTGGCGTGCCATGCGGACCTATCAATGATGTGGCTCAGGTCTTCGCTGATCCACAAGTGCAAGCTCGTGGGTTGGTGATCTCGCTGCCTCATGCATTGGGCGGAGTTGTGCCGCAGGTTGCCAGTCCTATCAGACTCTCGGAAACGCCTGTTGAGTACCGGCGCGCGCCACCGCTGTTGGGTGAGCACACTTTGGAAGTTCTGACGCGGGTACTGGGGATGACTGATGAGGCTGTCATTGCTCTGCGTACTGCCGGGGTACTGTAGCTATAGTTCCTGACCTATCCTGCACCTATATAGAGAGATGGCTCCTTACTCCTCTATATAGAATAGAGGTCGCCAGAACTTTTTCGGAATGAATGCGAATTAAGGGGTTGACGGCCCTCAGGATCTGTCTATAATTCGCCCCACTTCCGGCGCAGACGAAACGGAAAACTTCTTGTTAATCAAGTAGTTGGACGAA
>NZ_JBSKHW010000003.1:0-57930 GCF_057128765.1 Pseudomonas corni
CATACCACCGAGCCTGATCGTCTACAGCCTGTACATGCACCTGCAGGATTGGGCCGTTTATCAAGATAACCCGGAGATAGCGCGTCCCGGATTCTGGCCCGAGGGTGTGACGCGGCAGGTCAAGGCGAAGGTCAACGATGTCGATCTCGACAATCTCAATGACCGCGGCTTGAACATTCGCAATCTGGCGCACAAAGGCAAGATCAGTGGCTTTCTGCCACGGGGCGCGAAGGTAACCGTCAGCGGCAAAGGTGACTTCCGCAGGCTTGAAAACAACCTCGGCCCGGACAAACTCAAAAACACCGACGGCTCGTTAAAGGGCTATGTCGCCGTCAGTCATCTGCACCCCATCAACACGGGCGAATACCGCGTCGTCACGCAAAGCGGCCCACTGACCGTGCGCGCAGAAGCGAATCGGCAGAGTCCTTCGATTGGTGCGCTACAGCAAGGCACCGAGGTGAAAGTCAGCGGCGAAGGCGACTACCGCAAGCTGGAACTCGTCAATCAGTACGTGCATTTTGACTCTCTTGAAGGCGTGCCGGAGCCGTTGGTGCAAGATCGGGTGGTCGTGCTTGATCAGCCGGTGCCGATCAAGGCCGGGGACCTGATCGGCCACATCGGCTTGTATCAGGACAGCCACGACGACCCGGAAAGACGCCTGCATCTGGAAGTGTTCAGCGGCGACCGCCTGAAACCCTTCATCGAAGCCAGCCGCGCCTGGGCGCAGCGCCTACCTGCTTCCAGCAGGACCTGGCTGAAGCTGGTCAAAGGCACCCCGGTAGTGGCCCATCAAGAGGGGTTCAGTGACAAACAGCCACCGACGTTGAAAGCGGATTACACCCTGAGTGACGCTGATCTGCTGTTGCCCAAAAGCTTGCTCGATGGCTTGTCCGCGGCCAAGAAAATCAAAGTCGCCGCCGCCAGCGGACGCGCCGCCTGTATCTGGTACCGGATTGAGGGTCTGCTGCATGACGCCGAGCAGACGCTGCTCGACGGCTGGGTGTGTGAGGAGGTCGGCGTCACCCCCTGGGTCAGCCCCTGGTCGTGGGAAAACTATGACCTCATTTACAACAACGACGGTCCGCGACATTTGCTGACGTCGTATCTGCGGGCAACCGGCCAGTTCAATGACGCCCAACTCGAACGCTGGGGCCCCGTCGCTGACATGGCCGACACCGGCCCGCTGAAAAGTCGCCTCTTCGACATCCTCGACCGCAACCGTGACGGCGCCATCACCGCCAAAGAAATCCAGACCGCGATCAGCCTGCCCGCTCACGCGCAATCTATCGCGCAACTGATCATCTACGCCGAAAGCGAGTGGTGTTACACCCAACACAAATGGGACAGCCTCGACGAACCGTCCGGCCACACCTCATCAACGCCGCACCTGAACTGGTTCTCGGAGAAAGAGCGGATCAGGGAAATCAGCTGGTGGGGGGATGTGGCAGAAAAGCTAGGGTTAAGGGCGGATGGGAAGGTGTACCACTTTCATCCGGTGGGGTTGGTGGGAGCCTTCAAAAATAAAGAAAGAAGGATCAGTGTTGAGCTTTTAGAGAAGGTTACCGGTAAGTCAGGTGACTGGTTTACAGGTAAAGGAGGGGGCCGTAGATTCGCCAATGAGTTCGCAGAGAAATACCCGAATATATACAACTATGATAAGTTCGCATTTGTTGAGCAGCTAAACAACGCCCTCGACAGGTACGCAATACGAACCCCTTATCAGCAAGCGCATTTTATCGCTCAGTGTTTTCATGAGTCTGCTGCATTTGAGACTACTGTGGAATTTGGGTCGGGTGCGCAATACGATCCGGGGCGACATGCAGGTGCCATAGCTAACGGAAATACTGAGCAAGGAGACGGCGCTAAATACAAAGGCAAGGGACTAATACAGCTAACTTGGAAAAATAATTACTTTTCCTACTCCAAGTACCGAGGAGTTGACTTCGTCAAGTTTCCCGATGCTATTGCTGCTGATATGTTCAATGCCATAGATGTTTCGTGTTGGTATTGGCGTCACAATGGGGCCATAAGTAGAAAATATAACTCCCTTGGCGACATAAATGTTCTGATTGATAACGAGCCGTCTAATGTCAAGCTCGTAACCCTGGCAGTCAATGGAGGAGATAATGGTCTTCACGAGCGAGAGTCTGTGTACGACGCTCTGCGGAGAGAATGGGGGCTTGTATAAGTGAATACTGCCAATCGACTGCTCGCAGTTGCTTTGTTTTTTTTTAGTTGTTCGGAGTCAGCTCCAGCAACACAAAAGCTACCGTCTGTAATGTTAAAGGTGGATAGTAGCAACCCGCTTGAAGTGTCGGCCTCGGTGCAAGGGAAATCATATATGCTTTCTCTTCCTGTTGACTTCATGTCTCAGGTCTACGGGCTTTACAGTGATGTGTACGTAGATGACTTGAACGGCGATGGTAAGTGGGAGTTGGTGTTTGATCTAATTGGAAATGATGTAAATCACTGCTTCAAAGTTCTGCATTATAATGAGGATGATCGTTCGTTTTCAGAGTGGCTGTTTAAGGGGCTGGGTTTATGTAATCCCATAAGAAGAGGACGCTTCCTCATAAGTTCTTATCGAGAAGGGGCGAGTTGGACTGAAGATGTTTACGCTATGAAAAATGGCAAGCCTGAGATCCATATTACCGACCGCTGCGTAGGGTGTTATGAGGTCCGGCGGAAGATTTACATCCCAGGAAAACAGCCTGTAAAAGTGCTTGTATCAAACGATATTGAATTTGAGAGGCGTATCTCATTAAAGGCGAGTGTAACTTCGCTTCGCGCAAGGATATTTTCTTTTCCTGATTCAGGTTGGCCAACAGAAAAATATTTGATTCGGGGTGATGAAATTACGCTCGTCGATTTCGACAAGTCCAAAGATGGCCAAGACTGGGCTGAGTTCAATTTTATTGGTGATAATGTCAAAACTGACGGTTGGTTGAAGTACAGCGATTTGGAGTAGTGTGATTTTCATAAATCTGGATTTCAATACTGCCACATCTGGCGGCAATAAATTTAGTATCGGAAGTTTTGCAGGTAAGCATATTTAAGGGTATGACGGAGTCTTATGCATTAATCGATGTGCAATTGAACGAGTAGTATCGGCAAATGACAAAAAATTCAAGATTTTTATAGGAAATTGCTATTTGATTGAGCGCGATTGTCGATAAATATTGTGAGCTTACTTTTGCTCGATTTAAAAAGTCTCGGGAACACTGCCTTGCGTGACTCATGCTCAAAAATATGGAGTCTTAAATCAGTTCGGATTTACTGCAGGACCTTTATCATTCGCAGTAGTCATCCAGGTCGCGGGTTAAGTCATACCATCTCGCGAACAAGTTCGCTCCTACGTATACCCTGTGGCGAGAGAACCACTTCACCCCGCACTAAACCCCCCATCTACCGTCAGTGTAGTGCCGTGAATCATCGCCGCGTCGTCGCTCAACAAAAACGCAATCGCTGCCGCCACTTCGCCGGGTTGGGCGAAGCGGCCGAGGGGGATGCGAGCCAGCATCGGGGCGGCTTTGGCGGGGTCGCTCCAGGCTTTGTCGGCCATGGGCGTGAGGGTGACGATGGGGTTGACGCTGTTGACACGGATGCGGTGGGGGCCGAGTTCCAGGGCCATGACCTGGGTGATTGCGTCGAGCGCGGCTTTGGATGCGCAGTAGGCCACATGGTCACGGGTGGCGACTTTGGCGGCCAGACTGGAGACGTTCACAATCGCGCCTGGCTGGCCGCGTCGCACCAGATCCTGCGCCACCAGTTGCGCAACCAGCAACGGTGCGCGGGTATTGATGGCCAGGGTGCGATCGAATGTTTCCATGCTGGTTTCCAGCACCGATTCAAGCTCGACGATGCCCGCGCAGTTGACCAGCAGGTCGATTGGCAATACCGACGTGACGGCAGTGCGGGTGGCATCGATATCAGCCAGATCGACCATCAGGGGATTGTCGCTGTAACTCAGGTCGGCAGCGGTACGGCCCAGCGCAATGACATCGGCGCCGAAGCGGGTGAGCAGTTGTGCGGTTTCGCGACCGATGCCTTTTCCGGCCCCGGTGACCAATACGCGTTTGCCGCTGAAATCATGCACCGCCATCAGCAGTCACTCCAGGTTGGTGTGCCGGGCGCGCATGGCCTCGGCGCTGATGCCCAATCGCTCGCGCAGGCGCAGCAATAGGATTTCGAACAGCACGTATTGCGCGCCCTCATAAGCGCTGCCCATCGACAGCACTGTGCTGGCGGCGGGGCCGGTGTCGTTGAGCATGGTTTGCGCGGGGAGCGTCAGCACCAGATCGGCAAAAATCGTCGCTGCGCCATCAGGCTTGGCGGTGATGACTGCAACTTGAGCGCCAGCGGCTTTGGCCGTGCAGATCAACGCCGACACCGTCGAGAAATCCCCCGGCCCGGCGCTGGTCACGAACAGATCACCCGCTGCCAGCGGTGGGGTGCTCATGTCGCCCACCGGGTGCGCGTCGAGCCCTGCGTGATAGAGGCGCATGGTCAGCGCACGCATCATCAGGCCTTCGCGGCCGACTCCATACAGCGCAATGCGCCGGGCAGCGATCAAGGCGTCCACCAATGCGTTGACCTGGGTTTCATCGACGCGCGCAAACGTGGCGGCAATCTCGTCACAGGTCTGTTTCGCCAGTTGTGCGACAGATAAAGACATCTTAGATCCCCCGTTCATACAGTTGCTGGGCGGTGGCCTCATCGATCACCAGTTCATGCACGAAATTGCGCAGCAGCACGGCGCGAATGATCTCGGCCTTGTACGGGCCGCCTGAAACCAACACGACTTTCTTGATGCGTTTGAGATCGTTCAGCTCAAGGGAAATGGCCCGGTGATTGAGCGGGTGATTGACCTCCACGCCGTCGCGGTCGAGCCAGCGGCCCAACAGGTCACCCACGGCGCCCGCGGCCTTGAGGCTCTGCCGGTCTGCCGGGCTGACCATCCCCAGCTCGAAGATCAGCGAGCGCTCGGTCAGATCGCCCACGGTAACCAGCGCCAGATCGGCTTTTTTGGCTTTGCCCAGCACATCCTGCACCGTGGGTTCGGCGAGGATCATGTCGCGATACTGGGCGGAAGGGGCATAAATGGGCGCTGCCAGGTAGAAGTGCGAACCGCCGAACAGACCGGCGAAACTTGACGCGATCTCCACCGTATTGTTCGCCGAGCCGTAATGCATGCCCCCCAGAAGCGACACCACGGTCATGTTCTGCAGCGCGCGGCTTTGGGTTTCCAACACTGCCTGGCGCAAGGTGCGGCCCCAGCCGACGGCGACGATGCAGCCGTCGAACAGTTGCTCGTGAATGGTGGGTGCCACGCCGACACCCAGCACCCGGAAAATCAGCCGCGGGTCGTCCGGCGTTGGCACCACTGTTACGCGATCCAGGGCGAACAGTTCCTGCAGGCCGTGCTCCAGCTCAATGCAGGAGGTAAGTTTGGAGTTGATGCGGATCTGCACGATGCCGGTTTCACGGCTGCTGGCCAGCGCTTTGTTAACCCGCAATCGGGTGATGCCCAGGCGGTCGGCGATCTGCTGTTGGGTCATGCTGTTGACGTAGTAATACCAGGCGATGCGGACCGTCAGTTGGTGCTCCGCGGTCAGTCGTTCGTCATCGGCTTCAAGCTCTGGATGAAGGTCTTGCACGGTCTTTTTCCTTCACATTCATTGGCTTGCGCGGGTCTACTTCACCGCGCCCATGGTCAGACCTTGTACCAGATGCTTGGAAACCATCAACGCAAAAATAATCACCGGGAACACAATCAGCGTGCCAGTGGCCATGATCTCGCCCCAGGGCAGGTCGTAACCGCTCATGAAACTGGTGGCTGTCACGGGGGCGGTGCGCGCGACGTTGCGGGTCAACACCAGCGCATAGAGCAGTTCGTTCCACGAAAAGATGAATGAGAAAATCGCCGACACCGCGACCCCTGGCATCGCCAAGGGCAGGGCGATGCGCCAGAAAATCGTGAAGCGCGAAGCCCCGGAAAGCCGCGCCGCTTCGTCGAGGTCTTTGGGGACACCGCGAAACTGGTCAGTGCAAATCCACACCACGATGGGCAGGTTGAAGGTGAGGTACACCAGAATCAGCACCAGGCGCGTGTCGATCAAACCCAGGGTGCGGGCCATCAGGAAGATCGGCAGCGCGACGACAATCGGGCTAAGCATGCGGTTGGTGATGAACCAGAACCACAAATCTTCCTTGCCCTTGAACTCGAAGCGCGCCAACGCGTAGGCCGCCGGAGTGCCCAGCCCGACCGCAAGCGCCGTGGTAGACGCAGCGACGATCAGCGAGTTGCCGAGGCTGGACAGCACGTCACGGTTGAACAGTACCTGTACGTAGTTATCCAGATGGGGCGTGAACAACCAGATCGGCGGTGAAGCCAGGGCTTCGGCCTGGGTTTTCAGGCTGGTGGCGACCATCCAGTAGAACGGAAACACTGCGAACAGAAAGATCGCCAACAAGCCGACCAGATGCCAACCGTTGACTCTGCGGCGCCGCTTAACGATGACCGGCGTGGCGGCGGAAGTGACGCTCGGAGTGGCCATGTCAGATTTCCTTGTAAACGAATTTGATGTACAGCCGCGCCAGCACGATGGTCAGGATCAGCAGCAGGATGGCCTGAGCCGAAGCCACGCCCTGGTCGAACACGCGAAAGCCGATGCGCTGGATGTAGACGCTGACGAACTCAGTGGCAGCGCCCGGTCCGCCGCGGGTCATGGTGAACACGGTGTCGAACATCTTGAGCACGTCGGCGGTGCGCAGGATCAGAATCACTGTGACGCTTGGCAGCAGAAACGGCAGCTGCACATGGCGAATGATCTGCCAGCGGCTGCGGGTTTCAAGGCGCGCGGCTTCTTCGATTTCGGTGGGCACCATCGTCAGCCCCGCGAGCAACACCAGCGCGCAGAAGGGCGTCCACTGCCAGATGTCCATCAACGCCACGGCAATGAATGCGTTGGTGGTTTCGCCCAGCCATTCCACCGGGCCTGCATTGACCAGCGCGAGCAGGGCATTGGCGACGCCGAAGTCGCGGTTGAAGATCAACCGGCCAATCAAGCCCGCCACGGCAGGCGCGGTGGCCAGTGGCACCACCAGCGCCATCCGCGCCAGCAATTTGAAGCCGGACAGGCCCGGCTTATGCAGCATCAGCGCGATGATCAGCCCCAGCATCAGCTGGATCGGCACCACGCCGGCCAGAAACAGAAACGTGCGGCCCAACGAGGCCCAGAACGAAGGGTCGTTGAACACGCTGATGTAGTTGTCGAAACCAATGAATGGCGTGGCATCCCGAGGCCGTGCCAGGTTGTACTGGCGAAACGAATTGACCAGCGCGAACACCGTTGGAAAGATCCCGATCAGCGCCAGCGCAACGGTGGCCGGCGCGAGAAAGGCGAAGGCGACACGGGTGTTGTTCCACAGGGTGGGGAACACCGGTTTTTTGGGGGTGGACATGGTGGTCTGTCTCTTTTCAACGCAATGATAAACCGCTCGATTTCGGTGACCGGCACTATCTTGGGCCCCACAACTGTGGGAGCGGACCTGTCCGCGAAAGCTGTCTGTCAGGCGCCAGATATTTACTGAACACACCGGCCTTTTCGCGGACAGGTCCGCTCCCACGATCCGCCGTTTTATCAACGACGGCGTGGGGTTTAGATGGGGATCTACTTCAGCAACTTGGCCTTGCCGTCGTAGTAACCCGCTTTGCCCAGGATCTCCTCAACCCGTCCACCGATGGTCTTGGCCCCGGCTTCTACAGTGGTTTTGCCGAGCATGATCGCAGTGCCGTTTTCGCCCACTACTTCTGAAATTTCCGGCCATTGCGGGAACCGCGGACGGTAGTCAGGTACACCGCCGTCCCATGAAGTGACCATCGGCTGCACGAACGGGTACTTCTTCTGCACGTCCGCATCTTTGTAGACCGAAGTGCGACCACTCACGCCGCCAGCGTCCAGATACGTCTTGGCCATGGCTTCCGACGTCACCCACTGAATGAACAGCCACGCAGCGGCTTTTTTCTCATCCGTCGCGCTCGCATTGACGCCCAGCGAGAAACCGCCAAGGGCCGGTTTCAGCCCGGCAGGCCCTTTGGGCTCGGTGGCGACGGCCAGGCAATCGGTTATTTTCGATTTCTTCGGATCCGCCAGGGTGCTGTAGAACGCCGACCACTCGGTGATCATCGCCACGTTGCCCTGAGCCAGCGCGTTGACCGCTTCGTTGTGGTCGTAATCGACGATGCCCGGTGGCATGAACTTCATCAGGTCCTGACGGAATTTCAGCCCGGTCTGGGATTCCTTGGAATTGAGGTTGGACTTGAATTTGTCATCCAGCAACGAGCCGCCGAATGGCCAGAGGAAACGCATGAAGCTGTCGGCTGACTGGGTTTCGCCGCGCCGTGATTGCAACGCGTAGGCGTATTTGCCTTTGGCGGCATCGGTGAGCTTTGGCGCGTAGACGTTGAGGAGTTCGTCCCATGTGGCGGGCGGTTTGTCAAAGCCGGCGTCCTTGAGCGTGCACTTGTTGTAGAACAGCAGTCCTGAATAGTTATCGAACGGCAGCCCGTAAACCTGTTTGTCCCAGGTGCCAAAAGACTCCAGCAGAATCGGGAAGAAACCGTCGAGCTTGAGGTCCGGATCGGCCAGTTTCTTGTCGTCGGTGAAGGTTTTGATCGGTTCCAGCCAGCCATTGCCGGCAAACTCGCCCACCCACACCACGTCTGTCAGCACCACGTCTTGTTCTTCACCGGAGGTAAACGTCAGCACCTGACGCTCGCGGCTGTTTTCGTAGGGAATGGTTTCGTAACTGACTTTGATCCCGGTGCGTTTTTCAAAATCCGGGAGCATTTTGATGGCGGCGGCATAGCCCGGCCGATCAAGGAAAATAGCCTTGATGGTGGTGCCTTTGTAGGGCGCTGCGGCTTCTTCCAGGGTCCACGCTTGCGCAGCCCCTGAAGTGAACGCTGCCCCGGAGCCGAGGGCAACCGACAAGGCAAGCGCGTTCCATACCAGCTTCTTCTTCATTACGTGACCTCATTTGTTTTTGTTGGCGAGGAGTACGTCGTTTCGGCGCGTTGGATGTGCGCCTTGACATTTGTAATTCTTGAATTACAAATGATCGTAGAGCGAAAACGCTGACTGTCAAGCGTCACATGTCCTACTGTATTTGCACTCGTCACCCACATCCGGAACACCCCGTTGCTCCGGAACGCACAACAATAATCAAGGGGAAACGATTTTGACTGAGCTCAGATTGACCGGCGTCGAAAAGGCGTACGGCGACATCAAGGTGCTGCACGACATCCAGCTAGAGATCGAAAGCCGCGAGTTCGTGGTGTTCGTCGGGCCTTCGGGCTGCGGCAAGTCGACGCTGCTGCGCTCTATCGCCGGGCTGGAAAGCATTACCCAAGGGCAAATCCGCATCGGCTCGCGGGACGTGACCTACCTGGAGCCTGCCGATCGTGGTGTGGCCATGGTGTTTCAGTCCTACGCGCTGTACCCGCACATGTCGGTCTACGACAACATCGCCTTCGGCCTGAAGATGCAAAAGCTGCCCAAGGCCGAGATCGAGGCCAAGGTGCGCAACGCCGCACGTATTCTGCAGCTTGAGCCGTTGCTCGACCGTAAGCCCAAGGCCTTGTCTGGCGGCCAGCGTCAGCGGGTGGCGATTGGTCGGGCCATCGTCCACGAGCCGGAAGTTTTTCTGTTTGACGAACCGCTGTCCAACCTCGACGCCTCCCTGCGCGTGCAGATGCGCATCGAGATCGCCAAGCTGCATGCCGATCTGCAGGCGACGATGATTTACGTTACCCACGATCAGGTCGAGGCCATGACCCTGGCCGACAAGATCGTAGTGCTCAACAAAGGCCGGATCGAACAAGTGGGCTCGCCCCTAGAGCTGTATCACCACCCGCAGAACCGCTTTGTGGCCGGGTTTATCGGCTCGCCGCAGATGGGTTTTTTGCCCGTCCAGACCGTTGCAGTGGGGCCCGAGGGGGTACAAGTGAGTTTGCCGGGTGGCGAGCTGCTGTGGGTACCGGTCAAATCCGATGGCATCGCGGTTGGCACGCCGCTGACTCTGGGCTTGCGTCCCGAGCATCTGTCGGAACTGGGCCACGGCGAGGCGCGCATTCCGGCCAAAGCACTGGTCGTCGAGCATCTGGGCGGCGAAACCTTCACCCACGCGCAGACGGCCGAAGGGCATAACGTGATGGTCAAAGGCGAAGGGCATTCGCAAGTGAAGGCAGGGCAGACACTGGAGATCGGTGTGTCTGGCGCGCGATGCCATTTGTTCGATGAGCATGGCGCAGCGCTCCCCCACCTCACGCACTACAGTGCGGTGCCTTTCCAGGCGCGTGCGGCGGGCTGAAACCGACGCCGGGCACACATTTTCTCCGGCGCAGTACTAGACTTTTACAGTTCCCCAGGCTGGGGAGCTGATCAATGATCGATCTGACCACCGCCTACAGGTAGTGGGTTCGAGATGCCCTTGCGGACGGTGGCCTTCTGACAGGAGGACACGTAATGGACGAGGCCAGACTCAATCAATTCGTCGGCAAACTGGTTTCCGACGTCGGCGCCGCAGCGATGCTCGCCAACATCATCATCGGCGAGGAGACCGGTCTCTACCGGGCCATGGCCGATGGCAAACCCCTCACCCCGCAAGCGCTGGCTGACAAGACGGGCTGCAATGCGCGGCTGGTGCGTGAGTGGTTGAGTGCCAACGCGGCATCCGGCTACGTCGAACATCGGGATGGGCACTTCAGACTGCCGGAAGAGCACGCGCTGGCGCTGGCAGTGGAGGATTCCCCCGTGTACATCGCGGGCGGTGCCGGGCTGGTGGCGTCGCTGTTTCTCGACAAGGACAAACTGGTGGCCGCCCTGCGCGGCGATGGCGCCTTGGCTTGGGGCGATCACCATCCGTGCATGTTCAGCGGGACCGAACGGTTTTTCCGGCCGGGCTATAAAAACTACCTGGTGGCTCAATGGTTGCCGGCACTGGAAGGCGTGGTGGAGAAGCTTAGCCGCGGCGCTTCGGTAGCCGATATAGGCTGCGGGCATGGGGCTTCTACGGTGGTGATGGCGCAGGCGTTTCCGGCCTCGCGCTTCATTGGTTTCGACTGCCACGCTCCCTCGATCGAGACGGCCAATCAACGGGCAAAAGAGGGCGGCGTCGCGGATCGGGTCAGCTTTGCCGAAGGCTCTGCGAAGGACTACCCAGGCAATGATTATGATCTGATCTGCTACTTCGATTGCCTGCACGACATGGGCGATCCGGTGGGTGCTGCGCAGCATGCCTATCGAACGCTCAAACCCGATGGCACCGTGCTGCTGGTGGAGCCATTCGCCAACGACACGCTGGATGAAAACATCACTCCGGTGGGACGGCTGTTCTACGCCGCCTCGACGCTGATCTGCACGCCTAACTCGCTGTCTCAGGAGGTCGGGCTGGGGCTGGGGGCTCAGGCGGGAGAAGGGCGATTGCGGGAAGTATTCAAACAGGCCGGGTTCAGGCATTTCCGTCGCGCGGCTGAAACGCCGTTCAACCTCATCCTTGAGGCGCGTAAATAGCAAATTGCATTCGCCATGGTCGCGCGACTCCTTGATACGAGGCTCGCTGCGAAGAGGGCGGTGTGCCCATTAGATATCTGGCTCGAGAGATGGCCTTCGCGGACAGGTCCGCTCCCACAATGAAGAGAGGCGCCACGCAGCCTGTAGGAGCGCGCTTGCCCGCGAATGCAGTTGTCAGCCCGACCACTGAAAATGAATGTGAAAATTTTGTTATCTGCTGATAACAATTTGCAATCACGACTGCTAGTATTTCCTACTTATGAATGAGTCGTATTGCCAGGGAGGCATTTCATTATCCCTATGATGCCCGCTTAGGTAACTCGCCCCATGGTCTTCCCATTTCCGTCTCGCCCCACTTTGCTTGCACTGTGCTGCTCCGTCAGCTTCATGGCCCACGCCGCCGATCCGGTGCTTGAACTCGGTGCTACCGACGTCAACGCCGATGCTGTCAAAACCAACTCCAACACCTTACCGGATGCCTATGCGGGCGGTCAGGTCGCGCGCGGCGGGCAAATGGGCGTGCTGGGGAATCAGGACAGCATGGACGTGCCGTTCGTGATGACCAGCTACACCTCCAAACTGATCGAAGATCAGCAGGCGGAAGACGTCGGCGATGTACTGCTCAATGACCCGTCGGTGCGACAGTCCTATGGTTTCGGCAACCAGGCTCAGGTGTTCGTGATTCGTGGTTTGCCGCTGTCTGGCGACGACATTTCCTATAACGGCCTTTATGGCGTGTTGCCGCGGCAGATTCTCTCCACCGACGCTATTGAGCGAGTCGAAGTGTTCAAGGGACCGAACGCCTTCATCAACGGCGTCAGCCCGACCGGCACGGGCTTGGGCGGCAGCGTCAACCTGCAACCTAAACGCGCCGGGGACGTGCCGACACGTCGCTATACCCAAGACATCAGTACTGATGGCCGTATCGGCGAACATTTGGACCTTGGTCAACGTTTCGGCGAAGGCAACCGCTTCGGCGCGCGGGTCAACCTCAGCCAGCGTGAAGGCGAGACCGCCGTTAACGATCAGGATCAGCGCAGCAAGCTGTTCGTCGCAGGGCTGGATTACCGTGGCGACAATTTCCGCGTGTCCACCGACTTTGGCTACCAGAAGCAACGCGTCAACCACCTGCGCAACACGGTTCAACTGGGCTCTGCGACCAGCATTCCTACAGCTCCCGACGCTGACCATAACTACGGTCAGGACTGGACCTACACCGAAACCGAAGACACCTTCGGCATGATGCGCGGTGACTACGACTTGAATGACAGCTGGACCGCCTACCTGGCAGGTGGCGTCAAGCACACCCGGGAGACGGGCATATATGGCACGCCTGCGCTGGCGGGTAACTCCGGGGCCGCGACCATAGGCGGTTCGGAAATTCCGCATAACGAAGACAACAACAGCTTTGCTGCGGGCCTCAATGGTCGCTTCCAGACGGGTCCGATCAGTCATCAGATCGCGATTGGCGCGACGACCATCTGGACCCAGCAAGAAAACGCCTACACCTTCTATAGCTCCACGGTCGGCAACACCAACATCTACAACTCATCGAATCTGCCAAAACCGACCGCAGTATCGATTACTGGCGGCGACATGGGCGATCCAGGCGTAACCGGTAAAACCCGCAACCGCAGTCTGGCGATTTCTGACACATTCGGGCTGTTCGACGATCGCCTCTTGCTGACTTACGGCGTGCGTCGTCAGCAACTGCGTGTTGAAAACTACACCTACGACGGCACCACATCGGGCGGCGCTCCTTACGGCAATAACGACGGCAGCCGCAGCTCAATTTACGACGAAGCAATCACCACGCCGGTTTACGGCATCGTCTACAAGCCGGTAGAGATGGTCTCCATATACGCCAACCGCATCGAAGGCCTCGCGCAAGGACCCGTGGCGGGAGGTTCAGGCGTCATAAACATCGGCGAAGCGTTTCCACCGGGTCGCACCAAGCAATTGGAGGCCGGGATCAAGCTGGACATGCAGACCTTCGGCGCCAATCTGGCCGTGTTTCGGATCGAGCGGCCTACCGACGGCTACGTCCAGGGCAACGTCTTTCTGCGTGACGGCAAACAGGTCAACAAGGGTCTTGAGCTGAGTATCTTCGGTGAGCCAATCGAGGGGTTGCGTCTGATGGCGGGCGGTACTCGCATGACGTCCGACCTGAAAAACACTGCCGGTGGCCTGAATGACGGCAACCACGCCATCGGTGTACCAACCTTCCAGCTCAACGCAAGTGCCGATTGGGACATCCCGGGCTTGGAAGGCGCAGCCTTGAACGCACGGATGCTGCGCACGGGTGGCCAATACGCCGATCAGGCCAACAACCTCAGTCTGCCGACCTGGAACCGATTCGATGCCGGTGCGCGCTACAAGATCAAGATGCAAGACAAAGACCTGACCTTGCGCGTGAACGTCGAAAACATCACCGATAAAAACTACTGGGCATCCGCAAACGGCGGCTACCTGACCCAGGGCGATCCACGTCTGGTGAAGTTCTCGGGCACGATAGATTTTTAACGCCTGCTCCCGTGGCTTAACCCACACCAAACCTGCCGACGCAATGTCGGCAGGCTTGCCTGCAGCTATTTCAAAACCCCTTCTTACGACCGCGACTTTCCTCCGACAATCCTGATGATCCAGTCGATGCTGACGGTGTTACCGTGTGCGACAGCTGAACCGAGCCCCTTGATGGCCGGTCCCATCCAGTCTCAGGCATTGTCTTTTAAGCGGTCCTGATGACCGCATCGACTCAGTACGAGGTTTGTCCCATGAGCAAAGCACCGTATGTTCCCCCCAAGGTCTGGGTTCACGAAGCGCCGTCTGGCGGCCAGTTCGCCAGTATCAATCGGCCCACTGCGGGGCCTACCCACGACAAAACATTGCCGGTGGGCAAGCAACCGTTGCAGCTTTACTCGCTGGCCACGCCCAACGGCGTGAAAGTCACCATCCTGCTTGAAGAACTACTAGCGCAGGGGCACACCGGCGCCGAATACGATGCCTGGCTGATCCGTATCAATGAGGGCGATCAGTTCTCCAGCGGCTTTGTCGATATCAATCCCAACTCCAAGATTCCTGCGCTGGTAGACCATAGTGTGGAGCCCGCCATTAGAGTATTTGAGTCGGGCTCGATCTTGCTGTATCTGGCCGAGAAATTCGGGGGCTTCCTTCCCGCTGATCCGGCCGGCCGGACCGAAACCCTCAACTGGCTATTCTGGCAAATGGGAGCGGCGCCTTATCTGGGCGGTGGCTTCGGACATTTCTTTGCGTACGCGCCGGAAAAGCTCGAGTACCCGATCAACCGATTCACCATGGAAGCCAAGCGTCAGCTGGACGTCCTCGACCGCCGTCTGAGCGAGAGCGCTTATCTGGCGGGCGACGAATACACCATCGCCGATATCGCTGTCTGGCCTTGGTACGGGCAACTGGTGCGCGGCAATCTGTATTCGGCGGCGGAGTTTCTTGCGGTGGATGAATACACCCATGTGCAGCGCTGGGCTGAGGAGATCGCTAAGCGTCCTGCGGTCATTCGTGGCGGGCGAGTCAATCGGACCTGGGGCGATGAAGCCAGTCAGGTGCCTGAGCGGCATGAGGCGGCGGACCTGGACTGAACGCCGGGTTGCATGGCCGCGATCGAGCCGGATAATTGCCTGGCGCCCTGAGCGACGTTCGGCGCGCCCGCCGTCGCGATGTGCGCTGACTGACGTTAATCACTTCTACCAAGAGAGCCCCATGGCTAACCACGACATCACGTTCACCCCCGACCCTGATTCGGACTCCATCTCCTCAGACGTCGCCGCTTTCGGCGGTCTGCTGGTCTCGACTCAAGTACCAACCCATGCCGATGGCAGTCTGGAACTGGGCGATATCACGCTGCAAAGCGAATGCACGTTGCAGGCTCTCAAACTGGCGCTGGAAAAGGCCGGAAGTTCCATGGACCGTGTGCTCCACTTGACCATATACCTGACCGATATGGCCGATCGCGCGGCTTTCAACGAGGTGTACAAACGCTTCTTCGCCAAACCGTGGCCAGTGCGCGCGGCTGTCGGTGTGGCCGCCTTGGCGGTTGAGGGTATGCGCGTTGAAGTGACAGCGATGGCGGCCAAAGCCTGACTTTTCCGTTGCACTTGGCGGCCAGCCAGGGCGGTTGCCGCCTGCCAACACAGGACAAATGCCAATGAACCAGCAAGCGCTGTGCGAACGTTATCGTGGCTACATCGATTGTCTCAATCGGCAGGATTGGGCCAGCTTGGGAGAGTTCGTTGATCACGACGTGCACTACAACGGCGAGCGAGTCGGGTTGTCCGGTTACAGGGAGATGTTGGAAGCTGATTTCCGGGCCATTCCGGATCTGCGTTTCGTCATCGATCTACTGATCGCCGATGACGCACAAGTTGCTGCCCGCTTGTTGTTCGACTGCACGCCGGTAGGGGAGCTTTTTGGCTTGCCGGTAAACGGTCAACGCGTCAGCTTCAGCGAAAACGTGTTTTATGCCTTTAAAGACGGCAGGGTTTGCACGGTGTGGTCGGTCATCGACAAGGCAGCGATCAGCGCGCAGCTGACCTGCTGAAGGCTGCCGCTGGGCTGATCACGCCGCGCTCCACTCGACGTTCGACAGCCCCAGGTCTTCGGCCTTCGGTTTGCTGAGCTTGGGGATCTTGTCGGAGCGAAACTTGGGAATCTGGCTGAAGCCTGCGTCGACCGATGCCCAGTGCCAGGCTTCGGAATTGTCCATCTCGGCGGCGCTGATATAAAACGTCTTATAGCTGCCGTGCAGCAGATAGTCGATTCTGAAATGCTTGTGTCCGGCCATCATCCTTTCTCCCAATCAGTGTGTCTTGAAAGAACAGATTGCGCGGCCAGCAAAAAATTCAGCGAATTGGCACTCAACGGCAGAGTTCTGTTCGCCACCGGGTACGTCCAGCGGTGTGAGCAGCGCTTGATTTTAGTGCGCACCGCACGTACGCCCGTCTGATTACGCGTTCAAAATCATTACATCCAGCGTATTTTCGGAATGGTGAAGCCCGTGGAGGGTATCGCTATGAGTACCGAAGCACGAATGATTGCCTGGTGTTCGGCCTGGACACTGGCTGATGGACTGGTTGTTTGTCTCTTTTGCAAGCACAGTCAGCCAATGACTCTGGCGGATGAGCCATTTCAACATGCACTTGCGTGCACGGCTTGTGCGCAAAGTGACACCTATCCCTGGGCAACCCTGCACGATATTCTCGATCGAGAGCGAGGCTAATTAACATCAATAATCCAAACGGATGGCTACGCCGTTAAATCCATCTGAGCGAGGCTTGTCTGAAAAAAACCATCTGCCTAAGCTTGTCGATTGATATTCTTAGTCCGATAGGCACGACAAGTATGGACACGTTCGGCAGTAGGTTGAGAGAAGAGCGTATCCGCAACAAAATGACTCAGACAGCACTTGCAGAGCTCGGCGGTGTTCAACCCAATGCCCAGGGGCATTATGAAAGCGGCCAGCGCATGCCCCGTGTTGACTACCTGCTTGCAACTGCAAGCGTCATTGACATTGGCTATTTGATTACCGGGCTGCGCAGCTCAGAGGTCTTCGGTGAGATGACTCGGGAAGAGCACGACATACTCGCCGCACTCCGAAAGATGCCGCCAGAAGACAGAGAAGCTGTTAGTCATTTATTAAGGTCGTTAGTTCGTCATAACTACTAAGTTATAAGTTCTGCAATGCACTTTCCGGAACTAAGCATGAAGTTCATGGCACATAAAACATCACATTATCCGCTTGTCTGTTGTTAACTTGGAACTACTTCATTCAAGTGGTGTTAAGCGGATAGGGCCTCGGCGTGCCGACCGCATCGGCAATGAAAAACGGGTGAGGACGTGATCAGTCCCCACCCGTTTTTGTATCGGCACCAGGCTATAAAAGCCTATGGCTTACGCCAGCATTTCAACACCCAACTGGAAGGCTACCCACAGCGCCAGGCCGGTGGCGAAGGCCAATGCTATGTTCTCGAACCAGTTATTGCGGTACTCCTTGCCCAGCAGTGATTTCTGGTTGGACATGATCAGCAGGCCCAGGGAGATAACCGGAAGCCCCACAATGTTCAGCGCGTTGACGCCGATGGTCAGCGTGACGAAGTCCGGCATGCCTGGCAGCGACCACACCAGCGGCGTCACCAGAATGAACAGCATGAACCACTTGTGCAGCGGGTCCTTGTGGAACTCCTTGCCATAACGCTCGCGGCGTTTGGGGCGGATGTGCTGGAAAGCATCGGTAATCAGCATAGGGAAGGCCGTGGTTTTGCCAGCAATACTGGCGAACAGGGTGGCGAACACGCCGATGAAGAACACGAACCAGCCCAGAGGCCCGAAGAACATTTCCATCGCCTTGCCCAGGTCGCTCAAGGTCTTGACCTCTACCCCGTTGGGACGAAGGATTTCGGCGCCCACTACCCAGATCGCCAGGTTGATGATGATCCCCACCATTACCGCAAAGAGCAGATCGTTGCGTTGCATGCGCTTGTGTTGCGGGCCGGTCCAGCCTTTCTCGCGCATCACGTAGGGGTGGACGAAGTTGGCGATGGAGCCTGCGACCGCGCCGATCACCGACACCGCGACCAGGACGGCGCCATGCACGCCCTCATCCGGAGGAATGCTGAAGCCGATAGTGCCTTTGAGAATCCCAAACACATCCGGGCTGGACATCAGCGCCAGTGCCAGGAAGGCCAGGGTCATGACCGCCAGCAGCACCTTCATCACGCCTTCGATCAGGCTGTAGATGTTGCGTCCTACCAGCAACCAGACCGCAATCACTACCACCAGCGAACACAGCAACGGCTGGTCGATGTGCAGCAGCATAGCGAGCGATTCACCGGCGCCTTTGATCATGTAGGCGTTGATCAGGTGGCCCATGAGCAGGGCGTAGCCAAACATGAACCAGGCAAACAGCGGATGAAGTTGGGCGTAACCCTGGAGGATGGTCATGCCCTGGTTATTGCACAGCTGGAACCGCGCGATGATATTGACGATCAGGAACCGGAGCAGCAATGACACCGCCAGCACCCACATCATCGCGTATCCATAGCTGGCACCTGCCACGGAGGAGGTGATGAGGTCGCCTGCGCCCAGCCATGAAAGGACCGCAATAATGCCCGGCCCCAGCAGCTTGCCCAGTTGGGCCAGGCGCGATGCTGGCTTCCCTGCAGTTTTTTCTTCGACTGAACTGCCAATCGCCATGAGCGAAACCCTCGTTGTTATTTTTAGTTGGAGGTCGCAAGTTGAGCACTGGGATATGATGTCGTACAACTGCAAAACGACTGGTAAAGTGTTTTCAGATGTTGCGAATACGAATCTTGCAGCTGACGCGACCCCCGGTAGGAGCGAACTTGTTCGCGAGACGGGCTGCCTGATACACCTCGCAGGCCTCTCGCCAACAAGTTGGGTCCTACAGAAAAGTCGCGCCGTTTGCGTCCTGTTATCTGCCCAAACAAGCACATCCCTTCAATCCCGATCGCCTTCACGCCGTCATCCTCTATCGGTCCGACAACGCTCTTGTTGTCCCAACCTTGATGTGAGGAAACCCATGCGCCCATCTCCTGCCGCCATCGCCAGCGGCCTGTGCCTGACACTGGCGATTTTTTCCCCCCTGGCCAGCGCCGAGCCTGTGCCGCAGCAAAAAACTCAGGCGCCGGGCTATTTCCGTCTCGCCGTCGGCGATTACGAAGTGACGGCCTTGTTCGACGGCTACAACGACCTGTCTCCTCATTTGCTCAAAGGTCTTAGCGACGAGCAGATCCGCGCGTTGCTGGCGCGTCGGGACCTCGATGCGCCCGGCATGCAAACTGCGTTCAACGCGTTTCTGATTAATACCGGCAAGCGGCTGATTCTGGTGGATACCGGGGCAGGGCAGTGTATCGGCGAAACGGCGGGTAACCTCTCGGCCAATATTCGGGCCGCAGGCTATGCGCCCGAACAGATCGATACGATCCTGCTCACCCATTTGCACCTGGATCACGTCTGCGGACTGGTCGATGCCAAGCACCAGGCGATCTTCGCCAATGCGACAGTGTATGCGTCCAAACCAGAGGCCAATTATTGGCTGGACCCTGACGCCATCGCCCGCGCACCTGCGGGTGGCAAGGAAGGCTTCAAGATCGCCCAGGAATCTACGGCAGCTTACATCGCAGCGGCGCGGTTCAAGACGTTCAACCCCGGAGAATCCCCGGTTGAGGGTGTGAAAACCGCGCTTGAATCAGGGCACACACCGGGCAGCACGACCTATCAATTCACCTCCAACGGCCAAAGCATTCTGTTCATGGGCGATCTGATTCACAGCCTGGCCGTGCAGTTCGAGCACCCGGAAGTCTCGATCAGTTTCGACTCCAACGCCAAGGCTGCAATTGCCAGTCGAGAGCAGGTGTTCAGCGCGTCTGCGGCGAGCAAAACCTGGGTGGCCGCGGCGCATCTGCCATTCCCCGGCATCGGCCACATCACCCGCGTGGACAAGCACTTCAACTGGATACCCGTCGAATACGGCCCGTATCAACGCGCTGCACATGTGCCGTTGCTTGAGTGATTGATTGAGTGTAAGCCTGACCTGGATTTCAGCCGCGCCGCACATTCATCGTGGGAGCGGACCTGTCCGCGAAGGCTATGCGTCAGGCGCTGAATGCGTTTCTGATTCACTGGCCCCATCGCGGACAGGTCCGCTCCCACGGGGTTTGTGCCTTAGCGAAATCCTGGCGCTGTTGAGGGTCACTGTAGGGGCGAACTTGTTCGCGAGACGATCAGCCTGACACACCGGGTATCCGTCTCGCCAACCAGTGGGCTCCTACAGCAATCTGCCGAAGCTACCAACTCATCTTCAGCTCGACACCCAGGTAATTGCTGTCATGCCCACCCGCATCGCGCAGGGTCTGGCCGATGTCGTAATGCACGGCTTCGATAGCGCCGGTCAGGTTGGAGGTGAAGGCGTAATCGGTGCGAATCTGGCCGTATGCGCCGGTCCAGCGGTCGCCTTGCCCGGCAGTTCCGGCAGCGGCGATGTTGGGCTGGGTATAAACGGCATCTTCAGTGGTCTGCCGCCACAGCAAACCCACGGCCGTCTGCACACTGAGTTTGGAGATGGGTTTGACGGTGATCGACGGCTTGATGTGGATCAGGTTGCTGTAGCCGGTGTAGCCTGCCAGGGAAAAGTAGTAGCCGTTGGGGAACAGCGGATTGAACGTGCCGACCGTGCCGTCGCCTGCACTGCGGTCACCCGAGGCAATGTCCATTTGCAAGCCGATGCGCGGGGTCCAGGTCGTCGTCTCGAACGTATAGCCCAAACGACTGCCGCCAGCCCAGGCGCGGATGTCTTTGCCTCCCACCGAGCCCCGTTGCAGCATGCCCTCGACGTCCCAGTCATAGCCCATTGCCGCGCCCCCCAGACGCGCATCGAAAATGTGCCGGGTTTCGTTGCCTTCGGCGTCCAGATAGTTTGCATCGTTGCGCTCATACAAGCCGTAATAGGCCGACAGCTCATTTTTTCCGGCAATCAACCGCTCGACTCGCAGCATGTGAAACCGCAGGTCCCCGTTGGATTTGTCGTCGAAATTTTTGTCATCAAGGTACTGCACCGGATGGCTGGCGATGCCGATGAAACGCCAGTTCTCGGTCTCCCAGTCCGCCCACAGCGCATCGAACGACTGCCGCACGTTCGGGCCGTCCCGTGAAGAAATAAAGCGCTGCAAGTCGAAGGCGAAATCCTGCCGGCCGACCCGGCTCTTGAACGTGCCGGCGTCGAACGTCTTGATGTATTCGAGAAAGGCCAGACGCAGATCGACGCGGTTCTGATCGGCACCACCGACAGAGGTTTTATCAAAAGCGCGAGCGTCTTCGAACTGGGTAAACAGCCGCCAGTTCTCGTTGAAATGCAGGTCCGCGTGCACCTGAAAGCGTTGAATCAGGTACGCATCCCGGGCCACGTCACGCAGGCCGAAGGCACTGGCGTCGTTCATTTCAAAACGTTCGCGCAAGGTCGCGCCAAGCGAGAGATAAGTGAACGGATTGTCGCTGGACAGCGAAATGTACTTGAGGCTGTCCAGCGGATTGGTACGCAGCGCCGGGTCCTTGAGCACCGACCAGTCTTCCTGCCAGCGGTTGGCTTTGATGGCTGGGCGGCTGGGCTGATCGTCGGCGTGAGCGCTGCTGCTCATGAGCGGTCCGAGCAACGGCCAGAGCAGGGCCATTGTCCACCCCTTCACACGTACCCGGTCGCGTCGGCTCATGGATGACTTCCCCCGTGGTCAGCGATCACTTGGCTGCAACCAGCTGGTGGATCTCCGCGACATAACCGCCGGGGAATTGCACCATGGCCGAACTGCGGCCCTTGCTGGTGAATGGCTGAACCAGCACCTTGGCGCCCGAGCCCGTTGCTTTGGCCAGGGTCTGTGTCAGGTCGGTGACTTCGTAGCCCGTGGTGTCATGGCCAAACGGGTAGGGCAGCTGACCGTTGGTGACCAGCACGGTCATGCGCCCGAACGTGGACTCGATGCTGACGCGACGATAGGTTTCACCGCTGCGGCCAATATCGATGCCGGGGGCGTGTTTGTCGTCTGCAACGACTTTGCCGTGGGAGAAGCCGACGAAGGATTTGATGAACGCGTCGGCACGGTCTGCCGAGACGTAAATGCGATTTTCCGGAACGCTCTTGAACGCGGCGTAATTGGGGGTCGTGGTGTGCCAGTAAAGCTGCATATTGATGCCGCCCGGCCACTGGACGACCACGTCACGACCGATGGGATCGGGGAAGTCGCTGACGATCACATCCGCGCCGTTTTGCCGGGCAGCTTTGATCGCAACGTCCATGTCCTTGACCAGATAACCGTTGCGCTCTTGTCCGAAGGGATGCGGAACCGGCGTCGTGAACCCAAACAGCGAGACCGTCCCAACCGGCGTTTGCAGCAGTTGCGACGTGGTGCTGCTGGGCACTGACAGGACGTTGACCACCACTTGCTTGGTGCTCTGCCCGCCGAAGGTGGCGATGAAGCTCTGAACGAAACCATCGACGTCGGCAGGGGCGACATAGACGTGGCTGGTGTCGTACTGCGGCGCGACTGCGACCATGGGTGACTGGGCAGCCTGAACGCTGCTCATCATCTGCGCGGCCAGCAAAGTGAGGGCCAGGGATGTCCCGATCAAACCGTTACGCATGCATACCTCCAACGCTCATGAACGACCCGTCATCGCCTTGAACTGACCGATGCAGTCAGCCCGTTGCACGGATGTCGACGGGATAGAAGCCGCGAGGTTAAGGGCGCACTGGCGCAAGGAATTGAACAGACGTGCTATTGAGTGCCGGATGCGCAGCTTGTCGCGCCCGAAACTGCAGGGACGTCAGCAGCGCCGCGAGTCCAATGTGGGAGCGGACCTGTCCGCGAATACTATTTATCCGACGCTGAAAACCCACCAGACGCACCGGCCCCTTCGCGAACAGGTCCGCTCCCACAGGATTTGTGCCCGGCTCAAATCTCAACAGCGCTGCGGATCTGTTGGAGCGAGGCTTGCCCGCGAAGCTAACACCTGGGCTCTAACTGACACTCCACGTCGCGAGCTTCGCCTGGGTTTCAACTGACACTCCACGGCTCCCTCCCGCAAGGGCCCAGCATTGGGCCGGCTCAAGCGGACTCGTTTTAAACCGGCTCGCAAACCTCAGCCAGCACGGGGTAGTCGGTATAGCCCACCTCACCACCCACGTAAAAATGCTCGCGGCGCACGTCGTTGAGCGACGCGTTCACCCTGAAACGCTCAGGCAGATCCGGTGTTGCAATGAACGGTACGCCGAAAGCGATGGCGTCCGCTTTACCCGTCGCGAGCCAGGTGTTTGCGGTGTCCTTACTGAACTCTTCGTTGGCAATATAAGGGCCGCCGAACACTTCCTTGAGCATCGGGCCAATGCTGTCCGGGCCTTCTTTTTCACGGGTGCTGATGAACGCGATCTTGCGCTCGCCCAGTTCCTTGGCAACGTGCTTGAAGGTCTCGACCGGGTTGTCATCGCCCATGCCGTGATCGACATAACTGCCGACGCCGCCGTCGCCCCGTGGTGCCAGATGGACTCCGACCCGGCCTGCGCCCCAGACGCTGATCGCCGCGTCCGTCACTTCCAGTAGCAGACGGGCGCGATTGGCGTGGGAGCCGCCATAGACATCAGTGCGCGTATTGCTCGCGCTTTGCAGGAACTGGTCCAGCAAATAGCCATTCGCACCGTGGATGAGCACGCCGTCAAAACCTGCGCGTTTAGCGTTCTCGGCGCCTTTGCGGTAGGCCTCGATAATCCCTGGCATTTCCTCAAGCTCCAGCGCCCGTGGCGTCGGAAAAGGCACCTTGGGCCGCAGATGGCTCACATGGCCGCCGGGCTGAATGGCGCTGGGTGCAACCGGCAGTTCGCCGTCGAGGAACACCGGGTGAGAAATCCGCCCGACGTGCCACAGTTGCAGAACGATTTTCCCGCCCGCCTGATGCACGGCGTCCGTCACCAGGGACCAGCCTTGAACCTGCTCTTCGGACCAGATGCCAGGCGTGTCTGCGTAACCGACACCCATGGGCGTGACTGACGTGGCTTCGCTCAGGATCAAACCGGCCGAGGCACGTTGGGCGTAATAGCGCGCCATCAGTGCGTTGGGGGTGCGGTCAATGGCGCGACTGCGGGTCAAGGGCGCCATGACGATGCGATTTGCAAGTTCGATATCACCGAACCTGACGGGGTCAAAAAGAGTGGTCATCAAGTGTTCCTGTTTCTATGTTTCTGAAATTTGCGCGAGCCCGCCCGACCCTCTGAACCAGAGGGCAACAAAATGAGCGGGTTCAAATGCGCGAGATAAGCATCCGGGCGCCGTGTTCAGGCTCCCGAATCAGTGACGGCGGAGCGGATTTCAGCCCTTGCCCAACTTGACCAGCAGCGCTTTGGCGGCTGCTTCGGATGAGGCCGGGTTTTGCCCGGTGATCAGCAAGCCATCCTCGACCACGTAAGACTGCCAGTCGCCGATTTTCGAGTACTGGCCGCCGTTCTGCTTGAGCATGTCTTCGACCAGAAAAGGCACCACGTTGGTCAGGCCCACAGCCTCTTCTTCGGTGTTGGTGAAGCCCGTTACCGATTTGCCGGAAACCAGCGGCTTGCCGTCGGCGGCTTTGGTGTGGCGGAAAATGCCCGGCGCGTGGCACACCGCAGCCAATGGCTTGCCGGCCGCCAGGGTGCCTTCGATCAAGGCGATGGAATCGGCGTCTTCTGCCAGATCCCACAGGGGGCCATGGCCGCCTGGGTAGAACACGGCGTCGAAGTCAGCATGAACGACGTCTTTCAACAGCAGGGTGGTGGACAGTTGCGATTTGGCGCTGCTGTCGGCTTCAAAGCGTTGAGTGGCCTCGGTCTGGAAGTCTGGCTCGTTGCTTTTCGGATCGAGCGGCGGCTGACCGCCTTTAGGGGAGGCCAGGACGATGTCCGCGCCAGCGTCCTTGAACACGTAATACGGCGCCGCCAATTCTTCCAGCCAGAAGCCGGTTTTCTTGCCGGTGTTGCCCAGCTCTTCGTGGGAAGTCAGAACCATCAGAATCTTCATGGGTGTTACCTCTGGTTTGATTAGATAAGTGTTGTCGAGCAATCAAGCACCTGCCGTGTGGCTGACATCGCCTCATCGAACGGCGCGGTGGTACGCGTTATCTTTGCCATCACGCTGGCACCCAGCCACATCTGATACAGCCTGAGCGCCAGCGTCTGCGGCGTATCGGAGAAGACAAAAGATCCGTCCTCCAACCCTCGTGAAAGCGCAGCGGTCAGACGTTTTATGACCTGCGCGGTGCCGCGTTCAAGTTCCAACCTCATGGACTCGGAAAGATCAGCGACTTCCGCGCCCAGCTTCACCACCAGGCATTTGCCGAAGTCGTGATGGCGGGTCTGGCTGTCCAGCCAGCGCTGGCAGTAGGTCATCAGTTTCTGAGCCTCGCTGCCGGTGACGGGTTGAAAAATCTGATCCATCTCCGCCAGGTAGGTTTGAAAGTACGATTCGAGCAGCGCTTGGCCGAACGCGTCCTTTGAGCTGAAGTAATGGTAGAACGAGCCCTTGGGCACCTTCGCCGACAACAGCACTTCGTTCAGGCCCACGGCAGCAAATCCCTTTTTACCGATGATCTGCGCGGCGGCGTCGAGAATGCGTTGTCTGGAATCAGTGTTGGCGGGGCTGCTCATCATTGCGTCTCTCTCAGTAGACCAGTCGTCTAGTGGCTGAGTGAATGGTAGGCATTGGGGTCAGCCCCAACAATGTCGTATCCGCAAGGATTTCGGACACGACCACAAAGATGCGTGCGCCCAAGGCTCCTGGCGAGATAGCATCGCCCCGAGTTAAAGCGCGGCGGGCTGCTCGCCTGCACCGACACTCATCGATACCCGCGCAATTGCCGAAGAGGACGTGATGCATACCGTTGCTTTGATCGTTTATCCCAACTTTCAGTCGCTGAGCCTGTCCGTGGGCTCGGTGTTCGAATGCGCGAACATGATGCGTGGTGAGCCTGCCTACGCGTTCCGCCTGGTGTCGGAATCGGGCGGGGCGGTGATGTCGTCCCAAGGCTTTTCGGTGCTGACCGAGCCGGTTAATCCTGACGGCTACGACACGGTGATCATCAGCGGCCACATGGAATTCGAACTGCCAACCTTGAGCCTGCTGCAATTTGTGCAGGCTGCCTCGGCGCACTCACGCCGGATCGTATCGCTGTGTACTGGCAGCTTCGTGCTGGCAGAGGCGGGATTGCTGGACGGCAAGCGCGCCACCACTCACTGGATTTACGCCCCGGCGTTCAAAAAGCGCTACCCCGACATCCAGCTGGAAGAAGATCGGTTGTTCGTGGTGGACGGTCAGATCTGGACGGGGGCGGGTATGAGCGCTGGCGTTGATCTGGCGCTGGCGATGGTCGAGAACGATCTGGGCAGCGACATCGCCCGCCGCGTGGCGCGCAAACTGGTCATCTACCAGCGGCGTGGCAGCGAACAGTCGCAGCTGTCGGCACTGTTGGAGCTCGATCCGAAATCCGACCGGGTGCAACTGGCCCTGGTCTACGCCCGGGAAAACCTGAAAAACGATTTGTCAGTCGAGGCGTTGGCTGCCGTCGCGCGCCTGAGCCCTCGTCAGTTCAGCCGGGTGTTTCGCGAAGAGACCGGGCAGACGCCCGCCAAAGCCATCGAATGCCTTCGCGTCGAGGCCGCAAGGGTCATGATGGAAACCAGCCGCCATCCGATAGAAGTCGTCGCACGCGAAGCAGGTTTTGCTAATCGCGAGCAGATGCGCCAAGCGTTTTTGCGCACCTTCGGCCAACACCCTCAGGCAATGCAGCGCGCATTGGCCTACAGCGAGCGCGCAGGATAAATACAGTGAGTAGCTCAAGGTTTCGAGTTGCTCTGGTGTTCGGCAGTTGCTGCAAAACATTTCGTCACGAAACACGCTGAACTAACGCTCTACAACAAGGCTCCTCTCTTGTGCGCAGTCAGCGCGACCCTGAAAAGCCAGTGCATTCGTGCTGAGTCGTGTCCAGGTTCGCCGAACATTAAGGAGCTACCGTGACCTCAACCGCCTATCCCGTCTACCGAAGCACGCCGAGCCCGCTTCACGCGATCTTGCTTGCCGGTACCGTGCCGCTGTTTCTCGGCGCACTGCTCAGCGATATCACCTACTACAACACCTACCAGATCCAGTGGGCCAACTTTGCGTCATGGCTCATTGCGGGTGGTCTGGTGTTTTGCGGCTTTGCCCTATTGTTCGCGCTGGTCAATCTGATCCGTGCCGACCACAAGGCTGGCCGCCCCGTGCTGTATTTCCTGCTGTTGCTGGTGACGTGGGTGGTGGGCTTGGTCAACGCCTTCGAACACGCCAAAGACGCCTGGGCCGCCATGCCAATGGGGCTGGTGCTGTCAGTCGTCGTGTTCGTGCTGACTTTGGTTTCAGCCTGGATTGGCCTGAGCAATCTGCATTCGCAGCCCCATTCAAGCGTGCGCACGGGAGAAGCGAAATGAAGCATTCCAACGCACTGACTGCCCTGACAGCCTTGAGCATGGCGCTGCTGCTGAGCGCTTGCGGTAGCGAAGCCGACAGTACTCAAGCACGCGGGCCCGACCCGAAAATGCCCCAGCCTCAAGGCGGCTTGCTGCCCAGCATGAAGATCGCTGAACCTGTGGCCTGGGGCGATCAGAAGCCCACGGTGCCCCAGGGTTACAGCATCACCGCGATTGCATCGGACCTGAAGATCCCGCGCCAGACCCTGGTGCTGCCTAATGGCGACATCATCGTGGCGGAAGGTCGTGGCGGCAGCGCTGCCAAACTCAAGCCTAAGGATGTGATCGCCAGCTACATCAAGGCCCAAGGCAACACGCAGGTCAAAGGCGGCAATCGCCTGACCTTGCTGCGCGACGCTGATGGTGATGGCACTTACGAAACCAAGACCGTATTCGCCGAAAACCTCAACGCGCCCTATGGCCTGGCGTTCGCCAACGGCAAGCTGTACGTCGCCAACCAAGACGCGTTGGTTAGCTTCGATTATCAAGACGGCCAGACAAAAGCCAGCGGTGCGCCGACCACTATTACCGACCTGCCGTCGAAGATTAACCACCATTGGACCAAGTCGTTGACCGTCAGCCCTGACGGCCGCTTCCTGTATGTCGGCATTGGCTCCAACAGCAACGTCACCGAACGCGGGATGGAAGTCGAGATTGATCGGGCGATGATTTGGCAGATCGATGCCGCAACCGGTGCGCACAAGCCCTACGCCACGGGCGTGCGTAACCCGACCGCACTGACCATCGAGCCTGAAACCGGCCAGTTGTGGGCCGTCGCCAACGAGCGCGATGAGCTAGGGCCTGATCTGGTACCGGATTACCTGACGTCTATCCGCGAGGGCTCGTTCTACGGCTGGCCCTACAGCTATTGGGGCCAGAACGTCGACACTCGCGCGCAGCCGCAAAATCCGGAACGCGTCGCCGCTGCGATCAAACCCGATTACAGCCTCGGTTCCCACGTGGCCGCGCTGGGGGTTGATTTCTCCCTGCCGGCCATGGGCGACAAGTTCGCCGAAGGGGCCTTCGTCGGTGAGCACGGCAGCTGGAACCGGGATAATCCGGTGGGCTACAAAGTGATCTTCGTGCCGTTCAAGCAAGGACGTCCGGCCGGTGAGCCCGTCGATTTCGCGACGGGCTTCCGCGGTGACGATGGCAAGACTCGCGGCCGACCGGTCGGTGTCACGGTCGACCCGAAAGGCGCACTGATCATCGCCGACGACCTGGCCAACACGGTTTGGCGCGTCACTCGCAACAAGTAAACGCGCTACACAGCACGGGGCGGGCAGTCGCCCTGTGTTACCCCTCGATGACGCCCGGAATTTTAGCGACCACCTTGATCTCGAACTGAAACCCGTACAGCCACGTCACCCCCACGCAGGTGATCGTCGGGTGAGGCGCCTCGCCCCAGAACTCCGGCACGACCTTCCAGATTTTCTCGAACGTCGCTTCCGGGTCGACGATGAACACGGTGACGTCCTGCACGTCGTCGAATGTACAACCTGCAGCGCCCAGCACTGCGTTCAGATTAGTGAACGCCAGGCGCACCTGCGCCTGCAGATCGGGCTCCGGAGATCCGTCCTCTCGGCTGCCCACCTGTCCGGAAACAAACAACAGGCCATTGGAAATTACAGCCGGTGAGTAGCGATTGCGCTCATACAGCGCGTGGCGGCCGGGCGGGAATACGACTTCACGTTTGCTCATGGGATGGCTCCTTCGTCGGGTCAGGGGCGACCCGCAATTAACGATGAGCTGACTTTAAGTACTTGTGGCGCTGCGATAAACGCGCAACTCTGCCCATCACTGTTTGCCAATCTCAAACAATCGCGCAATGACCGGAGGCTGGACGTGGACCGTTTCGATGCGATGCAGGCCTTTGCCCGAGTGGTGGAAACCGGCAGCTTCACCAAAGCCGCTGACACGCTGCACATGAGCAAGACCACCGTCACGCAACTGGTGCAGCAACTGGAAGCGCGGCTGCGAGTCAAGCTGCTCAACCGCACCACGCGCAAGGTCAACATTACTGCCGACGGCGCCGCTTATTACGAGCGGGTCATCAAGCTGCTGGCTGACATGGACGACGCCGAGACCAGTCTGTCCAGCGCCGCAGCCTTGCCCCGCGGCCGCTTGCGGGTAGATGTGCCCAGCCCGTTCGCTACCTTGATTCTGATGCCTGCGCTGCCAGACTTTCACGCGCGTTACCCCGACATCCAGATCGACATGGGCGTCAGTGATCGTGTGGTGGATATGATCCGCGAGAACGTGGACTGTGTGGTGCGCGGCGGCGAGCTGACGGATCAATCGCTGATGGCGCGGCGTATCGGCGATCTGCAACTGGGGGTTTATGCCGCACCCGATTATCTTCAACGCCTTGGCACTCCGACCCATCCTCAGGACCTGGAAAACTCCCACCACCGCATCGTCGGCTATCTCTGGGCGCGCACCGGCAAGGCGCTGCCCTATGCGATGCACCGCGATGGCGAGAGTCTGAATGTGCACGGTCGTTACGTGTTGTCGGTTGACGATGGCAACGCCTACATGGCGGCGGGTTTGGCCGGAATGGGGGTTTTATGGCTGCCCGAATACATGGCCAAGGCGTGCATGGCGCGGGGCGAATTGGTGCCGCTGTTCGAGGATTGGAGTTTCGAGCCAATGCCGATGTTCGTCGCGTTTCCGCCCAACCGGCATATCAGCATCAAGCTGCGGGTGTTCATCGACTGGGTCATCGAGCTGATGGAAAAACATGCGCCCGTTTAGGGCGCGCATCGAGCGATGCGGTGTATCAGGTGTCACTCAATCGGCCGGGTTCTTAGGGCCGCTTCGCCCCCTGATGATCTCATGAGCACCAACCGCACTCCTGTAGGAGCGAACTTGTTCGCGAGGCGGTATGCCTGATACCCCGCGCTGATCGCTTCGCCAACAAGTTGGCTCCTACAGAACCCACTCGTCGGCAAGCCGACTCCTACGCGCTCCGCGCAGAAGCGGGCCTGGGTGCTCAACGCCAGTCGTCAAGCACCCAGGCGTTGGGGTGATCGTAGCCCGCGCGCCCCCGGTGCATCGAAATGCCCAGAATGTCGGTACGAAATCCTTCGTTGACCAACCATTGATAGGCGCCCTGACGCGCCGTATTCACGCCAACCGTCAGCGTTGTCTGACCTGCTTGCTGTGCAGCGGCATCGCAGGCGGCGATCAGTTTTTCAAACAGGATGGGCGCCTGCGGGCCCGGCGCCACAGCGGCGAACTTGACGTAGAAAACCCCATCACCGGCTTCACTGTGGGGGCCGAAATGACAGATGGCGAAGGCATGCGGCTGAGCGGTTTCATCTAGCAAAATAAGACTCGTGCCAAGCTTCTGCTGCAGCACCGCGTCCATCTCTCCACTCACATCCAGTCCCGGCATGATGCTGTCAGTGATGCCAATGCATGCCGCTTTTTGCCCTTTCGAGTCGCTGCCGGGCTGGCCGTAATGCACCACGGTCTGAGCTTGATGCCAGAACTTGACCGGGCGCTGCAGGATGGCGATCAGTGCGGCAGGCCAGAAGCCAAAACGCTGATACAGGCCGATGTGTTTGGGGCTGTCAGGGAAGGTCATCAAACCTGCGTGAGTGACTTCCCATTCATTGAGCTGCTTGACGGCTGTCGTCATCAAACCTCTGGCGATTCCTTGATCCCAATAATCAGGATGCACGGCGACCGGCCCGACGACGGCATTGCTCCCCCAGCGTGAAACGCACAGCACCCCGACCATGCGATCGTCGATCAAGGCCTTGAACCAGCGGCCGTGAGGGGCGTTCCAGCGGTTATGCACGTAGTCGCGATCGTTCCAGAACTCACCCGGTTCCACAGCGCCGATGTAGGTCGCGAAGGCGAGCCTGACCAGTTCGGATGCCTGGCGCAAATCCCCTTTGCTCAGCGGCACTACCTGGGGAGTTTCGGCTTGTTTTGACGATGTGGGCATGGCTCGTTCTCGGCAGTGGGCGCGATGGCCTTGGAATCACTTGCGCACATTCTGATACAGCAACAAGCCCGAAGTTTCATGCATTCGGCACGTGGCCCCACCCGGCATTTGAACGCTGTCGGGTTCTGCCCGGCGACGTCATCCAGTGGCGGCGTCTGGGCCTTACGGGCTAGCCATTATTTGCAGCCCTTTGCACGAGACGCTGTGCGACAAGCGGCGAGCTGATTAATCAGCAATCGCCCGTATCGCGCCCCACATCAGCAATCCCCAGATCAGAACGAACACCCCGGCCATGATCCAGCGGCCCTTGAGACTCACGCGTTGCCCAGCCATTGCCTCGGCTTGGGGGCGGCAGCGCAGCAGCAGCAGGGCGTCTGGAACAAGCCGCATGGCCAGAGCAATGCCCAGTGGCAGCAGGATCACGTCGTCCAGATAACCCAGTACCGGGATGAAATCCGGAATCAGGTCGATGGGGCTGATCGCATACGCCACCGTGATCATTGCCACAACCTTCGGCAGCCAAGGCATGTCCGGTTCGCGGCAGCACAGCCATAGCAGAGTCAGGTTGGCTTTGAGGCGCTTGGCCCAGGCTTTGAGGCGTTGAATCATCGGTTGTCGCTCGTTTGGTCAGGGTGGGAGGTAGCTTGCTCGCGATTAGGCCAGCCCGTTCAACGCATGTGTTCTGGTGCCTTGAATCTGATCGTTCCCGCATCTGCCGATGGGCGAACGGTCACAATTTATGTCACGCCGCCGTTTCGCTTCTGCCCGGAGGGCAAACGATCGCAATTTATGCCGCGCGGCCGTTTCGCTTCTGCCGAAGGCGTAGGAGTCCGGCTTGCCGACGATGGCTCCGGGGTCGCGTCCGACCGAAGCGGCCCTAAAACCTGTCACCACAATTTCAACTGACACACCGCATGCTCAGGTTTTACTGCCGCTACGCGCCAGATCGCGGGACAAGCCACGCTCCTACGGCCTCCGGCCAGAATCAACAGCGGGCTGCGGTCGTTTCTATGCTCCGCGGCACACGCAACTGATCGCATCTATGCCGCGCGGCCGTTTCGCTTCTGCCGAAGGCGTAGGAGTCTGGCTTGCCGACGATGGCTCCGGGGTCGCGTCCGACCGAAGCGGCCCTAAAACCTGTCACTGCTCACAAACTGCCGCCAAAACAAACCTGCGCGTGAAATACGAACGGCACGTCGGGCAGGGTGGTGAATTCGCTTATCAGCCGTCGATACTCGGCATCCGGGTCGAGGTCAGCGAACACCTCAGGCCAGAACAGCTTGGCCAGCCACTGCGCGCCAACGATGTTGAACACGCTGTTGTAGAACTGATGACTGAGCCCCTGAACGCAGCTGTTCGGCGACTGAGCAATGGCCGAAAACCCAGCCCGAGCCATCAAGCGCTGCATCTCGCTGTTGACTCGCTCCACACTGGCGCCATAGCCGAACGGGATGGCACCGACGCCATTGCGCAGGCGCTGTGTGCCGGTCATCAGGTAGATATCCGGCTTGCTCAGGATCAGGGTTTCCAGCGCCACATCCGCCGATTCGCTGCGCAAATAACGCGAGCCCAGATTGATCGCGCCGATGTTTTCACTCAACAATCCCCAGCCGCTATGACCCTGTGTATGACAGCAACCCCCCGCACCAGCCTGACCTGCCCGCGCCTCGACGAACACCTTCGGCGCCTTAAGCCCGGCCGCGCGTTGTTTGAGCTGCGCCAGTTGCGCGCGGTACACGTCCAGATAAGCCTGAGCCTGCGGCTCGCGATCCAGCACTTGCCCCAGCAATTCCAGACTGCGCGGCACATTGACCAGCGGGTCCAGCTCGTTATCGACGTAGATCAGCGCAATACCCAGGTGCTGCAGCACGCTGTCCAGCACTGTATTTTCAATCGCAGCGCGGGCACCCAGACGCGCGATGATCAGGTCAGGTCGGGTGCGCAACAGGCTTTCGATGTCCAGTTGTCCACTTTGCGGAAAGTCGATTTCGCGGATGCGTTCCGCCTCGGGCCAGCGCTGGCTAACCACGGTCCAAAGCCCCGGATCGGAACTGGCCAGGTTGTTGTCCCAGGCGACGATTCGGGCCAATGGTTTTTCACGCTCCAGTAGCGCAATCGACAGCAGATCATTGCTGTCCTGCAGGACGATGCGCTGCGGTGCATGGCGCAGGGTGACACTGCGCCCGGCCAGATCAGTCACCGTCATTGGGTAGTCTGCCGCTTGCAATGACGTGCAGAACAGCCATAACAGGCACACCAGCCGGATCATGAAACAGACCCGTCAACATGGATCTGCACCCGGCCGAGGCTGCAACGCTCGACCCGCGCCTGCACCCGATAAACCTGTTCCAGCATCGTCGGCGTCAAGGTCTGTTCTGGTGTGCCAGCGGCGTGCAGCAGTCCGCGCTCAAGGACCATGATCATATCCGCCCAACGCGCCGCCAACCCTAGATCGTGCAGCACCACCACCACAATGCGGCCCTCATCGGCGAGCTGGCGGACCATGCTCATCACATCATTCTGATAACGCAGATCCAGAGCGCTGGTGGGCTCGTCGAGCAACAGCAAACGCGGCTGACGAATCACCGCCTGCGCCAGGCTGACCATCTGCCGTTGCCCACCGGAGAGACTGTCCAGCGGTTGTAGCGCCAAGTGCTGAACGCCCAATTGCTCCAGCACGGCGAACGCTCGTTCCTGCTGTTGCCGGGCGCTGCCTTGCGCGCGCAACGGGTCGCCGCCCCGCAGGGCGCCGAGCAGGGTTTCCAGCACGCTTAACGCGATACCCTCGGGCAGCGTTTGCGGCATGAAACCGAGTACTGCCGCACGTTCGCGACGGTTGCAACGCAGTAAATCCAGTTCGCCCAGGCGCAGATCGCCGGTCGCCGGTAACAGCCCGGCCAGGGTGCGCAACAGCGTGGATTTGCCCGCGCCATTGGGGCCGACCAGTGCCACCACCTGACCCGGCGCGACGTCCGGCAGATCGATGCCGTGCAGCACGGTCTTGCGCTTGTAGCCCACGGTCAGTTGGCGCACATGCAGCAGGCTCATGCCCGGCCTCGCTTGAGGATCAGGCTCATGAACAGCGGCACGCCGACCACCGCCGTGACAATGCCGATCGGCAGAACCACGCCAGGGATCAGCTGTTTGCTGACGATGGCTGACAGCGACATGATCAGCGCGCCCATCAATGCGCTGACCGGCAGGAAGAAACGGTGATCTTCGCCAATTAACATCCGCGCGATGTGCGGGCCGACCAAGCCGATGAAACCGATGGTGCCGACAAACGCTACGGCGGTGGCAGCCAGCAAGCTGATACGTAGCAGGGCGCCCAGGCGCAAGCGCGCCACGTCGATGCCCAAGGTGGCGGCACGCTCGTCACCCAGGCGCAGGGTGGTCATCTGCCACGCCGCGCGCAGGCTGAACGGCAGGACAACGAAGAACACGATGGCCAGGGTTTGCACTGCCGGCCAACTGGCGCGGCTCAAACTGCCCATGCTCCAGAACACCAATTGCTGGAGGGCATCGGCGGATGCCAGGTACTGCAACAGCGCAACCATCGCGTTGAAGCTGAACACCAGCGCGATCCCAAACAGCACCAGCGATTGCACCCCACCCGTCATGCTCGCCACCGCCTGCAACAGCAGCACCGAGGCAAACGCAAAGACGAAGGCATTGGCGGTGATCAGCCAACTGGCGGGCACCCCCGGAATGCCGAGGTCGAGCACGATCGCTAGCGCCGCACCCAGCGAAGCCGCCGACGACACGCCAAGGGTGAACGGGCTGGCCAGCGGGTTGTTGAGGATGGTCTGCATCTCAGCGCCAGCCAGTGACAGCGCTGCGCCCACCAACACTGCCATCAGCGCGAAAGGCAGGCGCAATTCACGCACGATCACCTGCGTGTCGGGATCGACGCTGGCCGGCGTGAAGATGGCCTTGAGCACATCGCTTGCAGCGAAAGACGTGCTGCCCAATGTGATATCGGCCAGCAGACAGATCAGCAGCGCCAGCACCAACGCGCCGCAGATCAGCAGGCGTTTACGCAGGATTTTGGCGTAAGCGAGGTGCAGCGTTTCGGCGTTGAGGGTCGGTTGTGAATGGCTCAAAACTTCATGCTCAACGTCGCGACGACTTCGGCCGGATCACCGGCGTAGTTGCCGTCGGTACTGGCCACGGTTTCGATGTATTTGCGATCTGTCAGATTGCGCCCGTTCAGCGACACCCGGGTCTTGTCGTTGATGTCGTAGAACACGCTGGCGTCGATCCGCGCATAGCCGCTCACGTCGTAGGTGTTGTCGATATCACCCTGGCGCTCGCCGACTGCGATCACTCCGGCACCGAAACCCAGGCCGCGCAGCGGGCCTTCCTGCAACTGATAACTGGACCACAGCGAACCGCTCATGATCGGCACGCCTTCGAGCCGGTTGCCGGTCTGGATCACGGTATCTTTTGTGACTTCAGCGTTCAGCGCGCTGATGTTGCCGATGATTTCCCAGCCTTCCAGTGGAGTGCCGCTGACGTCCAGTTCGATGCCACGAACGCGTTGCTCGCCGGTTTGCACTGAGTAATTGTCGTCGGTCGGGTCCGGCGCTGCGACGTTCTTGCGGGTGATCTGGAACACCGACAGGGTGGCGCTGAGTTTGTCCGGAATCACATCGAACTTGGCGCCGACTTCGTACTGATCGCCTTCCTCCGGGTCCAGCGTGCTGCCGTTGCTCTGGATATCGCTCTGCGGTGCAAACGAGGTGCTGTAACTGGCATAAAGCGCCAGCCAGTGGGTCGGCTGATACACCAGACCGATGCGTGGCGAGACTTTGCTCGGGTCCACGTCGGTGCGTGCCACTTCATAGTCGGCGTTGGTGGTCGCGTTCTTTTGTCGCGTGTCGTCGTAACGAGCGCCCACGATCAGCTTCCATTGCTCACTCAGGTCGATCTGGTCTTGCAGTTAAAAGCTGTAGGCTTCCAGGTCGTAGCTGGTTTTTTCGTTGAACGCGAAAGGGCCGGGGGTGGCGCCGTATACCGGATTGAAGATGTCGATGGACGCCAGCGATGCGCGGTCACTGGTCACCCGACGCTTGCCGTCGATGTACTCGAAACCGGCCAGGGCGGTGTGGTTAAGGCCGCCGGTAGTGAAGCGGGCGATGGCTTCGAACTGCATGTCCAGGGTCTTGATGCGCTCATCACCATCGGTCGCCCGACGCGACAAGGTGCGGCCATCGCTGCCGATACCACGCAGGTCGACCACGTAGCGATCCTTGTGCGACTGATCCCAGCGGGTCATTTGGCGCACTGTCAGCCAGTCATTGACGTCGTGTTCGGCGCGATACCAGACCGAGAATTTGTCGGCCTTGTCCCGTGACCAGGGCTCGCCGAGATAGCGATCGGCGTTCATGTTGATCTTGCCGTTTTGCGGCAGCAAACCACGGTCGAAAGGGCTGGTCTGGTTGATGTATTCCATACCGCCATCGACCCGCGTCGAATCGCTCGGCTCCCAGCGCAAAGTCGGGGCGATGTAGGTGCGATTGCTGTCGCGGAACGTGTCGCGAAACCCGCGATCAGTTTGCGTGGCGACGGTCATGCGCCCGGCCAAGGTTTTAGCTTCATCCAGAGGGCCGCTGGCGTTGGCTTCCAGTCGATAAAAGTCGTAAGAACCGGCTTGCGCCTTGACCTGCGCCTCAGGGATAAAACTCGGCTGACGCGTGACCAGATTGATCAGGCCTCCGGGGTTGCCGCGCCCGTACAGCACCGATGCCGGGCCTTTGAGCACTTCGACGCGCTCGACGTTGGCCAGATCGCGCAGGGCTTCGGGCCGCGACACCAGGGGATTGATCAACATACCGTCGACGGCGTAAGTGTTGGCCTTGAAGCCGCGAATCACGAAGCTCTCCGATGAGCCACCGTGGGTGTTGCCGCGCTGCACGCTGCTGACGTTAGTCAGTGCATCGCCCAGGTTGTTGACCTGTTGATCTTCCAGCACCTGACGCGAAACCACTTGAATCGACTGCGGGATGTCGCGCAGGGCAGTGTCGGTCTTGCTGCCGGTGGCGCTGCGGGTGGCGCGATAGCCCTGCACCGGGCCGTCGGCGCGTTCGATGAATTCGCTGGAGGTGATCACCGAAGGCGCCAGGTTCAGCGAACCACTGGCGGGCTGAGCGAACAGCAGCAGCGTGCGCTCGGGAGTCAATGACCAGCCCAACCCGGAATTGCTCAGCAGCTGTGCCAAAGCCTCCTGCTCGCTCAACTCGCCGCCAATGGCGGGGGCCATTTTGCCTTGGGCCAGCGCAGCGTCGAAGCTCAGTTGCAGACCGTTCTGCCGGGCGAACTGAGCCAGCGCGGAGGCCAGTGGCTGGGCGGCGATGGCGTAATGTTCAGTGCGATGAGGCGCTGAAGAATCGGCCGCCCAACTGCTGCCCATGGGCAACATGCACAGCAGGGCCAGCGAGGGCAATGAACGGAAGCGTGGCATGGATACGATCCTTCATACGACTTAATTGCGTTTGAGAGGATTTCTCAAACCGACTATGAAAGACGTAGTGCTCGGGGATTTTTTCCACCTGACGGCGAAAATAATTCAAAAATTGCCTAATGCATGCACCCAAGGGGTCATTTGCCGGCTCTGCACCGACAGCGATTGCGCCAGTGCCGAGAGCGCGCGATCAGGGTTTTGCAGGTCGAAGACGCCGGTGATGCGCCGTTGTTTCAACGCCTCGTCAGTGATGATGATCCAGCCGGGTGTGTAGCGCTGCAGGTGACCAACGATGTCGGCCACGGTCTGGTTCTCGACGAACAGCGAACCGCTGCGCCAGGAGGCCACTTGCGAAGGGTCGAGCTGCGAGCGCTCGACGTTGCCCGACGGCCACGAGAGTTTCAGCCGTTGGCCCGGCATCAATCGTTCACTGAGTGGCGGCTGGGTGTTTTCGGCCTGCACCTGGCCGTGTTCCAGCGCCACTTCGGCCGAGCCTTCTTGCAGCTCAAGATCAAACGCGGTGCCCAACACTCTGACCGACAGTTCGCCAGCTCGGGCAACAAACGGGTGCTGCGCATCGGGCGCCACTTGGAAGTAAGCCTGGCCCTGCATCAACTCCACCTGACGCGCATCGCCGCTGACCAATCGCAATGCACTTTGAGGGCTCAGGGTGATCGTGGAGCCGTCGGCCAGTTGCACGGCGCGGGTTTCGCCGACGCCGGTTTGATAATCGGAACGCAACGCCAGAGTGGCATCAGGCGCGATGATCACTGCGACCGCGCAAACCCCTGCAGCGAGCGACAGGCTGAGCCAGCGGCGTCGCGTTGGCCTGATGGCTGACCCCGACGATGGACGCGGAGGAGGTTGGGCAACCCTGGGTGGGGTGATTTCCCCCAGCGCGCCCCAGAGTTTTTCCATGGTCTGCCATGCCACCCGATGTTCGTCGCTGGCCTGCAACCATCGCTCGAAGGCGGGCTGCGCCAGTGGGTCCTCCTGAAGACGCAGCCGCCAGTCGGCGGCTTGCTCCAGAGCATCTTGGTCAGGTTTCACGGGAGGCGTTCCGGTTGTCGTTGTCGTCATCGGGTTCGTCGACTTCCCGGGCCAGCTTGACCAGCGCATCGCGCAACAGCCGGTGCGCGGTGGTCAACGACACGTCCAGCTGACGGGCGATTTCAGCCAGCGTGCAACCGCCAAAACGATGCAATTCCAGCGCACGTCGGCTGGCTTCCGGCAGGGCTTGAAGGGCATTTGAAACACGGTCCAGGGTCATGCTGTGCTGGCAGGTTTCCGCCGGGTCGCTGCCATGGGTCGGCAATAACCACACCGGTGGCGCGGCCTCATGGGCCTGTTCGCGCAGGCGGCTGCGTTTGAGGTCCAGCGCCAGGTTGCGCACGATGCGATACAGATACGCGACGGGCTGTTCGATGGCTGGTGCGTTTGACGTCTGAGCGGGGATGAAACGAATCCAGGCTTCCTGCACCACGTCCTCGGCTTGCGTGTGGTCGCCAGTGATTTTCGCCGCATAACTGACCAGCTCCCGGCGAACGCCGAGGAACAGATGCAGGTGTGCGGTGGGTTCGGTCATGGAAAATGGGCTCGGGCGTTGTGCCCGCTCGAATATCGATTCGGGATGGCCCGCAGTTTAGGCCTGAACGATAAACGTTTTCAATTGCGTTGTGGGGGAAGCTTAGGTGCAATGCTCCCGCCTCACTGCGTTGTTTTTCTAGTGCTGAGCGTTGTTGCGAAGGGCGGCCCACGCGAACGCAGCAGAGCCAATGAGAACCGCCACGCCAAAGGCAAACGGACTCCACCAGCCCATGGCATCGAACATGAATCCGCCAAGGCCAGCGCCCATGGTTATTGCCATCTGGATGGTCGCGACCATCAGCCCGCCGCCCGCCTCAGCATCATCTGGTAGGGTTTTGCTCAGCCACAGACCCCAGGCAACCGGTGCCGGAGTTGCGACGAGGCCCCAAGCGGCGAGCAGAAAACCGGTGGCCAGGCTCGAACTGCCCATGGCGATAAGGATCGCGGCGACGATGGCCATCGATAACGGAATACCGATCAGGTACGCATACATGCGCTGTTGCAATAGCGACCCGATGAAGTAAGTACCGATGACTCCGAAAACGCCGATCAGCAGCAACATCAGAGACAAGGTGTTGACGCTTACATGCGTGACTGTTTCAAGGAACGGGCGCAGATAAGTGAAGACAGCAAATTGCCCCATGAACAACAGCATGATTGCCAGCATTCCAAGTGCTACCTGAGGATTACCGAGGAGCCGGAAGGGGTTGCTGGAGCGCGTGCCGGGTTCACTGCGCATCGCGGGGATGCTTGCCCACTGCCAGGCAAATGCCAGGACCGCTAACGGCACGACAAGGAAGAACGAGCCCCTCCATCCAATGTACTGGCCCAGAAAGCTGCCCAACGGGGCCGCAATAGTCGCGGCTAATGCGTTGCCACCGTTGATGAGTGCCAATCCTTTTGCCACAGAGTCTTTAGGGACGAGCTTCATGACCGTGGCAGTCGACATCGACCAGAACCCGCCGATGGATATGCCCAACAACGCCCGACCTGTCATAAACATCGGCCCGTTGTGCGCGAAGGTGACCACCAGCCCAGACAACGTCAACAGCAAGCTGAAGCCGAGTAGGACTTTCTTGCGATCCAACCGTCCCGTCAGCGGCGTGTTCAGAAGGCTGGCAAGTACTGCGAAAAATCCAGAAATCGAGATGGCTTGGCCTGCCTGGCCCTGGCTGATACCAAGATCCTGGGCGATAGGTGTCAGCAGGCTGACCGGTATGAACTCCGATGCGATCAGAACAACGACACATAGCGCCATTGAAAATACTGCTCCCCATGCAGGGGGATGCTCGGTGGCTGTGGCTCGGCCAAGCGTAGCGTCAAATGTGCTCATATCACTGTGTACCTAGTGGCTCTGCACCTGTCCGGGGCAAGGTTCTTACCCAAGGCATATCGGCGCTGACAAGTAGATTTCGAAGTTGAGTGACAGCTTATAGCGCAAGCATTACGCTGATTAGCCTCTCCAATTTCCATGCGGTGATGAGAAAATTTCAGCAATGAACACCCAAAAAGTTAACGATCTCCAAGCCTTCCTGGCGGTGGCCCGTGAACAAAGCTTCACCAAAGCGGCTGCGAAACTCGGTGTTACGCCTTCGGCTCTGAGTCATACGATAAGGGGTTTGGAAGCTCGCTTGGGCGTGCGATTGCTTGCGCGAACGACAAGGAATGTGGCGCCAACCGAAGCAGGCGAAAAGCTGATGGGTTCGATAGGGCCGCTGTTCGACCAGATCACCGCTGAACTGGAGATGCTCGGTGAGTTGCGCGATAAACCAGCGGGGAGAATTCGTGTGACGTGCTCGGACGATGCGGCCGAAAGCATCCTCAGGCCGATGCTCACCGGATTCCTTGCGCAATACCCTGATGTTACGGTGGAAATCAGCATCGACTATGGCTTCACGAACATAGTCACCAACCGATTTGATGCGGGCATACGCTTGGGCGAATCAATCAGCAAGGACATGATTGCCGTGCGGGTCAGCCCGGACTGGCGTCTGGTAGTCGTGGGGTCACCTGCGTACTTCGCGCGCCATCGAGTTCCTATCAATCCCCAGGATCTCACGCAGCATAACTGCATCAATATTCGTCACTCGATGGATGGCGGGTGTTATGCGTGGGAGTTCGAAAAAGGGAATCGCAAGCTCAATATTCGGGTGACGGGTCAGCTCACGGCCAACAGTATGATTCATGTGGTCAATGGCGCGCTCGATGGCATCGGGCTGGCCTATGTACCTGATTTCATAGCCAAACCTTACCTCGCTGATGGACGGCTAATCGAAGCGATGCCGCAGTGGTGCCCCTATTTTCAGGGCTTTCATCTCTATTACCCAAACCGGCGACAGGCCTCATCAGCCTTCACCGCGTTCGTGGAAGCGGTCAGGTATCGCGGTTAAACCGACTGAGCTTGTCGTTTGCTGTGGACCTGCACCCGACGCACGTCGAAAAAAATCAGCAGGCGCGATCCAATCCACCCGCAGTTCTGCCAACCGCCAATGTGCATGCAATGTTAAAAAATGATAATTCGCCCGTGAATCGCTCCGCAGCGGTCCGAGCGTATGCGGCCACACTGATGTCAATGTTAATCCTTGTTAAATAAATTGACGTTTCTGTGAAAATCGCTCTATGGTGGTATCACGCGGTAACAACAAATCCAATAACAATGCTTGTCATCCGGTGGTCGTTACCGTCCTACGCCTTCACCGAGGACGATCCATGAATTTCGAATTACTGTTTGCAGACCAGTCTCAGCCCGTTCGTTACGCATTGACCGGCGCCAAGGGTGGATTCTCGCGCACGTTGCTTGCGCAAACCCTGAGAATGCCGCGCATCAGCGCAGCAGCGTTGTGTGACCTGGATGTGCCGGGCCTGCGTGCGCTGTGCCTGGAACTGGGTTTCGCCGCAGATCGCCTGGTCGAATGCGCCGACGCCGCCGCTGTTGCTGCAGCCCCCGCAGACGCCATCGTGCTGGTCGCCGATGTTGAGCTGTTGGCGGCGGCCACCTACGACATCCTCGTCGAAGCCACCGGTAACCCGGCCATTGGCTATCGCACCGCCAAACGTGACATCGAAGCCGGCCGCCATGTCGCCATGGTCAGCAAGGAAGTCGATGCGGTATCCGGCATCAGCCTGTCTCGTCTCGCTGCCAAACATAGCGTGGTCTACACCACCGCCGACGGCGACCAGCCAGCCAACCTGATTGGTTGGGTCAGTTGGGCGCGGGTCTTGGGGCTGGACATCGTGGCCGCTGGTAAATCCAGTGAGTACGATTTGGTATTCGATCCGAAAACCGGCGTCATCACCCAACTCGATCAAACCATTTCCGCACCGGCCATGGGCGAGTTGATGTCTTTGGGCGACGACATTCCCGCGACCTTGGCGGCCCGGCGTGCGGTGCTCAATGGCCTGAAGACATCGGCAACTGCGGACTACTGCGAAATGTCGGTGGTAGCCACCAATACTGGTTTGATCCCCGACGTCGAACTGCTGCATTACCCGATCGCCCGCACCGCCGAACTGGCGGACATCTACGCCCTGCGCGAAGACGGCGGCGTGCTCAGCCAGACCGGCGTGATCGAGGTGTTCAACGTCCTGCGCCTGCCGGATGAAGCCAGTTTCGCTGGCGGCGTGTTCGTCATCGTGCGCACCCACGACCAGGAAACCTGGCAACTGCTGGCGCAGAAAGGTCACGTGGTCAGCCGCAATGGTCGCTATGCGTGCATGTACCTGCCGTACCACTTCATGGGTGTGGAAACACCGATCACGCTGCTCAATGCGGTCTTGCACAAGCGCGCGTCAGGCAGCGACAAACCGACCCAATGCACCGTGCTTTCAGGCCGTGCAACGGTGGATATCGCCGCAGGCACTGTGTTGAAAATGGGCGGTCACCACCACGACGTCACGGGCGTGCAGGCTGTTCTGCTGGCGGCCAAGGATGCCGACGATGATGTGGCGCCGTTGTATCTGGCAGCCCATGCCACTGCGGCGCGGGACATCAAGGCCGGTTCGTTGCTGCGCATCTCCGATCTGAGCGGCTACAGCGCGGACCTGCATCAGGCATGGATCGCGGGTCGCCAGAATGCCTGAAACGTGGCGCCCGCCCAGCGGGCGCCGCTGACGGCGCAGTGCATCACCTTATTAGCGTAAAACAGGCTCAATACAACAATGAATAGCGAACTGTTTACCTTCTCGATGGCGGCGGGCGCCATCGTTGTGCTCATCGTTCTGATTACCAAACTCAAGCTCAATCCTTTCCTGGCCTTGACGCTCACAGCGCTTGGTCTGGGCGTCCTTAGCGGCGTCAGCTCGGCGGATACCGTCGACAGCTTTGCCAAAGGTTTTGGCGGCGCTTTGGCCAAGACCGGTCCGGTGATCGGTCTGGGCACGTTGCTCGGCGGTATTCTGCTGGGTTCGGGCGGGGCAGACCGCATTGCCAACGCTTTTATCGGCAAGCGGCCGGTGCAGTACGCACCTTGGGCTATCTGCGCGGCGGCCTTGCTGATCGGCATGCCGCACCTGTTTGACGTCAGTTTCATCATGCTGGCGCCTCTGGTCTACACGGTCGCCAAACGCACCAACAGTCACTTGCTCTACATTGGTCTGCCGTTGGCGGCGGGCTTGTATGTGTCCCACGGCCTGCTGCCACCACACCCGGCGCCCACCCTGGCCGTTGCAGCGTTTCACGCCAACACAGGGCTGACGATTTTCTACGGTTTGCTGATTGCCATTCCGGTCGCGGTGATTTGCGGGCCGGTGTTCACCAAAGTGATCAGCCCCTGGTTCGGCCCGGCGCCTGATTTGACCGCAGGGCCGGTCGGTGCGCGGGAAGTCGTGGAAGGGCAGCCGCAAGCGTCGCTGGCGGCTTCGATCATCGCTGTATTGCTGCCGCCCGGCCTGATGCTGATCGGTACGCTGGGCATCGCGTTCTCCGTCAAAGGCACGGCGATGTACGGCTTCTTCAACGCGTTGAACAACCCGATTCTGTCGTTGCTCGCCGCGGTAATTTTTGCCTTTTTCGCCTTGGGCCTGCGCTCTGGTTTCAACCTGGGTCAGGTGCAGAAAATGGCCGGGCAGGGCTTGGCACCTTTGGGCGCAATCGTGATGATTCTGGGGGCGGGTGGTGGCTTCAAGGAGATGCTCACCACCACCCACGTGGATGTGCTGATTACTCATCACGCGTCAGGCTGGGCGATCAATCCGTTGATTCTCAGTTGGGGCATAGCCGCGCTGCTGCGCATTTGCCTGGGGTCGGCGACCGTGGCGACCGTGGCTGCAACCGGCATCGTCGCACCTCTGGCGCTTGCACATCCGGGCTTGTCGCCGGAACTGTTAGTGCTTGCGACGGCTTCCGGCGCGGTGATGCTGTCCCACGTCAACGACTCAGGGTTCTGGCTGTTCAAGGAGTACTTCCAGCTCACCGTGGCGCAGACCTTCCGCACCTGGACGCTGATGCTCAGCCTGCAATCGTTGCTGGGTCTGATCGGAGTATTGTTGATCGAGGCGGTTATTCGCTGAAGTGTTGATCGTTCTCTCGATCTGCGGGGAAACGCTGCTGCGGATGCTTCCCGTCTATACCGATGCGGCTTTTGCGATTGATAGAAACGAAAAATCCGGGCACTGGGCCCGGATTTTTTGCTCCGCAGAACGCGTTTCACGATTCCTTGAGCAGCGTATCGGAGATTCTGATGCTTGCCTTCACTGATCAGTCCGTTACCAAGGTAGCTGATTCTACTCCAGAGCGTAACTCAAAGAGTCGGAAGTCAAATTTACATGATCTAATCTGCTAATCCCAACTAGAGCACTCCTTGTTTTTAGAAAGAGCAATACCATAAGATTTTTATTCGGCAGAAAACGAGCGTAGGTTTGGCGACCGGAAACTCTTATGGGTTAAAACGCTTGGGCTTGGAGTCCGCATCTGTATTTGGAGAAATAGACTCGGAAGCATTACCTCTATCAAATCTGGCTTTCTCAATACCTGATCCGTAATCAACTATGGGTGCAGCAACTTCGTCGTCCATGATCCTTCACCAAGATCTAGTGTCTTGAGTAAATTGGTGTAGTGATTGGCGTTTTAACTGCAAAGGCTCTGCGCGCCTGCAGGGCGTGACTGTCGCGTCGAAACGCATAAAGCATTGTCATATCTCGATTTGCGGCAAGTGCGAACGCCGTCTGTTAGCAGATTTTCAGCTCACCACAGTTATAGATAACGATTTTTTTGCTGGGGCGTTCGTTCGGCAAGGCTAATGTTTCAATGTAATTTAACACTTCCATTCCCTTGACGACCTTGCCAAAAGCTACATTTTTTCCATCCAGCCATGAAGTCGCAACTGTTGTGATCAGAAATTGGCTGCCGTTAGTGTTCTTCCCTGTATTAAACATTGTTAACGTGCCTGCATCGGAGTGTTTAAGTTTGAAGTTTTCGTCTTCGAATAATCCCCCGTAGATAGATTTGTTGCCGGTGCCATCATTGTTTACGATATCACCGCCTCGTAGGCAAAACTTAGGGATGATCCTAAAAAAATCTGAGCCTTTATAGGTTAGGCCATTCACCTGGCCAGTACATAGCGCGCGGAAGTTTTCAGCGGTGCTTCTTACATCCCCACCATACAATTCCATGATAATCGTGCCACAGGGCGCGCCATCGGCAGAGATGTCAAAAAAAACCTGTGAAGTTGCAATGGCCATTTTGTTCGCCTCGTTCTGTGGGTTGCATAACCCGATAGTTAAACAAAAGTTCAGTTACCTATAAAAGCTTAGATGTCGCGAATTAACTCTGTGCGTTTTCTGATGGACTGAATCGCTATTGGTTGACTGCCTTTTCGGAATAAAAAAAGCGGCACTGCAAGTGCAGGATGTCAAGATGGCTATAGAGGGCTTAGTCTGCAATGAGACCGTAATCCAACGTAAGTACACATTTGCGTTCACTTTACTGGCTAACGTTGTTTGGCAAAACGAGTTAACAGCGTCACTTTTGGGTGGGCGCGCGGTTTAACCCGGATTTGCGGCAAAGCGTCGAGCAGCACCACCGATCACCGCGGTAGTGCAAGCGCGCTACAAGTTCTGGCTTAGTGATTTACCGGCAGGGCGGCGGCACGGCAGCGGTTTGCGGGAAAATACGGGCCCGACAGGGTATCGTGCGCACTTGGCTGGGGTTTGGTAGATTCTGCCGGCCCTTCGTTGGCTGCAAACAAGCAGTTCCCTGTCGCGCTTGAACCCGGAAACATCATGGCAAAACCACCTGCAAAGCCCTCGATCTCGGCGGCTTCATCTCAGCCGAAAAAGGCGTCCAGCCTGACGCTGATCGACGTCGCGAAGGTTGCGGGCGTATCGCCCATGACCGTTTCCAGGGCGCTGCATCGTCCCGAACTGGTCAGTGAAGAAACCCGCGACAAGGTTCGCGAAGCGGTGCGCACCACCGGGTATGTATCGAACATGCTGGCGGGGGGGTTGGCGAGCAACAAGAGCCGGTTGGTGGCGATCTTTCTGCCGACCATTGCCAACTCGATCTTTGCCGACACCGTGCAGGCGCTGATGGATCGCCTGACCGAAGCGGGTTACCAGACCCTGCTCGGCCTGACCGGCTATTCCGCCGAGCAGGAAGAAAAGCTGCTGGAGGCGGTACTCGGTCGGCGTCCGGACGGCATTGTCCTGACCGGTACGCTGCACACCGAATCCAGCCGCCTGCGTCTGGCGCAATCGGGCATTCCGGTGGTGGAAGCCTGGGATCTCAGCGAACAGCCCCTCGACATGCTGGTGGGCTTTTCCCATGAGCACGTCGGCGAGGAAACCGCCCGCCATCTGCTGAACAAAGGCTATAAGCGCTTTTCGGTGGTGACCATCGGTGACCCCCGTGGCCTGCGCCGTTGCAACAGCCTGATCGCCGAATTGAAGCAGCAGGGCATCAAGAAAATCCCCATGGAAGTCATGACGCCACCGGCCACCCTCGAGGTCGGCAGGGAAGGGCTCCGGCGTCTGCTCGATCAAAAGCATCGCCCCGACGTAGTGGTTTGCAGTTCGGACACCATTGCCCAAGGTGTGTTGGCAGAAGCGGCCAGTCGCGGGTTGCAGGTTCCGGCAGATCTGGCGGTCATGGGTTTTGGTGATTTGAGCAGCGCCTCCCAAGTGTACCCGGCGTTATCTACCGTTCGAGTGGACGGCAAGCACATCGGACAGCAAGTGGCGCAAGCGCTTCTGGACCGTTTCGCCTATCCCCAAGGCAGCCATGATCCCGTGCGGATCGACACCGGCTTCACACTGATCGATCGCGAAAGTACCTGATCCTCCCTTCTGCAAAAACCTCGAATGTGCCGTTGAATGATTGCGCAATCAGTGTAAGATCAGGCCCAAGTTGATCTGCTCTGCGCGCAGGCGCTTTTTTTTGATTTAGCTATGATTGCGCAATCATTAGATCGATTCACACCTTTTGCCAGGACCAGCAACGCAGCTAAACGACACCGCGACACCACACAATAAGGACAATAAAAGTGAACGACACCACACAATCGATAGCGAAGACCAACGTCCGCTATCTCATCCTCGCGATGATTTTCATCGTCACCGTTTTCAATTACGTCGATCGGGCAACGTTGTCGATCGCAGCGCCGAGCATGCGTGCTGATCTGGGTTTCGACGCCATTACCATGGGCATCGCGTTCTCGGCGTTCGGCTGGGCCTACACCAGTATGCAAATCCCCGGCGGCATCGTGCTTGACCGGTTCGGATCGCGGCTGGTGCTGGGTATGAGTCTGATCATCTGGTCGGCGCTGACCTTTCTGCAGGGTTACGTTGACCTGTTCAGCTCCGCATTCCTCGCGCTGTTCGTGCTGCGTTTTCTGATGGGCGTGGCTGAATCCCCGGCATTCCCGGCCAACAACCGCCTGACGGTGATGTGGTTCCCGCGCCATGAACGTGGCCTTGCCACAGCGATTTTCCAGTCGGCCCAGTATTTTGCGCTGGCCGCGTTCACACCCTTGATGGTGCTGCTGCTCAACAGCTTCGGCTGGCAGCATGTGTTCTTCTGGACCGGCGGGGCAGGGATATTGATTGGCCTGTTGTGGTTCAAAATGGTCCATGAGCCACGCAAGGACAAACGCGCCAATCAGGCAGAAATCGATTACATCGAGGCCGGTGGTGGCCTGCCCAACATGGGCGACGTAAAAACCCCTTTCAGCTGGAAACGTGTTCGCGCCATTGGCGGCAACCGCATGATGCTGGGCATATATCTGGGGCAGTTCTGCCTGACGTCGATCACTTGGTTCTTCCTGACCTGGTTCCCGACTTACCTGATTGAAGCCAAGGGCATGACCATGCTCAAAGTGGGATTGGTGGCGGCGATTCCGCCGATTGCCGGCTGCCTGGGCGGCATGATCGGCGGCGTCTGGTCGGACTGGATGCTCAAAAAGGGCTTCAGCCTGACGGCCGCGCGCAAGACACCCATCATCTGCGGCCTGCTGCTTTCCAGCTCGATCGTCGTCGCTAACTACACCCAGTCGATCACGCTGGTGATCGCCGTGATGTCGCTGGCGTTCTTCGCCAAGGGCGTGGGCAATCTGGGCTGGTGCATCGTCGGCGACGTCTCGCCCAAACGTGCCATGGGCATCAGCGGCGCGATGTTCAATTTCTGCGGGAACATCGCCAGCATCGTCACCCCGATCGCCATTGGTGTTCTGGTCAATCAGCTTGGCTCGTTCGACTCAGCCTTGATCTACGTGGCGGCCATGGGGTTGCTCGGCGCCTTCGCATACTTGTTCATAGTCGGGCCACTCAAACGCCTCGAAATCGACGACGCCGACGAGTTGCCTGCCCCGGCAGTTCGTGCTGGAGCCACTGACGGCCAGGTACCTGGCCGCTCGCTGTAAATACAATTTCTGTGTTCCAAGGAGAACCTCATGCTCGCACAACAACAAAACCTCAAATCCTCCGATGACGACCGTATTGCCTGGGTTCGGGTGTCGTCTGTTTTTCTGCCGCTGGCTAACCCGATCAGCGACGCCAAGGTGCTGACCGGCCGGCAAAAGCCGATGACCGAAATCGCCATCCTGTTCGCTGAAATCGAAACGGTCGATGGCCATCGCGGTCTGGGTTTCAGTTACTCGAAACGGGCAGGGGGCCCTGGTCAGTTTGCCCACGCCAAGGAAATCGCCCCGGCCTTGATCGGCGAGAACCCCAGCGACATTTCCAAACTGTGGACCAAGTTGTGCTGGGCCGGGGCGTCTGTCGGCCGCAGCGGTATGTCCACCCAGGCCATCGGCGCATTCGACGTGGCGTTGTGGGACCTCAAGGCCAAGCGCGCCAATCTGTCGCTGGCCCGGTTGCTGGGCGCCGAGCGGGATTCGGTGCGCTGCTACAACACCTCCGGCGGTTTCCTGCATACGCCGCTGGACCAGTTGATGAAGAACACCGACCTGTCCCGGGAAAAGGGAATCGGCGGTATCAAGCTGAAAGTCGGCCAACCGGATTGCGCCATCGACATTCACCGCGTCAGCACCGTGCGCAAACACTTGGGCGACAACTTCCCGCTGATGGTCGACGCCAACCAGCAATGGGATCGCCCGACCGCTCAACGCATGTGCCGACGCTTTGAAGAATTCAACCTGATCTGGATCGAAGAGCCGCTCGACTGCTACGACGCCGAAGGCCATGCCGCCCTCGCGCAGCAATTCGATACGCCGATTGCCACCGGCGAAATGCTAACCAGCGTTTCCGAACACGCTGAGTTCATCCGCTTGCGCGGCGCCGATTTTCTGATGCCCGACGCCCCGCGCGTGGGTGGCATCACGCCTTACCTGAAAGTGGCGGCCATGGCCGAACAGGCCGGGGTGATGCTGGCGCCGCACTTCGCCATGGAATTGCATGTTCACCTGGCGGCGGCGTACCCGACCGAGCCTTGGGTGGAGCATTTCGAGTGGCTGGAGCCGTTGTTCAACGAGCGTCTGGAAACCCGCGACGGCCGCATGCTGGTGCCGACGCGTCCGGGCCTGGGCTTATCGATGAGTGAACAGGTCAAAGCCTGGACCGCGCAACACGCCGAAGTCGGCACTCGCCCTTAATCGTTTTGACCGTGCAGCACGCAGGTGCTGTTCGGTCGTTTTTTTACCGCCGTGTGAAACCTGTCTGACCGCTTTTTTTACATGAGAAAGCGCGCGTACTTTTGCGCCCGCTTTTTGACCCGAACGATAAAAAATACAAGAAGAGGACTTTCATGTGGACCATTCCAACGTTGCAGATTCCGCTCCTTCCGCCGTTGCCACCGCAGCGCGCAGCCGGGTGCGTTACTACATTCTGGCGATGCTGTTTATCGTCACTGCCATCAACGTAGGCGACCGCGCAACGCTGTCGATAACCGGCACCGCGCTCACTCAGGTGCTGGGGATCAACTCGATCACGCTGGGCTATATCTTCTCGGCGTTTGCCTGGGCCTATGTGCTGGGCCAGTTGCCGGGTGGCTGGCTATTGGACAAGTTCGGCTCGGCGCGGGTGTATGGCGTTTCGTTGTTTCTGTGGTCAACGATCACGGTAGCGCAAGGGATGATTGGCTTTCTGTCGGTGCCCATTGCGGTGACGACTTTGTTTGTCCTGCGTTTTTTATTGGGGCTGATTGAGGCACCGGTCTACCCGGCCAATAACCGCATCGTCGCGGCGTGGTTTCCGTTGCAGGAAAGGGGGTTGGCAACGGTCATCTATAACTCGTCGATGTACCTGTCGGTGGTGATGCTGGCGCCGTTGATGGGTTTTATCGCCCACACCTATGGCTGGGAGCACGTGTATTGGTTCATGGGTGGCCTTGGGATATTGGTCAGCTTCATCTGGTTCAAACTGGTCAAAGGCCCGACGGATCACCCGATGGTGAACGCGGCCGAGCTTGAGCATATTCGCAGCGGCGGCGCTGAAGTTGATATGGACAAACCCAAGGCGGCGGGTGCTTTCAAGCCACGGTTTGCTGACCTGAAAGTACTGTTGCGCAGCCCGATGATGTGGTCGATTTATCTGGGCAAATACTGCGACACCTCACTGCAGTATTTCTTCCTGACGTGGTTCCCGATTTACCTGGTGAAGGGCCGGGGTTTGAACATCATGGAAGCGGGGGCGATTGCGGCGATTCCGGGCATTTGCGGACTTTTGGGGGCTTTGTTTGGTGGGGCGGTCTGCGACTTCCTGCTGCGACGGGGCTTTTCGCTGACGGTTGCGCGCAAGATTCCGCTGGTGTGTGGGATGAGCATGGGCGCGACGTTGGTGCTGTGCAATTTCACTGATTCGGTGTGGGTGGTGACGTTGCTGATGTCGCTGGCGATCTTCGGCAAGGGCATCGTTGCCGTGGACTGGACGCTCGTTTCTGACACCGCGCCCAAGCAGATCACCGGCATGGCGGGTGGTTTGTTCAATATGTTCGGCAATATCTCCGGGATCATCACGCCGGTCATCATCGGCTACATCGTGCAGACCACCGGATCGTTCGAGGGCGCGCTGTACGTAGTGGCGGGCCATGCGTTGCTGGGCGCATTGGCGTTCCTGAGCATGGGTACGTTGCGCAAGCTGGAACTGACGCGAGCGGTTTGACTGAGGGACATCATGTTGCTGTAGGTGCCAACTTGTTGGCGAGAAGGCTGGTGCGGTGTGTCAGGCGGGTCGTCTCGCGAACAAGTTCGCTCCTACAGATGTTGAGTCCTGCGAAGGATGTGCGTCAGGTATTCGAATGTTCATGGTTGTTCGCGGGTGATGCGGGAGATCGGATCTGCTGTAGGAGCCAACTTGTTGGCGAGAGGGATGACGCGGGGTGTCAGGCAGGTTGTCTCGCGAACAAGTTCGCTCCTACAGGTTTTGAGTCCTGCGCAGGATGTGCGTCAGGTATCCGAAGGTTCATGGTTGTTCGCGGGTAATGCGGGAGATCGGATCTGCTGTAGGAGCCAACTTGTTGGCGAGAGGGATGGCGCGGGGTGTCAGGCAGGTTGTCTCGCGAACAAGTTCGCTCCTACAGATGTTGAGTCCTGCGCAGGATGTGCGTCACCCATCCGGACTGTAGGAGCGCGCTTGCCCGCGATTGCAATCTGTCGGCCGACGAAACTGGCGACTGGAAAAAAGTCTTCGCGGGCAAGCGCGCTCCTACAGGTTCAGGTTTCGATTATGGGTTTCGGCGTTTCCACTCGTTGACTACATCGCCCATGGCCTTGGGCGTTCCGTCTTTTATCCAGGCCATGAACTCTCGATCAAACCGAAACGTGGCGCCGCATTGCTCAAGCATGAAACGGCGCACGTTCTGGGTGTTTTTGTACTGTTGATCAACGGGGGTGGTGGCGGTGATGGGGTTGCTGTGCCAATCGAATGTCATGCTGTCCTCTGTCGCAAACATCGGGTCGTTAACGTGGAGGCAGTGTAGATGCTCGCCGCCCAAATGCCTGCGCAAGATACACACAAAACCTATAGGAGCTGACGAGCCCGAGCGAGGCTCCGGGGTCGCGCCCGACCGATGCGGTATGTCTGACACACCATATTCGCAACCTCGCCCGGGCTTTGCGATTTCTACTCCATCAATTGAGGTGCGCTTTGAGCTCCCCGGCCGCCTGACGCATGGCTGCTTTGACTTCAGGAATCTGGCTCAGCGGGTTGAGCAAACCGTAGTCATGGACCATGCCGTTGTAGCGCACGGCGGTCACATCGACGCCAGCCGCGTCCAGCTTGCGGGCATAGGCTTCGCCTTCATCGCGCAACACGTCCAGGCCCGCAGTTTGAATCAGCACAGGTGGCAGGCCTTTGAGCTGCTCGACCGTGGCACGCAGCGGGGAGGCATGAATGTCGGAGCGCTGCGCAGCGTCGGTGGTGTAGCTGTCCCAAAACCACGTCATCATGTTTTTGGTGAGGAAGTGCCCCTCGGCATATTGCTGGTAAGAACCGGTGTCGAAATTCGCGTCAGTCACCGGCCACAACAGCAACTGGAAGCGCAGTTTCGGCGTGTTCTGCTCCTTGGCCATCAGCGCCACAACGGCTGCCATGTTGCCGCCGACACTGTTGCCCGCCACCGCCAGACGCTTGCCATCGACGTTGATATCCTTGCCGTGCTCAGCCACCCACTTCGTTGCGGCATAAGCCTGATTGATCGCGGTCGGGTAATGGGCTTCCGGCGACGGGGTGTAGTCCACATAAACCGCCACAGCGCCCGAACCCACTACCAGATCGCGAATCAAGCGGGCGTGCGTCGGGTAATCGCCGAGCACCCAGCCGCCACCGTGGAAGAACATGAACACCGGCAACTGGCCTTTGACGTTGGCCGGTCGCACGATGGTCAGCTTGATGTCCTGGCCGGCAGCGCTGATGGTCTTTTGAGTCACTTCAGTCCCGGACAAATCCACCTTCACCGAGTTCTGCGCGCCGGTCAGCACGGCGCGTGCATCTTTCGGGCTCATCTGCTCCAGAGGCTTGCCGCCGCCAGCCGCCAATGCATTGAGAAACCCTTGAGTCTGGTGTTCCGGTACGGCGTTTTCAGCGGCGAAAGCAGTGCTGATGGACAACGCCAGCAGGGTGGCGGTCAGGGTTTTTTTGACGGACTTGGCTGGGTTGAGCAGTGTACGGATAGACATGGCGTGTTCCTTTTGATGTCGATAGTCGAGTCGTAGATGAGTGAGCCAGCGTGCCGGTATGAGCGTCGCTGGCTGGCTTGGGAGTGAATCTACGGACTAATCGATATCGGAACAATTACCCTAAATGGAGACTCATTGTTTCCATTTTGGGGACGTGCCAAATGTATGGGAAATGCAGCGCAATCCCGAACGACAGGCAGAAAAAAGCCCGCTGGGGCGGCGGGCTTAAAGAGGATCAAAAGGAGTAATTGGAAGATGCGCCGACGGCCGTGAAGATTTTGTGAAAAAGGTTATTGGAAATGATTCCTCTTTGAATAGACCGATGAACGGTCATTACCACTGCCGTACAACAGGATATTTACGCTAGCGATAGCCCCGAGCCTGCAAGTCAAACAGCTGCGCATATCGCCCCGCTTGCGCCATCAGGCTGGCATGGTTTCCGCGCTCCAGAATGCTGCCCTTGTCCAGCACCACAATGTGTTCGGCGTTGCGTACGCTTGAAAATCGATGAGAAATCAGCAGGCTCATCCGGCCTTTGGCGTATTCACGAAAGTGCTCGAATACAGCGGCCTCCGCCCCGGCATCCAGTGCGGCAGTCGGCTCATCAAGGATCAGAATGTCGGCGTCCCGGCGCATGTAAGCGCGCGAGAGGGCGATTTTCTGCCATTGCCCGCCGGATAATTCCTGGCCGCCGGCAAACCATTTTCCGAGCTGGGTCTGGTAGCCGTTGTCCAGGCCGTCAATAAAGGTCGCCGCCATGCCCTGAGCAGCGGCTTCGCGCCAACGTGTCTCATCGTCAAAAGCTCGCACATCACCGACGCCGAGGTTTTCCCCGACCTTCATTTGATAGCGCAGATAATCCTGAAAAATGACCCCGATGCGTCGGTGCAGCGTGCTCTGGTCCCAGTCCTGAAGGTCGCTGCCGTCCAGCAGGATGCGGCCCTCGCTGGGGCTGTAAAGCCGGGTGAGCAGTTTGATCAGCGTGGTTTTCCCCGAGCCGTTTTCGCCCACCAGCGCCAGACTTTGGCCGGGCTGCACATGCAGGTCGATGGCCCGCAGCACTGGATTGGATGCGCCGGGATAGGTGAAGCCGACGCCCTCGAAACGCAGGCCGTCACCCGGTTGTACGCCGGTAGTGAGGTGTCCGGTCTCGGCGTTGACCGGTTGGCCGAGATACTCATGCAAGTGCGTCAGGTAGAGCCCGTCTTCATACAGCCCGCCGATGGCACTGAGGCTGGAGCTGATCGCCGATTGCCCTTGCTTGAATAGCACCAGATACATGGTCATCTGGCCCAGGGTGGTGTTGCCATTGACCGTGTCGAGCACGACCCAGGCGTAGGCCAGATAAAACCCCAGAGTGCCGAGCAACCCCAAGGCAAAACCCCAACCGTCGCGGCGCAGGGTCAGGCGGCGGTCTTCTGCGTACAGGCGGGTGAAGGTTTCCCGGTAGCGCGCAAGCAACAGCGGCGCGAAGCCGAACAGCTTTACTTCCTTGATGTGGCCTTCTTGAGAGAGCAGGGCTTCGATGTAATTCTGCTGGCGGGTTTCCGGCGCGCGACGCGTGAACAGCCGAAAGGCATCGCCCGAGAAGTGCGTCTCGGAGAAGAACACCGGCAGTGCGCCGATCACCAGGATCGCCAGCGCCCAGGGCGAAAAATGCACCAGCAACACGGCAAAGCTCACCAGCAAGATCAGGTTTTGCACCAGCCCCAACGACTTGATGACCAGCCCCAGTGGCCGGGTGGAAGCGTCGCGGCGCACGCGCACCAGTTTGTCGTAGAAATCCGAGTCCTCGAACTGCAGCAGCGACAGCGTCTGGGCTTTTTCGAGTATCAGCAGATTGACCTTCTGCCCCAGCTGCACCCGCAACAGTGATTGCTGCACCGACAGCGCTCGCTGTGCCGCTGCCAGCAACGCCAGCACACCGGCTTCGGCAAGAACGAAACGCAACACCGGCCATAACGGCGCGTGGCCTTGAGTAGCGTGAAGCTGCATCCCTTCGAGCACGGCATCGACGATGCGCTGCCCCAGCCAGGCGGCCAGCGCGGGCAGCACCCCGGCGACCAATGTCGCCACAATCAAACCGATGAACAGCCCTTTGGACGTGCTCCACACCAGACCGAGCGCGAGCCGGGTTTGATCCAGAAACGTCCTGAGACGGGTGAATGACGTCATGTATCGGCAAGCTCCAAGTGGTATCGCGGGTACTATTTTCAGGTTTCGTGAGGCGTAAAGGTAAAGGGAACTCGTTGAAAAGGGTTAAAGGGCAGATTTTTGATCCGACAATGATCGAGGGCTAAACCAGGTACTTACGAAACCAGCCCAGCGTCCGGTCCCAGGCCAGCGTGGCGGCGGCTTCGTCGTAGCGCGGGGTCGAGTCGTTGTGGAAACCGTGGTTGGCGCCGGGGTAGATATAGGCTTCATAGGTTTTGCCCGCGGCTTTCAGCGCCTGCTCGTAAGCGGGCCAGCCTTCGTTGATGCTCTTGTCCAGTTCGCCGTAGTGCAGCAACAGCGGGGCTTTGATGTGCGCAACGTCTTCAGCCTTGGGCTGGCGACCGTAAAACGGAACGGCGGCGGCCAGTTCCGGATAGGCCACGGCCGCAGCATTGGATACGCCGCCGCCATAACAAAATCCAGTGATCCCGACTTTGCCGGTGCTGGTGTCGTGGTTCATCAGCCACTCGATGGCGGCGAAAAAATCGTTCATCAGTTTGGTCGGATCGACCTTTTGTTGCAGCTCGCGGCCCTTGTCGTCGTTTCCGGGATAACCGCCCACCGATGTCAGGCCGTCCGGGGCGAGGGCGATAAAGCCAGCCTTGCCCAACCGCCGGGCGACGTCTTCGATATAAGGATTGAGCCCACGGTTTTCATGGGCCACCACTACACCAGGCAGCTTGCCGCTGACCTTCGCCGGTTGCACTCGGTAAGCCCGCACCGTGCCGTTACCTTTGGGCGAGGGGTAGGTGATGTATTCGGCGACGATGTCCGGATCGGTGAAGGACACCTGTTCGGCCAAGGCGTAATTTGGGCTTAGGGATGCCAGCATTGCCGATGCTGTCAGCCCACACAGCGTGAACGCTGCCGCGCGGTCCAGAAACTCACGCCGGTTGATCCTGCCGTGGGCGTAATAGTCATAGAGTTCGAGCAGTTCAGGGGCAAAGTCTTTGGCGGTGAGGCGAGTCATCGGCGCTTCCTTTTCGATTCGTTCGGGCTGGGCTGGCACTGCGACCTTGGACAGTAGGCATGATCGGATGACTGCGCAAATTTAAGCGGCTCTCGGTAGGAGCGAACTTGTTCGCGAGGCGTCCTGCCTGACACACCGCGTTGCCCGGCTCGCCAACAAGTTGGCTCCTACAGAGGAAGCATCTGCCGAGCCGGAAGGATGCTCGGTAGGAGCGAACTTGTTCGCGAGGCGTCGTGTCTGACACACCGCGTTGCCTGGTTCGCCAACAAGTTGGCTCCTACAGGATTTGCGTTGTTCATTAACCGTGTCGGCCTTCGGCATGAACTCAGACCTGTAGGAGCGAACTTGTTCGCGAGGCGTCCTGCCTGACACACCGAGTTGCCTGGCTCGCCAACAAGTTGGCTCCTACAGGATTTGCGTTGTTCATTAACCTGTCGGCCTTCGGCATGAACTCGGACCTGTAGGAGCGAACTTGTTCGCGAGGCGTCGTGTCTGACACACCGCGTTGCCTAGCTCGCCAACAAGTTGGCTCCTACAG
>NZ_JBSKHW010000003.1:57940-236541 GCF_057128765.1 Pseudomonas corni
TAGGAGCGAACTTGTTCGCGAGGCGTCGTGTCTGACACACCGCGTTGCCTAGCTCGCCAACAAGTTGGCTCCTACAGGATTTGCGTTGTTCATTAACCTGTCGGCCTTTGGCACGAACTCGGACCTGTAGGAGCGAACTTGTTCGCGAGGCGTCCTGCCTGACACACCGCGTTGCCTGGCTCGCCAACAAGTTGGCTCCTACAGGGTTTGCGTTGTTCGTTAACCTGTCGGCCTTCGGCATGAACTCAGACCTGTAGGAGCGAACTTGTTCGCGAGGCGTCGTGTCTGACACACCGCGTTGCCTAGCTCGCCAACAAGTTGGCTCCTACAGCGCGCGGTGCTACTTAACGGGCGGCAGGCCCTGGAGGATGAGTCGGGCATCGGCCTTGCTCAACGGGTAATCGAAAAACCGCTGATAGAACTCCACCGTTTTGGCGACCATATCCACATCCCCAAAAAGCTCAGGATGCAGCTGTTGCGCGGCCCATTGAATTTGCAACGCGACCTCGGTGCCGTAGCGATCCCACGGGAACACCCCGGCCGGATTATGCAGCACATGCCCGGATTGCACGGCCTTGAGCTGCGCCAGCAACGGCGCTTGGGCAGCCTGACTCAAATCACCCGCACCCGCCGCCAATATCACCACGTCAGGCTGCCAGGCCAGCAATTGTTCGGCGGAGACCACTTGCATATTGCCTTGAAGCCCCGTCGCAGCATTACGCCCGCCAGCGATGGTGATCCATTCGTCAATCAGCGTGTGGCTGCCATCGACCTTCAGCGGATTGACCGAAGCAATGTGCAGCACCCGCGGTCGTTGCTCGGTGGTCAACCCGACGACTTTGCTCTGTACGCTGGCAAGCTGTGTTTTCAGATACTGGTTGTAGGCCTCGGCACGCGCAGTCGGCTGCGCGCCGCCCAGTGCTTGAGCTGTCGCGAGCATCGAACGTTGCAGACCGGCCAAATCCGTGTAGCCCATGCGCATGACCGGCAGGCCCACTTGCTGATACGCCAGCGCCTGTCGATCCCCGGTGGAGGTAAACACCAGATCCACGCCGTCGGCCAGCAGCTCCTCGACATTGAATGCCGTGCCCTCGACGCTGATCGCCTGATTCAGGCTCGGCAGCACCTTGAACATCCACGGCTGACTGCGTGCATGGTTGACCGTCGCGACGATGCGCGGCCCCGCACCCAAGGTCATCAGCAGCACGTGGTGGGCATACCAGGCGTCGGCGATGCGCATCGGGTCACCGGGTACAGCGATCGATTGACCGCTGTCATCCACCACGCGCCGAGCGCTGTCGTCGTCAGCGCTTGCGGCCAGGCTGATGACTAACAGACAACCCGTCAGCCAGTGTTTCAGACCCATAACCACCACTTACAAGTCCACCTGAATCGACGCCTGCAGCATGCGCGGCGCGGCGACCGATGCGCTGGCATGTCCTGCGCCGGTGTAGCCGTTCAAGCCGCCGGGGACGATGTTGGTCCAGTAATGCTCGTTGCCAACGTTGGTCATTTCCAGACGATAAACCGTGTCCCGCTTCATCAGACGCGTGCTGTAACTGGTGCCGATGTCGAAGGTCTCGTAGCTGCCGACCCAGTGATCGTTGCTGTCATCAGTGGGGCGCGGGCCGACATAGCGGGCGTTGAGGTTAACGGCCAGGCCGGGCACCTGATCGATGCGGTATTCAGTCAAGAGGCTTGCGGTCACCCGCGACAGGCCGACGATGCGCGTGTCTTCAGTGCTGGCGTTGCCAGTGGACAGCAGCTTGGGGTCGAGCCAGGTGATGCCGCCGTACATTTTCAGGTTTTGCGTGACGTTGCCGTCCGCCAGGAACTCCAGGCCACGGTTACGCTGATCGCCAGCGATGGCATACACATTGTCGGCCTGGGTGTAGGCGAAGGGCCGCTTGATCTGGAACGCAGCCAGCGACAGATTCACTCCGCTGACTACCCACTTGCTGCCCAGCTCCCACATGCGGCTGCGGTAGGGCGCAAGGATGCTGCCGACGTTGCTGCTGCCCGCTGCGGCGCTGTCGCCTTGTTGCAGGCTGTCGGCATAGGTGAGGTAAAAAGTCAGGTCGTCGACCGGCTTGTATAACAGGCTGCTGGCGGTGCTGATCCCGGAATCTTTCGAGGAAGTGTGCACGCCGGCCAGGGTGTAGTTGTCAGCGGTCAAACGGCTCTGGCTACCACCGAGCATGACGCTCCACTGCGGAGTGAACGTCAGCGTATCGCCGAAGATGAACGAGCGCTGTTTGGCGTTGGCCGAGTGATAGCGATCGGTGAAGTCCGGGTAATTCGGTTCAGTGAAGTTGGCCGGATTGCTCAGCGACGCGCTGCCCAAGGTCTGGGTGCCGCCCGCCACAGGGTTGTAGTTGTCCCAGTCGAAACCGGTCAGGCCGAAGGTCAGCTCGTGCTGGATCGGGCCGGTGTACACCTTGCCGTTCAGGTTGGCCAGGTAGCTGTTGATGGTGAAGCGGCTGGCCGTGGCGCTGGACACCGAGGTGCGATAAGCGCCGCTGTTGTCGATCAGGGTGTTGGTCACGCCGGTAGATTCGCGGTCAGCGATCTGCCTCAAGGCGCCGACGTCGAGTTTCCAGTTGCCGTCGAAGTCGTGCTTGAAGTGCGCGCTGGCGGTGTCGGTGGTGTTGTTGTCCCCGGCGAAATTCTGTCCCAGGTTGCTGCGCGTCGCATCGGGCGCGTTGGGCAGCGTGACGCCAGAGGCCACGGCGAACTTGCCTGGCAGGCCCTTGGCGAGATAGTTGTAGTGACTGAAATTGGTCTCGATGACGCTGTCGTCGCTGATCTGGAGATCCGTCGCCAGGCTCACCAGTTGCCGCCGAAGTGTGCTGCCGGGCGCGTAGCTGTGGCCTTGCTCGTCGGCGACGTTGAGGCGGTATTTGATCCTGCCTTCGGGGTCGAAGGGGCCGCTCAGATCAGCCGCTTTCAACCAGCTCAAGCCGGTGCCGACGCTTGCCGTCACACGGTTGCGGGTGAAGTCGGTCGGGCGCTTGGACAGCAGATTGAAGGTGCCCGCCGGGTTCGCCGGACCGTACAACGAACCGGACAGCCCGCTCAGCACCTCCACGCCGCCCAGTTGTTCGGCCGGGTAGTCGGTGGTCGACACCACATTGAGCCCGTCAAGCCGGCTGTTCTGCACCACGCTGCCCTGCAAGCCGCGGGTTTGCGGGCGGGCACCGTCGGCCTGCACCGAGGGCAGATAACGGATGATGTCCTTGAAACTTTTGAGCTGCTGGCTGTCGATCAGATCACGGGGCACCACGCTGATGGAGTAGGGCGTGTCCTGCAGACGCCGCTGACCCATGGGGCCTACGGTGGCGGATTTGTCCCGTGCCTGTTGCGCGATTGAATCGTCGGGGCTGACATCGATCGGCGCCAGTTGCAATTCTTCGGCGTGGGCCAGTTGTACCGAAACGCCTAGCAACAGCGGCGCAAAAACAAGGTGGGGCGGGAGTGCACGTCTCATCGAAAGAAGGCTCAGCAAGGGATAAAAAATCGGTGTCCGTCGGCATCGATCTGCCGCACGGTAACGTCGTAAAGACGCTGCATCAGGTCGCTGTCGATGACGGCGCGCGGCTCGCCATCGGCAATCAAACGGCCTTCATGCAGGACCAGCACGCGGTTGGCGCAAGCAAGCGCCTGCTCGGGTCGATGGCTGCTCGACAACACGCTCAGGCCTTGATCGGCGAGGCGTTGCAGCAGGTCCAGCAAGCGCAACTGGTGGCCGTAATCGAGGCCCGTCACTGGCTCGTCGAGAATAACCAGCCGTGCCTTTTGCACCAGAGCGCGGGCGATCAGCACCAACTGACATTCCCCGCCGGACAGTTCGGTGTAAGTCCGCGATTGCAGGTGTTCGATGCCCAGTTCGGTAAGCGCCTGCGTCACCGCCTGTTCATCGGCAACGCCCGGCGCACGCCCAAGACCTGTGATCGGCAATCGGCCCTGAGCGACGATCTGCGCGACGCTGAACGGGAAACTCGGCACATGAGTTTGTGGCACGTAGGCCAGTTGTCGGGCGATGGCGCGACGGCTCAGCTTTGGAAGCGGTTGGTCGTCAAGCAGCACCTGTCCGGTTGCCGGTTTGAGCAGGCCGAGCAACAGGCGCAGGAGAGTGCTTTTGCCCGCGCCGTTGGCCCCCAGCAGGGCGATGTTGTCGCCGGGATGAATGCTCAGTGAGATGTCGTCGAGGATCAGTCGCTGGCCAATTCGAAAGCTCAAATGGTCCGCTCGTAGCAGCGTCATAGCCAGCCCTTGCGCACGCGGTGCAGCACCAGCACGAATGCAATCGCGCCGAACAGTTCGGTGATAATGCCCAGCGGAATTTCCCCGGCCGAGACGCTGCGCGCCACACCGTCGGCTGCCAGCAGAAACACTCCGCCCAGACACGCACTCACCGGCAGCAAGCGCACGTTGCTCGGCCCGACCAGCAACCGCGCCAGATGCGGCACCAGCAGACCGATCCACCCGACCATGCCAGCCAGGCTCACGGTCAAAGCGCAGATCAGCGTCGCCAGAATGATCACTGCGTAGCGGATTTTCTGTACCGGCATCCCAAGGCTGTAGGCCTCGTCATCGCTCAGGGACAGCGCGTCGATGGCACGCCCGCCAAGGCACAGCAGCACGATTGAAAGCGCCAATATCGGGGCAATCCACAGCAGTGTGTGTTGATCCACCGCACTGAGACTGCCCAGCAGCCAGTAGACGATGCTCGGCAGTTGATCGACCGGATCGGCGATGTATTGGGTCATCGATAGCAACGAGGTGAACAGTGCGTTGGCGACGATGCCGCCGAGTACCAGCAGCAGGATTGAGGAGGTTTGAAACATGTGCGCGATGCCGACGCCCACGGCCACGGCGATCAGCCCGGTGACGCAGGCCAGAAGCGCAATCGGCAACGCCTGCCAGTGCCAGATGATCCCCAGCGCTGCGCCGAATGCACAGCCACTGAGCACCCCCAGCAAACCCGGTGACACCAGCGGATTGCGAAACACCGCCTGATATGCCGCGCCGGAAACCGACAAACCAGCGCCCACCAACACGGCGGCGATCACACGGGGCAGGCGAGCGTCGATGATCAGGCTGTGCAGCAATTGGGCGCGGCCAGGGGGCAAACCGCCCAGGCCCAACGGCCGGATGACGAATTCAGAGAACTCGGCCAGTGAAATCGAATATCGGCCTGCCAGCAGCGCAAGCAACATTGCGGCACACAGCAGACACAGGCTGAGCCAGAAGGAGAAACGGGAAGAAGGGTGCATCGAACGCTCAATGTAACGGTATGTAAAAAAGTATATAGCGCTGGCGTTCTGGGTACTACGTGCAATCACCGCCTGGTAGAAATCTTCATCCAATTAACAAGGTCGACGCTGCATTTTGTAGGAGCTGACGAACAACGCGAGGCTCCGGGGTCGCGCTCGACCGATGCAATGTGTCTGACAAACCGCGATCGCAGCCTCGCGGTGCTCGTCAGCTCCTACAGGGAATGGGGCGAGGCGGGCGAATTGGTGTGTCGGGGACGACGGCTCGCTGTAGGAGCCAACTTGTTGGCGAGGCGGCTATGTGGGTGTGTCAGAGGTCTCGGCTCGCGAACAAGTTCGCTCCTACAGGGGGGCGTGCCTTCCAGAAGGCAGCCCAGGATCGACGCCGATGGCGGGGAGTTGCTGTTGAAGAGCGAGGTATCAAAGCCCTGATGACACAAGCTCTCGCACGGCCTGTGCCATTTTGTCGCACGGCACAAGTCGGCTGTGACATACCTTCGGCCGCTCTGAATGTTAAATTCTGCGCCCGCTCAACTTGCGTGGCGCCGCCTGTGGCCTGCGCGTGAGGAAGGTAAACATGAATGGATTACTGACCCGTCGCCGGGTACTCACCGGCATGAGTCTGCTGAGCATGGGTCTGCTCGCGGGCTGCGACGGTTCCACCAGCGCCTTGTCGTTCAAGTACGGCAAGGACCTGAGCAACAAGATCCTGGGCCGCACGTTCAAGCTCAAAGATGTGAATGGCGATGTGAAGCTGCTGTCCAGTTACCGTGGCTTGATGCCGATGATTTTTTTCGGCTTCACCCAATGCCCGGCTGTTTGCCCCACGGCATTGGCCAGGGCTGCGCAGGCGAAAAAACTCATGGGCCCGGATGGCGACACCCTGCAGGTGATATTCATCACGCTGGACCCAGAGCGCGACACGCCGAAGATGATCGACGCCTACGTCAAACAGTTCGACCCAAGCTTTGTGGCGTTGTCCGGCACTTTGGAAGAAACCGCCGAAACCGCGAAGGAATTCGGGGTGTTCTACGAGAAAGTCCCGCTGGGCGATACCTACACCATGTCCCACTCGGCCACCAGTTTCGTCTTCGATTCCCGGGGTAATCTGCGCCTCGGTCTGTCGCCGTCCCTTTCGGCCAAACAGTGCGCAGAAGACCTGCTCACTGTCATGGAGGTGTGCTGATGAGCACTCGGTTTTTTGCGGTAATTGGCCAGTCGTCTTTATTGGCGCTGCTCTTGGGTTTCAGTCTGAACGCTTCTGCTGAGACGACCGTTGATGACGCCTGGGTGCGCGCCACGGTAGCGCAACAAGCATCGACCGGCGCATTTATGCGCATCACGTCGACCACCGACAGCAAGCTGGTAGGGGTTCAGTCGCCAGTGGCCAAGATCGTGCAGATTCACCAGTCGAGCATGGTCAACGACGTCATGAGCATGAATGAAGTCCCCCAGGTTCCGCTGCCAGCGGGCAAGCCGGTGCAGATCGAGCCTGAAGGCTACCACATCATGTTGATCAACCTTGTGGGGCAGGTGAAGGAGGGCGATCAGGTGCCGCTCACCCTGACGGTTGAAAACGCTGACGGCGAGAAAGAGACGATCCAGGTAAACGCCACAGCCCGGGCGTTAAATGCTCCAGAGCATGGCGGCATGCACATGCATTGATCCAGGTGCCGGATCGCGAGCAAGCTGCGCTCCTACGGCCTCCGGCCAGAATCAAAAGCGATTTATGCCGCGACGCCATTTCGCTTCTGCCCGAAGGGCGTAGGAGTCCGGCTTGCCGACGATGGGCTGCGAAGCGGCCCCAGACCTCGCACCTCGTTTCTCCCTGACACACCGCATTCGCAGGTTTTACAGCCGCTGCGCGGTCGAGCGCGACCCCGGCAGATCGCGGACAGGTCCGCTTCCACTGATGTGTGCCTGACGTCTGGAACTCGATCGTTCCGATGCGCAGTCGCAACGATCAACTAAGGATTTGAGTAAAGCGCTGCCCTTAAACGTTCTTCAACCACTGCTCTCGGCTCAATTCCCATATTTCTTTGCCCAGGTCGCCACTGACGAACTGGCCTTCACTGACCGACACCAACCTCATGCCTTCGCGCTCCGACACCCGTCGTGAGGCTTGGTTGCCGATCGCTTTGGGGACCTGCATCACCGGGCGGTCCAGGGTTTCAAACCAATAACGGTTGACCACCGTGCAGGCCTCGCTCATATAGCCGAAGCCTTGCCACTGAGGTGCCAACCAGAAGCCACGGTTGTTGCCGGGTTGGTCGTATAGGGAAATGCTTCCGATCGCCTGCTCGGGTTCATCCGCCCGCCGAATCATCCAGTGCCACTCTTCGCCGCGCTCGATGGCAGGCAACGCTACATCTCGCACATAACACAGTGCGCCGTCGGCGGGGTAAGGCCAGGGCACTCGACTGTCCAGAAACCGCACCACCTCCCAATGAGCAAATAGCTGCTGAATGAGCGGCGCGTCAGCTAGTTGCAAGGGCGTCAGCGTCAATCGCGGGGTGTTGAATGTCGGTGTGCTGTCCATGGCGGTCCTTGGGTAATGGCTAAAAGAATGACAGCTATAAATAAGCGCCGGCTATAACGCCGAACTGCCTTTGTCGTTGACCTCCCACCCCAGAGCGGTCAGTTGATCACGCAACGCATCCGCCAGTGCCCATTGCTGCTCGCGACGGGCGATCAGACGCTGCTCAATCAGCGCCGCGATCGGGGCAGGCGTCTCATCTGCCGGAACGATCCACTGATCCAGTCCCAACCCCAGCGTTTGATCGAAGGCGTGCAACGTCGCTCGCCGATCGGCCGGGGGCAAGTCACTCTTGATCAATTCCCAAACCACGGCCAATGCCCGCGGAGTATTCAGGTCCTGATTCACCTCATCCATGAACCGTTTAGCAAAGCCCGCATCGACGTTGCCGCCCTCTGGCCATGAGACGAAGTGTCTGCGCAGCTTGCCCAGTGCGACGACCGCGCCTGCCAGACCCTCATCGGTAAACCGAAGCGTGCTGCGGTAATGCGTGGTCAGGCACAAATACCGGTAAGCCAGTGGGTCGATCTCTCGCTTGATCAGCGATTGCAGACGCAGAAAATCACCGTCGGACTTCGACATTTTCCCGTGTTCCAGGGTCAGAAACGCCCCATGCAGCCAGAAGTTGGCCGGACGAGTACCGTGGCAGGCTTCGCCCTGCGCTATTTCATTGCTGTGATGCACGCTGACGTGGTCTTCGCCGCCGCAGTGAATATCGAACCAAGGACCCAGGTATTTGGCAGACATGGCCGAGCACTCGATGTGCCAACCAGGGAACCCGATGCCCCACGGGCTGGGCCATTCCATCTGTCGCTTGCTGCCTTCGGGGCTGAATTTCCATAAAGCAAAATCGGTGGGCTGGCGTTTGTCTCCAACCGCCACACGCGTTCCGGCCCGCAGGCCGCTGGCGACGAGTCGTGCCAGATAGCCGTAGTTGTCCTGTCGCTGGGTGTCGAAGTAAATCCCGTCATTGGTGCGATAGGTGAAGCCCTTATCTTGAAGAGTTCGAATGAAGTCGATTTGCTCCTCAATGTGCTCAGTGGCGCGGCACCAGAGCGTTGGTTCAAGCAAGTTGAGATCGCGGCAGTCCTGCTTGAAGGCCGCAGTGAAACGTTCGGCGATAGCCCAGGCAGACTCACCGCTGCGGCGGCTGCCTTTCTCCATTTTGTCCTCGCCGTCGTCAGCGTCGGAGGTCAGGTGGCCGACGTCAGTGATGTTCACCACATGCCGCACGCTGTAGCCGTGGGCCTGCAGCGTGCGGCGCAGCAGGTCCTCGAAAATGAACGTGCGCAGGTTGCCGATGTGCGCGAAGTCGTACACGGTCGGCCCGCAGCAGTAGAGGCCCACGTGTCCGGGTGTCAGCGATTGGAACGCACGCAACGTTCGAGTCCATGTGTCGTAAAGCGCCAGGCTCATCGGTCAACTCCTTGTGGTGCGCGATCTTTGTTCAAACAATGGACAAAAAAAATGGCCACCGGGGTAAGCGGGTGGCCATTGGTATGCGTGCTCGATCAGTCACACGTACGCCATGGCCGCGTGAGACAGTCATTGGAGAAGACGGTGATGTTCGGAATAATATTCATGCTCTGCACGCTAACCTCGCTAAAGCCCGGCGTCAATCAACCAGCGGCAGCAACCGTCTGTTTGACTGCCGCCACCACTTCATCGATGTCGAAAGGTTTTTCGAAGACGTTGAAAAACAGATCCGGTCTCGCTCTGCCGAGGTGGGCCTGGGCGCCGCTCATCAACATCATCGGAGTCGCCTCCATACCGCCTCTTTTTCGGACGGCCTCGGCGAGCTCGATCCCGTTCATGCCGGGCATCATGTAGTCGGTGATGATCAATTCCGGACGCTCACGATCCAAGATGTCCAGCGCCTTCTGGCCGCTACCGGCCTTGACCGTCAGATAACCTTCGTCTTCCAGCGCGTAGCTCAAAATGTCTGCGATCAGGTATTCGTCGTCGATTATCAGAACGGTCGTCATATAGCACTCATCCGGCCCGATGCCGCATGAGTTCGAAAACGTGATACCGACCGTTGCACGGGTTCAGTCGCCAATTGCATGCTGGGAAACCTTTTTGACGTCTATACCTTGATTGCCGATGACAACCTCTAGCAGGGAAGGGTCATAAGCGCTGTCTCTTATCTTAAGTATGGACAACAGCCTTTTAAGTTCAGCAGCATGCTGATCAAATCTGATTAACAGCAGGTTATCGACGATTCCCGACAAATCCGGCGCCGGTGCGTCGATTTGTGAGCCCAGCAAGCTTTGCACTTCCCACGATGCCATGACCGTTACCCCACGCCCGCGCAGCTCGCCCGTCAAGGCGGTGAACAGGTCGAGCACCCGGCCTTTGTCGGCGGCAACCCGGCTCATCCCGCCGAGGCTGTCGAGAAATACACGCTTGATGTTCTTCTCTTCAACAATGCGCAGCAGGTCGAACGCCAGTCGGTCGATCAACCCGGCGGTGGTCGGGTTCCAGACAATCGTCAGTGCGCCTGATGCTTCCATGGCGCGGAAGTCGCAACCCAGCGCTGATGCTTTAATGCGCAGGCGCTGGGGCGTTTCATAAAAACCGAAGTGCAGGCCGGGCGCTTGGGGCGTGGACTCGCCAAGAAACTGAATGCCGAACGAGGTCTTGCCTGAGCCCGAAGGTCCAGCGACCAAAGTCACCGACGACTCAATCAGGCCGCCGCCGACCACTTTGTCCAGGGAAGGAATTCCGCTGGGCTGGTACGCAAGGGCTTCGTTGTCCAGCGTCGCGGGTTTCAACACGCTTTCAAGGCGGGGATAAACGGTGATGCCTTGATCGGTGATTTCGAACTCATGGACCCCAGACACCGCGCCGCTGCCACGGGTCTTGCGCAGCTTGATACGGCGAACGGTGCGCGGCCCGATGGATTCTTCACCCAGCTCGATCACGCCGTCGACCATGGTGTGCTCGGGACTGCCGTCATCCAGTTGCGAGCTGGTGAGAAACAGTACGGTGCAGCCGGCGAAGGCAGCATGACCCTGCAGCTCGGAGATGAATTTTTTGGTGTCGATCGGCGATTCAGCCTTGGAGCGAGCGTTGAGCAAGCCATCGACGATCATGACGGTGGACTTCTGCCGGGTGATTTCGCGCCGCAGCAGCTTGACCACGTCTTCCAGTCCGTCGTTCTCCAGCGTGTCGAACGCGCTGACGAACTGAATGTCGGCGCCGATCCGTGTTTTGTCGAAGAAACTCAAGGTCGACAGAAACTCGAAGAGGCGTTCATGGGGTTCGGCCAGCAGCGTGGCAAACAGGACTCGACCACCATTGCCCACATGGTTGAACCCAAGCTGGTTTGCAAGGATGGTTTTGCCCGAGCCCGGACGACCTTGAATGATGTAAGAAGCGCCGGCAATCAGGCCGCCCTTCAACAGCGTATCAAGCCCTTCAATGCCACTCTGAAGGCGTTTTAGCTGATTCAAAATTAAACCCTCTGCTGGTGTTAATCAGCCTGTTGAAGCGTGCAAGTTGTCCCGCACTTTTGCGTGTGCGCCATTCTTCCCCGTTTGGCCCTGATTTCCAAGCACTTGAAGCTTAAATCCCTTGCAGCTGCGCCGGAACAATCCATATGAATTCACTATTTCGCCGAAGCCCTTCCTACGAGCGTCCTTTGTGCCGCTGATCCGGGAATTTTCAAACTGCGATGAATCTTGTTCAGGTGGCGTACTCATTCCTATAAGAGCGACAGAGCACTGTTGCCAGAATTGCCTCTTGCACGTTTGATACTGCCAGGACCTCTATGACTTCTCTTCAGCCCATGACAGGCGCGCCTCTCAGCCGACCGAACCTTGCCGGCCAGGGTCAGGTGAAAGCCATTTACGACGCCTTGATGCAGCCCGATGCCGACATTGAGCGCGCAGGGGCAATTGCTTTTCTAAACCAGCAATTGACTCAATCCCAGCACGTAGCGTGCGATATGCCTGACGGGCCTGAGCATTTGGAAGCCTGGATTGCCGACGGTGTCGCCGGTGTTGCCGAGCAATATGCCGCTTATCTGGCGTCGCGCCATGCGGGCGAGCCTCGACGGTTTTTCTCCAGCAAAAGCCATGCGATGTACTTCATTCAGCACGTCGCGCCGACCAAACTGGTGGACGGTGCCTGGCTGTTCGGGCTGCTGGAGCATTGGGCCGATTACCGTTTTCATGGACTGGTGCGTACCTACCTGGAAGAGTTGGGTGACGGCGACCCCGCGCTCAATCATGTGTCGCTGTACCGCAAATTGCTCGCCGACCTCGATTGCGAACCCGGCGACAGCCTGGACGACGACTTGTACCTGCAAGGGGCGATTCAGCTAAGCCTGGGCCTTAACAGTGGGCAGTTTTTGCCGGAAGTCATTGGCTATAACCTGGGTTACGAGCAACTGCCGCTGCACCTTCTGATTACTTCGTTCGAACTCAACGAACTGGGGATCGACCCGTATTACTTCACCTTGCACGTGACCATCGATAACGCGAGCACCGGCCATGCGCGCAAGGCTGCGCAAAGTGTGATGGCGCTGTTGCCAATGGGCCCCGAGCGCGACGATTTCTATCGACGGATCGGTCAGGGCTATCGGCTGAACGAGCTGGGGCTGGGCACCAAGGCGGTGATTGAGTCCTTTGAGCTGGAGCAGGAAGTGATCGGGATGCTGGAGCGCAAGCGCACCTTTGGCCAGCACATGCATTCCGATTACTGCCGCCTTGATGGCAAGACGGTTAACCAATGGCTGGCTGAGCCTGCGCAGATACCGGCGTTTCTGGACGTTCTGCAAAATCGCGGCTGGATCAAGCGTCATCAAGACCCCGCTGACAGTCGCTTCTGGCAATTGATCGAGGGCGCGGGCGCGCCGATGTTTGGGGTTTTCAGTGGTTACGAGAAACAGCTGCTGTGTGATTGGATCAGCGGTGACTGGCAGCCTGCGCAAAGTGAGCGGGCTGCCAAAGCCAATGCGTTCAGATCGCGATTCCGTAAAACCGCGACGGCGCACCTGCCTGCGCACACGCATTTGGATACCAGTGACCCAGACGTGCAAGCGTTGACCCGCCAATTGAACGAAGCCGAACCGGGATCAATCATGGCGCTGCTGATCGAGCATGTTTCACCGGCGCGGCATGCGACCCCGGCCGGGTTACAGGCAACGAGGTTGTTCGTGCAGCACATGGCCGATCGCACCAAGGGGCAGCACGCATGAGCGACGACGTGATAGCACACGATGAGCAAACGCCAGTGGCGCATCAGTCTCTTGAACATGAGGCGCTGCTGACGCTGGGCCAGACATTGGGTGATGGCGGCTATCGATTCATCACCCCCACGCCGTTGACCCATCAGCGGGTCAACGAACGTGAGAGCAACCAAAGCGCGCAAACGCTGGGAGCGATCTTCGGCTGGAACCGTCCATTCGCATCAGGCGTGTTGCCCCCCGAACTGGAAACCAGCCTGCTGGGCAGCGGCATCATCGAACGTCAGGGCGATCGGTTCATCAGTTGCGTGAGGTGGTCGACGCTCAACCACCTTTTGCTTCTGCATTCAGCGTTCCCCACCACGCAGGAGGATTCGGTTTTTTTCGGCCCCGACACTTATCGCTTCGCTCAGTCCATCGAACGACAGATCGACGCGGCTCGACAGCCTATCCGCCGCGCAGTGGACATCGGCTGCGGCTCCGGCGCGGGTGCGCTGGTAATCGCCAGGGCCTGTCCCGAGGCTGAGGTGTTGGCCGTGGACATCAATCCCAAAGCGCTGGCGTTTACTCAGGTCAATGCGCAGCTGGCAGGTTTGGCCAGAGTTCATGCACTGCACAGCAACATTCTCTCGGGCGTGGACGGCAGTTTTGACCTCATCGTCGCCAATCCGCCTTACATGAAGGATTCAAAACAGCGCGCTTATCGCCACGGCGGCGATGCCTTGGGTGCCGATCTATCGGTGCGAATCGTGCGCGAATCGATTGACCGTTTGTCGGATGGCGGCGTGCTGGTTTTGTACACCGGTGTTGCCATCGTCGAAGGCCGTGATCCGTTCATCGCAAACGTACAGGATTGCCTTGAAACACAAGGGTTCCGGTGGTGCTACAACGAACTGGACCCCGACGTTTTTGGTGAAGAATTGCTCGAGCCGGGGTACGAAAGGGTGGAGCGGATCGCTGCTGTCGAACTTGTGGTCACCCGCATCGGCTAATGCTCTGGGCCGCACCTCAGCGGATTGGGGATAGCATAAATCTCTCCAGCTATGCCGTAAGTGTTTGAATTCAAAGGATTGGATCCAATGCATACAGTCCGACGAGTGACCGTAGTGGCACATTGCTTTTAGGGTGGCGCAATGACATATTTGCCTCCCCTAAATTTACTTTGTGAACAAAATGTTATCGTTCAAGCCACTTCTGGTAGCCTGCGTGCTGCTCAGCGGTTGCAATGGAATGCCCACCGCTTTTATCCAGGATCCCGTTTACGACCAAGCCTTTGTAGTTCATTCCGGAGGACCGCTGCCCCTGATGCTGATGGGAAGCGCCGTCCAGTGGAATGAGGAATACGCGGTCACCGTCAAACACATTCCTTATCTGAACGGGTCGGTCTACCAAGGCAGGGGCGATATCCAGTTCTTCAAACACAGCGCGCCGTCTGCGCCTCGCTGGCGTGAGTTCCGGGCTGGCGAGCAGCTGACCGCAGTGGGTTTCAATCCGTTGTATTTCCCGGTCAAGGGTACGGGCAAAGCGTTGCCTGCCCTGGTGCGCCTTGATGCCAAAGATGGCGGCGTGCTGTACGGCACCCACGACGGCCCAACGGCCAAAGGTATGTCGGGCGGCCCTGTGTTTGCCGAAGACGGCGACGCTGTTGGCATCAACGTCGCGTACCTGACCCAGGGCGACCTTCGCGAGCTTGACCGCGCTGATCTGGTCGACAAGCCACGAGTCAGCATTTTCATGCCGTACAACGAAATCAATAAAGAGTGGCGCCGTTTTCAAAATGTACTGCAGGCAGAAGCGCTGCAGCGACAGATCAAAAACGGTGGCGCCGTCACGACTCGTTGAGTTCAGGCTGATCATCGCTCGCGCAAGGCCTCCTTGGCCCGGTTCAGTGGTTTGATCAGATAATCCAGAATGGTCTTCTCTCCGGTACGGATGTCCACCGTGGCAATCATGCCGGGGACGATGGCGAAGGTTTTGCCCGCCTTGTTGCGCAGGACATCCGCCTTAGTGCGGATGTACACCCGGTAGTAGAAAACCTCTGGCTTTGCTTCGTCCTGAATGGTGTCTGGCGAGATGGTCACGACCTTGCCGTCCAGACTGCCGTAGATGGAATAGTCGTAGGCTGTGATCTTGACCTTGGCTTCCTGGTCGGGGTGGATAAAGGCGATGTCACGGGGCGCAATGCGAGTTTCGATCAGCAATTGCTCATCCAGCGGCACGATCTGCATCAACTGGCCATTGGGCGGCACCACGCCGCCGATGGTCGTCACTTTGATGTCCTTGACGATGCCGCGCACCGGCGAGCGCAGGGTCAGGCGCGACAGCGAATCGGCCCGCCCGCGTACCACCTCTGACAGTGTGTCGGCTTCGGCACTGGCTTTGGCCAGATCTTCGCGGGCCCGCACCATGTAGTCCGACCGCGCCTCGGTGGCTTTGAGTTCAAGCTCCGAGCGCTGGCGATTGAGACGGATCACCTCGACCCGGCTGGAGGCGCCAATCTTCGCCAGGTTTTCGGTGATCTCCAGTTCGCTGCGCACCAGTTTCAGCGAGTCCTGGATGCCCGCGAGCGTGGATTCCAGACCGCGACGTCGAGTGTTGTACAGCTCGGTTTCAGCGCGGGTCAATTCGGGCCACGCCGCCAGCGACGGTGGAAACTTCAACGGCTGGCCGCTGGACTCGGCTTGCAGGCGGGCGACGCTGGCCACCATGGCGCGGTATTTGACTTCGCTTTCCCCGACGTTGGACTGGCTCCTGACTGGATCAAGCTGTGCCAATATCTGGCCGCGCTCAACCAGCGTGCCTTCGGACACGTTCATCTGGGTGACGATCCCGCCTTCCAGCGACTGAATGACCTGCTCCCGTGAGCTGGGCACCACCTTGCCGGTGCCGGTGGACACTTCCACTACCTGAAACCACGCCGACCAGCCCAGAAAGCAGGCAAGCATCAGCGCACAGACCCAGACCACGCGGGTCGAGCCGCGCACGTCAGCTTCGTCGGAGCCATCCAGATAAGAAGCAGGTGCTGCCGGCATACGAATCGCAACAGCATCAGACGCAGCGTTCATGGCCGAGCTCCATTGGGTTGTCTGAGACGGGCCAGCGCCGCGTCACGTTTGTCGTCGATCACGATCCGGCCAGCGTCCACGACAATGATGCGGTCCACTCGCTGCAACACACTGACCCGGTGGGTGGCGATGACCAATGTGCGGCCTTCGCTCCACAGTTCCAGATCGTCCAGCAACTTGCGTTCGGTGACGTCGTCAAGCGATGCAGTCGGCTCGTCCAGCAGCAAGACTTGCGGCTGGCGCAGCAACAGCCGCGACATCAAGAGACTTTGCCGCTGGCCGCCGGAAAGCCCTTGGCCGCCTTCGAGGATCAGATGATCAAGGCCCTTGGGCAGTTGGCGGATGAAGTCGAGCGCGCCGCTGATTGCCAACACCGACACCAGTTCCTGATCGCTGGCCTGGCCTGCGCCCAGAGTCAGGTTGTCGCGCAGGGTGCCGTGGAACAGACGTGCATGTTGCTGCAGCAGGCCGACGTCGCGGCGCAGGTCGGCCGGGTCGATGTGTGCCATGGCGATGCCGTCGAGGGTGAAATGACCGGTGGCCAGATCCATCGCGCCCGCCAGTCCTTGCAGCAGCGTGGACTTGCCCGCGCCGTTGCGGCCGAGGAGGGCGATGCGCTCGCCGGGGCGTATTTTCAGCTCGCTGATTTCCAGGACTGGGGACGTTTCTTCGGCGTAGCGAATGCTGACATTTCTCAGGTGATAGTCGCCGCGAATCGCCGGCATGTGCACGCGCTTGCTGCCTTCGGGATGATCCACCGGCAGTTGCATCAGACGGTTCAAACCCTGCAGCGCGACCTTGGCCTGTTGCCAGCGAGTCAGCACATGGGTCAGCTGCGCCATGGGCGCCATCATCCGCGAGGCCAGCATGGAAGCGGCGACCAGACTACCGGTGGTCAGGTCTCCTGCGATCACCATCGGCGCGCCAAACACAATGACCACGGCGAACACGCCGCTCTGCACATTCTGGGTCCAGGCCACCAGGCCATTGGTCAGCGTGCGCAGTTGCAAGCCGCTGTCCGCAGTGGCGGCGTTGTAGTGATTCCACTGCTCCTGAAAACGCTGCTCCGCCTGCAGGCATTTGATGTCGTCCAGACCTTGCACGCTCTCCACCAGCATGGCATTGCGCAGGGCGGATTCGCGCATGTTGGCGTTGGCCAGCCGTGCCAGTTTGCGCTGATACATAAAGCCCGGTACCACCATCAGCACCAGTGCCACCAGCGGGATCGCCACCAGCGGTCCGCCGATCAGATAAAAGATCAGCAGGAATAACAAAAAGAACGGAAAGTCCGCCAATGCCGTGGCGGTGCTCGAGGTGATCAGGTCGCGGATCTGCTCCAGTTCGCGCAGTTGCGCAATGAACGAGCCAGTGGATTTGGGACGTGCTGAGTTGCGCAGTCGCAGCGCATGGCCGTAAACCAGATCAGACACGCGCAAGTCCGCGCGCTTGCCCAGCAGGTCAGTGATGCGCAGACGCATGATGCGCATCACGAAGTCGAAGATCACCGCCAGCATCACGCCGCTGAACAACACATACAACGTGGGCAGGGATTCGGCGGGGATTACCCGGTCATAGACCTGCATGGAAAACAGCACGCCGGCCATGCCCAGCAAATTGGCGACCAGCGACGCAATCATCACATGGCCGTAGGGACGCAGATCACGCAGCACGATGCGCCGAAACCAGTGCTCGTCAAACGGCTGCACGTAGTCATCGGTGCGCACATCGCTGAGCGGTCGCGCCGGACGCAGGATCACCGTGCGGCTTAGTTGTTCGCCCAGCGCCTGCAACGGCATGCGGTTTTGCAGGCCTTGATCGCCGCTCAGGACGATACCCACCTGTTCATCGTCGACGCTTTGCACCACGCCGACCTGGCCGTCGTGAAGCTCGACCACCAACGGCATGCGCCAGCGATTGAGATCTTTGGGCAACTTGCCAGCGAACTTGATCGTCAGCCCGGCCTGTCGGGCCATTTGCCGCACCACGTCGTCAAGTTTGCGGTCATGGCGCAGGGAAGCGATGCGCACGGTTTCTTCAGAGACGTTGATCCGGTAATGCCGTGCCACCAACAGGATCGCTTCCATCCATTGATCGTAATCAGGCGCCGCGGGGCCAGGCTCCGGCGGAGCGGTAGTAATCATGACGGCGTCGTTCATGGCAGTATCCTCACACCCTGCACCGTCCTGTCATCGAGCCGGAACGCTCGACGCAGGCCGCCGCTGTTGTATAGGCAATCGATTTGCAGGCGACGCATGTCGGCCACCGTGTTGGCCAGATCAAAGCGCGACTGGTGGATTTCCTGCTCGGCATTGAGCAAGTCCAGCAGCGGGCGCGTGCCCAGGTCCAGGTATTGCCTGCCGTACAGAGAGCGGGCTTCGCTGATGCTGGTCTGGCGCTGCTCCAGTGCGCCGAGACGACGTGACAGGCCGGCCGTTTGCGCCTGGGCTTCGGCCAGACCTTGAGTGGCTTCCAGGCGCGCCGTGTCCTCGGCCGAATCGGCGGCCGTCAGCGCATAACCGGCAGCGCGGCTGCGGGCACTGATCGCGCCGCCCTGATAGATCGGCACTTCGACGTTGAGGTAGATCCCGGCCTGGGTCCTGTCGGCGTAGGGGTTGTTCTGGTTGTAGTTGTTGTCAAGGTAGTGGTTGATAGAGGGTTCGAGTGACACCGTTGGATACGCCTGGGACTTGGCGACGGCAAGTTCCGCCTGTGCCTCGTTGCGCTGGGCGAGGGCGGCCAGCACAGCGGGCAGGGCATCGATCGATGAGTCTGGGTATTCGCAGGCCTTGGCTGCTGCGATGGGAAAGCCGTCGGAGACCTCGGCGCTGGTGGTGCGCCCCATCAGGTTGTTGAGGGTCGCCTGCCAGCGTGCGTATTGCGCTTTGAATTGCTGCAGCGTCGCGATCCCGCCTTCGGACCGCGATTGCGCCTGCACCACATCCGATCGGGTGCTGGCGCCCATGTCGCTGCGTTGCTGGGCCAGCAGGACGATGTCGCCAATGCCTTTGATTTGCGCTCTGGCGATTTCCAGCAGATTTCGGTAACGCTGCACCTCAATGTAGGCGTAGGCAGTGTCGCGGGCGACCTGGTCGATGGACACTAGAATCTGCGCCTGACTGCGCGCGACCCTGGCTTTTGCGGCTTCGACGGCGTTCGATACTTTGCCGAAGTCATACAGCATCTGCTTGAGTGAAATGCTCAACGACTGACTGTCACCTTCAACGCTGTTACCACTGCTGTAACCGGAGCGCACGCCGCCACTGATCTGCGGGTAGTAACCGGCTTCGGCCACATTGATACCTTCGGCCTGCTGATACAGCGCGCCGACCGATTGGCCGATACTGGGGTGCCAATCGACGGCCTGCTGAATGGCTTCGTCCATGGGCAGGGTTTGCGCACTGACAGTGGCCGGTGCGGTGGGCATCTTGCCGTTACGGGCAGGAGCGCCGTTTCGGGTGGGGCGGTGTTCCTGTAGTTGGCTGGGGCTCAGGTTCCGGAGTGCGGGGGCGATATGCTCATCGGCACTCGTTGCATTACGACTGGCGAGCAGCACGCCCATCGCCAATATGGCAATGGGCATGTGCCGGATAACACAGGCTGACTTCACATAAATCCCTTACTGTCGGGCCCTTGCGCGCTGCTCGGCAGCGCGCGTTTCCTGGTTGTTTTCTGCTGCTGGCGCGTGGCTTAAACCACCTGCACGCCGTTCTGTACCCAAAGATGGTGGGTCGGGTCCTCCTGAGGTGTGTATTGGGTGTATTCCAGTCCGGCGGCCAGGTGCGTGCCATCGGCAGACCACTCGCCGGTCATGTGTACGCTGTCCTGCTGCGTACCCTTGATCAGCAACGTGCTGTGGTCGGCCTCGGTGATTGCGACCAGGTCCGACAGATTCAGCGTGAGCTTCACTGCGCTGGTCGCGTTGAGGTCGATGACTTCGATGTTGTGCAGGCGGGCCTGCAAATTCCCGAGGTCAATGGACGCATCGCCGCCTGCCCACAGCAGGGTGTCGGTGCCCGTGCCGCCGTCGACCGAGGCGAAGTGCTGATCGGTGATGATTAGCGTGTCGTTGCCCGCCCCGCCGTTGAGGGTGATGGCGCCACCCGCGTGATCAACGTTCAGCGTGTCGTTACCGTCGCTGCCCTGAATCACGACGTGATTGTTGACCGCCTCCTGAGTGGTGAGTGCTGCTGTTGTGGCGCTGTCATCGACCAGGCTGAACGCCGCCACACTGGCAACCGCGCTGGTGCCGGCCTGATGCAGGTCGATGGTCAGCGTCGCCGTGTCGGTGGTGCCGTTCGGATGGGTCAGTTGGTAAGTGAAGGTATCGGCATGGCCTACGGCTGCGTCGGTCAGACCGGCCTTGAGCGCGTAGGTGTAGCTGCCGTCAGCCTTGACCAACAGGGTGCCGTAGGTGCCGACCACACTGGTGCCGTTGTAGCCCGGCAACACGTAGGCGCCCGATGCCAATACCGCCAGTGAGGTAAGGGACGACCCCAATACATCAGGCCCTGCGCCTGCGGTGTCGGTGAACAGGTTGCCGGACACCGGCGTGCTGCTGCCGATCACGTTCTGGTTGGTCACGGTGGCATCGTTGATCAGGCCGACCGTCACGGTGTTCAACAGCGCAACACCGGTGACGGAAACGTTGACCCGGTAGGTGCCTGGTGTCTGATCTTCGACGGTCACGCCGTAGGTGCCGCCACCCAAAGTCAGTAGCGTTCCACCGGCCCAACTCTTGACCAACACATAGCTGCCGGTGGTGGTGTCGAGTTTGTAGAGCGCCAGAGTCAACGTCGGCAGCAGGTTCAGCAGGCTGACGGGCTGCACGGTCAGGGTCAGGTCGCTGACGGTATTGGCCGCCACATTGAAGCTGTAGGCGCCGGAGATAGAACCCAGCACCGCACCGGCGGTGCCCAATGTCGACACATCGTGGGTCACCGGATGAACCAGCGTGACATTGGTGGTCGCCACGTCATTGGTGGCATCCACCACCACCGCTGGCGCTGCCAGATTGGTGTTATTCCAGACTTCCACTGCTTGCGGGCTATCGATGCGCACATACAGCGTGGCGGAATCGCTGAGCCCGTTGCCGTGTACCAGTTGGTAAGTGAAGACATCGACCTTGCCGACGCTGGCTGCGTTGCCGTTTGGCGTGTAGCTGTAATTGCCCTGGCCGTCGATCGTCAGCGTGCCGTAAAGCCCCTGCACAGTCGTGCCCGCCGAAGCGTTGACGAACGCGCCCGCTTTGAGCACTTGCAACACCGCGCCGTTGTCGGGACCGGTGATGTCGCGCGTGCCGTCCGTGCCGATGTCCGTGATCACGTTGCCGGTAACAGCCGCACCCGCGACCCCGTTGAACTGGGTCAGGCTGGTGACGTCCATGTGCAGGTTGGAGTTGACGACCTGCAACAGGGTTAGCGACGCAGTGCTGGCAACCAGACGGTAATCGCCAGCGATCAAGGTGCCCATATCGACCACCAGACCAGTGCCACCGAGCAGGGCCAGATTGATTGGCGAACCATTCCCCGCCACACCGATCGTCACCCAGGCGCCCGTCGCATCCTTGACTTGCAGCGTATAGGTCCCGTTGGATGCCAATTCCAGAATGTTGCCCGTGGTCAGCGTCAGGGTGGAGTGAGCCGTCTCGCCGCTGTTGACCGTGAAGGCAAACGCCTTGGTTTGCGTGCCCAGGCCCAGAACGGTGAGGAAGCTGTCCGCGTAATTGCGCACCGTTGTCGCCGGTGTGAGGGTCACGGTGGCCGTCGCCAGATTGTCGCTGGCGATGACCGGCAGATTGACGTCGATGTCTGGCGCCGTGACGTTGGTGCTCGGCGAGACGTTGCCCTTGATGTCAGCGAGCGTGACTTTCAACACCTCGCCGTTGATCTGCGCGCTGTTCAGAGTGAGGGTGAACGTGCCGTTGGCCGCAGCCGTGCCGGTACCGATGGTGGTCCCGGCGGCGTTAGTGACGGTGACGATCGAGCCCGCTTCCGCGTTACCGGTCAGGGTCAAGCCATCTGCACTAACCAGAAGCGCACCCGCAGCAGGCGGTGGCGTCAGGTCTGGCGCAGTGGCATTGATCGGTGCCGACACGTTCAGCGTGGCGTCGAGTTGGGTGATGCTCAACACCTCGTTATTGATTTGCGCGGGTATCGTGACCGAGTAGGTCCCGTTGGCCGCCACGATAGCGCTGCCCAGCAAGGTGCCGTTGGCGCTGCGCACGACGATCTGATCCCCGACGATGCCCGTCCCCGTGACCAATGTGCCGCTGGCATTGACGACGCCTGTCGCGGGTGCGACGGGCGCAGTGATGTCCGGCGCGGTGATCCCCAAAGAAGGCGAAACGTTGTTGGAGCCGTCATTCAGACGCACCGTCAACGCCTGGCCATCGGCCTGAGCGGTGCTCAACGTCACGGTGAACTGGCCGTTGCTGCCCACCAGTGCGCTGCCCAACAATTCGCCGCTGGCGCCATACACTTTCGCGGTGGTGCCCGCTTCGCCCTGTCCGCTGACGGTGGTGCCATTGGCAGCCACACTCAGATTGCTGGCGATCAATGGCGCGGTGATGTCGGCAACGACGAGCGTTCCAGGTGCCGAGACGTTGGTGGCGGCGTCGGTCTGGCGCACGGTGAGGGTTTCGCCGTTGAGTTGAGCCGCGGTGAGTTGCACGGTGAAGACACCGTTGGCGCCCACTAGCGCATTGCCCAGCGGATTACCCAGGTTGTCAGTGACGACGACTCGGGCACCCGCTTCGCCAGTACCGCTCAGTTGCAGGCCGTCGTTGCTCAGTGCCAGATTGCCCGGCGCGTTGGGTGCGGTGGTGTCCAGTACGTTAAGCGAGACGGGCAGGGAGGTGTTGTTCGCCCCGTCCGTCAGCGTGACGTTGAGGGTGCCGCCGTTGAGCTGAGCAGCCGACAGGGTGATGTTGAAGGTGCCGGCGGCACCGACCGTGCCAGTGCCGAGCACATTGCCCGCGCCGTCGCGTACCGTCACCGCTGCGCCGATTTCGCCAGCTCCGCTCAGTTGCAGGCCGGTCCCGTTCAGCGCCAGATTGGTCGCGACCAATGGCGGGGTGATGTCCGGCGCGTTGATAGGCGTTGCCGGTGAATCCAGACCTGCACCTGCGCGGTCAGTCTGCACCGCCGTCAGCACTTGGCCGTTGGCTTGTGGCGGATCAAGGGTCACGCTGAAGGTGCCACTGGTCGTCACGTTGGTGGTCCCCAGCACCAGACCTGCCGCCGATTTGATGGTGACCAGTGCGCCGACTTCCCCGGTGCCGGTCACCAAAGTGCCCGTGGCGTTGATGACCGGATTGAGCAGCGCCGCAGGCGGTGTGGTGTCCAGCGCCACTACCGTGGTGGGTACGGAGCTACCGCCCAGCGCCGTGGTGGCGGTGACTTGCAGGGTTTCACCGTTGGTCTGCGCGGTCGGCAGCACAATCGTGTAGCTGCCATTCACAGCGATGCCGGTACTCAGTGGCAGTCCATTGCTGCCGTACACAGTGACCGTGCTGCCAACGGCGGCTGTACCGGTGACGGTCAGACCGTCGGCTGAAAGCACAGCGCCAGGTGCAGCGGGAGGAGGGGTCAGAGGTGCGGTAAACGGCGCCGGCAATGAAACGTTGCCCGCAACGTCGGTCTGGATCACGCTCAGCACCGTCAATGGGGCGACGGGGGTCGCAAAGGTGAACGTGAAGTTTCCGTTGGCATCGACCAGCGCGTTGCCCAGCACCGTGACTCCCGAGCGGATGGACACGGTAGCGCCTGCTTCGCCGTGGCCTGCCAGTTGGGTGTAGTTGGCACTGATCGTCAGCAGCGTGACGGCATCCGGTGCAGTGCCGTCGTGGGCATTGAAGCTCAACGGTGCGGAGGTGTTGTTCGCCGCATCCCTGGCGACAACGGTCAAGGGTTGGCCGGCGTTTTGCGGCGTGGTCAGCGTGACCACATAATTGCCGGTCCCGTTGGCCTGGGTGGTTCCTACGCTGACACCACCTGCGAATACCGTGACAAAGCTGCCCGCTTCGGCAGTCCCGGTCACCGTGTTGGCGGTCACGGCTGTGACCGTTGGCACGTCCGGCGCAGTGACATCCGGTACCAACAACGTAGCCGGTGTAGCGAGTACGTTGCCCTTGGCATCGGTCAGCGTGACACCCAGTTGCCCGCCATTGAGTTGTGCAGTACCCAGGGTGGCGCTGAAGTGGCCATCGGCGCCAACCGTTGCGGTGCCGATTACCGTGGTGCCGCTGAGCACTTTGACGCTGGCGCCGATCTCACCGTTGCCTTCGACCACCAGCCCGTTGGAGCTGAGGGTCAGACCGGTCGCGAGGGTAGGGGCCTGAACGTCCGGAACGGTGTAGCTCAGATTGGCGGAGCCGTTACCGGCGCCATCTTCCTGGACGACATTGAGTACCTGGCCGTTCAGCTGCGCCGGGCTCAATGTGACGCTGAACGTACCGTCGCCAGCCACCAGCACCTGACCCAGTTGCACGGGCGGGATGGCGCTGCTGTAGACGTGTACGGTTGCGCCCGCTTCACCGGTACCGCTCAGCGTCACGCCGTTGGCGCTCAACGAGAGGATGGTCGGCGCCGCAGGTGCGGTGGTATCAGGCGCGATGAGGGTTACGCCGGTTGACGGATTGCCAGTCGGGTCTTGTTGAATGACCGTCAGGGTTTCGCCGTTTCTTTGCGGCGTGGTCAGTTCGACACGGAAGCTGCCGTCGCTGGCGACCAGGCCGGTGCCGACGGTGTCCCCAAGATTATTAGTGATCACCAACCTGGCACCCGGCTCGCCGGTACCGGTGACAATGCTGCCCGTCGCGTCGATCGGCGTGATCGGGGTCAATACCACTGGCGCAGGCGGTGTGGTGTCTGGCGCGGGCAGGGTCCCTGCTGCCGATGTGTTGTTGGCCGTGTCGGTCAGCACCACGAGCAAGGTCTGGCCGTTGAGTTGCGCGGCGGTCAATGTGATGGAGAAATGGCCGTCAGCGCCGACCGTGCCGGTGCCCACGGACGTCCCGCCCAGTGGCGTGATGCTCACGGTGGTGCCGGCTTCCCCGGTGCCGGTCACTGTCAGGCCGTCATTGCTGATGAACAGGTCCACTGGCACGCCAGGTGGGGTCAGATCCGGCGCAGTGACCGGGACTGACGTGCTGACGTTGCCAGGAGGATCGGCCTGCTGAACCTGCAGAATCTGGCTATTGATCTGTGGTGTGGTCAGCGTAACGCTGAAGCTGCCGTTTCCGAGCACCAACGTGGTACCGATCACCACTCCACCTGGATCACGCACGGTCACGGTTGCGCCGGGCTCGCCGGTGCCTGTCACTACCACGCCCGCGTTGTTGATCGCCACGCCAGCCAATGGAGCCGGTGGCGTGAGGTCCGGTGCAGTGAGGCCGATGCTTGGCGATACGTTGAGCGAAGGGTCGGTCTGAGTGACAGTGATCGCTTCGGCGTTTTTCAGTGGGACGGCCAGTACCAGCGTGAAGGCGCCGGTGTCACCGACGATAACGCTGCCAATGGAAGTGCCCGCGCTGTTGCGCACAATGACAGTCGCACCGGCTTCGCCACGACCGGTAATGGTCGCGCCGTCGCCTGCGATGGCCACGCCGGTCAATACCAGCGGTGCGGTGGTGTCGATGGAGGTCTGCACAGCAGGCGAGACGTTGCCGCTGGCATCGGTCAGGGTTACGGACAGTTTTTCGCCGTTGGCCTGCGGGCTCAGCAGATTGACCTGGAAGGTCCCATCTACTTGAACCACGCCAGTGCCGAGCACCAGACCTGATACATCCTTGACCGTCACTGTCGCACCGGCTTCGCCAGTACCCGAGACGACCAGGCCGCTGGCGCTGACGCTGACGCCAGCAGCAGCGAGGGGTCCGACGAGATCCGGCGCAGTCAGGTTGACCGCAATCGATTCGTTGCCCTTGGCATCGGTCTGATCAAGGCTCAGCACCTGGCCCGCTGTCTGCGCAGGGTTGAGGGCCACCGTGAAGGTGCCGTCAGCTGCAACCAACGCGGTACCCAGCACTACACCGCCCTGACCTGCAACCGAGACAGTCGCCCCGGCCTCGCCACGACCGGTGAGGGTGATGCCGTTCGCCGCCAAATGGTAGTCGGTGATCGGCGCAGGAGGCGACGTGTCATTGGCCACGATCTGGGTCGGCAGCGAGTTGAGGCCATCGCTGCTCGATGCACTGACCGACAGCGTTTCGCCGTTGATCTGCGCGGTGCTCAGGGTCACGCTGAACGTGCCGTCGACGCCTGCCAGCGCGGTGCCCAGTTGCACGCCGTTAAGGCTGCGCACGGTGACGAGAGTGCCAGCGCCTGCGGTGCCGGTCACGGTCAGGCCGTCAGCACTGAGTACCAGGCCAGTCGGTGCGCTCGGCGCCAGGATGCCAGGCGCTGTGACCGAAGTCGCAGGCGAAACGTTGAGCGCTGCGTCGGTCTGAACCACGTTCAGCGCGTCACCGGCAGTGACGCCGGGAGCAAGCGTCACGCTGAAAGTGCCGTTGCTGGCAACGGTGCCGGTGCCGATGACAACACCCAAAGCGTTGGTCACGCTGACGGTGGCTCCGGCTTCACCCAAGCCGGTGAGGGTGGCGCCATTCGGGGCTACGGCCAGATTGCTGACCGGTACAGGGGCGGTCAGGTCAGCGGCTGTATAAGGAACCGCTGCCGACAGATTGCCCGCCGCATCGGCAGCCTTGACGCTGAGCACTTGGCTGTTGAGTTGTGGTGCATTGAGTGTCACCTGGAACGTGCCGTTGTCCGCCACAACCGCTGTGCCCAACACACGACCTTGTGCATCGGAAACCGTGACGGTGCTGCGGGCTTCGCCCAGACCAGTCAATTGCAAGCCGCTGGCGTTCAGGCTCAGATTGCTTGGATCAACGGGTGCTACGAAGTCCGGCGCGGTGACATTGACCGCAGCGCCTTCGTTGCCCGGTGGATCTTCCTGGTTGACGGTCAGAATTTGCGCGTTGTTTTGAATGCTGTTGAGCGTCAGGCTGAACGAGCCACTGCCGTTCACCAGTCCGCTGCCCAGCACCAGGCCCCCCGCGCTGCGCACGAAAACCGTGGCGCCGGGTTCGCCGTGACCGGTAACCGTCAGGCCGTCGGCGTTGATCACCACATCGGTCAAGGCCGCTGGCGGGGTGATGTCCGGCGCGAGAATGCTGCCCGCCGCCGACACGTTGCCGCTCGGATCGGTCTGGGTGACTTCAAGGGTCTGCCCGTTGTTTGGCACCGGCGACAGCGTGACGCTGAACAAACCGGTAGTGCCGACCACGGCGGTGCCCAGCAACACGCCGTTGGCGTCCCGCACGTTGACCGTTGCGCCAGCTTCGCCATGACCTGCCAGGGTCACGCCGTCGCCGGTAATGGTCAGATCAGTCACTGCCGCTGGCGGTGTGCGGTCCAGCGTTGCGACGCTGGTGATCGGAGAAAGATGGTTGGCGCCGTCCACCAGTTGCACTTGCAGGGGTGCGCCAGTCAGTTGAGGGTTTGGCAGGGTGACCTGGAAGTTGCCGCTCGGATCGACGGTGCCGGTTGCCAGCAAATTGCCGGAGGCATCGCGCACGTTGACGGTCGTGCCAGCCTCGCCTTGGCCTGTGACCACCGTGCCGCCAGCGTTGATGGAGACCCCGGTGGGGGCGAGCGGCGATGACAGATCCGGCGCGATGGTGCTGCTCGGTTGCGATTCGTTCAGCTTCAGGTCGGTTTGCCGGACCGTCAGGGTTTCGGCATTGAGCTGAGAGGGCGACAAGGCGATCGAGAACAGGCCGTTGCTGTCAACGATTGCGCTGCCGATCACCGCGCCCGCTGCGTTTTTCACGGTCACGGTGGCACCGGCTTCGCCGCGGCCACTGAGGGCGCTGCCATCGGTGCTGACCAGCAGATTGGTCGGCGCATCCGGCGCGGTGGTATCACCGGCCGTCAATGTGCCCGGCACAGAGGAGACGATGCCGTTGGACGCGGTAACGTGGAGGATTTGGCCATTGAGCTGGGCCGATCCCAGAATGACCGAGAATGTGCCGTCGCTGCCCACAAGGGCGGATCCCAGGACAGCGTTGCCAGTACCGGCGACGGTAACAGTGGTGCCCGCGACGCCGACACCGGTCAAGGTAAAGCCATCGACCGACAGGGCCAGGTTGGTCGGCGCTGGCAAGCCAGTGCCATCGGGCCCGCTCAGGGTCACGGGAGTCGAATTCAGACCAGCGCCGTCCGTGGAGATGACGGTCAGGGTGTCCGCAGTGACCGCGTTGGTGGTCAGTTCTACGACGAACACGCCGTTGGCGTTGATCTGTCCGATGCCAAGCACTAGCCCGTCGCCACGGGTGATCGTCACGGTAGTTCCGGCTTCCCCGGTCCCGGACACAGTGTGGCCATCCGGACTGATCACCAGGTTGGCAACGGCCACCGGCGGCGTTACATCCGGCACGGGGTAGGAGAACGGTTGCGAGGCATTGCCTTGGGCGTCGGTCACTACTAGCGACACGGTTTGCCCGTTGAGTTGTGGTGTGCTCAGCGGCACGCTGAAGTCGCCGTTGATATCAACCGGCGCGGTGCCCAGCACATTGCCAGTAGCGTCTCGCACTGTGACGGTGGTGCCTGGCTCCGCAGTACCCGTCAACAGGGTGCCGGTTGCGTCGACCGCCAGATTCCCCGGCGCAGCGGGCGCACTGAGATCAGGGGCCTGGAAGCTGACGTTGGGTGAGGCGTTGGTGCCGTCGGTGGCGCTGACGCTCAGCTGTTGCCCGTTCAGTTGCGGCGGGCTCAGGAACACCGAGAACGTCCCGTCAACGGCCACCACCGCAGTGCCCAGTTGGACATTGTTGGCGTCGCGCACGATCACAGTACTGCCCGCTTCACCGGTACCGGTGAGCGATGCGCCGTTAGGGCTGATCTGCAGACCGCTCGGGGTGGAAGGTGGCGTGTTATCAATGGCGTTGAAAGCAACCACCACCGAAACATGGCCTACAGCGTCCGACTGGCTGATCTCAAGCGGCTGACCGTTGCGCTGAGCGCTGGAAAGGGTAATCGAGAATGAGCCGTCGCTCGCTGCCACCGCGCTGCCCAGGGAAACCCCGTTGGCGTCACGGATGGTCACGGTGGCGCCCGCTTCACCGGTGCCGGTAATGGTGATGCCATCAGCAGCACGTACCAGAATGATCGGCGCATCGGGTGCCTGAATGTCAGGCGCATCCAGTGGTGAAACCGGAGAAGTGTTTTGCGCAGGGTCGGTTTGACTGACGCTGAGCGCTTCGCCATTGACTTGGGCAGGCGTCAGGTTGACGTCGAAGTGACCATTGGCGCCAACAATGGCGATGCCCAGGACCACACCCTGGCTGTTGACCACTTTAACTGTCGCGCCGATTTCGCCGTTGCCGCTGACAATGGCGCCGTTGGCGGAAATCGACAGGTTGGTCAATGCAGCTGGCGGGGTGGTATCGGTCGCCGTGGCAACCACCGCGACCGAAATATTGCCCGCCGCATCCGCCTGAACCACCTGCAGCGACTCGGCATTGGTTTGTGCTGTGCCTAGCGCGACGCTGAAAGTGCCGTCGCCATTGACCACTGCAGTGCCCAATACCACGCCATTGGCATCACGAACGGTGACCGTCGCACCGGGCTCGCCGATACCGCTGAGCACTTCGCCCAACCCATCGAACGCCAGACCGGTGACGGCTCCCGGCGCAAGCGTGTCGTTCGTCGTGTAAGGAACCTGCGCAGTATTGCCAGTGCCATCGACTGCACTGATCTGCAGGGTCTGGCCATTGTTTTGCGGGCTGTTGAGGGTGACGCTGAACGTGCCATTGGCGCCGACCACTGCCGTACCGAGCACGGCACCCGTGCTGTCGGTGACGGTGATGGTGGATCCGGCTTCGCCATTACCCGTCAGCAACGTACCGGCGCTATCAACATTGATATTGCTCGGCAGCAGTGGACCGTCCAGGTCCGGCGCGATGATCGCCAGCGGGGCGCTGCTGTTGCCAGCGGCATCGGTCAGGGTGACCTGCAGCGATTGTCCATCGATCTGCGGGTTGGGAAGGGTGACCGCAAAGCTGCCCGTGGCCGCCACAACCGCGGTGCCCAACACATTGCCCTGTGCATCCTTGACGGTGACTGTGGCACCGGGCTCACCCCGTCCACTCACCACCAGGCCATTCGGGTTTATTGCCAACGCGATCGGTTGGTCCGGTGCGGTGACGTCGGGAGCAGGTAACAGGGTCGGCACCGATTCTGCGCCGTTTGGCGCAACCGCCACGACTTCGAGCAGTTCCCCGTTGAGCTGAGGCGCGGTCAGGGTCACGTCGTAAGTGCCATTGGGCGCAACAACGACGCTGCCCAGCACATTGCCGTTGGCATCACGCACTTCAATGGTGTTGCCAGGGGTGCCGTTGCCGGTCACGTGAATGCCGTCGGCGCTGAGCACCGGATTGACCGGCGCAACAGGGCCGCTGCCGTCTGGCACGGTCACATCAGTGGCGGTGGAGGCATTGCCTGCAGCGTCCGCCTGGGTAACGGCAAGCACGACGCCTTCTGCCACTGGCGGAGCAAGCGCGATGATAAATGTACCGTTGGCTGCAACCGTCCCGCTGGCCAGGACGTTGCCGTTGGCGTCACGCACAGTAACGGTATCGCCCGCTTCGCCTTTGCCTGAGAGGGTCGCGCCATCTGGGCTGACCTTCAGATCGGTCACAGGAGCCGGTGCGGTACTGTCCGGCGCTGTCACCAGCACAGCTGCCGTGCTGTTGCCGCTGGCGTTGACCCCGTTGACGTCCAGCACTTCGCCGTTGACTTGCGGCGAATCGAGGGTGACTGCGAAGGTGCCGTCCGCCTCGACCCGGCCCACGCCAATGACTTGCCCTGAGGCGTTGCGTACGAAGATGCGCAGGCCGGGTTGACCGGTGCCGGTCAGGGTCAGGCCGTCGATCGACACCGCGAGATTTTCCGGTGCGAGAGGCTGGCTAAGATCCGGCGCAGAAACCGCTACGTTATCGGACACGTTGCCAGCTGCGTCTGTCAGCGTGACGGTCAACGACTGGCCGCCGGTCTGAGCAGGGGACAGCGGGACATTGAACAGACCATCAGCGCCGACGATACCGGTTGCCAGGATATTGCCGCTGGCGTCGAGAATGGTCACCGTCGCGCCCGCTTCACCACGGCCGCTGAGCTGAGCGCCATTGCCACTGATGGCAACATCGGTCGGGGCCGCTGGAGGGGTTGTGTCGACCGGGGGCGTTGTGCCGACATCCGGTGCTGTGACCGCACTGGCGGCGGAGGCATTACCGGCAGCGTCGACTGCGCTCACGGCAAGGTTTTGTCCCGCGTCCTGCGCGGGGCTGAAGGTCAGGGTGAACGTGCCATCGGCCGCGACGATCGCAGTGCCCAGCAGCGTTCCGTCTGCCGCGCGCACTTGCACGGTGGCGCCGGGCTCTGCAGTGCCGGTCAGTTGCGTGCCATCGGCGTTGAACACCAGTGCGCCGGGTGCGCCGGGGGCTGTGGTGTCGGCGGCGGTGACGGGGACTTGCGCAGAAGCGTTGCCGGCAGCGTCGGTCTGGCCGACGGAAAGGGTCTCACCGTTGGTTTGCGGGGTGCCAAGCGGAACGGTAAACGTGCCATCTGCGGCGACGATAGCGCTGCCTAATACGTTGCCATTGCTGTCACGCACGGTCACGGTGGCGCCTGCTTCACCGGTGCCGCTGAGGGTCAGGCCATCGGCGCCGACTGCCAGATTGCCTGGGCCAGCAGGAGCTGTGCTGTCGGCAGCCGTGACGGGGGCTTGCGGTGAAGCGTTTCCAGACGGGTCAGTCTGGCCGACAGAAAGTGTCTGGCCGTTGGTTTGCGATGTGCTGAGCGGAACCGTAAAAGTACCGTCCGCACCCACCACAGCGCTGCCCAATACGTTGCCATTGGCATCACGCACGGTCACGGTGGCGCCTGCTTCACCGCTACCGGTGAGGGTCGAGCCATCAGCAGCGACTGCTAGGTTGGTCGGTGCAGCAGGGGGCGTGGTGTCGCCCTCGGTGACTGCGGTGACAGGGACTTGCGGCGAAGCGTTGCCCGCAGGGTCGGTCTGGCCGACGGACAGGACCTGCCCATTGGTTTGTGCGGTGCTGAGCGGGACAGAGAACGTACCGTCCGCCGCCACGACAGCACTGCCAAGCACATTGCCGTTGGCATCACGCACAGTGACGGTGTCGCCTGCTTCACCTCTACCGGTCAGGGTCAAGCCATCGGCGGCCACTGCCAGATTGGTTGGGCCATCGGGAGCGGTGGTGTCAGCTGCAGTGACGGGGACTTGTGCCGAGACGTTGCCAGCCGGATCAGTCTGGCCGACAGAAAGCGTCTGACCGTTGGTTTGCGGTGAACTGAGGGGGACGGTAAAAGTACCGTCCGCACCCACGACAGCGCTGCCCAATACGTTGCCGTTGGCATCACGTACGGTCACAGTGGCGCCTGCTTCGCCGCTCCCGGTAAGGGTCGCGCCATCGGCGGCCACTGCCAGATTGGTTGGGCCAGCGGGAGCGGTGGTGTCAGCAGCTGTGACGGGGACTTGTGCCGAGACGTTGCCAGCCGGATCAGTCTGGCCGACAGAAAGCGTCTGACCGTTGGTTTGAGGTGAGCTGAGCGGGACCGTAAAAGTACCGTCCGCACCCACGACAGCGCTGCCCAACACATTGCCATTTGCATCGCGCACGGTCACGGTGTCGCCCGCTTCACCGGTACCGGTGAGGGTCGAGCCATCGGCAGCGACTGCAAGATTGGTCGGGCCAGCCGGAGCTGTCGTATCAGGGCTGGTGATCGGTGTTGCGGGGGAGACGTTACCCGCGGTATCCGTCTGGTCAACCACCAACGGGGCACCGTTGAGCTGTGGCGCATTCAAGGGGACAGTGAAAGTGCCATCCGCCCCTACCACTGTAGATCCGAGCAGATTGCCACGGGTGTCGCGCACATTGATCGTGGCCCCGGCTTCGCCGATACCACGTACGGTCAGCCCATCGGCCGAGACCGTGACATTGCCCGGTGCAGTGGGCGGGCTAACGTCACCGCCACCACCACCACCACCACCGCCACCACCACCGCCAGATGCTGCCGCGGCGCCGCCCGCGCCCAATAGCGCCAATCCGGCAATGGCGAACTCGGGCGTAGCGCTGCCCACTACACCAACACCGGCGAGCAAGGATTCAAGGGAGGAGATTTCTTCGAAGGTGAAGCCGGCAAAAGCTTCGCGGCTGTACTGCGCTTGCCAAAGGGTTCCGTCTTCAGCCTGGAACACCATGTCGCTGCCAACACCATTGGGATCAGTGTTGAAGAAGTTGCTCACGGTGATGTGTTCACCGGATTTGAGCGTGACCGTCAGGTCCTGGCCGTTGCGAGTAACCGTAGCCACCTCTCTGGGCGACACCGGCATTTGCACAACGCTTGATTTTGAAAGTTGTACGTTACCCCAGGCATTTGCAGAAATTTCGGATGTGGATTTATCGGCGACTACAATATTGTCCATAACGGCTCCTGCCATTTCCATACGCGCGCGCCAGACTTCGGTGGTCCTGGCTTGCGCTAAAACAGCTGACACTCAAACGAGTGGTGTCAGCTGAATCTTTTTTAACCAAACAGAGATGTTTGGCATCCATCCGGATAGTCATCGGTATAGCAAAGAAAAATAATCTGGCGAGTCCGGTAGGGCCTTTCGCAGGACTGGCGGGCAGGACGTAAACGTTTTTTAAACAGGATATTGACGCAAACCAGGCCCCTGGGAGGGGATTCGAAAATGGCGAATTGGCCAGCATCGACGGGGGAATTGCTGATTGCAGGATGCAATCAAAACGCCATAAGTGGGCGTCAATTTGACGCTAAAAATTTGGCGTGTTTATTTTCAAAAATCGGATAAGTGGTTCATGGACGGGGGGCTAAGCAGCGAGATTTTTTTCAAATGTCGAAACTTGGTCAAACGGATGACGAATCGGGGGACGGGAAAGGCCAAAACGCGGTTTTTGACAGCGCGCCGTCTCGCAAACGTTTGCTCGAAAAGCAACACGATCACAAGCTGCGGGCTGAGCCGCGACTGGATCCTATGATCGTGAGCCAGCGTTGCTCACCCGCCTTTGACTTCACCATCGCGATACTGGCCCCACGCCTGATGCAATTGCTCCATCGACGGCGCATCGTAGTCGCAGGTTGGCAGCGCCTCGGGGTCCCAGTGCCCAAAGTGGTCCTCTCCGCGGACCAACGTGGCGCGGCGGCGGCCGATCGTCGAAGTAACGTGGGTAGGAATGTAGAAAAACGCAAAACCGATGCGTCGGTCATCGGTGGTGTTGCAACGCGAGCTATGTGCGGTGCGCTCGTGGTGCAGTGAAAACTCTCCGGCATTGAGTGGCATTTCAAGGCCCAGGCTGTCGTCCACGCCGATCAGCGCTTGCCCCTTGGCGAGCATGTTGTCTTTGGCGAAGGTTTCCTGATGCTGGTAATCCGGCTCCCGATGCGAACCGGGCAAAATGCGCAGGCAACCGTTTTCCGAGGTTGCATTGGTGAAGCCAACCCAGACCGTGACTTCTTCATGGGGCGACAGACCGAAGTAGGTCGAGTCCTGATGCCATGACACATAGCGCGGATCGTTGGCGTTCTTGGCAAATACCGAAGCACCGAACAGGAGGATATTGTGGCCGATCACATCTTCCACCGCATCGAGAATCCTCGGATTGCACGCCAACTCCACAAAGGCCGGTGAGGCCAGATGAGCTTTTATCTTCAGCGAGCGATTGGCGTCTTCACCTACATGCGCTTCATACGCTTCGATGCGCGCTCGATAGCCGGCTGCGTCTTCCGGGCTCATGGCTGTGAAAGGGTAGGCGTAGCCATGGGACTTGAAGTGTTCGACTTGCGCCGCTGTCAGGTGCTTGGTCATAGGGTCCTCTATCGTCAGGGCTGGGAGTATCAACGACCCGTAAGCCAGAACCGTGCCGAAAAGTCAGCGCCTGAATAAAGCCGCTTGAAAACAGGTACATAGAGGATAAGAGGTGAGTGGCGTCTATATGGGCTATACCCCGTATCTGAACAGATAGATATTTCCTTGATAAATAAACCTCTGAAATAAATCCATACAAAACAGTTAATTGGGTATTTTTTAGTTGGCTATCTCCAGCCATATCGAGATCTGCGTGTATCTCTATCTCAATAAAAACAGGCCGTTTAATCTGTGCTTTTGAGAGGCATACCCCGTATATCCCGGATTATTTTGGTGCGCAGTCTCATCGTTTCCCGCCCGCTAGCGGTCGTTGAAATTTCGCCACCCAGTCTCAGGCCCGGTAAACCGAGCGTCCGCGCTGTACGATAATAGGTGGCATGCCACTTGCTTTGTTCAAGGTAAGCGCTCGAAAGCGCTGCCAGCCCGGACCATTTCGATGGACCGACCTCACACGGACTCAGCAAGGAAATTCCATGACTGCTCTACTGCACAAGCTCAAGCGTCGGATGCGTATCAGTAAGTCGGTGCTGGCCCTCGCGGTGGCGATGACCGCAGCCCTGGCCAACACTGCCATGAGTCATGCGGCCACGATTGACGAGGTCAAAAGCCGTGGTTATCTGCTTGTGGCCACAGAGGATGACTATCGTCCGTTCGAGTTCATGCAAGACGGCAAGGCCACCGGCTACGACAACGAGTTGCTGGCGCTGGTGGAAAAATCCTCCGGCGTGAAGATTCGCCAGCAAGTGCTGCCATGGGCCGGGATTCTGCCAGGCGTCACTACCGGTAAATACGACATGGCGCTGTCAGCGGTACTGGTCACGGCGGCTCGCAAACCTACGTTTGACTTCACTTCGCCAACCGCTCAGACCGCGACCTTTTTTGCGACGAAAAAGGGCAGCAGTATTCTCAAGCCTGAAGACCTGATCGGCAAAACTGTTGGCGGCGAAACCGGCAGCGCGATGCTTACCGACCTCAAAGACTTCGACGCCAAACTCAAAGCCAAGGGCAAAGGCCTCAAGGAGATCGTCGAGTACCACGGCTATCCCGAGGCGTATCAGGATCTGGCCAACGGGCGTCTGGACGCGGTTGCCAACACCGACTTGTCGTTGAATGACCTGGTCAAGGAGCGTGGTGACATGTTCGTCATCGGCCAGGCAATCGGTGAACCGACCTACCTGGCGTGGGCTGTGGCGAAGGGCAACGCCGGTGTTCTGAAAATGGTCGACGACGCGCTGCTTGAGTTGCGCAAGAACGGCGAAATGTATCGCCTGCAGAAGAAGTGGCTGGGCGAGAGCCATGAAAACATGCCCGTCAACGTCAACTGATCGACGCCCATGACGGCATACGACTACTGGAGCATCCTGCTGGGTGCTCTGTCGACGATAGGGGTTTCGCTGGTCAGCATTATTGTTGGCGTGCCCCTTGGCCTTGGCCTGGCGTTGATTCGCTGGGGCAAGGTGCCGGTGGCGCGGCAAGCGGTGTTCACGTACGTCAGCATCATGCGTTCGTGCCCGGCAGTGACGTTGATCTTGCTGATCTTCTTCGCGCTGCCACAGTTCGGCATATCGCTGGACCCTGCCAGCGCTGGCATCCTGGCGCTGACCCTGTCCACCGCTGCGTTCAACTGCGAAATCTGGCGCGGTGCATTGATCGCTTTTCCCAAACAGGAATACGACGCCGCGCTGGCATTCGGCATGCGCCGCAGCTTGCGCCTGCGTTTGATCGTGCTGCCACAAGTGTGGCGCTCAAGCCTTCCCGGGCTGGTCAATGAAATGACCATGCTCCTCAAATCCAGTCCTGCCGTCGCGGTCATTGGCATGGTGGAAATCACCCGTGCGGCGCAACGGGTAGGTGCGCGAACTTATGATCCGCTGCCTCCGTTCATCTTTGCCCTGTTGTTGTATAGCGTGATCGTTTACCTGTTGATTCGCTTGCAGCGTCGGCTCGAACGGCGCAGCAGTGCTCATGAGGTGACGGCATGATCAACGACTTCCTGACCATCTGGGGCCAGTTGCCGGATATCGGCAGCGGCTTTCTCAACACGATCATTCTGGTCAGCATCGCCGCCACCGCCTCCTTGCTGCTGGGCATGTTACTGACGCCAATGCTGATGTCCTCGCGGCCTGGCATCGCCCGCATCGCCAACACATTCTGCGATGCCATGCGCTGCGTGCCATTTCTTCTGTTCGTGTACCTGATCTACTTTGCGCTGCCCTCCATGGGCATTCGTCTTTCCAACTGGAGCAGCGGGGTGCTGGCCCTGGTGTTGTACAACTCGGCTTATATGGCGGTGCTGTTGCGCGCGGCCTGGCAGGACTTGCCCGCCGACACCATCGAATCTGCCCGGGCGTTTGGCTTTCACGGGGTCAGTCTGATGCGCCGCATCATCATGCCCCCGGTGGTCATGCGCGCGATCCCAAGTCTAGGTAATCAGCTGATCCAGATCGTCAAGGACAGCGCGTTCCTCTCTATCATCGCGGTGACCGAACTGACCAGCGTGATGAACTCGATCCAGTCCACTTACTTCATTCCTTTTGCTGCGTTTCTCTCGGCGGTGCTGCTGTATTGGGTGCTATGCCTGTGCATCGAGATCCTGACCAGCCTTCTGACTCGTTATGCCGAGGAGCGTCGAACGTGAATGCACTGCAACCTTCCCCCAGCGATCTTGCATCGACCGCGCAGACCAAAGTGCTGCAACTGCAGGGCATCTCCAAGTGGTTTGGCGACAACAACGTGCTCAAGGACGTCTCGCTGGACGTCATGAGTGGGGATGTCGTGTGCTTGCTGGGGCCTTCCGGTTGCGGCAAATCCACGCTGCTGCGCTGCATCAACTGGCTGGAACAGCCCAATGCCGGCAGCGTGTTTTTAAAAGGGCAACGCATGGGCGTGCACAAGGGTGGCGTAAAGATGAACGATGCGGATCTGGCGCAGATGCGTTCGCGCATCGGCATGGTGTTTCAGCACTTTGCCCTGTGGCCCCACCTCAGCGTGCTGGACAACATCATGCAAGCGCCGCTTTACGTGCAAAAGCGCGACCGCGATGAGGTTCGTCGGGAAGCACTGGCTCTATTGGCACGGGTCGGTCTGGCGGAGAAGGCTGAGGTGTTTCCGGCGCGGTTGTCCGGCGGCCAGAAACAACGCGTCGGCATTGCCCGGGCGCTGGCGATGAAGCCCGATATTCTGCTGTTCGATGAGCCTACCAGTGCGCTAGACCCCATGTTGGTCGGTGAGGTGCTTGAGGTGATTCGTGGTCTGGCAAGCGAAGGCGCGACCATGGTCATCGTTACTCACGAGATGGAGTTTGCCCGCCAGGTCGCCAGCCATGTGGTGTTTATGGACGCAGGGGACATTGTCGAAAGCGGTCCCCCGGCTGAATTCTTTTGCGCGCCTAAAACCGCGCGTGCGCAACAGTTTCTGTCGCGCTTTCACAGTGGCGCGGCACATGCCATGCCTCAGGGAGGCCCGCAATGACTGTTCAGTCGCAACCATCCGGCCAAGGAATCGGCGCTTCATTGCCGCGCAAGGAAGATGATCGCTTCATGCGCGGTCGTGGCAATTACATCGGCAATATCCGCTTCCCCGGCATGCGCGATGTCGCATTCGTGCGCAGCCCGGTCGCCCATGGACACATCCTGGAGATCGAAAAACCTATCGGCCTTGAAAGCTCGGTCTACACCCTGGACGACCTGGTCGGCGTCAAACCCATCGTCGCCAACTCCGGTTTGCCGGGCTTCAAATCCTCTGAGCAGCCGGTGCTGGCCAGCGGCAAGGTACGCCAGGTGGGCGAGATGATCGCCATGTGTGTGGCCGACACCCGCGCCGAAGCCGAGGATATCGCTGGCGCGACCTTCGTCGATTTCGATGAGCTGCCTGCGGTGGTCGACATGCTTGCCGCCCGTGAGCCGGGCTCGGCGCTGGTGCATGAACACTGGGGTGACAATGTCTTTCTGGAAACCACGGTGGACGCCGACCTGGACGAGATTCGCCAGCGCGCTTCGATTCATGTGCATCGCGTGCTACGCACTGCTCGACAGAGCATGGCGCCAATGGAAGGCCGTGGCGTGGTCGCCTATTGGGATCGCCGCCTGAGCCAGTTGGTGGTGTACACCTCGGCGCAGATGCCGCACATCAACCGAACTGGCCTGGCCGGCTGTCTGGGGCTGGACGAAGGCAGCGTGCGGGTGATCTCCCCTGATGTCGGCGGCGGCTTCGGCTACAAGGGCATCTTGCTGCCTGAAGAAGTCTGCGTGGCCTGGCTGGCGATGCATCTGGATCACCCGGTGCGCTGGATCGAAGACCGTCGCGAACAACTGGTCGCCAACGCCAACTGCCGAGAGCACCACTACGACATTCACGCCTACGCCGACAAAGACGGCCGTTTGCTAGCGGTCGATTGCGAGGCGCATGTGGATTCCGGCGCTTATTCTTCTTACCCGTTTTCGGCCTGTCTGGAAGCCGCCCAAGTGGCGAGCATCTTGCCGGGGCCCTACAAAATGGAACGCTACCGTTGTCGCACCTGGTCGGTGGCCACCAACAAACCGCCGATCCTGCCTTATCGCGGCGTGGCCCGCACCGGGGTGTGCTATGCCATCGAAACGGTGATGGATGCGATTGCGCTACAAGCCGGGCTTGAACCGTTTGAAGTGCGCTTGCGCAATCTGGTGCAACCCCAGGAGATGCCCTACGACAACATCACCCGCAAGCATTTCGACAGCGGTGACTACCCGGAGGCGGTTCGCCGGGCGATCAAAGCCATCGACCTGCCAGCCGTTCGCGCCCGCCAGCAACAGGGCGAAGCCGACGGTCGATTGATTGGCGTCGGTCTGGCAGTGTTTTGCGAGCAGGGCGCCCACGGCACTTCGGTGTATTTCGGCTGGGGCATCCCAATGGTGCCGGGTCGCGAACCTGCGAGCCTGCGCCTGACACCGGACGGCATTCTGGAGATCCGTGTGGGCGTTCACTCCCACGGGCAAAGCATGGAAACCACCTTGGCGCAGATCGCCAATGAGGTGCTTGGGGTCGATCCGCAGCGGGTGCGAATCGTCTTTGGCGACACCGGCATGACGCCTTATTCCACTGGCACCTGGGGCTCGCGTTCCATCGTCATGGCCGGTGGCGCAGTGGGCCAGGGCTGCAAACTGTTGCGTGACCGCCTGCACCACGTAGGCGCCTATTTGCTCAAAGATCCTCTGGACAGCGTGACCTGGAGCGAAGGCGGCGTCTGCGGGCCGTCTGGCCACGTCGGCCTTGGTGAGCTGAGCCGCATCTGGTACCTGCAACCTCAGCGTCTGCCGCCCGATACCCACGAAGGCGGGCTGGAAGTGCACACCACGTATCAGGCGCAGCGCGACACCGGCACCTTCAGTTATGCCTGTCACGCCGTGGTAGTGGCGGTCGATCCGCAGTTGGGCAAAACCGAAATTCTGGATTACGCCATCGTCGAAGACGGCGGCAAGCTGATCAACCCGATGGTCGTCGACGGTCAGGTGTATGGCGGTGCAGCCCAAGGGATCGGCACGGCGCTGTATGAAGAGATGCCCTATAGCAAAGAAGGCCAGCCTTTGGCCTCGACCCTGGCTGATTACATTTTGCCGGGCGCCACCGAAGTCCCTTCGATCCGCATCGAGCACATGGAAACCCTGGCGCCGTACACCTCGTTTGGGCAGAAGGGTATTGGTGAAAGTGGCGCAATCGGATCACCTGCTGCCATTGCCAATGCCATCAACGACGCCTTGCGCCCGCTGGGGGTTGAAGTCTCGCAATTGCCGTTGTCGCCGCGTGTGGTATTCGCCGCGCTCAGCAGTAAACAGCGCCAGGCCGCGCCCGCCGAACCGATGGAGGTAGTGTCATGAAAGCTGTGGCTTTTGATTACCAGTGCCCGACCAGTGCCGCCGACGCCGTGCAACTGCTGCGGGCCAGCGAGGGCATGGGCAAGATCGTTTCGGGCAGCCAGTCGCTGGGCCCGATGATGAATTTGCGTCTGGTGCAGCCTGAGCAATTGATTGACGTGCGGCGTCTGGCCGAACTGCGCGACGCGGTGGAGGAGTCGGGCAGCATCCTGCTGGGCGCCGCCGTTACCCACGCCAATATCGAAGACGGCATTGTCCCGGACCCTTCTCAGGGCCTGATGCCCTACGTCGCGCGCGGCATTGCTTATCGGGCCGTCCGCAATCGCGGAACCCTGGGCGGCAGTCTGGCTCACGCTGATCCTGCCGCCGACTGGGTAAATGTCATGGCACTGCTCGGTGCGGAGATTCTGCTGTTGGGCCCCGATGGAGAGCGCGGCATCAAGGCCGAGGCGTTCATGCTCGGCGCGTTCACCACCGAGCTGGCGGAAGACGAAATTATCCGTGCCGTGCGCATCCCGCGACTGAGTGTCGGCGCGCGCTGGAGCTACTACAAATTCAATCGCAAAACCGGCGAATTCGCTGAAGCCATCGCGGCGTTCGTCGATGATCCCCAGCGCGGTGTGCGTCGGGCAATCATCGGCGCAGTGGACGGCTCACCTCAGGTGATCGAAGACGCGAGTGCGCTGATCGATGGCTGGGAGGATACGCTGGCCGATCCGTGGTTGCTGGCAGCAGGCATCGAGCCGGACAGTTATGAATACCAAATCCATCGGGTGGCGCTGCAACGTGCCGCCGAGCAATTGTCTTGCCCACGCGGAGCCTTGTCATGACGCAATTGAAACTGACGGTCAACGGCAAGGCGATCAGCGCCGAGGTCGAACCGCGCACACATCTGGCGGATTTTCTGCGTGAAGAACGCGTGCTCACTGGCACCAATATTGGCTGTGAACAGGGTGTGTGCGGGGCGTGTACGGTGATGATCGACGGCGCACCCATGCGTTCGTGCATTGTTTACGCCGCAGCCTGCAATGGCGCCGAAGTGCGCAGCATCGAGGACTTCGACCAAGACCCTGTGATGACTCAGTTGCGTGCCGCGTTCACCGCCGAGCACGCGCTTCAATGCGGCTACTGCACGCCGGGCATGCTCGCCACCGCACGCGATATCGTGCTGCGCATTCCTAGCGCCGATGAGGCGCGTATTCGCCACGAACTGTCGGGCAACCTGTGCCGATGCACCGGTTATGTAGGGCTGGTCAAGGCCATCACCCGTGTTCTTGATCAGCGGCGCGAGCTGTCGCCAGCCTGATCCCATTACGAGGTAACACGCCGTGGATATCGAACAAAGTTTCAGCGTCCCGTTCAGCCCTGAGCTGGTCTGGAAAAGCTTTCTGGACGTGGAGGGTATCGTCACCTGCCTGCCAGGTGCCTCGCTTACCGAGCCGCCGAAGGGTGATGAACTGGCGCTGGCGATGACCGTCAAACTGGGCCCGATCGTCGCGGCGTTCAAGGGGGAGGGGCAGATGAAACTTGATGAGGGCACCCATAGCGGTTTGGTCAGCGGTCAAGGCAATGACCGCAAGAGTGGTTCGCGGGTCAAGGGTGAGGCGAAGTTTGAGTTGCTGCCGGAAGGCGCTGGTACGCGGGTCAACGTGGTGGTGGATTACTCGATCACCGGGACGTTGGCGCAGTTCAACCGTGGCGGTATCGTGCGGGAGCTGGCGACTCGCATGACCGATGCGTTTGCGCTCAATCTCAAGACCCGACTGGAGGCGGCGAATGAAGGGGTGGTTGAGGTTGGGCCTGTTGTTGGGGACGAACCGGTCGCTTTGGGTGCTCCGGTTGCTGCGGATGCCTCGGTGGTGGAGGATTTGCGCGTCCAGTGCGCAGCGCCAACTTCGCTAACCACGGCTGACCCTCTCGCCGCACCCTACCAGGCCCAACCCAAGCAAGCTCGCCCGGCAGCCGCGCCACCGCTGGACCTGGGCAACATGTTCTGGAGCGTAATGCTCAATCGTCTGCGCAGCCTGTTCGGCCTCAAACCCAAAACCCGCTGCCCAACCTGCGGCAAGTGATCTTGATCGTCCTCGCACGCTAAATTCGTGGGAGCGGACCTGTCCGCGATATAGGTGTTCCGCCAATACATTTCCGGTGCCCGACGCTCAGTCTTCGCGGACAGGTCCGCTCCCACAGGTTCATGTTATCCATCCGTTGATCGATAACTGAAAGGTCGCTTTTGATTCTGGTCGAAGGCCGTAGGAGCCTTGCTTGCAGGCGATGGGCTGCCTAGCAGGTCTAAACCAGCCAGGGCGGTTTTACCTGGTCCACCGCGTGCACCGGTTCTGCTGCCGCTTCGCGCCAGATCGCGGGACAAGCCACGCTCCTACGCCTTCGGCAGAAGCGGTTCGCGGGGAACGATCAAGCCGCGATGAAAAGCTGTGAATTCTGCTCACACCCTCACACTCACACTCACACTCACACTCACACTCACACTCACACTCAAACTCAACCTCACACCCAACCTCACACCCACACCTACCCTCACACCCACACCTCACACCTGACCCCCTCAATCATCCCGGCCAAGCTTGAACGGGGCGCTGCCGACGTCGTTGTTGGCTTCCACCAGGCGGATCAATTGCAGCATGAACAGCGCCCGTTGTTCTTCAGGGATCTGCTCGATGGTGCGGTCGTGGGCGCGTTGTACGTTCACGTTCATCTTCTTGAGCAGGTAAAGCCCTTTGCGGCTGAGTTTGACCAGCTTGACCCGACGGTCTTCGGTGCTCTGCCGGCGTTGGAGCAAACCGCGAGCCTCAAGCCGTGGGATGACTTCAGCGACGCTGGTGCGTTCCAGCCCGATCTCATGGGAGAGGGTGTTCTGGTCCATCTCGCCGTGGGTGCCCAGCGCTGTCATCAGGCTGTACTGCACGGGCGTGATGTTGAATTCGCGGGTTTCATCCAGGAACAGCCCGCAGTGAATCTGGTGCAGGCGGCGAATCAAAAAGCCAGGGCGTCCCAGCAGCGCCGAGCGGCCCAGGGCGGTGCTCAATTCTGTCTGGAGGTCATCGTCTTGCGTCGTAGTCATGGGTCGCGGATAAACCTGTTGTCAGTGGAGCCGTCAGGCCGAAAAACCAGGTCGGTACGTTGGAAACCGAAGGTCCGGATTATAGGGTAAAAAGTGGCATGCCTCTTTGTTTTACGGCACGTTTCACCGCCATGTTTCCCGTGATTATGCCTGCCCGCACGCGCAATGGGAGTCTGCCTGATGTGTGGCATACCTCCGAGTGCGCGAGCATGGTGCGCGCAGGCTCTAAACGGTGCAGAAATCAACGTTTTGAAATCCTGTATAAACACATAAAAGAAGGTATGCCACGTTTATTTATATACAGATAAATTGATCTATTACAGATAGATAGCCTAAAGATCAGCGGAGGATAGGAAGAGCTGGCACACCGATTGCGTCGCATCTTGCACCCAAGACTCTCCCAGAAGACTTCCATGAAAACGATCCTTCTTTACGGTGGTCGCGTTATCGATCCTGCGAACTCCATTGATACCCTCTGCGATGTATTGATCGAAGGGGATCGCATCAAGGCCGTCGGCAGTTTGATCGATAGCGACGCGGCTAAAAGTGCTGAACTTATCGATTGCACCGGCAAGCTGGTGTTGCCCGGTCTGATCGATACTCACAGCCACGTTTATCAGTACGTCACCGGACGATTTGGCCTCAACGCCGACATGTGTGGTGTGCATTCGGGCGTTACTACGCTGATCGATCAGGGTGGGGCCAGCTGCATGACCTTGCCAGGCTTTCGCAAGTTCATTGCAGAGCCAGCTGACACGCGTGTGCTGTCGTTTCTGTCGGCATACCTGGTCGGTGGGCTTGAAGGCCATTTCTACCCTGAACTGTATCGCCCCGAATGCGCGGATGTGGCGGCGACGGTCAAGTCGGCACTGGCCAACAGCGATATCGTCAAAGGCATCAAGGCCCATGCCGAACTCGGTGGTTTTGCCCGCTGGGGGCTGGACGTGATGAAAAAAGCCGCGCAGATCGGCGAACAGACTTCGCTCCCCGTTTACATCCATTTCGGCCAGTTGTGGCCGATGCCGGATCAGCCCGAATATGACATCGACCCGGACAGCATTTTCCCCCAAGTGCTTGATCTGCTGAAGCCGGGTGATGTTCTGGCCCATCCCTTCAGTCGTCACCCCGGCGGCTTCGTCGAACAGAATGGCCAGATGCATCCGCTGGTCAGCGAGGCCATCGAGCGCGGTCTGAAAGTCGATGTCGGCCACGGCTCGCACTTCAGTTACAAGATGGCGGCGAAGGTGATCGATGCCGGTGTGGTGCCCGATACGCTTGGATCGGACATGCACGGCTACAACACAACCGTGCCCGCGCCTGCAGGCACGGCGGACGAGCATCCGGATGAAGAACACCTGTTTACCGGCACCTCGCGTTTCAGCCTGGTGTCGACCATGGTCAGCATGATGGCGCTGGGTTTGAGCCTTGAGCAACTGGTGCCGATGGTCACCAGCAACGCCGCAAAACTGGCAGGCATGAGCGATGAAATCGGCACTCTGGGCGTGGGTCGGGAGGCCGATGTCAGCGTGCTTAGTGACGAGGAGGGCGCATGGTTGCTGCGCGATAACGAAGGCACGGAAGTGATTGCGCGGCGCATGCTGCAACCGGTGTTCTGCCTGCGGGCCGGCAAACGTTTTGATGCTGTCGCGCAAATCCTGCCTGTCCCTCGTGTCGCCTGACGGTAGGCCTGCCCATGAATCACGATTTGAATCCGGCTGACGTTCAACGATCTGACCTACACACAGCGCTGGATCGGCTGTACGCGGTGAGTCCGATATGGACCGACGTGGCCAGTGCCAGAGAGGCGGTGGGCCTGGAGCCGATGACGCTGCTGCACGCCGGGCCGCCGTTCGCCAACCCCGGCCAACCCAGTGCGCCGGTGTTGTCGTCCGCTGTGTTGTGCTGCCTTTATGAAGGCTGGGCTAGCACCGAATCGGACGCCGAAGCGATGATCGCCGATGGCCGCGTGCGCCTGCTGCCCGCTCAAAATTACCGCATCGTCACACCGCTTGCTGCGGTGATATCTCCCTCTACCAGTCTGGTGAAAGTGAGTGATACCGCGCAGTGCAATAGCCCGTGCTGTTGGTCTTTGCTGAGCAGCGGATTGGGTCCGCAACTGCGTTTTGGCTCGCGAAACCCGGCGATCTTGCAGCGCATGGCCTGGCGCGATGAACATCTGGCCCCGGTCCTGCGCGATGTGCTGCAACACTCGCCGATAGCATTGACCCCTCTTGCCATTGCGGGTTTGCGAGGTGGCGATGATTTGCACAGCCGCACGACGTTTGCGACAGCAGCGTTGCTGGAAGCGCTGTCGCCATCGCTTGAGGTCGCTGATGTGCAAGCCATGCTTGCGACCACGCCACTGTTCTTCCTGACGTTGTGGATGGCCGCCTGTTATCTGATGCTCGATGCGACACGCAGCAATGACTCCTCGCCAGCCGCAAAGCTGGTGCTTGCCTTGGCGGGCAATGGCATCGACGCCGGTGTGAGGCTGGCGGACGCGCCTGAAGTCTGGATCACTGCGCCAGCCCATGTGCCCCAAGGGCCTAGGATCACGGCCACAACCGTCTCCGCCTGCCCGATGTTGGGCGATAGCGGCGTCATCGATGCTGCAGGGTTCGGCGCTCAAGCCTGGTTCCATGCCCGCGAAGCTGCCAGCGATATGCGCGGCTGGTTGCCGGGATCATCCGAGCGAAAGCCGCTCTGGTTGGTCGGCAGTCACCCCGATTTCATCGAATTTGGCCTGGGCAGTGCGATAGATGGTGCTCAGGTTTGCCGCGATCAAACCGCGCCCTCTGTCGCCATTGCCATGCTCGACGCTGGTGGTGAGCAGGGTCTGCTGGGGCGTGGCGTGTGCCTTACTGATCCTGCGCTGTTCGGCGCCGAGCCAGTACCGGCTCCGTTGGTCAACGACGCTCGAACCCTGGCCGGATTGAATGAGGCGTTCGAACGCTATGAGCGCGCACTGACTGGCAACGATGTGGCAGTGCTCGACGAGTTGTTCTGGAACAGCCCCCACACCTTGCGCTACGGCGCGAGTGAGCATTTGTATGGATACGATTCGATTCAGGCGTTTCGGCGTGAGCGTCCCGGAAAGGGGCTCGATCGCACGATACTGGAACGTTCGGTGACCAGTTTCGATGACGCTTTTGCGGTCACCAATATCGTCTTCAGTCGCGAGGGCCATGCACGTCTGGGTCGGCAAACCCAAAGCTGGGTGCGCATCGGCGGAAATTGGCGGATTGTTGCGGCCCACGTCAGCTGGATGGACCGATGAGCACGCGATTGCAGACAAGGTTTAAGCGGCGCCGTTATGGCGCAGGGTTTCGGTGTGCTGCCGTCGCCCGCTGACGCGTCTACGCGCCGAGTCTGCGCAATGTCCGCCGGACCATGAAGGACGTATTCGATCTCGCTTGTTGCATCACCAACCTATCTTTAAACCTCCCGGGAAATCCTGATGCCGCATATTCTCAATCCTGTTCGTGGTACCCGCGCCATGGCCGTGGCGCCGCACGCGCTGGCGGCACAAAGCGCTTTGGCGGTGATGCGCGAAGGTGGCAACGCGGTCGAAGCGATGATTGCGGCGGCCGCCACCATTGCTGTGGTGTACCCGCACATGAACAGCCTGGGAGGTGATGGTTTCTGGTTGATCGCCAAACCGGGCGAAAAACCCCTGGCGCTGGACGCTTGCGGCAGTGCAGCGGCAGGCGCGTCACTTGAGAGCTATCGCGATCTGGGTTTGCAGAGCATCCCGTTTCGCGGAGGGCTGGCGGCCAATACCGTGGCGGGTACGGTCTCTGGCTGGGAGGCGGCGCTGGACTGGCAGCGTGGCGCACTGGCCGGTCGGCTGCCCCTGAACCGTTTGTTGGGCGATGCCATTCAATATGCGCGTGATGGTATCCCGGTTACCCGCAGCCAGAGCCGCTGCACGTCCGACAAACAGGCTGAACTGGCGTCGGTCACCGGGTTCAGCGATACCTTTTTGCACGACGCAGCGGCGCCGCTGACCGGTCAACGGTTCCGCCATCCGCGACTGGCCGACACCCTTGAGCGTCTGGCCACTGCCGGTCTGAGCGACTTCTATCGCGGCGATCTGGCACGCAGCATCGCTTCGGAACTGGAAGCAGCGGGCAGCCCGCTGCGCCTGATCGATTTGCAGGGGCAACGGGCCGATTGGCGCGAAGCGTTGGTGCTCAGCCATTCCCGAGGAGAGGTGTATAACTTTCCACCGCCGACCCAGGGGTTGGTCTCGCTGCTGATTCTGGGGCAACTCGACCGCCTGCTGACCCCGGAAATGGACGCCTTGGGTGCGCCATTCGTGCATGCCTGCGTTGAGGCGACCAAGCGCGCGTTTGCGATCCGCGATCAACACATCACTGACCCTGCACACATGAGTCAAGACGCCCAGGCTTTTTTGACCCCGGCACGGCTCGACGCCATGGCCAGCGCTTTTGATCCTCAGCACGCCGCGCCGTGGGGCAAAGGTGTGGGCCCTGCCGATACGGTGTGGATGGGCGTGGTGGACAACGAAGGTGTAGCGGTCAGCTTCATTCAAAGCCTTTACCACGAGTTTGGCAGCGGTATCGTTTTGCCTACCTCGGGTTTGAACTGGCAGAACCGGGGCTGCAGTTTTTCTCTCGATCCGGCTGCGCGCAATCCATTGACGCCGGGCCGCAAACCCTTCCACACGCTCAACCCGGCAATGGCTCGCCTCAACGATGGCCGCACGCTGGTTTACGGCAACATGGGCGGCGACGGACAGCCGCAATCCCAGAGCGCAGTGTTCAGCCGAATCGTGCATTTCGACATGAACCCGCAGGCGGCCATCGACGCGCCCCGCTGGTTGCTCGGCAGAACCTGGGGCAATGCCAGCGACAACCTCAAGCTGGAGGCGCGCTTTTCTGCCGCGTGTGTCCAGGAACTGAAAACCCTTGGGCACGATATAGAGATCCTTGAGGATTACGACGAAAGCATGGGCCATGCCGGCGCGATCATTCGCCATCCGGACGGTCTGCTCGAAGGAGGCTGCGACCCTCGCAGTGACGGGGCCGTGGCCGGATGGTGATCTCCCGGCTCCCGCAAAACCCGGGAACGAGCGCTGGCGTGGACCGCGTCCGCACGAGGCTGGCAACGGGTTTTACCTGATACACCGCACTCGCCAGCTTCGTCCGAATGCGGCCCGGACCAAGCCTCGCTCCTACAAGTTCGGCGGATACGTGAACGATCGTTATTGCGATTGCCATATGGCGTTTCGATTGAAGATCGCGGCGCTTCTGCCGAAGGCGTAGGAGCCTTGCTTGCAGGCGATGGGGCGCGCAGCGGCCCTGAATAAGTGGGTTGAATCAGGCACACCGGATCCACAGGTCTTACTGCCGCTGCGCGCCAGATCGCGAGCAAGCTGCGCTCCTACGGCCTGCGGCCAGAATCAAAAGCGCGATCGCAGATGAGTGATCATCCACGGGCTACGCTCCAACAGGTCCTCGCCAGCTTCGCGGACAGGTCCGCTCCCACGGGTTTTCGATCTTGGCTTCCACGGGGTCGCGGCTGATTCGTAGGCACGCTTTGTTTCAACGGGTTGTGTTCTGCTGTGCTGGCACGAACGCTGCTAAGATTTAAAGAGTTAATCAATTAATTAATTTTTTCGCTGATGTCATGCCCTTCAACGCGAGCGTTAAAGGGCAGTGAGCAACTGATTTGACTCTGAATATGGCAGGTATCGATGCAGACGATTATGGGCCGACGCGGCACTGCGCCCTTGCCGGTGGGACAGGGCAAGGCCAAGACCAAAGCCAAGAAAAAAGGACCGGGACGCCCCGAAGGCGCCAGCAATGTACGCGACGAAATCCTCGACGCCGCTGAAGAGTTGTTCGCCAACCTGGGCTACGCAGGCACGACGCTGCGTGAGGTTTCGCAGCAAGCCAAAGTCACTCAGGCGCTGATCAACTATTACTTCGGTTCCAAGTACGGCCTGTTTGAAGAGGTGTTCCTGCGGCGCGGTGCTGCCGTTTCGGACGAGCGACTGAAAAACCTGGAAGTGCTGCAAGAACAGGGCGAGCCCTTGGAGGTGCGGCAAATTGTCGAGGCTTTCCTGCTGCCCACCGTCATCCTGCGCACAAGCGTGCAAGGTCGACATTTCCTGCGTCTGCAAGCGCGACTGCACACCGAGCCGCCAAATATTTCCTACGCCTTGCGCGACAAAGCCTACGGGACCTCGACCCAGCGCTACGTCGATGCACTCAAAGAAGCGGTCCCCGGCCTGACCGATCTCGACGCCAACTGGCGGATCACCCTGATGGTCGGCACCTACCTCTACGCGTTCTCTGACAGCCACCGCATGGAGGACCGTTTGCCGGACGGCCAATACGATCCCGATGACTGGAAGTCTCTGATCCATCAGGTCACCAGTTTTGTGGTGGGCGGCATGTCCGCCTGAGGCATGACAGCAGACTGCGCACCAAACTGGACGCAGACTTGGCACCGACTCCACCAAAACAGTGCCCGCTGCCAGAGCGGGCGTGACGGCCAGGTCAGTAAAACTCATAGAAATCAATCATCTAAAAATTCATCGTGGCTTGGCACGCCTTCTGCTACCTATTAATTAACGAGTTGATTAATTAATTTGCATCCTGATTAGCAGAGGCATCGTGATGAACCTGATCGCTGTTTCATCTCACCAACCGATTACCGCCAACGACGGCTGCCAAGACCCTGTTTTGCTCAACGATTGGCATGTCGTGGGCTATAGCAGTGATTTCGTCGAGGGCTCTATTTATCCGGTGCGGCTGCTGGAGCGCGAGCTGATTGTTTGGCGCAGTGCCGATGGCCAGGTGCATGTCTGGGAAGATCTGTGCATCCACCGCGGCGCCCGGCTTTCCAAGGGTTGGATCAAGAACGATTCGGTGGTTTGCCCTTATCACGGCTGGCAATACGACGGCAGTGGCGCCTGTACGCTGATGCCAGCCGCGCCGGATGAAAAGCCGATGAAAAAGGCCAAGGCATTTCCTTACTCGGCAGTGGACCGGTACGGTTTTGTCTGGACATGCCTGGGCGAGCCAGCTGAGGACATTCCAGTGTTTCCCGAGTGGGAAGACGACCGCTTCATGAAAGTCCACAGCGGCCCGTATATCTACGACGCCAACGGCTTTCGCGCTGTCGAGAACTTCATCGACGCCTCGCACTTTCCATTCGTGCACGCCGGCCTCAACGGTGTGATGGACAAACCGGATCGCCTTGACCCCTACTCGGTGGAAGAGGTCGACTCGGGGCTTCGCTCCTCCGAGGTGCGAGTATTCCAGCCGTTTGGCGATGCCCGGGGCAAGCCGCTGGTGGCGTTTTACACCTACCACACGTTCCGTCCGCTGGTGGGTTACTTCTCCAAACGCACCCAGGATTCGGATGCTGAAGGCAACGTCATCAGCGATAAGTCCGACACTTTCGCCACGCTGTTCACCGTGCAAGCGCTCGACGCGAAGCACAGTATCGTGCGCGTGTGCGCTGCCATGGACGTTATGCCTCGGCCTGATCCGCAGGCGGTGCGCGAGCGTGCCGACGTGGTTTTTGGTCAGGACCGCGACATCGTCGAAAGCCAGCGCCCGGAGCGCATCCCGCTCGAACTGCGCTACGAGTTGCACCACCGCACCGACCTGATGGGCCAGCGTTATCGCACCTGGCTGCGCAACAAGGGCATCAGCTATGGCGTTATCTGACGGCGTGCTCAAGGTCCGGCTGCAGGCCATCGAATACGGCGCGCCGGGGATCAATTTATACACCTTCGAATCCCTCGATGGCCTGCCGTTGCCGGTCTATGAGCCCGGCGCGCACATCGACGTCGCCATGGGTCCGGAAACGTTGCGCCAGTATTCATTGCTGTGGCCTGCGGTGAATCCTGCTCAGTACCGCATCGCCGTGCAGTTGTCGGAAGCAGGGAAGGGCGGATCACGGCAGCTGCATTTTGAATCCGTCGTGGGCGCGACCTATGACGTGTCATCGCCGCGTAATCATTTTCCGCTGCATCCCAGCGACGAGGAGTTTCACCTGTTTGCCGGAGGGATCGGCATCACTCCGATTATCTCGATGTATCGCCGGTTGAAAGCCGACGGCCGCAAGGTGTCCTTGTACTACTGGGCCAGCGGTCCGGAACACATGCTGTTTCATGGGCAACTGTGCCGAGAGGATCACAGCGTGTACCTGTTCCATACCCGCACCGCAGCCGTCGCGCCGCCGCGTTTGAAAGACCTGCTCCGCACCTTGCCGGACAGCGCACAGCTTTACTGCTGCGGCCCGCAGGGGATGATCGATGAGTTTGACCGCCTGACCCTCGAACGACCGGAAGCCAACACCCATCGTGAACGTTTCAGCGCCACCACCGACGCCCTGCAACCGGGCGACAGCTTTCGCGTCCGGCTGCAGCGTTCAGGTCTGACGCTGACCGTTGCTGCCGACCAAACCTTGTTGCAGGCCTGCGAAGCAGCGGGGGTCGATGTGGCTTATTCCTGCGAGGAAGGCGTGTGTGGGGCGTGCGAGGTCAAGGTGTTGGCCGGCCTGGTGGAGCACCGTGACACGGTGCTGACTCCGGGCCAACGCCAGCGCAACGAAAGCATGATGATCTGCTGCTCGCGGGGCGTGGGCGACGCGTTGGTACTGGATCTGTAAAGCCCGTTTTTTTTGAGCGATTAATTAATTGCTCGGCCAATTATTACGACGCGCTGTGACGATCTTATCGCACAGCAGGAGGAAGACCCATGGATCGAGCATTGCGAGTCGGCATCATCGGCGCCGGTATCGGCGGCGTCACCCTGGCCCGCGCCCTTGAGCAGCGAGGCATCGAAGCGCGCATTTTCGAGCGCGCGCCGATGTTCGGCGAAGTCGGCGCAGGCGTGCAGATGACCCCCAACGCGGTCAAGGTGCTGTCGGCGCTGGGTCTGGAAGATCAGCTGAAAAAGATTGGTTTCCTGCCGCACGCCATGGTGGGGCGCAACTGGAAAACAGCGCGCGAACTGTTCCGCACGCCGCTCAAGGAAAGCTGCCCGTCGCTGTACGGCGCCGAGTTTTATCACGTCCATCGTGCTGACCTGCACGCCGCTCTGGCCAGCGACATCAAGCCCGGTCAGGCGACATTCGGCGCCTCGTGCAACGGATTGATCCAGCACGGTAATACCGCTGTGGCGCAGTTCGCCGATGGCACCGAGCTCGAAGCCGACCTGATTGTCGGCGCCGACGGCGTACGTTCAGTGATCCGCGAGCAGTTGTGGGGCCAGGAAGCGGCCAACTACACCGGCCATATGTGCTGGCGCGCGCTGGTCAATGTCGACAAGCACCCGCTGCCGTTTGTCAGCCCTGATTCCAGCTTCTGGATGGGCCCCAAGGGCCACGTGGTGACGTATTACGTGAAGGGCGGTTCGATGGTCAACATCGTGGCCGTCAACGAAAGCCCCGCGTGGGTCGAGGAGTCCTGGAATGCCAAGAGTACTCAGCAAGAGATGCTTGCCGGGTTCGAAGGCTGGCACCCGAACCTGATCGAACTGTTCAAGCGCACCGATCCCGATGCGATCTTCAAATGGGGGCTGTTCGATCGCGATCCGATGAAGACCTGGTCCAAGGGCAACGCCACGCTGCTCGGTGACGCGGCTCACCCGATGCTGCCGTTTTTGTCCCAGGGCGCGGCGATGGCCATCGAGGACGGTTACGTGCTGGCGCAGTCTCTGGCGTTTCACGGCCCGCGCCAGTTGCAGCAGGCCTTGGGCGCCTATGAACTGGAGCGTTTGCCGCGTACCAGTCGGGTCCAGCTCGAAGCCCGCGAACGCGGACGCACTTATCACCTGCCGTCTGCCTGGTCGCAGCTCAAGCGCGACATGACCTACCGCTGGCGACAACTGCTCAATCCCAACGCCGTGGGCATTCAGGCCAACTGGGTTTACGAATACGACGCCCGGGATTGCGAGGCGCGGTTTGCTCAGGCGCAGAAGATTTCGGCCTGAATTTGCGCTCGTTTATCACTGCGTCGAGCGACCAGCCCGGCGCGGTGCTGAACCGGTTCCGGCGCGCTTAAAACAACAAGCCTGATTGGCATACTCGTTGCTCGTTAATTAACTGCCCATTTAATAATGGTCGTCCGAGCCTGGAACGCCCTAATGCTGTGCAAGCCTTTCACCTGATCAGCTTGGAGAGAACCATGATTACGCGTGCACGTTTCACGAAATCGAGCCTGTTGGCAGGCTTGATCGCTCTGGCCGTCAGTGGCGTCGCCTGGTCGGCGGACACCATCAAGATCGGCGACATCAACAGCTACAAGTCGCAGCCTGTGTTCACCGACGGCTACAAGAAAGGCATGGAGCTGGCCATCGAGCAGATCAACGCGGCGGGCGGGGTGGAGGGCAAAAAACTTGAGCTGGTCACCCGCGATGACAACGCCAACCCCGGCGATGCGATTCGTCAGGCCGAAGACTTGATCAACCGTGAACACGTCGATGTGCTCGCCGGTGCTTTCTACGCTCACATTGGCACAGCGCTGTCCGATTACGCCAAGCAGAAGAAGCGTTTTGTGCTGATCACCGAAGCCCTCAGCGACAACATCGTCTGGAGCGCGGGCAACCGCTACACCTACCGCCTGGATGCTTCGACGTACATGCTGACTTCGGCGCTGGTGGACGAAGCGGTCAAGCTCAACAAGAAGCGTTGGGCGCTGGTGTACCCCAATTATGAGTTCGGCACCGCTGCGGCCAGTGCCTTCAAGGCCATGCTCAAGGCTCGCCAGCCGGACGTGGAATTCGTGACCGAGCAAGCGCCGCCGTTCGGCAAAGTCGATGCCGGCAGCGTGGTCCAGGCACTGGTTGACGCCAAGCCGGACGCGCTGTTCAACGCCCTGTTCGGCGCTGACCTGGCCAAGTTCATCCGCGAAGGCACCACCCGTAACTTCTTCGGTGAGCAGTTGCCGGTGCTCAGCATCATCACCGGTCAGCCTGAATACCTTGAGCCGCTGAAGGACGAGATTCCGCAAAACTGGACCGTCACCGGTTACCCCTGGTACAGCATCGACACGCCAGCGCACAAAGCTTTCGTCGACGCGTACCACGCCAAATACGGCACCGAAAACCTGCGCTTTGGCTCGATCATCGGTTACTCGGCCATCCAGTCCATCGCGGCCGGTATCAAGGCGTCTGGCGGCAAGACTGATTCCGAATCGATGGTCGAGGCGTTCAGTGGCTTGAAAGTGAACACCCCGGACGGCCCGCTCGAATACCGCAAGATCGACCATCAAGCGACCTGGGGTTTGTACGTCGGCAAGCTGGCGGTGAAAGACGGCTCAGGCGTGATGGTCGATTACACCTTCAAGCCCGGCGCCGGGTTGCTGCCGTCGGATGACGAAGTGCGCAAGTTGCGTCCGGCTGAGTGAGGCGTAGTTTTTGATTCTGCCCGGAGGGCGTAGGAGTCCGGCTTGCCGACGATCTGCCGCGAAGCGGTAGTAAAACCGGTGCATGGGGTGGGTCAGACACCTCGCGATGTCTGGACCGGGACCGCTGCGCGGTCCATCGCCTGCAAGCAGGGCTCCTACGCCTTCGGCAGAAGCAGATACCAACACATCTCTACATCGTTGCACCGCCCGTAACAAAAGCAACACAGCATCACCTTGCAATCGAGGACCTCATGGACTTTTCAGCTTTTCTTGCTCAGTTACTAAACGGCCTGGCAGAGGCCTCGTCGCTGTTTCTGGTGGCGTCGGGGTTGTCGTTGATTTTCGGGGTCACCCGGATCGTCAACTTCGCCCACGGCTCGTTCTACATGCTGGGCTTGTACATCGCTTATTCGGTGGTCGAACACCTGATGGGCTCCCTCGGCGCGGCCGGGTTCTGGCTGGGTCTGGCGCTGGCTGCGATCTCGGTCGGGTTGATCGGCGCTGTGGTCGAAATCGTCTTGTTGCGGCGTATCTACAAAGCGCCGGAATTGTTCCAGTTGCTCGGCACTTTCGCGTTGGTGTTGGTGATCAACGATGCCGTTCTGGGTTATTGGGGCGCGGAAGAACTCCTCGGCCGCCGCGCCCCCGGCTTGAGCGGATCGGTAGATATCCTCGGACGGCAATTCCCCACGTACAACTTTTTCCTGATCGCAATCGGCCCGGTCGTGCTGGGGCTGGTGTGGCTGTTGCTGGTGCGCACACGTTGGGGCGTGCTGGTTCGCGCGGCCACTCAGGATCGCGAAATGCTTGGCGCCTTGGGCGTCAACCAGGCGTGGCTATTCACCAGCGTGTTCGCCCTCGGCGCTATGCTCGCCGGGTTGGGCGGGGCGGTGCAGTTGCCCCGCGAACCGGCGAGCCTGACGCTGGATCTGCGTGCCATCGGCGAGGCCTTTGTCATCGTCGTGGTCGGCGGCATGGGCTCGCTGCCCGGCGCTTACGTCGCCGCGTTACTGATCGCTGAAATCAAGGCGCTGTGCATCGGTCTGGGTACGGCCACGCTGTTCGGCATCACGATTTCGTTTTCCAAACTGACGCTGGTGATCGAGTTTCTGGTCATGGCGGTGGTGTTGGTGGTTCGCCCGTGGGGGTTGATTGGCAAGCCCCAGGCCACCAGTCGCAACTCGGCGCCCATCGAGGCACCGATGCGGCCCGGATCGCCGACCTTCAAATGGCTGATCGGCGGACTGTTGCTGGTGCTGGCCGTGCTGCCGTTGCTCTCGACCTGGCTGCCGTACGCCAGCGTGCTGACCCAGGATGTGCTGGTGACGGTGCTGTTCGCGGTCAGCCTGCACTTCATCATGGGTCCGGGCGGTATGCATTCGTTCGGCCATGCGGCGTATTTCGGGCTCGGCGCTTATGGTGCGGCGATCCTGTTCAAAGTGCTGACAATGCCCATGCCCCTGGCGTTCGCCTTCGCGCCGTTGGTAGCCGGGTTTGGCGCGCTGATTTTTGGCTGGTTCTGCGTGCGGCTGTCCGGCGTCTATCTGGCGATGTTGACACTGGCGTTTTCGCAGATCGTCTGGTCGGTGGTGTTCCAGTGGGAAGACGTGACCGGCGGCTCCAACGGCATCACCGGCATCTGGCCTTCGAGCTGGCTGGACGGCACCGCCTATTACTACCTGACCCTGGTGCTGGTCGCGGCGAGCGTGTTCATCGTGCGACGGATTCTCTTCGCCCCGTTTGGCTACAGCCTGCGGGCCGCGCGGGATTCGGCGCTCAGGGCGGATGCGATCGGCATCGACGTCAAGCGCGTGCAGTGGATGGCGTTTGTCATCGCCGGGCTGTTCGCAGGTCTTGCCGGGGCGCTGTATATCTTTTCCAAGGGCAGCATTTCCCCGGACGCCATGGCGGTCGGCAAGTCGGTGGACGGTCTGGTGATGGTCTTGCTCGGCGGCATTCAAAACCTGCTCGGCCCGGTAGTCGGCGCCAGCGTGTTCAGCGTGTTGCAGGACTACATCATGCGCGCCACCGATTACTGGCGAGCGGTGTTCGGCGGGGTGATTCTAGTGTTGGTGCTGGTGTTCCCTCAGGGTATCGCCGGCTTCTTCCAGCAAGTGGGCGAGAAGTGGCGCGGCTGGCGTGCAAACGCTGCGGCCCAGCGTGAACCGCTGTCCCCGGCAATGGAGAAACAGGCATGACGCTGCTTGAAGTACGTGATCTGAACAAATCATTCGGCGGCGTTCGCGCGGTGGACGGCATCAATTTCGACCTGCATGAGGGCGAGTTGCTGGCCTTGATCGGCCCCAATGGCGCTGGCAAGTCCACGACGTTCAACATGGTCGGCGGGCAGTTGAAGGCGTCCGGCGGTTCGATCCGATTGATGGGCCAGGAGCTGGTCGGTATGCGCCCGCGAGATATCTGCCGGATGCAGGTCGGGCGGACTTTCCAGATTGCTGCGACCTTTGCCTCGCTGACGGTGATGGAGAACGTGCAAATGGCGCTGCTCTCACACCATGGCCGAGCGTTTTCGCTGTTCAGGTCGGCGCGCAAGCAATATCGGGAGGAGGCGCTGGATTTGCTGGCTCAGGTCGGCATGCTCGCTCACGCCGAGAGGCCGTGCAGCGAGTTGGCCTATGGCGACGTCAAGCGCGTGGAGCTTGCCATGGGGCTGGCCAATGACCCCAAGTTGCTGCTGATGGACGAACCCACTGCTGGCATGGGGCCGGAAGAGCGTAACGATTTGATGGCCCTGACCAAGCGGCTGGTGGTGGAGCGCAAGATGGCGGTCTTATTCACTGAACACAGCATGGACGTGGTGTTCGCCTACGCCGACCGCATGATCGTGCTGGCGCGCGGCCGGCTGATCGCCGAGGGTGCTGCCGATTACATCCGCAATCACCCGAAGGTGCAGGAAGTGTATTTCGGCACCGGCAAGACCTTTGAAAAAGAGCTGACGTCGTCGGAGGTTCCGGTATGAGTGCAGTGCTTGAAAACCTGTCTCCGGCAACCACCGCCGCAAACGCCGAGCCTCTGCTTGAGGTGTCCGATCTCAACGCCTGGTATGGCGCGGCACAGATACTTTACGACGTGAGCCTGAATGTTCGGCGCGGCGAAGTCGTGGCCTTGATGGGGCGCAATGGCGCGGGCAAATCCACCACGCTCAAAGCGTTGATGGGGATGCTGGCGCGGCGTCGCGGCACTATTCAGTTCATGGGCCGTGACGTTGCTGCCCTTGAGCCTTTCCAGTTGTCGCGCCTGGGGTTGGGATTTGTGCCCGAAGACCGCCGGGTGTTCACCCACCTGACCGTCACGGAAAACCTCGAAGTCGGGCGTCAGGCGAATCGGCGATGGCCCGATGGCACTGAAGCGCTGAACTGGACGCCTGCACAATTGTTCGAGTTTTTCCCCAATCTGGGGGAGATGCAGGACCGTCCCGGCGGACAAATGAGCGGAGGCGAACAGCAAATGCTCACCGTCGCTCGGACCTTGATGGGTAATCCTTTTCTGATTTTGCTGGATGAACCGTCCGAAGGTGTGGCACCGGTGATCGTCGAGCAAATGGCGCAGATGATCCTCGCGCTCAAGGCCAAGGGCGCGAGTATCTTGCTGTCCGAACAAAACCTGCATTTCGCCGAACTGGTCTCGGATCGAGCCTATGTTTTGGAGAAGGGCCAGATCCGCTATCAAGGCAGTATGTCGGAGTTGGCGGCCAATGAAGAGGTCCGCAAGGCTTATCTGACGATGTAGCGCGAGCGCCCGGCGCGCCTACTGGGTATGTCAAAAGCCTTCGCGGGCAAGCGCGCTCCTACAGCGATTTGCGGCGATTGCACGGATCTGCGTCGAACGCCAAAGCATGTAGGAGCGCGCTTGCCCGCGAACAGGCTGGTTTATCCAACAGCTCCCTCGTTGCTGAAAGAGTCACAGTGCTGGCCCCCTGATTGTAAATTCTTAGGCAAACTCGCTTCCTTTTCAGAACGTTAGGTGCGGCTGCATGCGGATTTGTCTATTGGTGCTGGTGTTGGGGAGTTTTTCGGGTGCTGCGTTTTCGGCACAGGCAAAGACGCTGAGCAAGCATGATCGTTATGTCTGCAACTGGGGATCGGGCGTTGCCGGATCGGCGCAAGCCTCCAAACTGTCCCGCGTCTCGCTATATGGGGCACGCAATAAAGTCCAGGCGCGTAAATATGCTCAGCCGTGGATGCGCATGATGGCGCTAGGCATTACCGAGCAAACCTACGACAGTTCATCGCGTCTCAAGCCTGCGGCAGTCAAGCAAACCTACTATGAAGATTGCATCAAACACGAAATGGCGCGTCGATAAAGAGGTGGTAATGGATTGCGGATTACACCCGTTTCATGCGCGGGTTAAACATGAAAGCGGCTTGAATCGAATTAATAACGGATGACTCTTGGCTTTTGAGGCGTTAGCATTGTGTGTGCGTAACGCGCTCCCCCTAAGTCAATGGAATTTAATCAATGTCTCGTCTCGCCGAATTTCGCAAACTTGAACAGCAACTCGCTCAACATCTGGCAGAACTAGAATCGCTTAAAAACGATTCCGGTCTGCAGAAAGAAATTGAATTCGAGACCAAATTGCGCGCACTGCTGGGCGAGTACAGCTTCAGTCTGAAAGACGTCATCAATATTCTTGATCCACAGGCCTCCCGCCGTTCCCAGCTGCAAGCTGTTGCACCGGTCAAAGCCCAGCGCAAAGCACGCGACATGAAGGTTTACAAGAACCCTCACACTGGCGAACTGGTAGAAACCAAAGGCGGCAACCACAAGCTGCTCAAACAATGGAAAGCCGAGCACGGTGCAGACACCGTTGAATCGTGGCGCTCTAACTGATTCCCAAAGCCGCATTCGTGCGGCTTTCTTTTTTGCATTTGTCAGCCGTTTTGATGTGACCAGTTGTTTCAAAGTATCCACAGTTTCACAGTAATTCATTTGAATGAATGTGGACTGTCTTATCTGGCGTCCGTCAGCGCACCTCAAACAAATACTCGGCGACGGCTTTTGTTAACGCATCGTCAGCACCAAAGCTTCCCTCTCTAACACTCACTGGCTATTGGCTAACACTGCCGTGAATGTCACGCCATGCTCAATATTTGATGCCCGGCTAACAAAGCCGCTACAGGTTTTGGCAGTAGTGTAGAGACTGGCTCTGCCGCACTCGGCAACAGAGCCCTCGTTCGTCAATCAGAACTTGAATGCCTGACGACCGATCAGCAGCCATTTACCGCCCTGTTTTTGCCAGATCTGAAAGTTCTCGATTTCAGTAGGGACTTTTTTTCCGCTGTTGTTGGCTTGGGCGGAGAAGTGGTTGCGCACCAGTGCGACGTCGCCGCTCATGTTGATAGTCTGGTTAAGCATCTTCAGATCATCAAAGCCGCTGACACCGGTATCAATGTCGGAAATGAATTCTTTCTTGGTCTGGACCTTGCCGCTGGAATGGCCGTAAGTCAGGTTCTCGGCGGTCAGTGCTTCAAGTGCGGGAATGTCGTGGTGCCACATGGCCTGGGTAAGTTTGTCGACTGCAGCAGCAACATCCTGTTCACCGGGGGCGCTGGTGGCGGATGCATAGCCACTGAACAGACACAGAAATCCAACTAGCAATTTTACTTTTCTCATGGGTATTTCCTTATTGTTGTTGTAGGACATGACCGAGTTTTAATGCGCTCGTATGTCATCATACAACTGCGTGCCTACGCAATAGAGTTAACGTGGGGCTCGGCTTGATTCAATGACTGGCGCACGCGCGCCGGGGAACCTGGCGGCTTGATCCGTTGCCCCTATATTTAACGTCATTCAATTCGCCGAGCAGAGAATAGCCATGCGAGAAATCATCAACAAGGAACCGTGGTGGGCTGCGCCGCCCACGCCAGGTCAGGACGAGTCCGAACTGGAGTGGGGCTGGCTAGTGATATACAGCGAGGGAGAGCCACGGTTTGAGTTCGTCAAACAGCGGCCTTCAGAGAGCGAGATCCGCAACCGCAAAAGTTGCCGGATCACCCCCCAATCAGATTAAGAGGCGCCTATCGTTCGGGCGCCTCACCTACCGGCATCAAGCATCATCGAGCGAACGTGGTTCATGCATCGGACAACCGTTGTGCTGGCTTCGAAACCCGGCCGAATGCTCATACGCCGGTTTGCGCACCCGATTCACGCCGCCCAGTGGACGATGCGCAGCAAGACCATGCCACGGGCTGAAGCTCATGCCCTCATCGATGGCCTGTTTACGTGCCTCGGTCCACGAGCCTTGACGCGGCACTTCGATGCGCGCCACGGTCACGAACGGGCTCAGTTCCTCGTCCCATGGCACGGACGCGTCTTCGATAGGCATCTTGTCCAGATCAGTAGCCAGCTGTACGCGCACTTCCCACACGGCGTCGTTGTTGGCAAAAAATATCTGCACCGCTTCGCGCAGGCCGTCCGGTTTGTCATCGAGATCGATCTTTTGATCGGTCAGCTCAGTCAGGTTCGCAGACACTGGTACCACGCTGATCTTGGCGTAATAAGGGCCGTACAGCACAGGCACCACGGTGCTGAAGGTCTCGCCCAGGATGTGGGTGAGCGGATGGCCGCCAAGGCTTTTCAAGGTCCCGCTTTCCCCACCGACAGCTTCTACCGCCGTCTCGATGCCGCGCAGCACGGCGGAGAACGCTTTTTTCATGCCCGGCGCTTTGTCGGTGGTCTTGGCCAGCAGCTTGAGCGTCTTGAGAAATGCCTTGGGGTCCGATGCTGTAAACGCTTTGGCGTTTTGCATGACGAAATCCTGCGTCACTGCGCCTTCACCGCCGGGCAGTCGTTCGCCTTCGACGCCAATAATTTTGATCGCCAGACCACGCGGCGTGGAGACTTTGTCATCCAGGATGTCGCCGGGATTGGTCGAAAAGCGCATGGCGACAGGCAATGTGCCTGGCGTGGCGAAAGCACCTTGGGCCAACACCGATCGCAGGCCGTCCAGAATATGAATATGGCCGTGCAACAAACCATGGGCCTTGGCATGAACACTGCGCACAGCGTGGCCGGAATCCTGGTAAGTGGTTTCGAGGATGTCATGCATCGCGTCGACCAGACCCTGGCTGGTTTCAGCCTCATCTTCAGGAATCTGTTCGAACGACGGTTGGAATATCAACGGCTGGAGATTGCTGCTTATCACGGTCATGGGCGCTACTCAGTCAGATTGATCCGGTGCCAGCGCGCAGTGCAGTTCTCATCGACTTTTGCACACTGGTAATCACCTGACTCGTCCTGTGTAGCGCGGTTCAGTCAACTTGACGGATGTCCCTGCCTGTCAATCCCGGAACATCCCGACCAGCAAAATCAGATTCAGGCTGACGATGAGCAGCGCGATAAACCAGGCGCATATTGTGAGGGATCTGCCGGTGACCAGATTGCCCATTAGCTGCTTGTCGGAGACGAAACGCACCAGCGGGATCACCGCAAAGGGTAGCTGCATTGACAGAATGACCTGGCTCAATACCAGCAGTTTGGCTGTGCCACTGGCGCCATAAATACTGGTCACGATAATCACCGGAATGATCGCCAGCCCACGGGTGATCAGGCGCCGCAGCCAGCCAGGGATTTTCAGGCGCAGAAAACCTTCCATGACAATCTGCCCGGCCAGCGTCGCGGTCACCGTGGAGTTGATGCCGGAAGCCAGCAGTGCCACGGCAAACAGGGTCGAGGCCATTGCTACACCGAGCATTGGCGAGAGCAAATGGTAGGCCTGCTCGATTTCGACCACATCGGTTTTTCCGGCTTTGTGAAACACCGTCGCGGCGGTGATCAGAATCGCCGCGTTGACGAACAGCGCCAGCATCAACGCGATGCTGCTGTCGGTGACGGCCCAGCGCAGACCGATCTTGCGACCGGCGTCGGTGCGCGGGTAGGCGCGGGTCTGGACGATGGAGGAGTGCAGGTAAAGGTTATGGGGCATCACCGTGGCGCCGATAATGCCAATCGCCAGGTACAGCGCCGCTGGATTGGTGATCACTTCAGTTTGTGGAATGAAGCCTGCGAGCACTTCAGCGAACACCGGGTCCGCGAGGAACATCTGGATGGCGAAGCAGACGAAAATAAGCGTCAGCAAAGCAATGACGAATGCTTCCAGCGCACGAAACCCTCTGTTCATCAGCAGCAGAATCAGAAAAACATCCACCGCCGAGATCACTGCGCCCCACACCAGCGGGATGTCGAATAGAAGATTTAGCGCGATGGCAGTACCGATGACTTCTGCCAGATCACAGGCGATGATCGCAATTTCGCAGGCCAGCCATAACGCCAGACAGACAGGTCGGCTGTAACGCTCGCGGCAGGCGCGCGCCAGATCCCAGCCTGTGGCAATGCCCAGCCGTGCCGACAGGGCTTGAAGCACAATTGCCATGAGGTTGGAAAGCAGCACAACTGAAAGAAGCATGTAGCCGAACTGCGAGCCGCCAGCGATATCGGTCGCCCAATTGCCGGGGTCCATGTAACCCACCGCAACCATGTAGCCGGGGCCGGTAAACGCCAGCAGCCGTTTGAACCAATTACCGGTCTGGGGCATGGCGATACTGGCGCTCATCATGCCGCCGCCCAGCATTGATTCAGAGGCGCGCGCTTCGTTTTCGCTTGGTGGCATCGAATGTCGCCTGGGTGGTAAAGAACAAGGGCGTAAAAAACACCCTACAGGACTGCCGAAAAACCCGCATCAACCGGCAGTCAGAGTGGCCAGGGATTTTAGATAATCACCGAAGCCTTCGCGGCATCGGCAGCTTTTTCGTGCGCTGGTTCTGACGCGATTGGCGGCGGTCCAGGTGATGGTGGCGCCGCTGCGTTCGAGATCTTCAATCAGGTGAACATCCTCGTGAGCGGGCAGCGCACGGAATCCGCCAGCCCGGACATAGGCTGCGGCACTGACACCAAGATTGGCGCCGTGGATATGTCGATGGCCGTCGACAGGGGTGTAGTGAGCGTCGTAACGCTCGCGAACGGATTCCGAATGCTCGGACCAGTCTGCTACCTCCACCACGCCACATACTGCGTCGGTGCCGAACCTGACTTGGTCAGCCAGCCATGAGTAAGGCACCACGGTGTCGGCATCGGTAAACGCCAGCCATTTTGCGCCGCGCTCCAGCATGAGGCTGGCACCTTCGGCGCGGGTCATGCCGACGTTTCGATGGGTGCAATTATGGATCAATACGTCATGACGCTGCGCAACGTGCATCGAGCCGTCGTCACAGGCGTCCAGCACAATCAGGATTTCTATGGACTCATGTGCCAGGTCCTGGTGAGCGGCGGCCGCCAGCAACGACTTGATGCAGTCGTCCAAAACCATTTCTTCATTATGCGCAGGAACAATGATTGCGATCATCGGCAAGTCTCGTCGCGGCGCAAGCGACGGTCGCGTTGGCCTTATGATGTCGAGGGCGTGCTCTGGAATTGGTTTCAACTATTTGCCGGGCGACGGACCGCGGGTAGGTCACCCGGTCAAACGGATGGAACCGGCGAGCTGAACGTCGCCGGTCCGGGGTAACGTCAAGCCGCTGCGACGGCTTTGGCGATGGCTTCGCTAAACGCTGGCAAGTCATCGGGAGTGCGCGAGGTAATCAGGGTCCAGTCGTTGGCGCCGCATTGTTTGACTGGCTCATCCACCCAGCCAGCTGCTCCGGCATTCTCCAGATCAAGGCGCACGCTTGGGTATGAGGTCAACGTCTTGCCTTCGATCACGCCAGCGTTGATCAGCAACCATGGGCCGTGGCAGATCGCAGCTACGACTTTACCGGCGTCAGCGAACGCTTTGACCAGACGCTGCGCATCGGTGTCCTGGCGCAAGGTGTCGGCGTTTACCGTGCCGCCCGGAATCACCAGTGCATCGAAATCGGCAGCGTTCAGGCCAGCCAGTTTGCTGTCGGATTCGACGGTTTTGTCTTTCTCGGTGTCTTGCACGAAGGTCTGAGTGGTGCCGCCTTTGCTTGAGGCGTGAGTGACGGTGGCGCCGAAACCGCGCAGGGCTTCCAGCGGCTTGACCAGTTCGTCGCGCTCGATGCCGGTGTTGGAGGTGATGATGAGGATTTTCTTGCCTTGCAGTTGGGTACTCATTGCGTCATGCCCTTATCGTTAATGTCGTAGTGAATGCATTCGTCACTGAAGCGAACTTCGGCGGCGCTGACATTGGGAGGGCGGGGCGAAACTGAAAGTTCAGCCCGATTGATCGAGCTGTCACTGGCAAGAGGCAGTTGACGATTAAGGTCAGGTGTCGCGCAACAGGTCGTGGGCGTTCAGCAGTTCGTAGGCGATTTCAGGGCGTTTTTCCAGGCCGCGGCGAATGGCAGTGGGGATTGATTGACGGGTCTTGCGACACAGACCGGCCTGCGCCTGGATTTGAAATCCGATGCCGCGCACGGTGCGCACTTCGTTCAAACCGGGGGCGATGCTGACGCGGATGCCGAGTTGCTCGTACATGCGTTGTTGCAGGTGCTGCAGGTCGCTGAGGCTGGTGATGTTTTCCAGACGCTCGAGCAAGCGTTTCTCCTCAGCGCGCGTCAACCAGAGGATGCGCAGGTCTGCACCGGGCAGTTCAAGCAGCCGATCACGCTCGCAATCGCAAGCGCCGGGCGGGCAGGGTGAGCGGGTCGGTGGGTTAGCGTTCATGGGCTGGCATCATAGCGATGGATCGATCAGTTTGACCATTACCAACGCCTACCTCTGTAGGAGCGAACTTGTTCGCGAGGGGCTAATGCGGTGTGTTTGGCGTGACGCCTCGCGAACAAGTTCGCTCCTACAGGGATTTTTGTTGTCCATACGTCCGAGAGCGACATTTTTGTGTGGATGAGGAGCGGCGATGAATAGGTTTATGAAGGGCTTGGCGTGTCTGGCGGTCACTGCTGCAGCGAATGGATTGTTGGGTATCGCGATCGCATCGGCTGGGGCAAGTGCTCCGGCTGCAGCGGGCGTGGGTATTGGCTCCGGCGCCAGCAACAATGGCAACGGCGGCGTCACTGGCACAGTCAACGGCAACCGTAATCCGAGCCGACGCAACCCCGACGTGCAACAGCCGTCAACCTCCGAAAGTCGGGGCGCCGGCACCGCCGACACTCTGCAACAGCAGCGTCAGCAAAGCGGTGAGCAGATGATCCAGGAGCGCAAAGGGCAAAGCAGCGATACCCGCTGAATCACGCCCGATCAAACACCGAGCGGTCAAAGGTCATGCGCCTCTGGCTGATCTCAGCACGACAAACGCATCCTGTCAGATGATCGTTCACCAGACCCATCGCCTGCATGAAGGCATAGATGGTTGTCGGCCCCACGAAGGTCCAGCCGCGTTTTTTCAGCGCCTTGGACAGGCGGATCGAGGCGGGAGAAATCGGGTTGGCGGTCCAGTAATCCAGATCGAGCACTGCTGGCCGTTCATCATCGGCAGGCTCAAACGACCAGAGCCACGCCGCCAGTGAGCCGGTTTCATCGATCAGCTCTCGTGCGCGTCTGGCGTTGTTGATGGTCGAGAGGATCTTGCTGCGGTTTCTGACGATGCCCGCGTTGCCCATCAACCGTTCGACATCTGCTTCGGTGTAGGCCGCCACGGTGTCGATGTCGAAGCCGTCGAAGGCCTCACGAAAATGCTCGCGCTTGCGCAGAATGGTGATCCACGCCATGCCCGCCTGGAACCCTTCGAGACAAATCTTCTCGAACAGCAGAACGTCGTCACTTACGGGACGGCCCCATTCGCTGTCGTGGTAATGCAGATATTCCGGCGCTGCCGAACGCCACTGGCAGCGCGTGGCGCCAGATTCGTCAACCATCAAGCCGGGGGCAATCGTGGTCATTGAGCAATCCTCGCGATATTCTCGGCACACCTTAAAGGAGACTTTCATGCGCGTCGCATCGTTCTTGGCACACTTGATTGCGCTGTCGTCGGGCCTGGCATTCGCCGCCGTGGCGGCTGGGAGCGAAGAAACGCAGTTGGTTCAGTCGATCAACACCTATCGTAGCCAGGCGCAGCGTTGCGCCGGGCAGGTTTCCCAAGAGTTACCGCCGTTGACGGCAGATACTCGCCTCATCCTTCCGGCCACCAGCAGCGGGGATTTACAACAGGCACTGGCGCGCGCGTCTTACCCGATGGTCAGCGTGCAGGCGATTACCTTGTCCGGTCCTCGGGATGCGCAATCGGCGATGGCGGTGGTTCAGGAAAGCTTCTGCCAGGTGGTGCTCAACCCGCAATTTATCGATGTGGGCGTGAGTCGGGAAGGGCGCGATTGGCGCATTGTGCTGGCGCGTCCCTTGTTGACGGCCGGGCTGGGGAGCTGGCAGACCGAGGGGCAAAAGGTGCTGGAACTGATTAACACCGCCCGCGCTCAGCCGCGTACTTGTGGCGCTCAGTCCTTCACGCCCACGGCGCCATTGGCCTGGAACGCAAACCTGGCGACCGCAGCCCAAGGTCACAGCCGGGCAATGGCCAACCAGAACTTTTTTGATCACTTGGACCGTGATGGCCGTACCCCCGGTGACCGGGCGGAACTGGCCGGGTACATCGGGCAGCAAGTGGGCGAGAACATCGCCGCTGGCCAGGACACCCCGCGCAAAGTCGTCGACGGTTGGCTTGCCAGTCCGGGGCATTGCGCCAACCTGATGAACCCGCAATTCAAGGAATTGGGCGCGGCCTATGCCACCGATCCGAAAAGCGATGCCGGGGTGTATTGGACGACCGTATTCGGCGCGCAGTGAAGAGGTTTTGATAATGATGCTTGCCTCTGTAGGAGCCAACTTGTTCGCGAGCGATTAAAGCGGTGTATCTGGCACAACCCCTCGCGAACAAGTTCGCTCCTACAGAAATCGGCTACAGCCCGGCTTTTGCCGCACCGCGAATCGCTTCCAGCAGCATCGCAAATGCCGGGTTGTCGTTATCGGCGCCCCAGATCAGGTGCAATTCGCTTTGCACCCCTTCACCCAGATCAATGTCGCGAAACACCACGTCCTTGAACACCACGCTGGTCGCACATCGTGGGACCAGCGCCAGCCCCATGCCGGCGTTCACCAGCGCCAGAATCGTCAGCGACGAACCCAGCCACTGCACGTACTGCGGCGCCACACGAGCGGAGCGCAGCATGCCGGTGAGCAATTCGTTGAACGGCGGATAGGCTGCGTGCGAGTACATTAAAAACGGCTGCTGATCGAGATCTGCCACCGCGACGCTCGACGCACTGGCCAGCGGATGGCTGCTCGGCACCGCCAGCACGAACGGCTCACGCACCAGACATTCGGTCTCGTATCCAGGCTCCAGCAGCGGCGCGCGCACGATGCCCAGATCGATTCGCCGCGCACGCAACGCTTCGTGCTGCTGATAGGTATTCATTTCCGAGAGGGAGATTTTTACGTGGGGCTGTTTGAGCCGCGCTTCGGCGATGACTTTGGGCAGAAACTCATACACCGCGCTGCCCACGAAGCTGATGGATACAGTGCCGATGTCGCCCTCGGCAAAGCGCTTGGCCGACACCGCCGCCTGCTGCGCGCGCTCCAACAAATTTTGCGCTTCAACAAAAAATGCCCGACCCGCCGCCGTCAACGCTACGCTGCGGGTACTGCGAGTGAACAACGCGACGCCCAAGTGATGTTCGAGCAACTGGATCTGCCGACTGAGCGGCGGTTGAGTCATGTTCAGACGTTCCGCAGCGCGGCGGAAATTCAATTCTGTCGCGACGGTGGTGAAGCAGCGCAGCTGAGCGAGTTCGAACATTGATTCAATCCAGGTATCAATCAAGTGCCAATCTAGATTAGACGGTAACAATCAGAGCGTACATGATCAGGGTGTTCCCACAAAAATAATGATCGGGAGTTCGGCCCTTGAATCACATCCCCCTGAACGGCGCGCAGTCAGCAGACGGCGATACTGTCCTCGCCCGCGCTGCCGCCAAAGTAAAACGGCACGTGTTGCCCCTGTTTGTGGTGATGTTCATCGTCAACTACATCGACCGAGTCAACATCGGTTTCGTGCGCAGCCACATGGAAACCGATCTGGGTATCGGCGCCGCGGCCTATGGTCTGGGCGCTGGCTTGTTCTTCATCGGTTACGCCTTGTTCGAAGTTCCGTCCAACATGCTGCTGCAACGCTATGGCGCCCGCGCTTGGCTGACGCGGATCATGTTCACTTGGGGCGCTGCGGCGATGTCCATGGCGTTCGTCCAGGGTGAAACGAGCTTTTATGTCCTGCGCTTCATTCTGGGCGCCGCCGAAGCGGGCTTCTTCCCCGGCATCATTTATTACTTCACCCAGTGGCTGCCGTCGACAGAGCGCGGCAAGGCGATGGCGATCTTCCTCAGCGGCTCGGCCATTGCCTCGGTGATTTCCGGCCCGGTGTCGGGCGCGCTTTTGAACGTCAGCGGTTTGAGTCTGCACGGCTGGCAATGGATGTTTCTGATTGAAGGGTTCGCCTCGATCATCCTCTGTGGCTTCGTCTGGTTCTGGCTGCAATCTCACCCGCGTCAGGCCAAATGGCTGACCGATGAAGAGAAGGACGCACTCGAAGGCGCCATCGCCCAAGAGCAGCGTCAGCGTGAAGCAACCCAGACTGTCAAACCGTCGATGTTCAAGCTGCTGGCGGATCGGCAAATCGCGCTGTTCTGCTTTATCTATTTCTCCATCGCACTGACCATTTACGGCGCCACGTTCTGGCTGCCGAGCATGATCAAGAAGATGGGCAACATGGGCGACTTCCAGGTCGGGCTGTTCAACTCGATCCCGTGGATCATCTCGATCATCGCCATGTACGGTTTCGCCGCCATGGCCGCCAAGTGGAAGCACCAGCAGGCCTGGGTCGCACTGACCCTGGTGATCGCCTCGTTTGGCATGTTCATGTCCACCGTCGGCGGGCCGATCTTTGCCTTCGTCGCCATCTGTTTTGCCGCCATCGGTTTCAAGGCCGCATCTGCTTTGTTCTGGCCGATCCCGCAGGGCTATCTCGACGCACGCATCGCAGCAGCAGTGATTGCCTTGATCAACTCCATCGGCAACCTTGGTGGCTTCGTTGCTCCTACGACGTTCGGCTTTCTGGAGCAAACCACCGGCTCGATCCAGGGTGGCCTGTACGGTCTGGCCATTACCTCGCTGGTGGCGGCGGTGGTGATCTTCTTCGCCCGCACCACGCCCAAGGGCGATACCCCGAATTCACTGATGGGAAAGTCCGCACCGGTGGCCAAACCCGCCGCAGAGTCCGGGAAACCCCTCGCCCAGAATCGCCACGTATTAACCCCTGATCAATCGGGAGCAGTCTCTTGAAAATCACTCGCGTAACCGTCACCCCCATTGCCTTTCGTGATCCGCCGTTGCTCAACGCCAGTGGCATCCACGAACCTTTCGCGCTGCGTTCGATCATCGAGATCGAAAGCGACAACGGCTACATCGGTCTGGGTGAAAGCTACGGCGACGCTCCGGCGCTGGCGATCCAGCAACAATTGCAAAGCCAGTTGATCGGGCTTGATCCTTTCAATCTCAATCATTTGCGGGCCATTGTTCAGGCTACGATTGCCGCGAATAAACCGGCGAGCATTGCCGGGGCGGAACTGGCGCCGGGTTCTCATGCCAGCAAAGCAGTGAGCAATGCCTATTCGGCGTTCGAAGTCGCGTTTCTGGACTTGCAGGCCCATTACCTGAACGTGCCTCTGGTGGACCTGTTGGGCGGGGCGATTCGCGACGAAATCCCGTTCAGCGCCTATCTGTTCTTTAAATACGCGCAGCATGTTGATTCCCCCTACAAGCCTGACAACTGGGGCGAGGCGCTGAATGAGGAGCAAATCGTCGCTCAGGCCGGGCGCATGATCGAGGCGTACGGCTTCAAGAGCATCAAGCTCAAGGCCGGTACGTTGCCGCCTGAGCATGAGGTGTCGTGCATCAAGGCGCTGAAAAAAGCATTTCCCGGTTATCCGCTGCGTATCGATCCCAATGGCAACTGGTCGTTGGAGACATCCATTCGAATGGCCGAGCTGCTGGGCGACGATCTGCAGTATTACGAAGACCCGACGCCAGGCCTTGAGGGCATGTCCGAGCTGCACAAGCGCACCGGTTTGCCGTTGGCGACCAATATGGTGGTGACCGATTTCGACGAGTTCCGCCGCAGCGTGGCGCTCAATAGCGTGCAGATCGTGCTCGCCGACCACCATTACTGGGGCGGCCTGCGGGACACCCAGGCGCTGGCGAAAATGTGCGACACATTTGGCCTGGGCGTATCGATGCATTCCAACTCGCACCTGGGCATCAGCCTGATGGCCATGGCTCATGTCGCCGCCTCGGTGCCCAATCTGGATTACGCCTGCGATACCCATTACCCGTGGCAAGAACCGGACGAGGAAGTGATCAAGGGTGGCAAGCTGCCGATTGTCGACGGCTGCGTGAAAATCACCCGCGCCGCCGGGCTGGGTCTGGAAATCGATCAAGATCAGCTGGCCAAATTGCACGAACAGTTCCTGACCTGCGGCATCCGCCAGCGTGACGACGTGAAGCAGATGCAGCGCTACAAGCCGGACTGGCAAGCGGTAAAGCCTCGCTTCTGAGTGAATTGCTGGCATTTTCTGTAGGAGCCAACTTGTTGGCGAGGCGGGTTTTGCGGTGTATCTGGCGTGACGCCTCGCGAACAAGTTCGCTCCTACAGGGCCTGGCGGTAAAGCCTCGCTTCTGAGTGAATTGCTGGCATTTTCTGTAGGAGCCAACTTGTTGGCGAGGCGGGTTTTGCGTGTATCTGGCGTGACGCCTCGCGAACAAGTTCGCTCCTACAGGGCCTGGCGGTAAAGCCTCGCTTCTGAGTGAATGAATGTGTGTGTTTGCCCGGTCAATGGCCTGATTCTTCAGGCGTGACCGGGCTTTTTTTTGCATGACGCAGATCGTTGGTACGCCCAGGATCAACGTGGGAGCGGACCTGTCCGCGAAGGGCGCGGTGCAGTCCACCCATTTTCATCGGCAGACCCACCGAACTCGCGGACAGGTCCGCTCCTACTGGGCCTGCGCTCAGGCAAACATGCTATCGGTCGGGAATATTACAGAACGGTGAACAGAGGCCGATGGTCATGGACAGGTCGTGGGTATTTCTCTCGCGACTTGACCGATCAATTGCCGGAATTCGTCCCGGTGCAGTTTTTGAGTCCTTGACCGTTGATGAAAAAAAGCCTGCCTGGCCACCTTAAAGCGCTGATGTCCGTGCCACGCGACAATCCCCGGCTGCTGAAAGCGCAGTTCGTCGCGTTGTCCCGTCAGTTGCCGATGATGTACCTGATCCTGCTGGTCAACACCCTCGCGTTGGCTGCGACCCATTACGCCACCGCGCCGCGCTGGCTGGTAATCGATTGCCCGCTGTTGCTGACCCTGGTGGGCGGATGGCGCGCGCTGATGTGGATGCGTATCCGCCGGGAATTGCCAACGCCTGAAAAAATCCTAAGCACCCTGATCCGCACCAACCGACTGTCAGGGCCGATTGCAGTGGGTTTCACGGGCTGGTCACTGGCGTTGTATCCCTACGGTGATGTCTACGCCCAGAACCATGTGGCGTTTTACATGGCGATCACCGTCATCGTCTGCATCTTCTGCCTGATGCACCTGCGTCCGGCGGCGCTGACCACGGCGGCGGTGGTCAATATCGCGTTCGTCGCATTCTTCGCCTCCACCCATAACCCGATATTCATTGCGATGGCGGTGAACGTCTTTCTGGTGACGGCGGCCATGTTGTTTGTGCTGCAAAACCACTACCGCGATTTCACCCGCCTGGTGAACATGCAGGCCAGCAGTGAACGGTTAAGCGATGAAAACCAGCGGTTGGCCAATCAGGACAGCCTGACCGGGCTGCCCAACCGTCGGCAGTTTTTCACTGTGCTCGACACCCAACTGGACCTCGCCGCCAATGGTGACTCCCGTTTGGCGGTGGGGTTGATCGACCTCGATGGTTTCAAGCCGGTCAACGATATTTATGGCCACCGCGTGGGGGACAAACTGCTGGTGCAGGTCGGCCAGCGGCTGCAGGGCTTTGTAAGCGCTGAGGTTCATCTGGCCCGGCTCGGTGGCGACGAGTTTGGATTGATCATGTCGGGGTCGATCAGCGATGGCGGCCTTCGCAGATTGGGTAACGCCGTCTGCGATGCCATCCGCGAACCGTTTTCGATGGGCGATATCCAGATTCAGATCAGCGCGTCGCTGGGGGTAGTGATCTTCCCGGACATGGCCACCTCCAGCGTTGAAATCTACGAATACGCCGATTACGCCCTGTACCAAAGCAAGAAGGTCACGCCGGGCAGCATGTGCCTGTTCTCCGGAGTTCATTATCAGCAGCTCAACCGCGACGTACTGACTGAGCAGGGCCTGCGCCGGGCCAATATCGTCGAAGAGTTTGCGGTGGTATTTCAGCCCATCATCGACATCCGCACCCAGCGCACGGTGGCGTTTGAAGCCCTCGCGCGCTGGGTTAGTCCCGAGCTTGGCAGCGTTGCGCCTTGTCACTTCATCGCGGTGGCCGAGCGCATCGGCCTGATCAACCGGCTGACCTTGCCGTTGCTGGAAAAAGCCTTGGACACCGCGCGGTCCTGGCCGCAGGACGTGCGCCTGTCGTTCAATCTCTCGGCCCACGACTGCGGTTCCGAAGAAGCCGTGCAATTGATCATGGCAGTGGTCAGGCGCAGTCAGTTCGACCCGCGACGGCTGGACTTCGAGATCACCGAAACCGCCGTCATTCAGGACATCGTGCAGACCCAGCGCGCCATCAGCCTGTTTCGGCAACTGGGGTGTGGCATCTCGCTGGACGACTTCGGTACGGGCTATTCCAGCTTGAGCCAGATCCATGCGCTGTCGCTGACCAAACTCAAGATCGACCGCAGCTTCATTACCAACATTCATCAGGACCCGGCCAGCTACAAGATCGTCAAGTCATTGCTGGCCCTCAGCCAGGACATGGAGCTTGAATGCATCACCGAAGGCGTCGAAACCGGCGAGGAACTGCAAGCCCTGAAATCACTTGGCTGCACGCTGGTACAGGGCTATCTGTTTTCCGAACCGCTGGCAGCAGACAAGGTGGCGGGGTGGTTGCAACGCGATCCGCCTGTTGCCGTCAGGGATGCGTCCTGAAGGGCTGGAAGTAACGTTTCAGCCGCCTAGCTCGAGCCAATAACCCGAGGCAAATCAAATAAATCTGCCGCCGTTTTGACCGATGGGATAGTCTTCGCACCATTGTCGATACAGACACTTGGACGGAAAGCTATAGATGGCGCCTGATGACTATCTCGTAATGACCAGCAAGGAATGGGCGGGGCTGCGCGCCAATACGCCGCTGACTTTGTCTGAAGAAGAACTGTCGGCGTTGCGAGGCGTAAACGAAGATATTTCCCTGGAAGACGTTTCCAACATCTACCTTCCGTTGTCCCGATTGATCAACCTGCACGTCAGCGCCGCCCATAACCTGTCAGGCATCAAGGACACGTTTCTCGGGCGTCCGGCGCATAAACAAACATTTGTGATCGCCGTTGCCGGCAGTGTCGCCGTCGGCAAAAGCACCTTCGCCCGGGTATTGCAGGCGCTGATGGCGCGCTGGCCCGATCATCCGCGGGTCGATCTGGTTACCACCGATGGTTTCCTGCATCCCAACGCCAAGCTTAACGGCGAAGGCATCATGCACCGCAAGGGCTTTCCCGAAAGTTACGATCGCAAGCGCATGGTGCGGTTTTTGTCCGATCTCAAGGCTGGTGCTGCGCAAATCAGTGCGCCGGTCTATTCCCACATCAGTTACGACATCGTTCCCGACCAGTTTCAAACTGTCAGTCAGCCCGACATTCTGATTTTCGAAGGGCTCAATGTGCTGCAGACCGAAGGCGATAGCAGCCAGAAGCCCGGCAGCATCGTTTCCGACTTTTTCGATTTTTCGATTTACCTGGATGCCGACGAATCCAACATCGAGCAGTGGTACGTGGAGCGCTTTTTGATGCTGCAGCAAACGGCGTTTCGCGCGCGCGGCGCTTACTTCCGCGAGCTGGCGGACCTCGATCCGGCCAAGTCTCCGGACGCCGCGCGCAAGATATGGCATGACATCAACCGCCCCAATCTGCTGGAAAACATTTTGCCGACCCGCGAACGCGCCAACCTGGTGGTGCGCAAAAGTGCGGACCATTCGGTGAAAGAGCTTTGGTTGCGTTGATGTAAAAGCCGATTCAACTGTAGGAGCCAACTTGTTGGCGAGAGGGCTTGACGGGTTTGCCGGCGATGCCCTTCGCCAACAAGTTGGCTCCTACAGAAAAAGTAGTTCCCCCCACTGCTGTGGCTTTGCCTGCCGAATGGATTTCATCAGGAGCCTGACCATGCGCATGAATGCTTTGATCGTGGTGCTGCTCACCGGTCTGGTGGCAGCGACCTATGGCTTCGGGATTTACCTGTTTGCCCAGCTGGTGCCAGACATGCGCGCCAGCCTCGGGTTCGACATTACCTACGTTGGAGCCATCACTGCCGCCGGGCAATTCGGTTTTCTGCTCTGCGCGTTGTTGGCGGCCTGGCTGACCCCGCGATTGGGCGGCGGCCGGGTAATCTTCGGCTCAGGGGTGGTGTGCGGCGTGGCGTTGCTCCTGATACCGCTTTCGCACAACGTGTTCGTGATTGGCTTGTTGCTGACCGTGCTGGCGGGGACTGCTGCCACGGTCTTTGTGCCGATGGTCGATGTGCTGTCCCGCGCCGTTGCCTATCGCTATCGCGGGATGGCGATGGGGCTGGTCTCCAGCGGCACCAGTTATGGCGTGTTCATCAACAGTTTGCTGGTGCCGATGTACGCGCCACAGGGCGAGTGGCGCACGGTCTGGTGGATCGTCGGCTTGATGACCGTGGTCATTTCGATAGCAGTGTTCGTCGTGTTCAGGCGGGCGCGACTGTTTATCAAGGCTGACGGCCAATCGACTTTGGCGGCGGCCTCGGCGACCGTTGACCAGACAAGCTCCGCGGGCCCGAGCCCGTTGATGCAGCCCTGGGTACTGACCGTCTGGTCGATGAATTTCCTGATTGGGTTTTCCACTTTTCCGTTCCAGAACTATCTGTCTTCCTACCTGCGCACCGAGCTGGGCTTTGCGGTTGAGCGCACCGCGCAGATCTGGGCGGTCATTGGTTTCGTTGGGATGTTCGCCGGGCTGGCCGTGGGGTGGCTATCTGACCGAGTGGGCCTTCGGGCGGCGATGCTGCTGGTGTACGTCAATGTCGCGCTGGCGGCGCTGATCTTCGTCTTCCACCCGATGGGTTATTGGCCTCTGTTGGCGGGCATTCTGTTCGCCATCGCTTTTTATCCGATCTTCGGCCTGATACCGGCGTACGTGTCCAAAATGGCCAGTACCACTGCGCTTGCCGTGACGATTTTCGGGATTGCCAACATCATGCAGGGGGTGGGCGGCATGATCGGCAACTACTGCGCCGGGCTGCTGGCCAGCGCCAGCGGGACATTTGTCGGTGTGTATGGCGCCATCTGCGTGGTCGCCGTGTTGCTGGGTGGGCTGACGTTGCGCTTGCCAAAGACCGTAGACAGCGATCACGCAAATCAGTAGCGTCGCCCCACCATTGTTAGCCAGAGCGCTCGAACGTGAACCGCACCCAGCACTTGCAACTGATGGCCCGCTATAACCAGTGGATGAACGACAAGCTGTACGCGGCGGCCGCTACGCTGTCCCAGGATCAGCTGTTTGCAGACAACAAAGCGTTCTTCGGCTCGCTGTTCAACACGCTGAATCACCTGCTGGCGGCCGACATCATCTGGCTCAAGCGTTTCGCTCGCCATCCGGCGCAATGGCCAGCGCTGGCGCCCGTCCTGCAACTCGACAATCCTCAAGGGCTGGACCAGCGCTTGTTCAATCAGCTGGATCAATTGACCCTCCAGCGACAGTGGCTCGATCAACTGATCATAGACTGGACTGCCGCGCTGTCCGACGACGACCTGGATGTGACACTCCATTACGCCAATACCGCTGGCGTTCAGCACCGTCGTAATTTTTATGGGCTGCTGACGCACTTCTTCAACCACCAGACCCACCATCGCGGCCAGGCCACTACGTTGTTGTCTCAGGCAGGCGTAGACGTTGGCACCACCGATCTGCTGGCGTTGATTGCCAATGAGGTGGAGGGCTAAACGTTCGTTGCCACGCTCTTCGGTGGACAAGCAGAGCGTTGGACCCTGGTGCGGTCCCTGCAGGAGCCAACTTGTTGGCGAAGCGGTTTACCAGATGGATCAGGTATGGCGTCTCGCGAACAAGTTCGCTCCTACAGTTTGATGACCTTCGTACCGTCCTTGATCATGCCGTGGCCGTCAAACGAACCGCAACGCATTGGTCAGATCACCCATCGGGGTTTGCCCGCGGGCGGTCATGGCGTTGTCGCGTTCGCTCAAGCCGTTGAGTTTTTCCAGGTCGTGTACGCGGGTGATCAAGCGCAGGATCGAGGCCGTGTCGTAAACCGTGTGATCCACCGTGCCTTTGCGCGCGAACGGTGAAATGACCAGCGCCGGAACGCGGGTGCCCGGTCCCCAGCGGTCGCCCTGGGGTGGGGCGACGTGATCCCACCATCCGCCGTTCTCGTCCACCGTCACCACAATCACCATGTTTTCCCACTGCGGGCTTTCGCGCAGCACCTTGATGGCGCGGTCGATGTGCCGGTCGCCGGACGCAACGTCAGCGTAACCGGCGTGCATGTTCAGATTGCCCTGGGGCTTATAAAACGACACCGCCGGCAACTTGCCCGCCTGGGCGTCCGCGAAGAACTTATTGGTGCTGACTTCATCGCCCAAGCCGCCATCACGCAGGCGCTTGCTGCGCTCTTGCGGATTGTCCGGGCCTTGCTGCTTGAAGTAATTGAAAGGCTGATGGTGGTACTGAAAATTCGGGATCTTCGGAATGCCGCCCGAATCCTTGAACTGATCCAGCGTCGCCTGCCAGGCACCGGCGTACCACGCCCAATCCACGTTCTTTTTCGACAGCTTGTCACCGATGTGTTCGTGGCTTTGCGGCACCAGCACGTTAGCCAGGTCCGGTTTGGAATAGTCCGGTTTCTCGGGATCGCGTAGCCAGGTAGGCCAGTAGGGCGGGGCGAGGGTGTTAACCCCATAGCCATCCGGGGTCAAGGCGCTGGGGCCAAACTGCGGCGGGCCTGTCAGAGCGCTGGCCGGGGATTTCTCCAGTGGTTTGAGCCGAAAGTCATGGGGGTCGTCGCTTTCCAGTGCAGCAATCTGTGATTTGGCGGCTGAATGGGCGGCGTCCGGATAAAACGGTGCCGTCGCCGCGATCAGATACTGGTGATTGAGGAACGAGCCGCCAAAGGCACCCTGAAAGAAGTTGTCGCAGAGCACGAACTCTCTGGCGACGTCCCACAGTCGCAGGGAATATTGCGACTGACTGTAATGGCCCATGGGCAAGCCGCCGGAGTCCGCCCAGGCGACAAAGCCATCATTTTTGCCGCCATTGATCTGCATCTGGTTCTGGTAGAACACATGCCACAAATCTCGCGTCACCAATCCCAGCGGCAGGTCTTCACCGTTCGGTCCTTTGAGCGGGTAGGGCGCATTGGGCAGGTTGTCCTGGAACTGCACGCCGGTGGCATAGGTCACGCCGTCCACGGTCTGCGGGCCCACTTGCAACATGCCGCCCCAGGCCGGGGGCAGGGTTTGCAGCAGCTTGCCGTCGCGGTCGCGTTGTTGATAGTCGCCAGGCTTGAGCGCAGACAGCGGTTTCTCGACACCGGGGAAATTGCCGAACAGGTTATTGAAACTGCGGTTTTCGGCGTAGATGACCACGATGGTTTTGACGTTGTCATGCAGCGCCCGGTCCAGATCCGGCCCCGTCAGCAAGGTTTTCTGCGTGCTGTCGGTGCTCGCACCGGCTTGCTTGGCGTTGACGTAACCACTGAGCGTGGCGCCTGCGCCCAACACTGCAACGCCCCCTAAAAAGCGGCGTCGACCGGTATCAACAGGTGTTTCGCTGGCGGGCGGCGTCGAAGGGGATTGTGGTTCATCGCTCATGGCTCTACCTGTTCGCTGGGCCGAAGTTGTTTCAAATGATTTCGACGCAGCCTAGCGAGGCAGTGTGACGGTCTTGCTACAGCGCAAGCACGCATCGCCACTGACGCATAAGCTCAGGATGGCGACGGGCGTGCGATCATTGCGGCTCGGCAGGGTTACCCGATTGCGTGTTGTAACGCTCGACGATGCGTTCGATTTCTCCGGACATCTTCATACGTAACAACGTGCGCATGATGCGCTGCGCCGGGACATCGGGGTCATTGCGCACCACGCAGCCAACGGGTTGTTCATCGATGGTCCACACGGCGGTCAGCTTGTCGGCGTCGAGTCTGCCGCGGTTGTACCAGTCCAGGGACCATTGCGTGTCTACCGCATACCGATAGCGATACGCTGCCAGCTTTTGCAAGACTTGCTCCTGCAGCCGTGCGTCTTCGCGTATCAGGTCACGGCGTTCGAAAAGAGGGTCAAGCGCCGGATACTCATAGCCCAGGACAGTTCCGATGTGGTCGCCCAGGATGTCGCTGGGCTGGACCGACGCCGAGTTCCAAGAGGTACTGATCAGAACGTTGCGCTGATTGAGCAGCGGCAGGCTCCAGGTGTAATCGCCCGACATGCCGGGCAACCAGGATTGCGCGGCATAACACAGCACATCGACCTCACCCCGATCCAGCGCCGCTTGCACGCGCAAGCGGGGATAGACGCGGTATTGAGGGGTCCGGTCAATCTGGTGCGACAGGCTTTGCATGATGTCGAACAAAATACCGGCGGTCGGGCCATCGCGGCCCACCTGCATCAGCGGCATCGACCAACTGTCTGCCACCGAAAACCGCAGCGACGGCCCAGCCGTCACGGCCGAAGCGTTCGTTAGCACTAAAGCACTCATTACCAACCGACGCATCCGGGACCCTCAAAGTGAGCAACGCTGTGCTGCGGGCCAGTGTAACGTTTGAACAACGGCATGAGCGTAGCCATATTAAAGCCATAACCCACGGACATCGGATGCAATTTTAGTGCTGCTCCGCTAGCATTGCGCTCTTCCGCTTCCCAGTCGCGACGGTTTTCGATGAGTTATCAGGTTCTTGCACGTAAATGGCGTCCGCGCTCGTTCCGCGAAATGGTCGGCCAGACCCATGTGCTCAAGGCCTTGATCAACGCGCTGGACAGCCAGCGCCTGCACCACGCCTATTTATTCACGGGAACCCGTGGCGTTGGCAAGACCACCATCGCGCGAATCATCGCCAAGTGCCTGAACTGTGAAACCGGCATCACTTCTACGCCATGTGGCGAGTGTTCGGTATGCCGCGAGATCGACGAAGGCCGCTTCGTCGACCTGATCGAGATCGACGCCGCGAGCCGGACCAAGGTCGAAGACACCCGCGAGCTGCTGGACAACGTGCAATACGCGCCCAGTCGTGGACGCTTCAAGGTCTACCTGATCGACGAAGTGCACATGCTTTCAAGCCACTCGTTCAATGCGCTGCTCAAGACCCTCGAAGAGCCGCCGCCGTACGTCAAATTCATTCTGGCCACCACCGATCCACAAAAGCTGCCGGCGACCATCCTGTCGCGCTGCCTGCAGTTCTCCCTGAAAAATATGACACCTGAACGCGTGGTCGAGCATTTGACCCATGTGCTGGGCGTTGAAAACGTACCGTTTGAAGATGACGCGCTGTGGCTGCTGGGCCGCGCCGCCGACGGCTCGATGCGCGATGCCATGAGTCTGACCGACCAGGCGATTGCCTTCGGCGAAGGCAAAGTCATGGCCGCCGACGTGCGCGCCATGCTGGGGACGCTGGATCACGGTCAGGTGTTCGACGTGCTGACGGCGCTGATCGACGGCGACGCGCGCAGTTTGCTCGAAGCGGTTCGGCACCTGGCCGAGCAGGGCCCGGACTGGAATGGCGTGCTCTCGGAAATTCTCAACGTGCTGCACCGCGTGGCCATCGCTCAGGCGCTACCCGAAGGGGTCGACAACGGCCATGGTGACCGCGATCGGGTGTTGGCACTGGCCCAGGCCTTGCCCGCCGAAGACGTTCAGTTCTATTACCAGATGGGCCTGATCGGACGACGCGATCTGCCATTGGCGCCGGACCCGCGAGGCGGCTTTGAAATGGTGCTGTTGCGGATGTTGGCGTTTCGTCCTGCCGACAACGATGACGCGCCCAGACAGTCACTAAAGTCAGTGGGGATCAGCCCGGCCACGGCTGATTCCCAAAAAACGGTGGCCGGTGCAGCGAACGTTGCCCCGGCGGTTGCCGCCGCTCCGGCCGTTATTGCCCCAGCCCTGATGCCTGCTCCGGCGGCTGTCGCGCAGCCCGTTCCTGTTGCCAAACCCGAGGTCGCGGCTGCGCCTGCCGAAGAAGTCGACCTGCCGTGGAACGAGCCGAAAATTGCCCAGCCGGTAAACGCCCCACCGGCCGAGTCCGATCAGGCGCCCGCCGATGAGGAAATCCCCGAGCCGGTGCTCGACACAGTGGCCGAGCAGCCAGACCTGACGCCGATGCCGACGCCAGCCCCTGCCAGCCCGGTCCCGGATGCACCGGAAGTGGAGTCGCCGGAGCAAACGCAAGCGGCTGCCGAGGTGGTCACCCCATCGATGCTGGAAACCGTGCCCGACGCGGTTGCCTATGTGCCAGCACCCATGGACCGCGACGACGAGCCGCCGCCGGACGACGACTATTACGAACCGGACGTGGACATTGATCCTGCGTCCTACGCGTATCTGGATGACCTGGCCCATGAGACCGTCGAAACCGTCGAGGCGGTGGAAGCTGAACCTGAATTGCTGCCTGCTTCCGCGCCGGCCACGGGTCTGGCGTTGGAATGGCTGGAGCTTTTTCCCAAGCTCCCGGTCTCGGGCATGACCGCCAGCATCGCCGCCAACTGCACATTGATTTCCATGGACGGCGACAACTGGCTGCTGCACCTGGACCCGGCCCATAGCGCCCTGTTCAACGCGACCCAGCAACGCCGTCTGAACGATGCGCTGAACCAATTTCATGAACGCACTCTCAATCTGAGTATCGAGCTGATCAAGCCCGAGCAGGAAACCCCGGCGCAGGCGGGGGCGCGTCGACGCGCTGACCGCCAGCGTCAGGCTGAGGAATCCATCCACGGTGATCCGTTCATCCAGCAGATGCTGCAACAGTTCGGTGCTGTGATCCGCGAGGATACAATCGCGCCTGTGGATGCTCCGGTAGCACAGACCCATTAATGACCGCGAGGCGCTAAGCTGTTTAGCGCCTCGTCAATGACCCGATCGACTTCTGAGGAGAACTCTCATGATGAAAGGTGGCATGGCTGGCCTGATGAAGCAGGCGCAGCAAATGCAGGAAAAAATGGCCAAGATGCAGGAAGAACTGGCCAACGCTGAAGTGACTGGCCAATCAGGTGCAGGCCTGGTGACCATCGTCATGACCGGCCGTCACGACGTCAAGCGCGTCAGCCTGGACGACAGCCTGATGCAGGAGGACAAGGAAATCCTTGAAGACCTGATCGCTGCCGCCGTCAACGACGCCGTGCGCAAGATCGACGCCGCCAGCCAGGAAAAAACTGCCAGCATGACCGCCGGCATGCAGCTGCCGCCAGGCATGAAGCTACCGTTCTGACACGGCGCTAAGTGCACCCGAATGCCAGGCCATGTGCCTGGCATTTTTTTGCCAGAATTTTGTTCTCTGTAGGAGCGAACTTGTTCGCGAGGCGTTGATTCTGGTTCGCTGCGGGCAGCGGTATCGCCAACAAGTTGGCTCCTACAGAATCTATCCGCTTTTGAATGAAGCATGTCATACGGATCGGCCCGATCCAACCGAACGCCTCCGGACCATCACGGTCTGCTCTTCATACCCCTTCAGTATTCATTCAGGAGTCGCATCCCGATGTCCCAGGAATTGGTCCTCAATCAACGTATCGTACTGGCCTCCCGGCCGCAGGGCGCGCCGACGCCGGAGAATTTCCGTCTCGAACGCGAAGCCTTGCCCGACTTGCAGGACGGTCAGGTGCAATTGCGCACTCTTTATCTGTCTCTGGACCCCTATATGCGCGGACGCATGAGCGACGCGCCGTCCTACGCGCCTCCGGTCGAGATCAATGGCGTGATGGAAGGCGGCGCGGTGAGCGTGGTCGAGCAATCGCGCAACCCAGACTTCAAAGAAGGTGATCTGGTGGTCGGGCAGACCGGCTGGCAAACCCACAGCGTGTCCGACGGCAAAAACCTCACGGCCATGCCCAAGGAATTGCCCAGCCCCTCCATGGCCGTTGGTGTGCTGGGCATGCCGGGCATCACTGGTTACATGGGCCTGATGCACATCGGTCAGCCCAAAGCCGGTGAAACCCTGGTCGTCGCAGCAGCATCCGGCGCTGTGGGTTCGGTGGTCGGGCAAATCGCCAAACTGCACGGGTTGCGGGTGGTCGGTATCGCAGGCGGTGTCGACAAATGCCGCTATGCGATGGACGAATTGGGCTTCGACGCCTGCGTCGATCACAAGAGTGAGCATTTCGCCGAGCAACTGGCCGAAGCCTGTCCGAGCGGTATCGACATCTATTTCGAGCTGGTAGGCGGGAAAGTGTTTGAAGCGGTTCTGCCGCTGCTCAATCAGCACGCGCGTATTCCCCTGTGCGGGCTGATCGCGCAGTACAACGCCACTAGCGCGCCCGACGGCCCGAATCATCTGCCATTGCTGATGCGCACCTTGCTGACCAAGCGCGCGCGGATTCAGGGATTCATCGTTTACGAAGAGTATTACGAGCGCATGGACGAATTCATGCAGGCCATGATTCCATTGGTCCGCGACGGCAAGGTCAAATTCCGTGAAGACGTGGTCGATGGGCTGGAAAATGCCCCGGACGCCTTTATCGGCATGCTCGAAGGTAAAAACTTCGGCAAGCTGGTGGTCAAGGTCTCATGACCCTCAATTGACGCTGACCAGAGGCGCGGGTATAAACCGCGTCTCGTTTTCTTGTCGGAGCTTTCCGTGATGAGCTTGGCCCAATGAGCTTCAGCCCCCTGATCCGCCAATTGATCGATGCACTGCGAACCTTGCCGGGCGTTGGTCAGAAGACCGCCCAGCGCATGGCATTGCAGATGCTGGAGCGCGACCGCAGCGGCGGCACGCGTCTGGCTCAGGCCCTGAGTCAGGCGATGGAGGGTGTAGGACATTGCCGTCAATGCCGCACGCTGACCGAGGATGACCTATGCCCACAGTGCTCCGATCCGCGTCGGGATGATTCTCTGTTGTGTGTGGTTGAAGGCCCGATGGACGTGTACGCGGTGGAGCAGACTGGCTATCGCGGTCGCTATTTCGTGCTCAAGGGGCATCTGTCGCCCCTGGACGGTCTGGGCCCCGAAGCCATTGGCATTCCCTTGTTGATGGCGCGGATAGAGGAGCAGGGCACCTTCACCGAGGTGATTCTCGCTACCAACCCCACAGTCGAAGGCGAAGCCACTGCGCACTACATTGCTCAGTTGTTGAGCAAAAAGGGCCTGATCGCTTCGCGCATTGCCCATGGCGTACCGTTGGGCGGCGAACTTGAGCTGGTCGACGGCGGCACGCTGGCTCACTCATTTGCAGGCCGCAAGCCTATCTCGCTGTAAATCTGCGCAATAAAAGCTTTCGCGAGCAATATGTAACTCATTGCCCGTGACGTTTCGTATTCAGTCCTTTTGATCCGTGCCTGTCCCTTTGTTCCGGGCACGATTTTCAAAAGGAACTGAATATGACTCCCCCGCTTACCCCCTATTTTGATTCTGAGCTGCTCAAATCTGTCTTCGCGACGGATCTAGGCGTCGCTGCGTCCTCGCGACGTATCAGCGAAGAGCAGCGCAGCTGGCTTCAAACCCTCGTCGATGCCTCCGATGGCCTGTCACAGACAGGTGCGCCGCGCGTAGATCGACTGCTCAGCCAGTCCAGCGAATTCGTCGGCAGCGAACTACCAGGTGCGTTGCTGATCAGCCACGAGGACAGCGAAGACCCCCAGGTTTATCTCTACACGCTGCTATACGGAATTGAGCCGTTCGATGACCGCAAGTCCCTCCTCGAATACCTGAAGGCGGGCATTGACTCCGCTGGACAGGCGTTGTCAGACCTTGAAGTCGAGCTGTTGGACGCCCCGGTATTCGAGTCCTGGATGGGCGCGATCGTCGACGTCCAGATCGACGCCGTGAACGCGTTCTCCCAGCAGATCGAGTCGCTGCCGACTTTGCGCAGCGCCATGACTGAGCTGCTGCAAAACAGTGTAGACCGCCCTTCACCTGAGATTCCCTTCGATATCAATTGGGTCCAGTTGCAGATTGCGCAGCAGAGCAACACTGCCGACAGTTCGACGGGCAGCGAGATCATCGGCACTTGCAGCCTGCTTGATGCCGCGCTCGACACCTACGTTGGCACGGCTTTGACGGCAGATCAGTCTTTTGTCTTTCTGGATGGCAACGGCCAGACGCTCGATGCCAACTGGTCCAAACCCTATCGTAAGATGCTCAGTGGACTCACCAGCGCTTTGACGGGATCGTTTGAGCGCACGTTGCAAACCTACTGGCGAGGCCACACGCTGTCTTTGCGCCGAGACAAAGCCGTATTGGCGCTCGCTGAGTCCATGCGTCAAGCCTTGCTGGACAACAGAGCCAACAGCAAGCTCACCCCCCGACAGTTTGCTGACCTGCGCGCGTTGTTGCCCGGCCGTGTGATTCACAATGATCTGGGAATCACTCGCATCAGCAAGCTGGCAGCCATGTTTCCCGGACAGGAACCGCTCAAGCTGGTGGGCCTGTTTACCGTCGAGTTCGTCGATCTGGATGACCAAAGCGTGTGGCTGTTCTCGGCTGAAACCGGCCTGCGTGGTTTCGACGACCGAAGTGCATTGCTTGCGCACATCAGTACCGCCGCGGGTCGCGAGTTCATGTTCAGGCATCTGTCATTCAATGACCATGTGCTGGCTACCTGGAGTGGCCCGCTCGACCTGGCCTACGAGCCGTACGACGCGCAAAAGGGCGACCTGGCGTCTCATCTTGTCGACGGCATCATCGGCTTTCAGCAACGCAACCTGAAATTCGTCCTCGCCCGCCACTACCGTGACCACCACGAAGCACAGGTGATGGTCGATGATGCGCTGGACGTTCGACGATTGCTGGATTCGCGCCTGCACGCGCGTAACGACAGCGGCCGTTGGCGGCAGATCCCGCGTTCATTCGTACCTGAAGCGAAGGCGGCAGACGCTGTCGGTGAGTCGTCCATCGTCGCGCCAACCCTCGCCACTGGCGTGCAGGTAGCCAGCGCGGCAGTGACTTCGCTCCATACGACCAATACGCAAGAAGACACGTGGGTGTCGCAGTTACAGGCGCTGGATGCTGAGCTGCTGCACGTGCGCACGAGTCGCCCCGGGATTGAAGCGTGCGCTCGTCGGGTGCTGAATACACAACTGTGTGTGCTGGCTGACGGGCGATTTGATGCTCGGGATGTGCAACTGCGCCTGCCTGTTGATAAGGCCGATGAGCCAGCGGAGACGATCAGCCTGGTGAGTTGGCTGCTGGAGCGTGTATCAGGGGCGCGCGTGGTGGATCTGCCGAAGGGGACGCAGGTATTCGTGCCCTCCCAGGTATGGGTATCCGGCTACTTTACCGCGTCGATGCAGCGCCTGACCCTCAACCGGTTGATCAAACGCGCCCACGCGCTGTTTCCGGCCAGTTACCTCAAACAGATTCGCGAATCTCACGTGTGCGTGGTGCGTGAAGGCGACCGTCAGACCGATCTGCGGCAGCTGAGTTGTGACATCCGCACGCGGCAGTTGCGCCTGCAACTGGCAATGGAAAAGTATCGTAGGAGACTCGATTCCGGTGTTCTCGACATGCTGCAACAGCTGCTGGACCGGCCAGCTCAATCGGTGCGCTCGGCGTTGGGTAATCGGCAAGTCCACGTGTCGAGCCTGAGCATCGAGTACGACTCCACGCAGGCGGCCGTTGCGCTAAGCAATGCGTTTGTGTTCCATCGCCCTGCGGACGCTGACGGACCGTTGGTGTTTTGGTCAGCGATCAAGGGGCTACGGATTTACAGCTCATTGAAAGAGATGACGCACTACCTCAACCGTTGGCTGCGCAAGCAGGACGAAAGCGTGCGCTGGCAGAGCCTGCTGTCAGAGGAGGATGCGCTACGGATTAATACGTGGTTACAGCAGCCAGCTTCGCCGGATATCCGATTGCAGACACAACCTATCACGGAGCCTTTCATCCAGGTCCTGCAGGGCGGCGAGGACCATCGGCAGTACAAGGCCATTGAGGCAGCCTATTTTTTCGCCATGCGTCGAAAGCTCGACAGCAAAGCCTTTGTGGCACTCTCCCGAGACGCCGAGGCGCAGAACGTTACAGCCGCAACGCTGGACGCCTTTACCCTCAGCCTGGAATCACTGCTGCTCAGTGCCACGCTGCCCACTTGGCTGAGCAGCGCCTCCAATTTCGACCTGGCGACGTATTGCGAACTCCTGAGGCTGTATTTCAAGGTCGAAAGCCAGGGCCGGGACTTTTTGTTTGGTATCCCCAAGCTCAAGGAGTTTGCCAAAGACAAGCTGGTCAGCCAGTTAGCGGCGGACTTCCCCGGACAGTGGATTGAACCGGACACCGTTCTGGTCAAGCATTTTCGTTATTTGACGCCGGGCGTCGTGGGCACCAATAGCCCGCTGGGCGTTCCCGCAGCGACTGAAACCTACGAAGAAACACTGACCGATTTTGTGCTCAACCATTTGGGCGCCGACAAGGGCTTTTCGCTCTCGGTCTCAACCACTGATCCGCTCAATGTTATCGATGTGCTGACGCCGCCGTACCTGAGCGCGCTGGCCCGCAAGCTCGATGTGGGTGGCAATTTCCAGAAGCTGCTGGAAGAAAAGCTGAGCGTTCACTCACCGGATTACGCCGACCGGTTTGAACGATTTTGCTGGCAGTTTCCGGTGCAAATGCTTGAAATGGCGTTCGAGCAGAAACTCGAGGGCGTAATCAGCGAACGGGCCTGGTGGTATATCCAGCAAGTCATCGAAATGCCAGACGCGCTGGCACGCCAGCCAGTCGATGGCGTGGCCGTTGCGCTTCGGCCATTCGCGTTGATCGCAGCGCCTGGCATGCAAGCTGATGTGGCGATCGGAATGTATCTGTTTGGCGCCGATGACCCCGAGCAAGGTCCGTTGGTCTTGCATGCCATTTTTCACGATGATTTCTGCTTCAAGGAATACGCCAACGAAGCTGCATTGATGAAGGATCTGCACCACAATACCAGCCTGCAAAAGCTGGTTTTACAGCGCCTGAGCCCCCAAGCCCGAGCGCGATACGATTTTGGTGGCTTCGGCGGAGCCCATTTACCTACCGGCCTCGTCCCGCCTCTGGAGTTGCCGGCGAGCGTCCCATTGCCCCCAACGCTCGGCAGCGAGTCAGTCATGGGCAACGCCGTCCTGTTCTTCTTTGAGGACACGCTGCGTGCAATGAAGAACCTGGCGCAAAATCAGACGGTGACCACCGCACAATCCGATTGGGCTTCCTTTACCTACCTGTTGACCCTGACAGGCGAGCAGGTGCTGACCTTCCTTCCCGGCAAGCTCGGCATGCTGGTGTCCGCGTGGCAGAGCCAGTCGTGGTTCAAGTCGTCTTTCACCTCGGCAACGACCGAACGCTGGGGCAAGGCCATTTCGGAATTTGGTGCAGGGTTGGCGATGCTGCTGTCCCAGCGCACCGCCCGTGAAGAAGAGCGGGAGGTTATGGCGCTTGAGGAGATCACAGAAGAGGCTTCGCGAGAGTTGCCTGCAACCGATACCGCGCCGGCACCCAATTTTTCATGGGGCAACGGCCAACTGTCAGCTGACCTGAAGGCGCGCTTACGCGCTTTTGAAGTCAACGACATCGAGTTGCAGGTGTTGCGAAAGGATCCGTTGCTCAATCTGTATCTGGGCAACACCGCGGACAAGCGTTATGCCTCGATAGGCGGCAAGGTGTTTCAGGTTCAGCAGGTCGAGGGCACCTGGCGGGTGGTTGGCCGCCACACCCGGGCCAGCGGCCCACCTTTGCGCCTGAACCCACAGCAGCACTGGGAACTGGACCTCAACTGGGGACTATTGGGTGGCGGTGCGGCCTATACCCGCATGAAAGCGTCGGCGGCTGACGCCAATGTGGCTGAGGTGTTTATCACCCAGGCGCGGGGTATGACGGAGATTCGTGCGACGAATCGCGACTATGCGCGACGCATCGGACAAGCCCATCTACAGGCCAAGCGCTACCTGGAAAACGTGCTGGATAATCTGAAATTCCCGGACACCGACGCGGCTCTGGATACCCGTACGGAGACGCTCATCAAGGATTTCTTCGGGGTGACCACGATCAGCCCAGCGCTGCGCCTGTCATTGCAGTCCTCGGCCAAGACCCTGTTCGACGAGGTGGTCGACTATTCCCTGGCTCCATGGTCGTCTCCACGGTTTGTGGTGGGCATCAATAAGCCTGGCTATGAGCAAACGCTGGGGATGACGGTAAAGGCGGACCCTGAGCGGCGCATTTTTTTAACCGAGCGATTCTTCCGCACGCCGGGATTTGCGCTGGCTGATGCGGCGCATACCGGGGGGTTCGACGCCGGGGCTCATCATCGGGCGACCATCCTGATCCACGAGATCTCGCATCTGGCACTCAATACTCTTGATATCGCGTATGTCGAATCCCCGGCACCGTTCATTGATCTGTTACGAGACTCCAACTTGAACGGGGCCTTGATCAAGGCGGGTGTCAGCGACATACAGCAGAGATATCTGTCTCACCGAACGCCCAGGCACCGGCTGTTTCAAATGCTTAAGGGAGGGGTCTGGACCGATTTGGACGAAGGTGACGGCGAGCCTTATCAGACTATTCTGGACCTCACCGACACCGTGGATCTGGATGAGGCCCGAGGGGTATTTCTTGACCATGAGCAGGTCCGTTGGACCCTCATGATGAAAAACGCCGATTCAGTCGCGCTGTTGATGACGTTACTCGGACGTATGCCTTTCAGTTGATCGGGGCCTGGAGCGGGCGTGCGCGTTCAGGCGCAGGCCGCTCCGGCATGCTCAAAGACTGTAGTGGCGCAGTTCCCGGGCGATCAGCAGGCGCTGGATCTCACTGGAGCCTTCGTAAATCTGCGTGATCCGCGCGTCCCGGTAGTAACGCTCCACCGGGTAATCCTCCAGATAGCCGTAACCGCCGTGGATTTGCACGGCTTTGGAGCACACCCATTCGGCCATTTCCGAGGCGAACAGTTTGGCCTGTGAGGCCTCGGACAAGCAGGGTTTGCCTGCCGTGCGCAAACGGGCGGCGTGCAGGATCAACAGGCGTGTGGCGTTGATGCGCGTGTGCATGTCGGCCAGCATATTGGAGACGCTCTGGTGTTCGATGATCGGCTTGTCGAACTGCACCCGCTCACGAGCGTAAACCAGCGCTGCGTCAAAGGCCGCGCGGGCGATGCCCAGGGCTTGCGCGGCAATGCCGATGCGTCCGCCTTCAAGGTTGGACAAGGCAATCGACAACCCTTTGCCGCGCTCACCCAAAAGGCTGCCGGCGGGTACGCGGCAATTGGTCAGGGTCACGGCGCAGGTGTCCGAGGCGCGAATGCCCATCTTGTGTTCCATGCGATCAACCGTGAAACCGGGGTTATCGGTGGGGACCAAAAACGCTGAAATGCCCTTCTTGCCCAGGTCCGGATCGGTCACCGCGAACACGATGGCCAACTGGGCGCGTTTGCCGTTGCTGACAAACTGTTTGGCGCCGTTGATCACCCATTCGCCGTCTTGCAGTTCGGCGCGGGTACGCAGGTTATGCGCCTCGGAACCGGCCTGCGGCTCGGTCAGGCAAAAACAGCCGATCGCCTTGCCGCTGGCAAGTTTTTCAAGCCATGTCTGCTTTTGCTCGTCGCTGCCGTAATTGAGCACCGGGCCGCAGCCCACTGAACTGTGCACGCTCATCAGCGTGCCGGTTGCTGCGTCGCCTGCGGAAATCTCCTCCACGGCGAGGGCGTAGGCGACGTAATCGATGTAAGTGCCGCCCCATTCTTCGGGCACGATCATGCCCAGCAGCCCCAGATCAGCCATCTTGCCGACCACTTCGTCGTCGATCCAGCCAGCCTTTTCCCAGGCTTGCGCGTGGGGGGCGATTTCGTTTTTGGCGAAGTCACGCGCCATGTCGCGAATCATGACTTGTTCTTCGGTCAGTTCCAGATCGTTCATGTCAGGGCCTCTTGACCGCTGAAGAAACTGGCGACGTGCTGAGCGTCGAGCGCGCTGACGTGAGCCGGGTTCCAGTGCGGTTTCTTGTCTTTGTCGATAATCAGCGCGCGAACGCCTTCTATCAGGTCGCCGCGCTCAAACCATTGCTGGTCCAAGTGCAGCTCCAGGGCGAAGCACGCTTGCAGTGGCAGATGCCGCCCACGGCGGAGCATTTCCAGGGTGACGGCCATCGCCAAGGGAGAGCGAGTCTCCATGATGTCGGCGGTGCAGAGGGCCCAATGGTGGGTGTCGAACAGTGTCACGGCACGTAGTTGTTCGATGATGCTGGCGATGTCCGGCAATCCAAAGAAATGATCGATCGTCGGTCGCAGGACCGCCAGTCCTGGGTCGGGCAATTGCTGACTGCCGATGCTTGCCAGCACCCCTTGCAAATCCTTGAGCGGGTTGGTTTGCCAGATGAGAGCGTCCAGCTGTTTGTCCAGCCGGGCCAGGTCCTGACTGCGCAGGTACCAGTCCGCCAGACCGCAGTACAGCGCGTCCGCCGCCTGAATCTGCACCCCGGTCACGCCCAGGTACACCCCGAGCTCTCCCGGCAGCCGTGGCAAAAAGTAGCTGGCGCCGACATCCGGAAAATAGCCGATGGCAACTTCCGGCATCCCCAGCCGCGTGCGCTCGGTGACGACCCGCAAATCCACCGCCTGCGCCAGACCCATGCCGCCGCCGAGTACCAGACCGTCCATCAGGACCATTACCGGCTTGCGGTAGTGATGCAGGGCCAGAATCAGGGCGTACTCCTCTTCAAAGAAGTCCTGATGCAAGGTGCCGTGGTTGTTGAAACTGTCGTAAAGCGCGCGAATATCGCCGCCCGCGCAGAAGGCTTTTTCCCCCGTGCCGCGCAGTACGACAGCATAGATCTGATCATCCTGCGCCCAGGCATCGAGTTGCGCGTGAAGGCAACGGACCATGTCCAGATCGATGACATTCAATGCGTTTGGACGGTTGAGGGTGAGATGGCCGATATGATTGCGAACTTCGGCCAGTACGTAATCGTGGGTGGATCGTGCAGTGGCAGGCTGGGCCGGTACTACCTGTGCCGTCATCACGGACTCCCTGTTGTTGTTCTGTTTTTATTCTGATGGGACATTGCAACGCTCGGTAATGTCTTGAGAAATCGCTGGGTCTTGAAGCGAGGCTTGCTCGCAAAGAGGGTAGTGCATTCGCAGAGCTGTGCTGGATGCTAACAGCGCAGATTTGCAAATGACAACGAACAATCCTGCAACGGGGCTGGGCATAAATGCATCAGGCCAGGGGGGCGGTCTGAACAGTCGCGGTGAAACATTCACGACCGGTTCCCGGCCGATCGCCTGCAAGCAGGGCTCCTACGCCCTTCGGGCAGAAGCAAGAGCACGATACCGCGACCAAGGGCGTAACGCGCATGCCATTGCTTCTGGCCGGAGGCCGCAGGAGTCTGGCTTGCCGACGATCTGGCGCGAAGCGGCAGTTAGCCCTGCAAATGCGGTCGGTCTGAACAGTCGCGGTGAAACATTCACGACCGGTTCCCGGCCGATCGCCTGCAAGCAGGGCTCCTACGCCCTTCGGGCAGAAGCAAGAGCCGGGATTCGGCGCGATGTGGAACGGGTGACACATCCTGTAGGAGCCAACTTGTTGGCGAGGCGACCTTGAGGGATATCCCCAAATTGCCGTCTCGCGAACAAGTTCGCTCCTACAGATCGTTGACCGGTTACGCCTGCAGACTGAACAACGCCACTTCCGGAGACTCGCTGATCCAGTGTTCACTCACCGTCCAGCCAGCGCGGGCGGCGAGGGCGGTAAAGGACTCTACGGTAAATTTGTGTGAGTTCTCGGTGTGCAGCCGTTCCCCAGCTGCGAAGTGGAAACTGTGGCCCGCCACTTTCACCACCTGCTCCACTTGGCTGACCAGATGCATTTCCATGCACGCCTGCTCTGCATTCCAGACCGCCAGATGCTCGAAGGCATGGACGTTGAAATTCCCCATCAGTTCGCGATTGATACGCGTCAGCAGATTTTTATTGAAGCGCGCGGTCACGCCTTCGGCATCGTCATAAGCAGCCACCAGCGTGGCGGCGTCCTTGACCAGGTCCACGCCAACAATGAAATGCGCGTTCGTGCCCAGCACATCATGGGCGGCATGGAGGAAATCAACCGCCTGATCGTGGGTGAAGTTACCGATCGTCGATCCGGGGAAAAAGCCCACGCGGGTATGCCCGTTAGCTTCTTGAGGGAGCGTCAGCACACGGGTGAAGTCGTCGACTTGGGGCGCGACGATCAGCTGCGGATAGCGCTGACGCAATGCCAATGCTGCTTTATTAAGCGCCGTGGCGCTGATGTCGATGGGCACGTACACCGCGATATGCGGCGCCGCATCCAGTACCAGACGGGTCTTTTCACTCGCGCCGCTGCCAAATTCAATCAAAGCGGCACCCTGTGGAATCGAGGCGGCGATCTGCGCGGCGGTGTTTTTCAACAGACCGGTTTCTGCGCGAGTCGGGTAGTACTCGGCGGTTTCACAAATGGCTTCGAACAGGTCTGAACCGTTGGCATCGTAGAAATACTTTGGCGACAGATTCTTGGTCGGTGCCGACAGGCCAGCGATCACGTCGCGGGCAAATTCGCTGTCATTGGGGTTGACCACTCCAGGCTGACGACTGTCCCGGGCCAGACGCAACCCGGACACCATCCAGCGTTTATCCGCGTGGAAAAAATTGCGGTACGTCACCCGGCAATGATCCGGTGACGTCACGCTGGCGCCGCCACGCAGCACCATTTGGTTGACCATGAATTTGCCATTGTACTCACCAACCGCGCCCATCGACGGCTTGAAGCCGGGATAAGCACTGTAAGCGCTCTGCGTCCACTGCCAGGCCACATCGTCCACTTGCTCCAGCAACCCGGCGCGAGCGGCTGCTTCCCACTCAGCCTCTGTGGGCAGGCGAGCGTCGGCCCAATTGGCGAACGCCGCGGCTTCGTAATAACTGATGTGCGTGACCGGCGCGGCGGGGTCGATGTCTTCGAGCCCGCGCAGGGTCATGCGTTTGAAGCCGTTGTCGTCGTGCTGCCAGTACAGCGGCGAATTCCAGCCGTTCTCCTGGATCAGCGTCCAGCCTTCGGACAGCCACAGCGCTGCGGTGTGATAGCCGCCGTCTGCAATGAAGCTCATCCATTCGCCATTGGTAACCAGCCGATCACTGATTTCAAACGGTTGCAGGTACGTGGTGTGGCGGGGTCCTTCGTTGTCGAAGGCGAACTTGGCGCTGCCATGGCCCATTTGCGTCAGGCCGCCCGCCAATGGCTTGAACTGACCACGACGGCCCGGAGCGTCCGCAGGCCAATGCACATCATAGGCTGGTTTGAGCGACGACAGGCTGAGCAGATGAAGAATGTCCATCAGCAGCAATTCCTGATGCTGTTCTTCATGGGCCAGGCCCAGTTCGATCAGGCTCGCCAGCTCGCTGGATACGCCGGCCATCAGCAGATTAGCCATGTGCTCATCGACATGCTTGCGATAGGCCAGGACTTGATCCACACCAGGGCGCGTCATCAAACCGCGCTGTGGGCGAGGGTGACGTGGGCCGACGGCTTCGTAATAAGAGTTGAACAGGTAATTGAACGCCGGATCGAACGGCGCGTAATCAGCCAGGTTCGGGGTCAGCAAAAAGGTTTCGAAGAACCAGGTGGTGTGAGCAATGTGCCATTTGGCCGGGCTCGCGTCGGGCATCGACTGGACGACCATGTCCTCGGGGCTGAGTGGCGCGACGAGACGCTCAGTGCGACTTCGCACGCTTTGATAGCGTGCGCAAAGGTCGTTGCTGGCGGGTGCATCGCGTAGCTCGCGTGAATGGCGCGTCATCGGTCTTTCTCCGGGCCTGCTTTGTGTGTGAACCCCAGTGCGCACTTACTGCCATGCCGTGTTCAATCGACGGAAATCGCCACCTTGTCAGGGTAAAAGGCGACGTGGCCTTCGATGTCCTTCACGGCGGGATAGACGTGTTCGTAAGTCCAGACTGCGTTTTCAGCGGTTTTGGCGCCTGCTTTTAGGCTGAAATAGCTGGCGTCGCCTTTGTAGGGGCAATGGCTTTGATGCACGGTCTTTTCGTAATGTTCAATCGAAATATCCGAACGGGGTATGTATATAACCGCCGGGTATCTAGCCTCTCTCAGCTCTAGTGCCTTACTGCTCCTGGCAACCAGCATATCGTTGAAATGCACGCTTACCGTGCCCGAAAGCGGGGCAATGGTGATGGGATGATCAGGACCTGGGATCTTCATGGACATGAATCCTCGTGGTGAGAAAGGGCGAATCGACAAGTAAAGACTATTGACTCCTGCCTGTCCGGTGCTGCCGACGGAGTGTGTGGGTGATGTCATAAAAACCAGAAACGTCCGACACCGTTTACGTTGGTGATGTCACGGGCTTGTGCAAATATCCCCGGCCGCATTGCCAGCCAAACAGCACGGACCGCTTATGTCTTTTTTTGACGTTCTGATCGTGGATGATCAGATTATTGCCCTGGACCACCTCAATCCTTTCATACTCCCGATCGACAGCAAGCTAGCGGGCAGGGCGCTGAAAATAGGCGTGCGATTCAGCAATCATTGTTTCACTCGCGGGTACGATCCCGCCTTCCATCCGACCGGGCACCCGATTCTCATGGACGCCGGGCGGCGAGCGCGTAGCTATTGCCCGATCCGTTACCGTCTATCTCTGGGCCTGCGTGAGCTGATTTCCGGTTTCGTCGATTTGCGCACTAAGGTAAGCCAGACTGCCCACAGACGAAACTGGGTCTATTCGATGACGATCAACGACCCACAGGGTCCTTATCACGTGTTTTTTGAGCTGCGCCGCACTCCGGTTGCCGATCGGCAGCGCTGGGATCTCAACATGGTGGTTGAGAGCGCATATCCTGAGAGCCCCCTGCGGGCTTCTCCAAACATTCTTGGCAAGATTTCATTCGTGCTGCTCTGCGCGAAGGTCTTTACCGGCAAACCGGTCTCAACCAAACGCTGAAACGAAAAAAGGTGCCATCAGGCACCTTTTTCGTATTGGGTAAAGCTATCCGGACACCGCTTGGCTTGCGCCTTGGATCACCTTGCGTGATCACTGGATTTCTCCAGCCAGGAAGCGCTCGATCTCATCCGGTCAGTCGCTTCGTTCGCGCATTATATCTATGGTCAAGCAATAGGCAAGCTGTGAACAAGTCTCGCCAACTGTCCTGCGCCGTTCTGCGAAACCGCTATATGTATAGATTGTGAGTATTATCCTCCCGCGAACGGTCTCAGGAACGAATTCATCAGGTCTGCTCAATGAACGATAAGTACAAGCCCCATGACTGGGCGCCCCACGAGCGACCGACGATACCGGGGTCTCCTTCGACTCCGTTGCACTCCACGCCCAAGCGGGTGGCGTTTGCGCTGGTGGGGATCATCGTTGCCCTGACCGGCGGCCTGGGCAATGCACTGGTGGTGGCCAACCTGCCTTATCTGCAGGGCCCGCTGGGCGCAACGCAGGCGGAGATCGCCTGGCTGCCAGCGGCGTATGTCATGACTAACGTGTCGATGAACCTGTTGCTGGTGAAGTTTCGGCAGCAGTTCGGTTTGCGTGCGTTCACCGAAGTGTTTCTGGTGCTGTACGCCCTGGTCACGTTCGCGCATCTCTTCGTCAATGATTTGAATTCAGCCATCGCGGTGCGCGCCGCCCACGGCATGGTCGGCGCTGCCCTGAGTTCGCTTGGCCTGTATTACATGATTCAGGCCTTCCCGCAGAAGTGGCGGATGAAAGCCCTGGTGTTGGGGTTGGGCACTGCGCAACTGGCGATACCGCTCGCCAGGCTGGTATCCGAAGATTTGTTGCAAATCGCAGAATGGCGCGGGTTGTATCTGTTCGAGCTGGGCATGTGCCTGTTGTCGCTGGGTTGCGTCCTGACACTCAAATTACCCCCCGGCGACCGATTCAAAGCTTTTGAACCGCTGGATTTTCTGACCTTTGCCTTGCTGGCGACAGGGTTTGCATTGCTGTGTGCAGCGCTGTCCCTGGGGCGTATCGAATGGTGGTTCGAAGAGCCCTGGATCGGCATGGCGCTGGCCGGCTCCATCGTGTTGATCCTCGCGGGCCTGGCGATTGAGCATAATCGCCAGCGCCCTTTGCTGATCACTCGCTGGTTGGGCAGCGGCCGGATACTACGGCTGGCGTTGGGTGTGATCCTGTCGCGTATCGTGCTTTCGGAACAGGCCACCGGCGCAGTAGGCTTTCTGCAAAATCTCAACATGGGCAGCGAGCAACTGCACACGCTGTATTTCTTTATGTTGATGGGCAGTCTGGCGGGCTTGGTAGTCAGCGCGCTGACGATTAACCCTCAGCATTTGTTACTGCCGCTGATCATTGCACTGGCGCTCATGGCCACCGGTTCTTTGATGGACAGCTTCTCCACCAGCCTGACGCGTCAGTCCAACATGTACCTGAGCCAGTTTTTGCTGGCGTTTGGCGGTACGTTTTTCCTCGGGCCGACGCTGATCCTCGGCATCAGCGGGGTGATCAGCAACCCGCGCAACATGGTCAGCTTTTCGGTGCTGTTCGGGATCACCCAAAATGTTGGCGGCTTGATCGGCTCGTCACTGTTGGGCACTTTTCAAGTGGTGCGGGAGAAATTTCACTCCGGCCATATCAACGAGCATTTGTCGCTGATCAACCCGCTGATGCAATCGCGTCTGCAAAGCGCCAGTGGCAGTTACGCCTCAGCGCTGGCCGATCCTTCGGCGCAGACCAGCCAGGGTATTCGCTCGCTGGCGGCCATCGCTTCCCGTGAGGCCAATGTCCTGGCTTACAACGACGTGTTCATGCTGATTGCCGTGATCGCCATTTTGACCATGATCTGGATCAGCACCCGCGCGGTCTGGATGTGGATGACCACCGAACCCGTGGCACCGTTTACCCCAAGCACACCGACACCTCCTGCTCAATCCATTGGCGCTAACCCTTCATGACAGAACCGACAACGCCGCCGTCCGGCAACGCTGAAACGTCCACCCAGCAAGCATCTCAAGGCCCGGCACCGGCGCCCGCGGCGATGCCTTCTACCAACAAGCCGCGTTCGGCCCGGGTGCGGCTGGTGTCGTCGATCCTGTTTGGTGGCATCGCCCTGGCAGGGGTGCTCATCGTTCTGTATGCCTGGCAACTGCCGCCGTTCAGCAGCCCCATCGAGAGCACTGAAAACGCCTTGGTGCGCGGGCAAACCACGCTGATCGGGCCGCAACTGAGCGGTTATGTGTATGAAGTGCCGGTGCAGGATTTCCAGTGGGTCAAGCAGGGCGATTTGCTGGTGCGTATCGACGACCGCATTTACAAGCAACATCTGGATCAGGGATTAGCGCAGTTGGGCGTTCAGCAGGCGGCGCTGGCCAATAATCTGCAACAACGGCGCAGTGCCGAAGCAACGATCCTCCAGCGTCAGGCGGCGGTTGAAAGTGCTATCGCCCAAGGTCTGAAAGCGGCGGCCGACTTGAAACGCAACAGCGCCCTGGTCAGCGACGGCTCAGTGTCCAAAAGCGAGCTGGACGTGACCCGCGCCGCCGATGCCCAAGCCAAGGCGGCAGTGGCCGAGGCCAAGGCGACGCTGGAAATTGCCCGCCAGGACCTGCAAACCGTGATCGTCAATCGCGGGTCGCTTGAGGCATCGGTGGAGAACGCCAAGGCGACCATCGAGCTGGCGCGCATCGATTTGAGCAACACCCGCATCACAGCGCCCCGTGACGGACAGTTGGGGCAGATCGGCGTGCGGTTGGGGGCATACGTCAATTCCGGCGCGCAACTGATGGCGTTGGTGCCGCGTCCGCGCTGGATCATCGCCAACATGAAAGAAACACAGATGGCCAACGTGCGTCTGGGCCAACCGGTTACCTTCACGGTGGATGCGCTGGAGCATTTCAAGATGCACGGTCGGGTGCAGCGGATCTCACCAGCAGCAGGCTCTGAATTCAGCCTGTTGCCCGCAGACAATGCCACCGGCAACTTCGTGAAAATTGCCCAGCGCATCCCGGTGCGGATTACGGTTGATGGTGATCAACCCGAGGTTGATCGCCTGCGACCGGGGATGTCGGTGGTGGTCAGCATCGACACCAGCCAGGACGGCGACGTGCCGCCGGACCCGGTGGATGGGACGATCGATCCGGTGCGGTAATGTTGCGGCAGACATCGTTTCTGTAGGAGCGAATTTATTCGCGAGAGGCCTTAAACCGGTGCCAGCCTTGACGGCCGCTCGCGAATAAATTCGCTCCTACAGAAGTGCGTCAGCGATGGTGCATTAGCTCTTCCACAACGTTTTGCCAAGGAACGTCAGGGTCCGGTCCCACGCCAGTTGCGCCCACACCGGATCATATTGAGTACCGGCAATACGCCCGAAGCCGACCGCTGTTTCGTTGGCAAAGGCATGGTGGGCGAGGTAGCGATGGAACTCTGCCTCGACGCCGCCTTCACTCAGTTTGGTTTCTAGCGCATCGACCGTTTCAGCCGGGAAGAACAGATCCTGGGTTGCCCAGTGCGCCAGTACCGGCACCTTGATAGCGGTGGCGTCCAGATATTCCAGAGGCGGGCAGCCGTACCAAACCACGCCCGCAGAAATTTCCGGAATGGCATCGAGCGCCAGCAGGGTCAATGCACCGCCCATGCAGAAGCCTGTCACTGCGACGTTGGGCGTGTAGCCCTTGAGGTATTGCACGGCGCCTTTGATGTCTTGGGTGGCCGCATCACTGAAGTCCAGGCCGTCCATCAAGTGGTGAGCTTCTTCTTCCTCCACTGTCGACTTTCCGCGAAAAAGATCCGGCACCAGCGCCAGATAGCCCGACGCTGCGAGTCGGTCGGCCACGCCCCGGATCTGATCGTTCAAGCCCCACCATTCCTGAATTACCACCACCGCTGGCGCGCCTTCGGTTTTTTCCGGGCTGGCCAGGTAGCCGCTCACTTCTTTGCCGTCGGGGCGACGATAGGTAATCATTTTTCCAGCGCTGGGCAGAGCCGATGGGTGAGTCATAGTGATCTCCTGTTCATTGGGGGATTGATGCAATGGAACGCGCCTGAGCATACCGCGAGTTGTTCAAAGCAACGCTTATGTCTACGAGCCGGATCAATCATCAGGGTTCAGCGCTTTGATGCACAACGGCGCCGATCGAGATGGCATAAGTCTGCGCGGCCAGTGCAAATGGCACTATCCTCTCGTCCACTTCGCCGCCGAGAGTTCGCCATGCTGCACAAAAGCCTCATCCGTCGCCTCGACCTGATCACACTGCAGCTGTTTGTCGCCGTCCACGAAGAAGGCACCCTGACCCGCGCCGCTGCTCGCGAGGCGATTGCGGTGTCGGCGGCGAGCAAGCGCCTGATGGAACTGGAAGAGGCGTTGGGTATTGGCCTGTTCGTGCGCAATGCCAAGGGCATGACCCTGACTGCTGCTGGCGAAACCCTGCTGCACCACGCCCGGCGCATGTTGTTCGATGTAGAGAAAATGGGGCTGGAACTGGGCGAGCATATTCAAGGGCTGCGCGGCTACGTGCGGATGCTGGCGAACCTGTCGGCGATCATTCAATTTCTGCCTGAGGATTTGCACGCGTTCGTCGCCAGTCATGCGCAGGTGAAAGTTGATCTGGAGGAGCGCCCCAGCGGCGGGGTGGTGCAGGGGATCGTCGATGGCGTCGCTGATATCGGCATCTGCTCCGAAGACACCAATGTGCAAGAACTGGTCAGCGTGCCCTATCGCCGGGACAAGCTGGTGGTGGTGATGCGTGGCGATCACCCGCTGGCCACGCTCGTGCAAGTGGGGTTTCCCGAAACCCTGGAGTTCGATCAGGTAGGGCTGCATGCCGCAAGCTCCATCAATATGCGCATCCACGCAGCGGCCAGAGCGGCGGGGCGCATGCTGCGTCTGCGGATTCACGTGCCGGGTTTCGACGCCGTGTGCCGCATGGTTCAGGCCGATATGGGCATCGGCGTACTGCCACAACAGGCTTACGAACTGTTCGGACGTGCGCTGGGCCTGACTGCCGTTCCGCTGAACGATGACTGGTCAGAACGTACGTTGATCCTGGTCACGCGCGAGCATGAGTCGCTGTCGCCGGTGAGCCGGTTGCTGTTCGAGCATTTGCGGATGCCTGACGCAAATCGTCTGTAGGCGCGAACTTGTTCGCGAGACGATAGACCTGCGCCCGCGCCGCTCCGGCTCTCGCCAACAAGTTGGCTCCTACAGGGGATCAGTAAATCCATCCCTTCGCGTTTCGCGAACGCCCATTGCCATCTGACGGTTGGATTGTCCGACAGCTTGTCCCTTAGTCTTGGTCCAAATTCCAAGAAAGACTGAGGTACGAACCATGACTGCCCCTCTCACCGGCATTCGCGTGATCGAAATCGGCACGCTGATCGCCGCCCCGTTCGCCGCTCGCCTGATGGCTGAGTTCGGTGCCGAAGTCATCAAAATCGAATCGATGGGTCAGGGCGATCCTCTTCGTAAATGGCGAAAACTCCACGAAGGCACCTCCCTCTGGTGGTACCTGCAGTCGCGCAACAAAAAATCCCTCGCGCTTAACCTCAAATCTCCCGAAGGCATCGCCATCGTCAAGCAGTTGGCCGAGAGCACCGACGTGCTGATCGAAAACCTGCGGCCCGGTGCGCTGGAAAAGCTTGGCCTGGGCTGGGACGTGCTGCACGCGCTGAACCCGAAACTGACGCTGGTGCGGATTTCCGGCTACGGCCAGTCCGGGCCTTACCGTGATCGCCCCGGCTTCGGCGCCATTGGCGAGGCCATGGGCGGCATTCGCTACACCACCGGCACGCCGGGTTCTCCACCGGCGCGAGTGGGCGTCAGTCTGGGTGATTCACTGGCCTCGATGCACGCGGTCATGGGCGCGCTGATGTCGTTGCTGCGGGTGAAAACCGGGCAGGGCGACGGTCAGATTGTCGATGTCTCTCTGGCTGAAAGCGTGTTCAACGTCATGGAAAGCCTAGTGCCGGAATACGACATGATGGGCCACGTGCGTGAGCGCAGCGGCGGTGCGTTGCCGGGCATCGCGCCGTCCAACACCTACCCCACCGGCGATGGCGCGTACGTGGTCATCGCCGGTAACAGCGACCCGATCTTCAAGCGCCTGATGAACGTCATCGGCCGTAATGACCTGGGTGAAAATCCTGAGTTCGCCCATAACGATGGCCGCGCGGCGCAAAGCAACATGCTCGACGACGCTATCAGCCAATGGTCTTCCAGCCTGCCCATCGATGACGTGCTGAAGGCGCTGGAAACGGCTGAAGTTCCAGCCGGGCGCATCTACAACGTGGCCGACATCGTTGCCGATCCGCATTACCAGGCGCGGGACATGATCCTCGATGCCCAGTTGCCGGGCGGCGCCAGCGTCAAGATGCCGGGCATCGTGCCCAAACTGTCCGAAACCCCAGGCGGCGTGAACTGGCAAGGCCCGAGCCTGGGCCAGCACACCGACAGCGTGCTCGACAGCCTGGGCTTGAGCGCCGCCGACATCGAACGCCTGAAGACTGAAGGGGTGGTGCAATGATCACTGATTTTTCCGAGCGCCTGATCGTTCAAGAGGTGTCCCCCCGTGACGGCCTGCAGATCGAACCGAAGTGGGTCGAGACCGCCGACAAAATCGCGCTGATCGATCAGCTGTCGCTGGCAGGATTTTCCCGCATCGAAGCAGGATCGTTCGTCTCGCCCAAAGCGATTCCGGCACTGCGAGATGGTGATGAAGTGTTTCGTGGCATTCGTCGCCAGCCAGGAGTGACCTATGTCGCGTTGATCCCCAATCTCAAGGGCGCTCAACGTGCTCTGGAGGCCGGGGCCGATGAGCTGAACCTGGTGATGTCCGCCAGCCAGACTCATAACCTGGCGAACATGCGCATGCGTCGCGAGCAATCGCTGGCGGCGTTTGGCGATGTGGTGACGCTGGCCCAGGGCACGTCCGTGAGCCTTAACGGCTCGATCGCGACAACGTTTGGTTGCCCGTTCGAGGGCGTGATCGACGAAGACGTGGTGCTGCAGATCGTCGATGCGTACCTGGAACTGGGCATGCAGGGCGTGACCCTGGCTGACACCACCGGCATGGCCAACCCGCGTCAGGTGTATCGCCTGGTTCAACGGGTACTGCAACGCCTGCCCGCGTCGGCACTGACCCTGCATTTTCACAACACCCGAGGGCTTGGATTGAGCAACGTGCTCGCAGCCTACGAAGCAGGGGCGCGGCGCTTCGATGCGTCTTTGGGCGGGCTAGGTGGCTGTCCGTTTGCGCCGGGGGCGTCCGGCAATATCTGCACCGAAGACCTGGTAAACCTGTGCCAGGAAATGGGCATCGACACCGGCATCAACCTGCCGCATTTGCTCACGCTGTCCCGCCGTCTACCCGACCTGCTTGGCCATGAAATGCCCGGTCAGGTGGCCAAGGCCGGGCGCAACTGCGACCTGCATCCTGCACCGGACAATTTGCCAGCCTGAACGCCACTGCAACACGCCGTAAACCCGGGCGCCTGAGCGTCCGGCCAGACAACAAAAACAAACGGGCACCCACCGGGAAGCCCGCCTGGAGAAACTGCAATGACGCTCTCTGCTCTGAATCCCGACCGCAGCCTCCCCGAGGTAATCAGCGCGGAAAAAGCCCTGATTCGCAAGGTCGCCTGGCGCATCATGCCGCTGATCATGGTGTGTTATCTGTTCGCGTTTTTCGATCGCATCAACATCAGCTTCGCCAAGTTCCAGCTGCAAAGTGACCTCAGCCTGAGCGACACCGCTTATGGCTTGGGCGCCGGGTTGTTCGTGGTCGGTTACGTGCTCTTTGAAGTGCCTAGCAACATCATGCTGTACAAGGTTGGCGCCCGGCGCTGGATCGCCCGGATCATGATGTCCTGGGGCGTCGCCACCGCTTTGATGATCTTCGTCACCAGTGAATGGCAGTTCTACACGCTGCGGTTCATCATCGGCGCGATGGAAGCCGGTTTCGCACCGGGCGTGCTGTATTACCTGACGCTGTGGTTTCCGCAAACTTATCGGGGGCGCATCACTTCGACGTTGTTCCTGGCATCGGCCTTTGCCGGATTGATCGGCGCACCGGTGTCGGGGCTGGTGCTGGGCCACATGGACGGCGTCATGCAGATGCGCGGCTGGCACTGGCTGTTCCTGCTGGGCGGCATCCCGTGTATCGGACTGGGTTTCGTAGTCTTGAAAGTGCTCAAAGACAAAGTCACCGACGCCCATTGGCTGACCTGCGAAGAAAAAACCTATCTCTCCAGCCGTATTGCTCACCACGAGCCGAACAAGCACGGTGGCTCGCTGCTGACTGCATTGAAAATGCCTGGTTTTCTGATGCTCGGCTTTATCTACTTCCTGATTCAGGTGGCGTCCTATGGCTTGAATTTCTGGGCACCTCAGCTGATTCGCAGTGCCGGGACGGAAAGCCCGGTGATCATTGGCTTGCTCACGGCGATCCCGTACATCTTCGGGGCGATCAGCATGGTCGTGGTGGGGCGTTTGTCAGATGCCACGGGTGAGCGGCGCAAGTTCGTTTGCGGGCTGGTGGTGCTGGGGGCGGTTGGTTTCTTCAGCGCCGGCATCTTTGCCCAGCACACGGTGTTCCTGATCGTCGCCCTGGCCATGCTCGGCGCCGGAATCGTAGCCTCCATTCCAGCGTTCTGGACCTTGCCACCCAAGTTGCTCGCAGGTGCTGGCGCAGGAGCGGCTGGCGGTATCGCACTGATCAACACCCTGGGCCAGTTCGGCGGCATCGTCAGCCCGGTGATGGTCGGCAGCATCAAAGATCTGACCGGCAGCACCACGCCAGCGTTGTATGTGATCGGGGTTTCGAGCCTGCTGGCTGCGGCGTTGCTGATGTGGGCCTTGCCCGCGAAGTTGCGAACTTTGGATAAGCATGAGGATTGATTGATGCCGAGGGCGGCTTCAGTGACGCAGATGCCCCCCGCCAAAACCGCATCGCAGCCTTCGGCAGCTCGTCAGCTCCTACAGGTATCCGCGTTCATCTGTAGGAGCTGACGAGCCGCCGAAGGCTGCGAGCGATCTGCCTGACACACCTCGAAATGCAGTCTTCTCGCAATTGGTACATTCATGCCTAATCTGGGTTCATGTCGAAGCCAGGGAGGGCATAGGAGTGCATGACTTCAATGGACACCAATTACGTAAAGGTCGTTATTCGGGCGTTGGGCACGTCTATCTGCTCACTACGGTTACCCATCAGCGACAACCATTTTTTGCCGATTGGCGCCTGGGTCGCATCGTTGTCCATCAACTTCAGTACATGGAGCGCGAAGGACTGATCCGATCCATGGCCTGGGTCGTGATGCCTGATCATCTGCATTGGCTTATCACTCTTGAGCAAGGTTCGTTATCGGCGCTCATGTCCCGATTCAAGTCTCGAAGCAGCCAAGCTTTCAAAGATCGAACGGGCCACCCAGGGGCCGTCTGGCAAAAGGGCTACCACGACCGAGCGCTTCGCCGTGACGAAGATCTGCAACAGGCAGCACGCTATATCGTTACCAATCCCCTTCGCGCAGGACTGGTAAACCGCGTCGGCGACTACCCACTCTGGGACGCTATCTGGTTGTAAATTCCGTTTTCTGCTTCACCCGTCACCCCGTCGAAACTTTTCCCCCCGCACCCCGGTCACTGCTAGACACAACCCCTCAAGGAATAAGGCAATGGCTCGGGCAATCTGGAAGGGCGCGATCAGTTTCGGGCTGGTGCATATTCCGGTGGCATTGGTTTCTGCCACGTCGCGGCAGGGTGTCGACTTTGACTGGCTCGACAAGCGCAGCATGGACCCGGTGGGCTATAAGCGCATCAACAAGGTCACCGGCAAAGAGATCAACAAGGAAAACATCGTCAAGGGCGTGCAGTACCAGAAGGGCCAATACGTGGTCATCAGCGAAGAGGAAATTCGCTCGGCGCACCCTAAGTCGACCCAGACCATCGAGATTTTTGGCTTTGTCGATGCCGACCAGATCCCCCTTCAAAATATCGACACGCCTTACTTCCTGGCCCCCGACAAGCGCGGCGAGAAGGTTTACGCGTTGCTGCGCCAGACCCTTATCGACACCAAAAAAGTCGCTTTGGCCAATGTGGTCATCCGCACCAGCCAGCACCTGGCGGCAGTCATGCCGCTGGAAGAGGCGATTGTGCTGGTGCTTCTACGCTGGCCAGCCGAAGTACGCAGCCTCGATACGCTGGAGCTGACCAAAGAGGTGACCGACGCCAAACTCAGCAAAGCCGAACTGGAAATGGCCAAGCGCCTGGTTCAGGACATGAGTGCCGACTGGCAGCCAGACGAGTACCGTGACACCTTCCAGGAACAGATCATGGAACTGGTCGAGACCAAGGCCCGTGAAGGCAAGATCGAAGACGTCGAGACCGATGCCGGAGAAACCGAGCGCAAGTCTGCCGATGTGATCGATCTCACCGAATTGCTCAAACGCAGCCTGGGCAGCAAAGGCAGTTCTGCCAAAACCACCAGCAAATCCAAGCCTGCCAGCAAGAGCAAAACCGCCGCCGCAGACGAAGCAGTTCCGGCCAAACGGCGTGCCCCTGCCAGGAAAAAAACCACCAAGGCGTCCTGAGCGCCTTCATCCGGTGAGCGCCATTCACAGGTGAAGATCCGTCAGCCGGTGCAGAGGGTTAATCGATCATGGCCAAGCCTGTCAGCGAATACACGCGCAAACGTAATTTCGACGTCACTTCAGAGCCAGCTGAAACTGCGGTTAAACGCGGGTCCAAAAACAAGAATCAGGCCTTGAGCTTCGTCATCCATAAACACGATGCCCGAAACCTGCATTACGACTTTCGCCTGGAACTCGACGGCACGCTGAAAAGTTGGGCGGTGCCCAAAGGCCCTAGTCTGGACCCGAAAAACAAGCGCTTGGCCGTTCACGTCGAGGATCACCCCCTGGGCTATGGCACCTTTGAGGGCAGCATCCCTGAGGGCCAATATGGTGCGGGCGACGTGATCGTGTGGGATCGCGGCGTATGGCAGCCCCATGGTGATCCGCAGCAAACCTACAAGGACGGCAAACTCAAATTCACCCTGATTGGCGAGAAACTCACCGGCGAATGGGCGTTGGTGCGCACTCGTCTGCGCGGCAGCGGTGACAAGGAGCAGTGGCTGCTGATCAAGGAAAAGGACGAGGCCGTGCGCTCGCAGGATGAGTACGACATCGTGGTTGACCAGCCGCAAAGCGTGGTCAGCGGCGCAACGGTGGGCGATGGCAGAAAGAAAGCTTCCGCAGCCCCATCCCGCAAGACAGCCAGCAAAGCCGGCGCACCCAAACCGGCTGCAAAAAAAACGCGGGGCAAAAAGGCGGCTGTCCCGCAAAAACTTGCGCCGCAGCTGGCGACCCTGGTGGACACCCCGCCCGCAGGCGATTGGTTGTACGAGATCAAATTTGACGGCTACCGGATCATGACGCGCATTCTGGGGGGCGAGGTGCGGCTGTTCACCCGCAATGGCCATGACTGGACCGAACGTTTGCCCCTGCAGGCCAAAGCGCTGACGGCGATGAAGCTTGGCGATGGCTGGCTGGACGGCGAAGCAGTGATGCTCAATGACGCCGGGCTCCCGGATTTCCAGGCGCTGCAAAATGCGTTCGAAATCGGCCGCAGCAAAGATATCGTTTACTACTTGTTTGACGCGCCGTTTCTCGATGGCGAGGACCTGCGCCAGGCGCCGGTTGAGGACCGTCGCGCGGCCCTGAAAAAGCTGCTGGGCAAGCAGCGCAGTCGACTGCTGCGGTTCTCTGATGCCTTCGCGGCCAATCACCGCGATATCGTCGAAAGCGCCCGCGCATTGTCGTTGGAGGGCGTGATCGGCAAGCGCGCCGGCAGTGTCTATGGGGCCAAGCGCAGCCCGGACTGGATCAAGCTCAAGTGCAAGCAGCGCCAGGAATTTGTGATCGTGGGCTACACCCGGCCACAAGGCACGCGCACCGGATTTGGCGCGTTGTTGCTGGCGGTCAACGAGGAGGGCGCCGGATTGGTGTATGCCGGGCGAGTCGGCACCGGGTTCAATCAGAAAATGCTTGATGAGATGTACGAGCAGATGAAGGCGCTGGAGCAGGATGCCTCGCCGTTGGAGAAGAAACTCACCAGCGCCCAGGCGCGCGGCGTGCACTGGATCAAACCGGAGTTGGTGGGGGAGGCCGAGTTCGGGGAATGGACCCGCGAAGGCATTATCCGCCATGCCTCGTTCATCGCATTGCGCACCGATAAACCGGCCAGCGAAGTGGTGCATGAATACCCGAAGACACCCAAGGACGTGAAGCCCCCGTTCAAGTCCAAGGCGTCGATAACCGCCAATGAAAAGGATGGAAAAGCTGCTCCCGCCAAGCGCGCTGTGAAGGGAAAAGTCGAAGTCGCCGGGGTGGTAATCAGCCATCCAGAACGAGTTATCGACAACGAGAGCGGCCTGCACAAAATTGATCTGGCGCATTTTTATGAGTCGATTTCCGACTGGATTCTGCCGCATCTGGTGCATCGTCCGGTGGCACTGGTGCGCTGTCCGGAAGGCGTCGAGGGCGAGCAGTTTTTCCAGAAGCATTCAGACCGGCTGGCAATCCCTAACATCAAGCAACTGGACCCCAAACTTGATCCCGGCCACGCCCGGCTGATGGAAATCGACAGCGTCCAGGCGCTTGTCGGTGCTGCGCAGATGGGCACCATCGAACTGCACACGTGGGGCGCGACCAGCGACAAAATCGAAACGCCGGATCACTTCGTTCTCGATCTGGACCCGGACCCTGTATTGCCGTGGCGCAGCATGATCGAAGCCACCACCATGACGCTGGCGGTGCTGGACGAGCTGGGCCTTGAGGCGTTCATCAAGACCAGCGGCGGCAAGGGCATTCACATCATCGTGCCGCTGGCGCGGGGTGCCGACTGGGAAACGGTCAAGGGTTTCAGCAAAGCGGTTTCGCAGTTCATCGCCGACAAGTTGCCTGAGCGATTTACCGCGGTGATGGGGCCGAAAAACCGGGTCGGGAAAATCTTTATCGACTACCTGCGCAACACCCGTGGCGCCAGCACTGCGACGGCCTATTCCGTGCGCGCACGGCCGGGATTGCCGGTGTCAGTGCCGATCACTAGGGACGAATTGACGACGCTCAAATCCGCATCGCAATGGAACGTCGCTAATCTTCAGGCCCGGCTGCGCAAGCTCAAGTCCGACCCTTGGGCTGGTTACAAAAACAAACAGCGGATTACCAAGAAGATGTGGAAGCAGTTGGGTGCGACGCCGCCGGGTTAGGGTTGCGCAAATCTGTAGGAGCCGACTTGTTGGCGGGACAACAGTGCGCAGAACCGGGAAGGCCGCCTCGCGAACAAGTTCGCTCCTACAGGGCGTGGTGGGGCGTGATACGTGGACTAGAGTGAAAGTACTGCGTTGGCATCCATTTGAGACCCAAAAAAATGAGCCAAACGCACAATTTTTGCCTACTGCCACTGGCACAGACTGCCCTGAATCGGCGCAGTCAGTCGCCGTTCTCAGGAGATGCCCTCATGTTCAGCAACTGGTCAGACCTGGTTGTTACCATCAAAACGTCCTTCGGCGCACTGTCCAAATCCAACCCGAAAATGGTCAAGGCCTACATGACGCTGGGTGACGCTGCAGCCGAAAACAACGTACTGGACGCCAAGACGCGGGAGCTGATTTCCCTCGCGGTGGCGATTACGACCCGCTGCGACGGGTGTATTGGCGCGCATTCTGAAGCTGCGATCGCGGCTGGCGCCACCCGTGAAGAAGTGGCTGCCGCGCTGGCCACGGCTATCTCGCTCAACGCCGGGGCGGCTTATATCTACTCGCTGCATGCGCTGGAGGCGTATGACGCGTTGAAGAAGTAGAGCAAACCTGTAGGAGCGAACTTGTTCGCGAGAGGGCATGACAGATACACCGCGGTGTTGGACTCGCCAACAAGTTGGCTCCTACAGAGTGATTCGGGTTGAACCCGGCGCCTTTTGTTCACTGTCACGCCACCGAACTGTGCGTATCACCTTGCTCTGCGGGATAGAACTCGCCATCGAGATTCAATTCGGTCAGACGCGCGCGCACGGCGTCTTCTATTTCCATGACGTTGGCTGTGTCGTCGATGTCATCGGGGACCAGCCACACGCGGGTGACGTTTTGGCCGTGGGTGCCTTCGCTGAGCATGTCGTGAGTGAACAGTTGGTTGGCGCGCCACAGACACAGTTGGTCTTCTTTGGGGCCGTGTTCGGCAAGTGAAGAGGCTGATGACAGCCAGATTTCGTTGAAGGCGCTGAGGTCGGCGTCGTTCAGTTCTGCCAGAGAGATCAGGGTTTTCATGACGGTTCCTCGTGGGCGGGTGCATAGACTCTGAGCGTGGGGATGCTCAGGCGTTCCCGCTAACGAAGGGTAGAAGACAAATCAGCAGGCCGGGAGCGTTAATCCATCCGAGGCGTGCGCCCACACCTGTAGGAGCCAACTTGTTGGCGAGCCTGACGCTGCGGTGTGTCAGGAATAACCGGCTTCTGTAGGAGCCAACTTGTTGGCGAGCCTAACGCTGCGGTGTGTCAGGAATAACCGGCTTCTGTAGGAGCCAACTTGTTGGCGAGCCCGACGCTGCGGTGTGTCAGGTATGGCGCCTCGCGAACAAGTTCGCTCCTACAGGTATTCAGCCCGGTCTGAGGGATGGGTTCAGTGCTTCACCGGCGCAGGCAACGTCACCAGCGACACGTATTCATCCCAGAACGCCTTCTGGTTGATGCCGTAAACCACTTTGGCCTTTTGCGTGCCCACCGGCGCGCCTTTTTTGTAGGCCATCGAACGGCCGTAATCCGGGCCGAAATGCGCATCGACATCAACCCACACGTCTTTGGATTCCGTCACCAGTTCCGGATGCACCAGGTACAGCGCGGGCAGGCTGTCCCACGTGAAGCTGTGGTACGCCGGGTCCTTGTCGAACTCTGGGCCGAGCACGGCTTTGTAGAGGTCCGGGATCACGCCCTTTTTGGCGATGACGCGGTTATAGACAGACGCATCGAAGGTGACCTTTTCACACACGTCGTTAGGGAATATCACGTGCTCGACAGTGGAACGCAGGACGATGCGTGCTGCTTCCGGGTCGAACCACCAGTTGAATTCTGCCGCCGGGGTGGTATTGCCGGGGATTTCCATCGCGCCGCCCATGTACACGATGCGTTTGATCAGCGGCACGATTTCCGGCGCGGTGCGAATCGCTAGCGCCACGTTGGTTAACGGCCCGACCGCCAGAAGCGTGACTTCATGGGGGTTGCGCTTGACGCTGTCGATGATGAACTGCGCGGCCGACTCGTTGCGCAGTTTGGTATGGGTGGCCAGGCCATCGGGTGGCGCAACCAATTGCGAGGGGGAGGTCGGGCGCGGGTGTTTGAACGCGCCGGGCCAGCCGGAGCCGAACAGCGCCTGTTCCTGAGGGTACGTGGCAAAGTCATGCAGCAATGGATAGGCCGCGCCGGAATACACGCCGACGTCCTTCTCCACGCCCATGCGCTCGACTGCCTTGAGCGCATCGACTTGTGCCTGATCGACCCAGGCATTCCCGCTGACCAGCGTCATGCCCAAGAGGTCGATCTTCTTCTGCGCGTGGAGTTGCGCGAGCATGATGAAGGCTTGGCCGTCATCGTTGAGCACGTTGAAGTCCGTGTCGAAAATCACCTTCTCCGCCGCCTGCAGCGAAGTGGCCGACAGGCCGACGGCCAGCGCCAAGGCACAGCTTTTAAAAAATGCCTGCATGGTTGATGTCCATTTTTCCATAAAGAATGGGATGCCCTGTAGGAGCGCGCTTGCCCGCGAAAACGGTGTGTCAGACAACGAATGGTTTGCAGACACACCGCAATCGCGGGCAAGCGCGCTCCTACAACTAAAACGCGATCAGCGATTCACCAGCTTGGCCGGCAACGCAATCACCAGAAAGCTGCTGAGAATCAGACACCCGGCGAAGAACCACAACGCCCCGGCGCTGCTGCCGGTTACGTCGATCGCGATGCCCATCATCGAGTTACTGACCAAACCTGCAATGTTCGCCAACGAGCACGCCAGAGCAAAGCCGGTAGCCGCCGCACGACCCTTCAAAAAGGTCGCTGGCAGACTGAAGAACACCGGCACTGCGCCAATGATCGCCGCCGAAGCAATGGCGAACAGAATCACTGTCATCACGACGCTGTGGGTGAAGTACGTGCTGGCAGCCATTGCCATCGAACCGATCCAGAACGGCACAATGATGTGCCAGCGACGCTCGCGACGACGGTCTGAGCTTGCGCCGATCATCAACATGCCGATCAACGCTGCTACGCTTGGCAGGGCGGTCAGGATGCCAATGTGGAAGGTGTCGACCACACCTGCGTTCTTGATGAACGTCGGCATCCAGAAACCCATCGCATACGCGCTGAGCAGGATCGAGAAATCGATGCCACCGAGCATCCAGACCTTCAGGTTGAAAAAGCCGTCGCGGAAGCTGTGTTTGCTGTCTTTGCCTTCTGCGTCGTCCTGGCGCAGCTCGCTTTCCAGCAGGGCCTTCTCGCTGGCGTCCAGCCACTTGGCCTGTTGCGGATTGTTCGGCAACGCCCAGAACGTAAGGACGCCCAACAACACGCTCGGAATGCCTTCGATCAAAAACAGCCACTGCCAGCCGCGCAGGCCGCCGGTCATGTCGAAATGGCCCATGATCCAGCCTGACAACGGGCCACCGATCACACTCGAAAGCGGCAAACCGATCATGAACAACGCGATGATCCTGCCCCGTCGATAGGTTGGGAACCAGGTGGTCAGGTAGAACAGCACCCCCGGCAGAAAGCCCGCTTCGGCGGCGCCGAGCAAGAATCGCAGCACGTAGAACTGAGTGGAGGTGGTCACGAACAGAGTGCACACCGAGAGCAGGCCCCAGGTGATCATGATTCGGGCGATCCAGATCTTTGCGCCGACCTTTTCCAGCACCAGGTTGCTTGGCACTTCAAACAGGATGTAGCCCACGAAAAACAGCCCGGCGCCCAAGCCGAACGCGGTCTCGCTCAAATGCAGCTGATCAAGCATCTGCAGCTTGGCGAAACCGATGTTGATGCGGTCCAGGTAAGCCGCCAGGTAGCAGAAGCACAGGAAGGGAATCAGCTTCCAGGTGATCTTCTGGTAAAGCGCCTTGATCGGGTCCGCGGCGATTGTCGCAGCGGTTTGTATGTTCGCAGAGGGCATCGGGTGGCTCCTGGCCTGTTATGTTTTGTACGCCGCACCTGTAGGAGCCAACTTGTTGGCGAGACGATTTATGTACACCCACAAATCCGTCTCGCGAACAAGTTCGCTCCTACAGGTCATGCGTCACTTACCGCTTGTGGCTTGCCGCTTGAAACTGCTGTATCGCTTCTTGCTTGGCCACCACATCGCCGTACTTATTGTCGATGTCGAACAAATTTGCCTCATGGGGCGCTGAATGCCGATCCCCCACGCATTCACGCACGACGATAGTGCGGAACCCATGCTGCACCGCATCCACTGCCGTTGCCCGAATGCAGCCGCTGGTCGAACAACCGGCCAGCACCACGGTATCAATGCCCTGAACGTGCAACAGCGAGGCCAGCGAAGTACCGAAGAACGAACTGGCGTATTGCTTGCTGATCACCACTTCATCGGCGGTGGGCAGCACTTCTTCACAGAATGCCGCCAGTGGATTGCCTTCGACCATGTCCTTCATCACCGGGGCTTTGATGACCCACATACCGCCGTCGATGAAATGCTTCGGGTGATAGCGGATATTGGTGTGCACCACCAATACGCCGTGCTCACGGGCACTGGCCAGCAGCTCGACGCTTTCGGCCACCGCAGTGACCACGCCCGGTGCATACAGCGGCGCGCCTTCCTGGGTGTAGCCCTGCATGAAATCGATCATCAACAGCGCGGCTTTTTTGCCGAACCCAACGCGATTGCCCCACACGCCCTGATAGTTGGCGTCTGCACTTTGCTCTTCACTCATGGCGCTCTCACTGTGCAATTAATTGTTCAAGCCAACGCCTGAAAGCTGTAGGAGGGCGCTTGCTCGCGAGACGCCAGTACAGGCGATGCATCGTCACTGCCTGAAGCACCCATCGCGAGCAAGCTCCCTCCTAACTGATTTCGTCATTCATCAGGTCAGTGGCTGGCCGAGGAAATCGCCGAACGCGACGAAGAATCCTGGCAGGTTGTCCCACGGGATCATGTGCCCGGCGTTCTCGACGCGGGCGATCATGATCTGCGGTTGCAACTGGCGAATTTCCGCTTCGTCCTCCGGCAGAATCACACCGCCCCGGCCCGCGACAATCAGCAGCGCAGGGACCGGCAAATTCGGCAAGTCCTGGTGGAAATCTTCGTCATGGAAATCGTTGAACGCCTTGACGATGGCCGGCTCGTAGCAGGTGTGCAGCCATTCGGCGCGCAACTGCAGTTGCTCCTCGGTCCAGGTGGCGCAGAACGCGCGCATGTCATCGGCGCTCATGCCGTTCTGCGACTGACGAATCGAGTCCACGTACCAAGGCAGTTTTGCCGGGTATTCCCGACGCCCAGGCCCCGAAACCGGCGGATCGATCAGCACCAGGCTTTTCAGGCCGCGCGGGTTACGTACCGCACTGCGTACTGCAAAACGCGCGCCCATGGAGTGACCGGCCAGGTGATAACTGTCCAGGTGCATCGCCTCGGCAAACGCTGCAATATCGTCGGCGCAGGTGTCAACGCTGTAGTCCAGATCCGGTCCGGTGGAGGACAGCCCGCGACCGCGCGCATCGAGCACGTAGGTGTCGAAAGACCCGCCCAGCCGCTCAGCGACAAAACCCCAGGTGATTGCCGGGCTGGTGATGCCCGGAATCAGAATCAGCGCAGGCTTGTTCTGGTGCCGTTCGCCGCCGTAGCGCAAATAGTGCTGACGGATGCCATTGGCCTGAACGTTGCCGCCGTGGATGAACGTGCTCATGCGCTCACCTCGGATTTCAGGTCTTGGCCGTACAAGTCGTAACCGTAAACCCAGGCCGGATCTTCCTGGGTACGCAGCCACGTGTTGGCGTTGGAAACAGCCTGCACGCGGGAAGCGCGTTCCTTGCGGTTGGCTTCGTAAAGTTTGAACGCGGTGCGGTAATCGGTGAGGCCGGTTTCCTGCAGGCAGCGGGTCAGCATCGCGGCATCTTCGATGGCCATACCGGCGCCCTGGGCCATGTGCGGCTTCATCGGGTGGCAGGCATCGCCCAGCAGCACCAGACGACCACGACTCCACAGCGGCAGCGGATTGCGATTGAGTAACGGCCACTTGGTCACGCTGCCAGTGGATTCGATCAGCGCTTGCACGGTGGGGTGGTAGCCAGCGAAGGCTTCGTACATTTCGTCCTGGCTGCTATCGACCCAACCGCTCTGGAAATCCCATTCCGGGTGTGGCACGCCGGTCACGTAGTAGTACTCATCGCGCTTGCCGGTGGTGTGGTAGACCATCATGTGCCGGTCCTCGCTCCACCACTTCACGCAGTTCTCAAAATCCAGTTTGTACTTGGTCAGTACTTCGCTCGGGATTAGCGCGCGGTGGGCGACCCAGCCGCTGTACAGGGGTTTTTCCACGCCCAGCAGTTCTTCACGGATACGCGAGTTGATGCCGTCCGCGCCGATGACGATGTCAGCGTCGGCGTGGGTGCCGTCGGCAAAATTCAGACGCACGCCGTTTTCGGATTCTTCAAGGGTGGTCAGGCATTTGCTGAAATGCACGCTGCCCGGCGCCAGGGTCGACATCTGCAGCGCATGCAGGTCGCCGCGGTGAACGGTGATGTAGGCCGCGCCGTATTCCTTGAGCGAGAACTCGCCCAATGCAATCCGCGACAGGTAGTCACCTGTGGCGCCATCTCGGCTGAACCAGAAATCCGGGTGCGAACCCATGTCGCTGAGCTGCTGCTCGATGCCCATACGACGGAAGATCTTCATGATGTTTGGACCCATGTGGATCCCGGCGCCGATGCGCGAGAACTCGGCGGCCTGTTCGTAGACATCAACCTTGAATCCCGCTTTCTGCAACAGCGTGGCCGCTGCGGCTCCGCCCAGACCTGATCCGACGATGGCGATTTTTTGCGTATTTGGCATGGGGCGGTTCCCTTGTGCTGCTTGAAGACAGTTGGAAGTCGAGCGACTCAATGGCGTCGCGATGTGGCGTTTTTAAAGTGTATACGCTGTTTTCTTGAAATGTGAATAGGTGTTTCAAAAAATACTGATTTGCCCGATAACTGCCGCCGTAACCCTAGGTAACGCCCATAAATTGGGCGTTGTGTGCGTAGGTAACGAATTGGCTCAGCTCTTGCAGACGGCGTTTATTTGATGTCTGATCGCGTTTAATAAGTGTGTACGCTTTAAAATATGCACTACTCTGAAGCGCGATGCCTTTCAATGGTGCGTTTGGTAAGTGGCCAAATGCCAAGGAGACGAAGATGGCGGTTAGTGATAGCGAATTGACTCAAATGTTTGAACACGTTCTGAAGCTGTCGAAAGTCGACGCCACTCAGAGCGTTGCGATCCTGAAGAGCCATTACTCCAATCCGCGCACCGTGCGTGCGGCGATGGACGCGGCTCAGCGTCTGGGCGCCAAGGTTTATGCGGTGGAATTGCCCTCGTTCAATCATCCGACGGCCATGGGTAACGACATGACCGCCTACTGCGGCGACACCGCGCTGACCGGCAACATCGCCGCGCAACGGGCGCTTGAAGCCGCCGACCTGGTGGTCGACACGATGATGCTGCTGCATTCACCTGAACAGGAGCAGATCCTGAAGACCGGCACGCGCATCCTTTTGGCGGTCGAGCCCCCGGAAGTACTGGCCCGTATGCTGCCTACGCTGGCGGACAAGGCGCGGGTGCTGGCGGCCGAGGAGGTGCTGAAAGCGGCGCGCACGATTCAGGTGAAGTCCAAGGCGGGCAGCGATTTCCGCGCCCAGTTGGGGCAATACCCGTCGGTCACCGAGTATGGGTTTGCTGATGAACCGGGGCGTTGGGACCACTGGCCCAGCGGCTTTCTGTTCTCATGGCCCAACGAAGAAACGGCCGAAGGCACGCTGGTGATCGACATCGGCGACATCGTGCTGCCGTTTAAAAACTATTCCCGCGAGCAGATCACGCTGGAGATCGACAAGGGCTTCATCACCTCGATCCACGGCGGTTTCGAGGCCGAATACCTGCGCGATTACATGAAGTATTTCAACGATCCCGAGGTGTACGGCATTTCCCACATTGGTTGGGGTTTGCAGCCGCGTGCGCAATGGACGGCCATGGGCCTGCATGACAAAAACGACGGCATGTGCATGGACGCCCGCGCGTTCTACGGCAACTTCCTGTTCTCCACCGGCCCTAACACCGAAGTCGGCGGCAAGCGCAAAACCCCGTGCCACCTGGACATCCCGCTGCGCCGTTGCGACATCTATCTGGATGACCTGGCGGTTGTGCTGGGCGGAGAAGTGGTTGCGCCGCAGGCCTCCAAAGCCCGCTGAGATCTTATTCTGTGGGAGCGAATTCATTCGCGAGAGGCTGGTACAGCCGATATCAATACATCGGCTGAAATACTGCTTCGCGAATAAATTCGCTCCTACAAGTCAGTGGGCGCGATTCCCCTCCAACCCCGCACACGTTAATGTAGCCGCCAATTCCCTCAAGCCCGCCAAACGAGCCGCCTGTGTCCACCGACAACTCTTCTAATAACGACGCGTCCTACGCTTTCTCCAATCAGGTCGGCCATCTGCTGCGCAAGGCGTATCAACGGCATCTGGCGATTTTTCAACAGAACGTCGGCGACTCTCAGCTCACCGCCGTGCAGTTTGTCACCCTGTGTGCACTGCGTGATCACGGTCCCAGCTCTCAGACCGAGCTGGTCAAAGCCACCGCCGTGGATCAGGCCACCATTCGCGGCATAGTCGATCGCCTCAAGGCCCGAGACCTCATCAGCCTTGAGCCGGACCCGCAGGACAAGCGCAAAGTCATTTGCAGCCTGACCGACAGCGGCCTGCAATTAGTGCAGGAAACCGTCCCCCGCGCCGCGCAAATCAGCGAACTGACCCTCAACAAACTCAACCCCGCCGAGCGCGTCGCGGTGTTGTTTCTGCTGCGCAAATTGATTGATGACAGCGACGAATAACCAGCTCGTTCCGACCCTTTGTAGGAGCGCGCTTGCCCGCGATGACATAGGTACATCCAGCATATTTTTTTAGTCAGTCCAATCATTTCGCGGGCAAGCGCGCTCCTACACGTCCAAGCATCCTGCACTGGCACGCTTCCTGCTCCCATTTGATGAAGTGATTACTTCATCAAACGCCAGGGACGGTCGGTAACAGACGGGAGCGGAAAATGAGTGAGCGTGCAGTCGCGGCAGAGAAGACCGTGACGCTGCGGGTCAACGGGCAGACGACGTCGGTCACGGCCATGGCCGACACGCCGTTGCTGATGATTCTGCGCAACGACCTGCAACTCAACGGCCCGAAATTCGGCTGCGGGCTGGGCGAATGCGGGGCGTGCACGGTCATCATCGACGGCGTCGCCGCGCGGCCCTGCGTATTTCCGCTGGCCGGTGCCGAAGGTCGCGACATCACCACACTGGAAGGCATCGGCACCCGCGAGTGCCCGCACCCGGTGCAACAAGCGTTCATCGACGAGCAAGCCGCGCAATGCGGTTACTGCATGAACGGCATGATCATGACCGCCAAAGCCTTGCTCGACCGCAACCCGCACCCCACCGAAGCGCAAATCCGCAACGAACTCTCGGCCAACCTCTGCCGTTGCGGCACCCACATCGAAATTCTGCGTGCGGTGATGCGAGCCGCCCGTCAACAGCCTTGAACGGATCGACGACCATGACCCAGACCACGCCTACCCGTGATCAACTGCTGGCGAAAAACGGCGTACTGCTGATCGTCGACGACATCCTGCCGCCGTCCGGTCCCGTTGCCAAAGGCGGCACGCCCACCATCAGGCCCATGGAGCTGGGACTGTTCATCGCCATCGATGAAGACAACACCGTTTATGCGTTCAACGGCCATGTGGATCTGGGCACCGGGATTCGCACCGCGCTGGCGCAGATCGTGGCCGAGGAACTGGACCTCACGATGGATCAGGTAAAAATGATCCTGGGTGACACCGAGCGCGCCCCTAATCAGGGCGCCACCATCGCCAGCGCGACGCTACAGATCTCCGCCATTCCACTGCGCAACGCCGCCGCCGAAGCCAGGCGCTTCTTGCTAGATGAAGCGGCAGAGCGTTGGTCAGTCAATGCAAAATCCCTGGTCATCGAATCGGGCGTGATCAAAGCCGAAGACGGCCGCACCTTTAGCTTCGGCGAGCTGGTCAGCGGCCAGCACATCGAACTGCGCATTTCCGGCGATGCGCCGCTGAAAAAACTCGAGGACTACAAACTGGTGGGCCAGGCCGCCGCGCGGGTCGATATCCCAGGCAAAGCCACCGGTGAGTTGACCTATGTGCATGACATGCGCTTGCCCGACATGCTTCATGGTCGGGTAGTCCGACCGCCGTACGCGGGTTACGACACCGGCGATTTCGTCGGCAATAGCTTGCTGAACGTCGATGAATCGTCCATCGCACACATCCCCGGCATCGTGCGCGTGGTGGTGATTCGTGATTTCGTCGGCATCGTCGCCATGCGCGAAGAGCAGGCCGCCAAAGCCGCGCGGGAGCTGAAAGTTACCTGGAAGCCCTGGCAGCACAAGTTGCCGGACATGAGCGACGTCGAACAGGCGATTCGGGACAACCCCAGCGTTGATCGGGTGGTGCTGGACAAGGGTAATGTGGTCCAGGCACTGGACGGCGCCAGCGAGCGGATGACCCGCACCTATCTATGGCCCTACCAGATTCACGGCTCCATCGGACCGTCCTGCGGGTTGGCGGACTACCAGCCAAACGGCATTCGGGTGTGGTCCGGTTCGCAAAATCCACACATGTTGCGCGCGGATCTGGCCTGGCTGCTGGAATACCCTGAAGACAATATCGAAGTTATCCGCATGGAAGCCGCTGGCTGCTATGGCCGAAACTGCGCCGATGATGTGTGCGCCGACGCAGTGTTGCTGTCACGGGCGGTGGGTCTGCCGGTGCGGGTGCAACTGACCCGCGAGCAAGAGCACGCGTGGGAGCCCAAAGGCACCGCGCAACTGATGGAAGTCGACGGCGGCCTGAATGCCGACGGCGGCGTGGCAGGATATGACTTCCAGACCAGCTACCCCTCCAACAACTCGCCAACTCTGGCGCTGTTGCTGACCGGGCGCGTCGATCCAGTGGCGACGATGTTCGAAATGGGCGACCGCACCTCGATCCCGCCCTACGATTTCGAGCACATGCGCGTGACCATCCACGACATGGCGCCCATTGTTCGCGCCTCCTGGATGCGCGGCGTGTCGGCTTTGCCCAATACCTTCGCCCATGAGTCGTACATCGATGAGCTGGCCTTCGCAGCCGGGGTCGATCCGATTGAATACCGCCTGCGTTATCTGCACGACGAACGCGCCTCCGAGCTGGTCCGGGCCACTGCCGCCCGTGCTGAATGGTCGCCGCGCACCCAGCCGATGCAGATGGTCGAAGAGGACGGCGTATTGCGTGGTCGCGGTTTTGCCTACGCGCGTTACATTCACAGTAAGTTTCCCGGTTTCGGCGCGGCGTGGGCGGCGTGGGTCGCGGACGTCGCGGTGGACAAACACACCGGCGACGTCTCGGTAACGCGGGTTGTCATCGGCCACGACGCGGGGATGATGGTCAACCCGGCAGGCGTGCAGCATCAGATTCACGGCAACGTCATTCAGTCCACAAGTCGCGTGCTCAAGGAGCGGGTGACGTTCGAGGAGTCCACGGTGTCGAGCAAGGAGTGGGGCGGTTACCCGATCCTGACCTTTCCCGAGGTGCCGAAAGTCGACGTCATGATGATGCCGCGTCAGAGCGAGCCGCCCCTGGGTGCAGGTGAATCGGCAGCGGTGCCGAGTGCGGCAGCGATTGCCAATGCCATTTATGACGCCACCGGGATTCGTTTTCGCGAATTGCCAATCACTGCCGAACGGGTGCTTGCCGCGTTAAAGGGCGCCGGGGAGGCGGCCAACAGCAATCCTCCGGAATCGCCGAAAGCCAAGCGTTCAAAATGGCTGTTTGGCTCTTTGTTCGCAGCGTTCGGTGCGATTTTGGGCGTCGCGGCGACGGCGTTCCCTTTCAAATCTGAAATCGCGCCGATCACGCCGCCAAGCGCTGGCACCTGGTCCGCTTCAACTCTGGAGCGTGGTCGGCAACTGGCGGCGGTGGGCGACTGCGCGGTGTGCCACACGGCGCCGGGTGGTGTCACCAATGCGGGCGGGCTGGCGATGCAGACGCCGTTCGGCACCTTATATAGCAGCAACATCACGCCAGACCCGGAAACCGGCATCGGCAACTGGTCTTATCCTGCGTTCGAGCGGGCGATGCGCGATGGCATCAGTCGCGATGGCAAGAACCTTTATCCGGCGTTTCCCTACACCGCTTTCCGAAATATCAATGACGCCGACATGCAGGCGTTGTACGCATATTTAATGTCCCAGACGCCGGTCAAGCAGGCGCCGAAAGCCAACGACATGCAGTTCCCGTTCAACATGCGGCCATTGATGGCGGGTTGGAATGCGTTGTTTCTGCGCAAGGGCGAAATCCAGGTGCAGCCGCAGCAAAGCGAGCAATGGAATCGCGGCAATTATCTGGTCAACGGTTTGGGGCACTGCGCGGCCTGCCATTCGCCGCGCAACGTGATGGGCGCAGAGAAGGGCGGTGCTTCATTCCTGGCGGGGGGTATGGTCGATGGCTGGGAGGCTCCCGCGCTGAACAGCTTGTCGAAATCGCCGACGCCGTGGACCGAGGATCAACTGTTCAACTACATGAGCACGGGCTATTCCGATGCCCATGGCGTCGCGGCAGGGCCGATGGGGCCGGTGGTGACGGAGCTGGCAAAATTGCCGAAGGCCGATGTGCGGGCGATGGCGGTGTACCTGGCCTCACTCAATGGCTCGGCCGAGGCCGCCGCTGCGCCCGTCGCTCAGGAGGTCGCGCAACCGACCGTCAGCGCCGTGTCATTAAACAACGGCCAGCGGGTTTTCGAAGGCTCATGCCAGGGCTGTCATGCCGACGGTCTGGGGCCGAAACTGTTTGGCGTCAGCCCGTCGCTGGCGACCAATACCAATGTCCACAGTGCTGTGCCGGACAATCTTGTGAAGGTGATTCTGCAAGGGATTTCCAACCCGGCCACGCCAGACCTGGGTTACATGCCGGGCTTCAAGCACAGCCTGTCCAACACTCAGATCAGCGAACTGACTGCGTACTTGCGCCACCGCTTCGCGCCCAATGAGCCGCAGTGGGCGGGGCTGACCGAGAAGGTCGCGCACCTGAGGGCCAATCCCGGGACGCATTGAATGATCAACAGACCTGTGGGAGCGGACCTGTCCGCGAAGGCTATCTGTCAGGCGCGATAGATGCGTTGGATGTAACGGCCTCTTCGCGGACAGGTCCGCTCCCACAATGAATGGTCCACCTGCAAATTCCGGACAAACACACATCCCTGTAGGAGCGGCGCGCGGCTAAGGCAGCTTCATCACCCCACGCACCACCAGATCACTGATAAACCCCAGCCAGTCTTGCCGTTGCTGCGGCTGGGCGATGTCTTGATCGAGGAACGAGGTCAGGGTGTGCAGGTTCGAGTTATAGAAGTAGCAAAGCGAGGCGATCATCAGGTAGACGTGCTTGATGTCCAGGTCCTCGCGGAACAAGCCCTGCTGCTGACCGGCTTCGATGATCGGCCTGAGCACGCCGACAGCCTCCCCGGACAAGCGCCGCAGTTCGCTGGACTGCTTGGCGTGCTTGCCCTTGTGCAGGTTTTCGATGCTCAGGATCGCGACGAATTCCGGGTGCGTCACGTAGTACTCCCAGACGAACGCCACCACCTGCTGCAAGGTTTGCACCGGCGTGGACGGGTCCAGACGCAGGGTACTTTCGGCCAGATTGAACTGCTCGTAGGTGTGCTCAAGCACGCGCACGAACAGCTTTTCCTTACTGCCGAAATAGTAATAAAGCATGCGGTCGTTGGAGTCGGCTTCGGCGGAAATACGCTCGACGCGGCCTCCGGAATAGCCGTCTTCGGTGAACACCTTGATCGCCGCCTGAAGAATCCGCGCCCGGGTCTGGTCAGCTTGCTGGGCGCGGATGCCGGTCTTTTTGCTCACGCTGGCAATCCCGGCTTCACAGAATGCGATACAGCAGACGCTCGACCCGCACCCGGCTCACGCGGCGCAGGAAAGTGCGCACGCCTTCGGGATAATCGACCAGCGTGTCGAGCTCGTCGTATTTGCCGAGGCGCTGGGTGTTGCCCATCAACTGCTCGATTTCGGCCTGACGCGGCTGGGTCCATTCGCCTTTCGGGTCATCGATCAGCAGCGCGTTTTCCAGATCAAGCTGAAACGCTCGCGGGTTGAGATTGTTGCCGGTCAGCAGCGTGTAGCGCTGGTCCGACCACAGGCCCTTCAGGTGGAACGTGTTGTCACCGTCCTTCCACAAATGAATGTTCAGCTGATGCCTGGCGACTGCTTCCTGATGCTTGTGAATGAACCTGCGCAGGCTGATTTCATACAAGTAGGGCAGCGCCGAAATCACTTTGAACGGCTCTTGCGGCGGGATGAAAAAGTCATTGGCGGTTTTGTCACCGATGATGATGTCGATTTTCACGCCGCGCTTGAGGGCTCGGGTCAGCTCGCGCTTGATCACCAGCGGCATATTGAAATACGGCGTACACAGTGTCAGTTGCGTGTGGGTAGCGGCGATCAGATCACACAAGGTCTTGCTCAGCGGGTTCTTGTTGCCTATGCCCAACAGCGGAATCACCCGCAGCTCGCCGTTGTCGGTCAGGCCAGCGTCGGTGTTGTAGCTGGCGCGCTTGAGGCGTTGGCGAAACTGGCGGATTTCACTGCGCAGGCTGCGTGAACTCGGCGGTGAGGGCAGGTCCAGGCGATGCACCGCGTCAGACGGCAGGATCTCGTCGTGAACCAGGCGCTGAAATGTATCGGCCAAGGCTTTGTTGCGCACCAGGTGGTAACGGTCCAGGCGGTATTTGCCCAGCTTGTCGAGATAAACGTTGTTGATGCTCGCGCCGCTGTAGATTACGCAATCATCGACCACGATGCCTTTGAGGTGCAGGACCCCGAACAGTTCGCGGGTCTGAACGGGCACACCATAAATCGGGACTTCCTCGTCGTGTTCCAGGTGCTGCGCCTGATACCAGGTTGAGTTTCCGGCCTGTTTGCCCGCGCCGATCAGGCCGCGCTGGGCACGGAACCAGTCAACCAGCACCACAATGTCGAGGTGGGGTCGGGCTGTTTTGGCGGCGTAAAGCGCGTCGAGAATTTCCTGTCCGGCTTCATCCTGTTGCAGATAAAGCGCGACGATATAGATGCGTTGTTGGGCGCTGGCAATCTGCTCCAACAGGCAACGGCGGTAATCGGCCGCGCTGGGCAGAATGGTCAGTGCGTCGATAGGCAGAGAAAAGCCGCGAAGTCTGGACAGTGTGGAGCGTCGGAAGGTAGCCCGCATATGCCTCTCGATGGTCGAAAATCAATAGCGCACGAGCTTACACCACCGCGCGCCTTCAGGTGGTTTTGGCAGCACGATCGACGAGTTGTTCAGGTTATTTACAGGGATCGGACGCACGTGGATGCCTTGCCGCGTACAGCACCTGTAGGAGCGAACTTGTTCGCGAAGCGATGTAACTGGCTAAAGTGTGAACCGCTTCGCCAACACGTTGGCTCCTACAGAGGGCGATTTACACCTTCAACACCAGCTTCCCGGTGTTTTCACCCTTGAACAGCATCAACAGCGTTTCCGGGAACGTCTCAAGCCCTTCGACGACGTGTTCCTTGCTGTTGATTTTGCCCTGGGCCAGCCAGCCGGCGATTTCCTTCCCGGCGCTGGCAAAGTTGGCGGCGTGATCCATCACCACAAACCCTTCCATGCGCGCGCGATTGACCAGCAGCGACAGGTAATTGGCCGGTCCTTTGACGGCCTCTTTATTGTTGTACTGACTGATGGCGCCACAAATCACTACCCGCGCCTTCGGAGCAAGGCGCATCAGCACTGCGTCGAGGATGTCGCCGCCGACGTTGTCGAAATACACATCAACGCCCTTGGGGCATTCGCGTTTCAGGCCAGCGTGAATGTCCTCGTTCTTGTAATCTATGGCGCCGTCGAATCCATAGTCATCCAGCAACGCCTTGCATTTGTCAGCGCCACCGGCAATGCCGATCACGCGACAGCCTTTGATCTTGGCGATCTGCCCGGCGATGCTGCCCACCGCGCCGGCTGCGCCGGAAATCACCACGGTGTCACCGGCCTTGGGCGCACCCACTTCCAGCAGGGCGAAATAAGCGGACATGCCGGTCATGCCCAATGCCGATAAGTAGCGCGGCAACGGCACCAATGACGGATCGACTTTATTGAAGCCCTTGGGCTCGCCCACGAAATAATCCTGCACCCCGAGCACGCCCTGAACGTAATCGCCGACGGCAAACTTCGGGTCTTGCGATTCGATCACTTTGCCGACGCCCAGCGCACGCATCACCGCGCCCAGCTCCACCGGCGCAATGTAGGACTTGCCTTCGTTCATCCAGCCGCGCATGGCGGGGTCCAGCGACAGGTATTCGCTTTTGACCAGAACCTGCCCGGAAGCGACAGCCTCCACCGGCACAGTCTGGAAGGTGAAATCATCGCGAGTGACGGCGCCAACAGGACGGCGGGCCAGCAGGAATTGACGGTTGCTCAGAGCGGTCATGGCAGGTTCTCCAGTCGAAAGACAAACCCGAGTGATAGCCCTTGATCGCGCTCCCGGCAAGTACAGGTCACGCAGCGAATGCAATTCGATCCACTGGCGTGATGGTGCTGGAGGGGGCAAATCACCGTCATGCATGACGGCATAACCCACGGCTTGATAGTGCTGACGCGCGCTGTGTGGCTGACGCTAGACTCCCTCTGTCGCACGGCTGGCGCCTCTTCCCGTGGGAGCGGACCCGTCCGCGAAAGCACTGCGTCAGGCGATAGATGTTTCTGGCCTTTCACCAAGCCCTCCACCCATAAAAATAAAAGGACATCCCCATGAGCATGACGTTTTCCGGCCAGGTCGCGCTGGTCACTGGTGCCGCCGCAGGTATCGGCCGGGCCACTGCATTGGCATTCGCGGGCGAAGGGTTGAAGGTAGTGGTCGCGGATCTGGACAGCGACGGCGGCGAAGCCACGGCGGCGTTGATCCGTGAGGCTGGCGGCGAGGCACTGTTCGTAGGTTGCGACGTGACCAAAGATGCCGACGTGCAGCGGTTGATAAACAAAACGATAGAAGCGTTCGGCCGTCTGGATTACGCCTTCAATAACGCCGGGATCGAAATCGAAAAAGGTCGCCTGCCTGAAGGCAGCGAAGCGGAGTTCGACGCGATCATGGGCGTCAACGTCAAGGGCGTCTGGCTGTGCATGAAGTACCAACTGCCGCTGATGCTCGCCCAAGGTGGCGGAGCCATTGTCAACACCGCCTCCGTCGCAGGGCTTGGCGCGGCCCCGAAGATGAGTATTTACAGTGCCTCGAAACACGCGGTCATCGGCCTGACCAAATCAGCGGCCATCGAATACGCCAAGAAGCACATTCGGGTCAACGCGGTGTGCCCGGCGGTGATCGACACGGACATGTTTCGCCGCGCCCACGAAGCCGACCCCCGCAAGGCCGACTTCGCCGCGACCATGCACCCGGTCGGACGTATCGGCAAAGTCGAGGAAATCGCCAGCGCCGTGTTGTACCTGTGCAGCGACGGCGCGGCCTTTACCACCGGGCATTCGCTGGCGGTGGATGGTGGGGTGACGGCGTTTTGATAGAACGAAGCCGGGTCTGGGCCGAGCCCGGACGAAGCTAATCCCGGGGTTTACCTGACAGACCGCGTCGTCAACTTCGCGGACAGGTCCGCTCCAACATGGCGGCGCTGAAGAGTTTGGAGCCTGAAGCAAATTCGGTGGGAGCGGACCTGTCCGCGAAGAGACCGGTACATTCGCTACATAGGCTGCATTAGATACATCGCCTTCGCGGACAGGTCCGCTCCCACATGGGATCTGAAGCGCAGCTGTCCTTAATCCTTCTGATACACCGCTTGCGTCTTCACCGCTCTCCATGCCGATCAGCTAAGCTGCGCTGCATTGGCGGTTTGTGGCTTGGAGAGTTTCGATGGATCACCTGTGGTTCGCGTATCCGTTGATCAGCGCATCGCTGCTGCTGATCGCCGACATCGTGCTGTGGCAATGGGTGCCGACCCAGTGGCAGCGCTGGAAACTGGTCGGCCGGGTGCTACTGTTCGTGCTGTTCAGCATGGCCTTGCTCGACGGCGGATTGAGCCCTCTGTACCAAGTGCCTGCGGACTGGGACTCGGCGCGCCATGTGCTGGGGACGTTGTTGACCATTGCCTGGTGGCTGTTCGGCGCGCGCACGCTGACGATGATCGTGTTGCTGGTCATGGCGCCCAAAATCGGCGGCAAAGGGCATTTGCTGCAGGATCTGATGGGGGCTGTGATCTTTTTGGTCGCCGCTGTGGCCGCCGCAGCCTACGTGCTCGATCTGCCGGTCAAGGGGCTGCTGGCGACTTCCGGCGCGGTGGCGATCATTGTCGGTCTGGCGGTGCAGAGCACACTGGGCGACGTGTTTTCCGGGATCGTGCTCAATGCCACCAAACCGTTTCGAGTGGACGACTGGATCGGCGTAGATGGCATCGAAGGCAAGGTCATCGAAATCGATTGGCGCTCAACGCACTTGCTGACCGGCGAGGGCAGCATGGTGGTGATCCCCAATGCCGTTGCCGCCAAAACCCGCATCACTAACTTCAGCCGCCCCGACCATTTTCATTCGATCAGCCTGACCATCGAACTCTCAGCCCGCCTGCGTCCAAGCCTGGTGCTGGATTCCTTGAACAAAGCCATTCAGGGTTGTCGCGAACTCCTGGTGCAGCCCGGCGCATCGGCGGTGGTGGTCAAGTCCGGGATTCGTATCGTCGAATACGAGGTCACCGGCTACGTTAAATCCCGCGACCGGCGTTCGGCAGTTCGCAATCAATTGTTCGACCTGATCCACCGGCAATTGGCCTCGACCGAAACCCGGCAAGATCAAGTGCGCCCGACCAATCGCCAGTCTGCGGTTCTCAACAGCGTCGGCGCGCTACGCATGCTGAGCGACGATGACCGGGCAGAACTCGAACGCAACATGCGCCTCAGTGCGTACGCCGCGCGAGATGTGGTACTGGCGCAAGATGTTGTGCCCGACGCCTTGTACATCATTGAATCCGGCGTGGTGTCGGCTTCCGTGCTGCACGGCGAGACCTGGCTTGAAGTCGGCCGCATGGGCCCTGGCGAGTTGATCGGCGAAACCGGCATCGTGGACCAGACGCCGACGATGGCGCGCTTTTGCGCATACACCGATTGCATGATCTACCGCATTGATCGCGCAGAGCTGGAACCCTGGCTGCAAGAGCATACCGAGCTGATCGGGGCGCTGGCCGGGCTGCAGAAATTTCGCGCCAAGGCCAGGGCAGCGATGCTCGAAAGCAAACCGCAAGTGGTCGACCCGAGCGGTTTCGTCGGTTGGCTGCGCAAACGGGTTACGCGGTTTCAGGGGCCACGCAGAGATTCCACTGACAAGCTCAGCTGACGCATCCGCTGGATTCATCTGCCCAGCTGCTCTAAATTGCAGTTCTGTTGAAATGTTCTGAAACGCCGAGAGAATAAATGCCTGCCATCAGCCCAACCCTGCACCCCAATGTCTTGCGCGCCGGCGATGCCGTTGCCCTTGTGTCGCCCGCTGGCCCCCTGGCCGAGTCCCGTGTGCAGGCGGCGGTGCAGGAATTGACGAGTTGGGGGCTGCGACCCCGGGTTTATCCTCACGCACTGGACACCCATTCTTTTTACGCCGGAACCGACGAGCATCGCGTCGCCGACTTGAACGACGCGCTGGCTGATCCCCAAATCCGCGCCGTGCTGTGTAACCGCGGAGGTTACGGCGCACAACGGATTCTTGCGCATGTTGACTTCGACGCCGTACGCCACGACCCCAAATTGCTGATCGGCTTCTCCGACATCACCGCCTTGCATGGCGCGCTGTGGACCAAAGCCCGGTTGGCAACGGTCCACGGTCCTGTAGCAGGACAACTGGAACTTGGCGGCCTGTTTGCCAGTACTGTCAGGCACGCGCTGATGAGCACCGAACCTGTGGTGGTGGAGGCGAGCGCTGATGAGCCGACCTATCGCGTACGCACATCCGGCATCGCTGAAGGCATCTTGCTGGGGGGCAACCTGAGCATGCTCAGCACCTGCATCGGCACCCCTTACATGCCCGATCTTGAAGGCGCCATTCTGCTGATCGAGGACGTCAACGAAGCCGCTTATCGCATCGACCGTTTGCTGACCCATCTGCTTAACTGCGGCATCCTTCAGGAGGTTGCAGGTGTCGCGGTCGGACAGTTCAGCGAGCCAGGCAATGGCAATGCAGTAATAAAGTCTGCTGACGTGCTGATCGAGCGGTTGGGGGATTTGGGCATTCCGGTGCTGGGCGGGCTTTCCATCGGTCATGGTGATCGCAACATTGCGGTGTCGTTGGGCACCTATGCGCGGCTGGATGCTGAAAGGGGCACACTGACGGTTGCTGCTGCCGCGCGCTGATGTCTCTGTAGGAGCGAATTTATTCGCGAGCCTTCCTTGAGGGGGCGCCGGGCAAATCGTCTTGTTTGATGAACCGTTAACGCCTGGTTTGTAGGAGCGCGCTTGCCCGCGATTGCGACAGATCAGTCACCTGAAACGTCGCAGTCCTGGCCCATTCGCGGGCAAGCGCGCTCCTACAATGAGCCAGAAAGCGCTCCGTTGGGGCAGCTATTACTCGTTCTGTTCTTGCCCCGCCGCTTCAGCTCCCTCCATTTACGCCGATAACCTACCTGTAAACGACGTCCGCATAGCTAAATGCCATTATTCCGACGTCAGAGACTTGTTTTGCCATCTGCCCATTGCGAACCTGCACGAAAATTGAATGGTCATGCTCACATGGCCTCTTTGTGTGCGCCTTCAAGCTGTCGAACGGGGATTGAGCATTATGATTTCGGCCGTGAAAACGCGTTTTGCCAATCTCGGGATGGCCAAGAAACTCGGCATCGGTTTTTTTCTGGTGTTGCTGTTGACCGCGTTGGTGGCGGCCATCGGTGTCTGGTCGTTGCGCTCGATCAGCGTGCATTTCGACAGCTTAAAGGACATGAACGCCCTCAATAGCGGGCTCAACCGGGTTCGGCTGATCGAGCAGGATTATGCGTTGCACAGCGATCCCAAGCAGGTCGAATCGATGCACGCCGGGCTCGAAGGCCTCACTGCTCAGGCCGAGCATCTCAAGTCCGCGTCCGCTGCCAACCAGACCATGATGACCGAGGTCCAGCAGGGTCTCGCTGCGTACCGCCAATCGTTCGATCAATTCGTCAGCCTCAGCCAAAGCAAAGACCTGGCGTTGGAAATGGCCAGTTGGTCAGTGTCCAGCGTGGCCAACAATCTGGACGTGTTGCAGGCCGGTCTGGCCGATGATGGCGCGTATGCATTGAAAGATTCCCAAGGCCAGCAGGGCGCGGAGTTCATCGAGCAATCGGGTCAGGTCAGCCAGATTTCCAAGCTGATGATGCAAGCCCTGGACGAGGCCCGCGTGCGGTTGGATCAAAGCCGCAAAACCGGCTCGGGTGAGGACGCCAAGACCGGCAAGATCGAACAGGCCGTCGAGGCACAAAAGCTTGCCGTAGATCTAGGGGGCCTGATCAAGGACGCCGGTTACCAGACCGTGCTCTCGGAAGTCAGCGGCCACATCACCAATTTCGGCGATAAGCTCAACGAATACACCGGGCTGCTGGCTGACGAGGCGAAGGTGTCGCAGCAACTGGCGGCCAGCGCCAGGGCGGTGGTGCAGCAGGTTAATCATGCCTACGACGTGGAAGATCAATCGGTGTCCAACGAACTGCAGGCCAATACGCTGCGGATCATCGGCTCCTCGGTGCTGGCGCTGTTGGTCGGGCTGATCGCGGCGTGGGTGATCACCCGTTTGATCGTCGCGCCATTGCGCAGTGTCATTGCCACTGCGCAACGCATTGCTTCTGGCGATTTGAGTGGCAACGTGCCGGTCAATCGCCGTGATGAGATCGGCCAGCTGATGTCCGCCATGCAGCAGATGGGGGCCGGGCTGAGCGGGATTGTCAGCGGCTTGCAAGCGGGGATCGAGCAACTGGCGAGCTCGGCGCATTCATTGTCGGCGGTCACTGAGCAGACCAATCTGGAAGTCAGCAGTCAGAAGGAAGAAACCGATCAGGTGGCCACGGCCATGAATCAAATGACCGCCACCGTGCATGACGTTGCGCGCAACGCCGAGGAGGCGGCTCAGGCGGCGCAAACTGCGGACGGTAAGGTCGACAGCGGTCAGCGGGTAGTGCGCCAGAGCATGGCTCGGATTGAAGAGCTGGCGACGTCGGCCAGTTCGGCGAGTCACTCCATCGAGAACCTCAGCGCGGAAATCCAGAACATCGGCAAGGTCCTCAGCGTGATCAAGAGCGTTGCCGAGCAAACCAACCTGCTGGCCCTGAACGCCGCCATCGAAGCGGCGCGCGCAGGTGAGCAGGGCAGGGGGTTCGCGGTGGTGGCCGATGAAGTCCGCGCGCTGGCAAAACGCACGCAGCAATCGACCGAGGAAATCGAGCGTCTGGTCACTCGTCTGCAAACGGGCGCCCAAGCGTCGGTGGTGCAGATTCAGAGCAGCGGCGAGCTGGTGAAACTGGCCGTCAGCGATGCGCTACAAACGGAAAGCGCGCTGGGTAGCATTGCTGCGGCGGTGTCGTTGATCCAGCAGATGAACCAGCAGATCGCCGCCGCTGCCGAGGAGCAAAGCTCGGTGGCCGAAGAGATCAACCGCAGCGTCACCAGCATCCGCGCCAGCGCCGATCAGTCAGCATTGGCGATGCAGGGCAATGCTGCGTCGAGCATCGAACTGGCATCTTTGGGGATGGAATTGAAAGGGATGGTGGGGCATTTCAGGTTGTAAATGATCATCCGCCTGTAGGAGCGAACTTGTTCGCGAGACGGCCGTATTGATGTGTGTCAGGTACGACGCCTCGCGAACGAGTTCGCTCCTACAGGGGAGGCGTCTTGCTCAAGATCTGCGGCCATTGAGTATTACCAGCGTCAACACCCCCGCCACAATTCCCCAGAACGCCGAACCGATGGAAAACAGCGTCAGCCCCGACGCGGTGACCATGAAGGTGATCAGCGCAGCCTCGCGCTCCTTGGGTTCGTTCATCGCCACGGTCAGGCCGTTGATGATCGAACCAAACAGCGCCAAGGCGGCAATCGACAGCACCAGCTCCTTGGGAAACGCCGCGAACAATGCAGCCAGCGTCGCGCCGAAGATCCCGGCAACGCCGTAGAAAATCCCGCACCAGATAGCGGCCGTGTAGCGTTTGTCTTTGTCTTCATGGGCGTTGGGGCTGGTGCAGATGGCTGCGCTGATGGCGGCCAGCGTGATGCCGTGGGAGCCGAACGGGGCCGTGATCAGCGAGGCGATGCCGGACACGGTGATCAGTGGCGAGGCCGGCACGGTGTAACCGTCGGCGCGCAGCACCGCCATGCCCGGCATGTTTTGTGAAGTCATGGCGACCACGAACAACGGAATGCCGATGCTGATGGTTGCTCCCAGCGTGAAGACTGGCGTGGTCCAGACCGGTGCTGCGACTTCCAGCGCAAACCCGCCAAAATTCAACAGCCCGAGCATGGCCGACAGGGCAACGCCTACCAGCAACGTGACCAGCACGGCGTAGCGCGGAGAGTAGCGCTTGACGATCAGATAAGTGAAAAACATGCCCAGCACCAGGCCGGTCCGGTGCTGTGCTGCGACAAAGATTTCGCTGCCGATCTTGAACAGAATTCCGGCCAGAAGTGCTGCGGCGAGCGAGGCGGGCAGGCGTTTGACCAGGCGCTCGAAGCTGCCGGTCACTCCACAAATGATGATCAGAATCGAGCAGGTGATGAACGCGCCAATCGCTTCCGGGTACGCAACGCCGCCCAGGCTGGAAATCAGTAACGCCGCGCCGGGCGTCGACCACGCCACGGTGACGGGCGAGCGATAACGCAGCGACAGGCCGATGTTGCACACGGCCATGCCGATGAAAAGCGACCAGATCCACGACGATATCTGCGCGGGAGCAAGCCCTGCGGCTTGGCCTGCCTGGAAGATCAAGACCAGCGAACTGGTGCAGCCGGTCATCATGGCGATGAACCCGGCTACCACGGCGGAGACCGAAGAGTCAGCCAGCGGGCGCAACGGCGCCTGAGTCGCTTGAGTCATGCAAAACGTTCCTTGAACGGCAGGGAGATCAATCGTGCAAGCCTATACGCAGTTGTTGCGCGGTGTTGCGATACAGCCAGCGGCGCATTGGTCGGCACAGTTCCCGGATGGCGCTCGATCTGTAGGAGCGAACTTGTTCGCGAGGGCCGTTGTGCATTCTTTAAATTCTCTCGCCAACAAGTTGGCTCCTACAGGGGAGGCACTTTCAGGGTATTCCCCAACGCCTGATTCACCGCCAACCATCCATCCACCGCATCGCGCCCGGCCTCGGCGAACACCCGTTGCAGCAGCTTGACCTGCTCGCGGCGCAGGGACTCTTCGAACGTCGCTCCGTCAGTGGTCAGCTCCAGCAAACGCTTACGCTTGTCGGCATCCGGGGTAATGCTGAGTACCAGTTCCATTTCAATCAACTGACGCAGCGGCGTGTTCAGTGCCTGCTTGCTCACCCCCAGAACGCTCAACAATTCCTTCACGCTCAATCCCGGATAACGGGCAATGAAGAACACGATGCGTTGGTGCACCCGGCTCAGGCCGCGTCGGTCGAGCATTTCATCCGCTTTCGCCGTAAACGCCTGATAGCCGAAAAAGAACGCTTCCATGGCAATTTGCTGGGTGGATGAATTTTTAAGGTCAAGCATATTGACGTATCCACCTGTGGCGTCGTAATTTCGGTCAACCAGTTTGACGTATTTCCATTTATTTCCGCTAGCGGTGATGCCATGGCTTTTTCTGAACGCGTGACACGCTTGAAGAGTTCTCTGATTCGCGAAATTCTCGCCGCCGCCCAGCGTCCGGAGATGATGTCGTTTGCCGGCGGGCTGCCCGCTGAAAGCATGCTGCCAAAGACCGAGTGGTCTGACATGCCTCGCTCCCTCGGCCAATACGGTATGAGCGAGGGCGAGCCTGCCCTGCGCGAGGCCCTTGCCGCAGAAGCCCGGGCACTGGGCGTGCCGTGCGATGCCAGCCAGGTGATGATCATCAGCGGCTCGCAACAAACCCTGGACCTGGCGGCCAAGCTGTACATCGACAAGGGCACCGAAATCCTGCTTGAAGGCCCGACCTACCTGGCGGCGCTGCAGATTTTCCAGTTGTTTGGAGCTGAGTGTCTGACCGTGCCGCTGCTGGCCGAAGGCCCTGATCTGGTCGCCATGCGTCAGCGGCTGGAGCAGCACTCACCGGCATTCGTCTACCTGATCCCGACCTTTCAAAACCCGTCGGCTGTGCGTTACAGCGAGTCTGCGCGCGAATCGGTGGCGGCATTGCTCGATGAGTTTGGCGTGACGCTGATCGAGGACGAACCCTACCGCGAGCTGACATTTGACGGCGGCAGTGCGCGGCCCATCGTCAGCCGCTTGAAAAAGGCCAGCTGGATCTACACCGGCACAGTTTCGAAAACCCTGATGCCGGGGCTGCGGGTCGGTTATCTGATTGCCACTCCGGACCTGTTCCCGCATCTGCTGAAACTCAAGCAGTCGGCGGATCTGCACACCAACCGGGTCGGCCAGTGGCAGGCGTTGCAGTGGATCGGCACCGAGCATTACCGCGAGCATCTGCTGCAATTGCGCAGCTTCTATCGCCAGCGACGTGATCTGTTTCAGGCCGCGCTGCATACGCACTTCAGTGATCTGGCCGACTGGAACGAACCCCAGGGCGGGCTGTTTTTCTGGCTCACGCTCAAGCAACCGCTCGATACCCGGACGTTGCTGGATACCGCCCTGTCGCAGAACGTCGCGTTCATGCCCGGCGAGCCATTTTTTAGCGATCCGGACGCCAACCCCGGTTATATTCGGCTCAACTTCAGCCACATCGATCCAGCGCGGCTGGACGAAGGCCTTCAACGATTGGCCGCCGTTGTACGCAATGCGCTGGCCGCCAAAGCCGCTTGAGCCAACCCGCAGCGGGTGGAGAAGGGCAGGCACAAACAGGATCAGGAGAGCGAAGGGATGTACAAGGTTTACGGTGATTACAATTCGGGCAACTGCTACAAGATCAAGCTGATGCTCAACCTGGTGGGTGCCGAGTATGAGTGGGTCCCTGTGGACATTCTCAACGGCGAAACCCAGACCGAAGCGTTTCTGGCGAAAAACCCCAACGGCAAGATTCCGGTGCTGGAGCTGGAAGACGGCACGTATCTTTGGGAATCCAATGCGATTCTCAACTTTCTGGCTGAAGGCACGCCGTATCTGCTGACCGAGCCGCGCCTGCGCACGCAGATGCTGCAATGGCAATTCTTCGAGCAATACAGCCACGAGCCGAGCATCGCAGTGGCGCGTTTCATCCAGTTTTACCTCGGTCTGCCGCAAGACAGGCTGGAGGAATACAAGTCGATGCACAAGCTGGGTTACAAGGCGCTGAAGGTGATGGAGCAACAGCTGATTCGCACGCCGTTTCTGGTGGGTGATCAGTTTTCCATCGCTGATATTGCCCTGTACGCCTACACCCATGTGGCCCATCAAGGCGGCTTTGATCTGGCGCAGTTTCCTGCCATCGAGCGGTGGTTGTTGCGGGTCAAGGAACAACCGGGCTATGTCGGCATGCTCGACTAACACGATTGACCAGGACAGGAGACAGGAAGATGCAACTCAGGATGATTGCGGTAGGGATGTTTATGGCCTTAGGGATCGGCTGCTCGGCTTCGGCCAGTGCCGACGATTGCGACGCCAACCAGGCTGCCATGAACCAGTGCGCGGCCAAGGAGCTGGCAACGCTGGATGCTGACTTGAACAAGCAGTACAAGGCGCAGATGAATTACCTGAAAACGCCCGCGAAAAAGCAGGCGTTACAGGAAGCGCAGAAAAAGTGGATCGCCTTGCGCGATGCCGATTGCGCGTATCAGGTGGGTAAACGCGAGGATTCCGGCTCGATCTGGCCTTTGTTGCAGACCAACTGCCTGGCCGCGCAGACCAAAGTGCGGGTCGAGCAGCTAAAGGAATATGTAGCGTGCAGGGAGGAGGGGTGCCCGAAGTAACGATCCGTCATCTGTAGGAGCGAACTTGTTCGCGAGACATCTTCATGGACACCCTGAACATTATCGCCAACAAGTTGGCTCCTACAGGGGGTTGCGGTGCATCACACCGCTGAAAAGCGCTTGTCCAGGTAATCGATGATCACCTTGGACTCGTACATCCACACCGTTTGACCCGCTTCTTCGATGCGCAGGCACGGCACCTTGACCTTGCCGCCTTCATTGAGCAGCGTCTGGCGATCCAGTTCGTTGTTCTTGGCGTCACGCAGGGCCACCGGCACATTCAGTCGGCGCAGGGTGCGGCGGGTTTTTACGCAAAACGGGCACGCATGGAACTGATACAGCGTCAGGTCTTTTGCCGATTCATCGACCGCGGTCTGGGCAGCAGGGGAGCGCTGTTTCTTGCTCGGCCGGGTGATGAAATCGATGAGGATAACGAGTTGGCCAAGACCCACTCTCAATGCCTTCATGAACACGATAAAAACCTCGGGGGACGCACGGGCCGCGACGATATGCCACGGCCTCGGTGACGCAAAAGATCAGCGGATCAGGCTGAGAAACTCGCTGCGGGTCGCGGCGTTCTCGCGGAACTCACCGAGCATCACTGAAGTGATCATCGACGAATTCTGCTTCTCGACGCCGCGCATCATCATGCACATGTGCTTGGCTTCGATCACCACGGCAACGCCCAAGGCGCCGGTGACTTGCTGGACAGCTTCGGCGATCTGCCGGGAAAGGTTTTCCTGAATCTGCAAACGGCGCGCATACATATCGACGATACGCGCGACCTTCGACAGGCCCAGCACTTTGCCGCTGGGGATGTAAGCCACGTGGGCCTTGCCGATGAAGGGCAGCAAATGGTGTTCGCACAGCGAATACAACTCGATGTCCTTGACCACCACCATCTCGCTGTTATCGGAGCTGAATAGAGCGCCGTTGGTGACTTCTTCCAAGGTTTGCTCATAGCCGCGGCAGAGGTACTGCATGGCTTTGGCAGCGCGCTTTGGCGTGTCGAGCAGGCCCTCGCGGGAAACGTCTTCGCCAAGCTGGCTCAATATCTGGGTGTAATTCTGTTCCAGTGTCACAGGGCTGTGTTTCCGTGTGGGCTTCAATAAGGCGCACATAGTAGCGTAGCCGCCGTTAGAAGTGGACCGCCGCCGACCGACAAGCGCCGTGCGGACCGGCAAACCGGGATGATTGAGACCTTTACCGAACCTTTACCGTCGAAATATGCAGAAATGTATCCACTCGGTGTCTGAGTTAATGGGTGATAGACGCCCGGACAAAGAGAGTGAATCTATGTTTAGCCGAATCGCGAAAATCGCACTGGTGATCGCCCTGACGTCGTCGGTTTCGGGATGTTTTTTTGGCCCCGGTTGGGGACGACATGGCGGCGGGCATGACCACCGCTACTACGATGGCGGCCATTACGACGGGGGACGCGATAATGGCCCCGGCCCCGGCTACTACCGCCGCTGATCGCAACTGATCAGGCGCGGACGCCTGATCGTCGACCGTGGAGTCAACTACAGGCCGCGACTGGAGGGATGCCTCGTCGCGGCTTTTTGCTGTTTGGTGTTCAGCGCGGGGGTGTTTGTATCGGCTTCGATACCCGACACCTACGAAGTGTCTACGCCGTTTCGCTCATGCGCGGTGTCAGAGTTTGCAGGTGACAAATGCCTGTCGTTTAGAGAGTACCGAATATGTTGAGTCGTATAGCGAAGTTCGCGATGGTTATCGCGGTGATGTCTGCCATGACCGGTTGTTTCCCATTCTGGGGCCCGGGTGGCGGCGGCCATGGTGGCGGTCACGGTGGTGGCGGCGGTGGTGATCGCGGCGGTTACCAAGGTGGCCAAGGCGGTGGCGGTGGACAAGGCGGCCCGGGTCAGCGCTGATCCCAACGCTCAGCGTGTAGCAAACGCAGGCCGGATCGATTTTCGATCCGGCTTTTTTGTGTCCGCCGATCAGCCGATCAGAGGAAATAATTTGACTTATTTGATTTGTGATCACATATTCGGGCCATAAGAACGACAATACAGGCTCCTCCTCATGACAGAACGTCCGATCCTCTTGCCGACCATGCGCCAGGTTTCTCGCGATACCTTGCAAGACCAGGTCTATCGCCAGATCCGTGAAGCGTTGATGAGCGGCCGTTTCCAGCCGGGCCAGAAGCTGACCATCCGTGGTCTGGCCGAAGCGCTGGGTTCCAGCCCCATGCCGGTGCGCGAAGCACTGAGCCGTCTGAGCGCTGAAAACGCGTTCGAAGTCACCGAAACCTCCCGCTTGCGTGTTCGCCTGATGACCCCCGACAGACTGCGGGAGATTCGCGACGCCCGTGTCGCCCTCGAAGGTCTTCTGGCCGAGAAAGCCGTGGTGCTGCTCAAAGACAGCGACCTGGCCGAGATCAGCGATTTGTGCGCGCAGATGCAGCACGCCGCCGATCAGATCGACGTCTCCCGCTATCTGTGGACCAACTTTGCGTTCCACCGGCGTATCTACGCGGTGGCGAACGCCGAGCTGACCGTCGCCGCCGTGGAGAATTTCTGGCTGCACATGGGCCCCTGTTTTGCCCTCGTGGCTCCCGACAAGGCGCACCTTCAACGCTCGATGGAGGCTCACGATCGCATCGTCGAAGCCTTGGCCGCCCGTGATGGCGCCGCAGCCCGAGCCGCAGTCACCGACGACATCATGCAGGCCGCCGACTCCCTGGCTCGCCTGCTCGTCAAAAGCGACCGCTCGCGGTCTGTCTCAGGAGTGAAAAAAGCATGAGCGTTCTCAATCGTCTGATTCCCTACACCGGCCTGCGGGTGCTGATTTCCGGCGGCGCTGCCGGCATCGGTGAAGTGCTGGCAGCCGCTTACATGGAAGCGGGCGCCAAGGTCCATGTTTGTGATGTCAGCGAAGCCGCTATTGCAGCGTTCCGAGATCGTTACCCGGACAGCATCGCCACCCGTGCAGACGTTGGCGATCCGGCGCAGATCGAAGCGGTATTTCAGGTCCAGCGTGAGCAGTTCGGTGGCCTGGATGTACTGGTCAACAACGCAGGTATCGCCGGGCCTACCGGGGGCATCGACGCCATCAGCGACGAAGACTGGCAACGCACCATCGACATCAACCTCACCGCCCAGTACCGCTTTGCGCACCATGCCGTGCCGTTGTTGAAGGAATCGCCCAACGCGCATTTGATCCATATCGCCTCGGTGGCAGGCCGCCTGGGCTACGCCTGGCGCACCCCTTATGCCGCTACCAAGTGGGCGATTGTCGGCCTGATGAAATCCCTGGCTTCGGAACTGGGTGAGAGCGACATTCGCGTCAACGCTTTGCTGCCCGGCATTGTTGAAGGCCCGCGCATGGACGGCGTGATTCGCGCCCGTGCCGAGCAGATGAACGTGCCGGAATCGGAGATGCGTGAGGAATACCTCAAGAAGATCTCCCTGAAACGCATGGTCACCGCCGAAGACGTCGCGGCCATGGCGCTGTTTCTGTGTTCGCCCGCCGCGCGCAATGTCACCGGGCAAGCGATCAGCGTAGACGGCAACGTCGAGTACCTCTAAGCAACGCGATGGCATAAACGGCCGGACGCATTCCCCGAGCCGGATTTAACCCAAGACTTTCTCGCCAAGAACAAGAACGGAGAACACTCATGTCCAAAAAACGTCCAGTCATTATTACCTGCGCCGTTACCGGGGCCATTCACACGCCGTCGATGTCGCCGCATTTGCCCATCACGCCGCAGGAAATTGCCGACGCTGCCATCGGCGCTGCTGAAGCGGGCGCTGCGATCGTCCACCTGCATGCACGCGATCCGATCGATGGCCGGCCAAGCCAGGATGTCCACCTGTTCCGCCAGTTTCTGCCGCAGATCAAAGCCAAGAGCGACGTGGTCATCAACATCACCACCGGGGGCGCGCCGACCATGGGTGTTGAAGAACGCTTGCAGCCAGTGGCGCAGCTCAAGCCGGAACTGGCGTCGCTGAACATGGGATCAATGAACTTCGGGCTGTACGAAATGCTCGACCGGTTCACCGAATTCAAGCACGACTGGGAACGGCCGTACCTCGCTGAGAGCGACGACCGCATCTTCCGCAACACCTTTCGCGACATCGCTCACATCCTCAACGCCTGCGCCGAAAACCGCACCCGTTTTGAAATCGAGTGCTACGACATCGGCCACCTCTACACCGCTGCGCACTTCTTGCAGCGCGGGCTATTGAAAGCGCCAATATTCATTCAGTCGGTATTCGGCCTGCGTGGCGGCATTGGCGGTCATCCCGAAGACCTGGCGCACATGCGCCGCACCGCCGACCGCCTGTTTGGCGATGCCTACGAGTGGTCGATCCTCGGCGCCGGGCGCAATCAGATCCCGCTGGGCACCATGGGCCTGGCGATGGGCAGCAACGTGCGCGTCGGGCTGGAAGATTCGTTGTGGGACGGTCCGGGCAAACTCGCCGCGTCCAACGCCGACCAGGTCAAACGCATTCGCACGGTGATCGAGGCATTGGGCGGTCGTGTCGCCACCCCCGACGAAGCGCGGGAAATGCTCGACCTCAAAGGGAAGAACGCGGTGGATTTCTGACGTCGACAGCTGGCGACCACGGCGCGAACCGAGCGGGTTCGCGCCAGGCCATCGGTGTACTCCCATAACAACAAGACAGGGGTGAGAACATGCGTATCGAAATCGTTGTCGACGTGAAAACCACGCTGGGCGAAGGCCCGGTGTGGGATGTCGAGCAACAGCGTTTGTACTGGATCGACAGTTTCGACGGCCGCGTTTTGCGCTGCACCGATGACGGGCGCGAACTGCGAGCCTGGGACGTCGGGCAGAAAATTGGCTCCATGGCCCTGCGCAAAAATGGCGACGCCGCCATCGTTGCTCTGCAGACCGGCCTGTACAACCTGGACCTGCCGACCGGGGATCTGCATTTGATCGTCGATCCGGAACCGGGCCGTGCGAACAACCGGCTCAACGACGGCAAAGTCGACCGTCAGGGCCGCTTCATCGTTGGCTCCATGGACACCCTGGAAGAGGAGGCAAGCGCCAAACTGTATCGCCTCGATCCGGACCTGAGCCTGCACACGCTGGACGAAGGCATCATTTGTTCCAACGGTCCGTGCTGGAGCCCCGATGGCGAGACCTTCTATTTCGTCGACACCTGGTCCGGCGAGATCTGGGCCTATGACTACAACAACAAGACCGGAGCGGTGAGCAATCGCCGCACCTTCGCCAAAGTCGACACCAGCACCGGCGGCGCGGCTGACGGTTGCACGGTCGATGCCGAAGGTTGCCTCTGGCAGGCGCTGGTGTACGCCGGAAAAGTGGTGCGTTACACCCCGGACGGGCAGGTCGACAGAATCATCGACATGCCGGTGAAAAAGGTCACCAGCCTGGCCTTCGGCGGACCGAACCTAGACATCTTGTTCGCCACTTCCATGGCCAAACCGCCTCTTGCGCGCTTCCCCGAAGACGGCCAGCAGCGCGGCGCGCTGTTCGCCATCACCGGGCTGGGCGTACAGGGCGTAGCCGAAAGACGTTTCGCCAGCTGACTAATTGAACGCAACCGTTAAGGACGACTGAACCCCTCTCGATTGGGCGTGTGCGGCACGCCTGGAGACCCTCATGCAAAATAATAAGAAAGCATCGTTGGGCAAGATTCACCGCTATTCCTGGGTGTCGTTGCTGGTGTGCTGGATGATCTGGATCCTCAACGCCTACGACCGTGAAATCGTGCTGCGCCTTGGGCCGACGATTTCCAAGCACTTTGATTTGTCGGCCGATCAATGGGGCACGACGGCAACCGTGGTCATGCTGGCGCTGGCAGTGCTGGATATTCCGGGTTCGGTCTGGAGCGACCGCTACGGCGGCGGATGGAAACGGGCGCGGTTTCAAGTGCCGCTGGTGCTGGGCTACACCTTCATTTCCTTCATGTCCGGGTTCAAGTTTTTGAGCGGTCATCTGGCGTCGTTCATCGCCTTGCGCGTGGGCGTCAACCTGGGCGCGGGCTGGGGCGAGCCGGTGGGCGTGAGCAATACCGCCGAATGGTGGCCGGTTGAGCGGCGCGGGTTTGCATTGGGCGCGCACCACACCGGTTATCCGATCGGCGCATTGCTGAGCGGCATCGTTGCCAGTTTCGTGATCACCACTTTCGGTGAGGACAACTGGCGTTACGTGTTCTTCTTCGCCTTCGTGGTGGCACTGCCGCTGATGATCTTCTGGTCGCGTTATTCCACTGCCGAGCGCATCACAGCGCTGTACGCGGACATCGCCGCCAAAGGCATGACCGCGCCAGACAGCACGCCATCGCCCAACATAAAGGGCCAGGCGTGGAAGATGTTCAAGGCTACGATCAGCGATCGCAATATCGCGCTGACTGCAGGCAACACAATGCTCACGCAAGTGGTGTACATGGGCGTGAACATTGTCTTGCCAGCCTATCTGTACAACATCCTGCATCTGTCGCTGGCCGAATCGGCCGCGATGAGCGTGGTGTTCGCCCTGACCGGGATTCTGGGCCAACTGGTGTGGCCGTCGCTGTCCGACATCATCGGTCGGCGCGTCACCCTGATCATTTGCGGACTGTGGATGGCGGCAAGCGTGGGCGCGTTCTACTTCGCCAATACCACGACGATCATCGTAGTCGTGCAGTTGCTGTTCGGCCTGGTGGCGAATGCGGTATGGCCGATCTACTACGCGGTGGCCTCCGATTCGGCGCAGCCGTCGGCGACGTCCACCGCCAACGGCATCATCACCACTGCGATGTTCATCGGCGGCGGTGTTGCGCCGGTGCTGATGGGCGGACTGATCGCCATGGGCGGCGGCTGGACCAGCCTGAGCGGCTACACCGTGTGCTTCTTCGTCATGGCCGGTTGCGCGTTGGCCGGTGCTTTCCTGCAGATGTTCTCTCACCGGCCTGTCGCGTTGCAGCCACAGCCGAGCCTTTAACCCTCAAGCCCCGGCGACCTTAGTGCGCCGGGGCTTTTCAATTGATGCCGACAACAAGAGGTTCGTGCAATGACAAATACAAAAACGCCCGAAGCGCGTTCCGCACCACGGGACACGGCGACGCTGAACAAACTGATGTTCGTCAAACTGATGCCGTTGCTTATTGCGGCTTACGTGTTGAGCTTTCTCGACCGCACCAACATTGCGCTGGCCAAGCATCAACTGGACATTGATCTGGGGATTTCGGCGGCGGCCTACGGGCTGGGTGCCGGTCTTTTTTTCCTGACGTATGCGCTGTCCGAAGTGCCGAGCAACCTGATCATGCACAAGGTCGGCGCGCGGTTCTGGATCGCCCGAATCATGGTCACCTGGGGTTTGATTTCTGCGGCCATGGCCTTCGTTCAGGGTGAGACCTCGTTCTACGTACTGCGCCTGCTGTTGGGCATCGCCGAAGCGGGGCTGTTTCCGGGGGTAATGCTGTACCTGACTTACTGGTTTGGCCGTGAACAACGGGCGCGCGCCACCGGGTATTTTCTGCTGGGTGTGTGCTTTGCCAACATCATCGGTGGCCCGCTGGGTGCGGCGCTGATGCAACTGGACGGGGTTTGGGGCTGGCGCGGCTGGCAGTGGATGTTCATGCTCGAAGGCTTGCCGGCCGTATTCTTCGCCATGGTGGTGTGGAAAAAATTACCGGATCGCCCCAGCAAGGCGCCTTGGTTGAGCACTGAAGAGGCCCGGCAGATCGAAAGCCGTTTGGCGACGGAGGCCGAGGAGGGCGCGGGCCACGGGGGCGCGCTGAAGCAATGCCTGACGCCGCAGATCCTGCTAGCGATCTTCGTTTACTTCTGCCATCAGATCACGGTCTACACGGTGATCTTTTTCCTGCCGGGCATCATTGGCAAGTACGGCAGCCTGAGTACGTTGCAAATCGGTTTGCTGACCTCACTACCGTGGCTGGCGGCAGCCATTGGCGCGATTGTGTTGCCCAAATTTGCCAGCACCCCGCAGCGTTCTCGGCGAATTCTGGTCACGGGGTTACTGACCATGGCAGCGGGGTTGGGTATCGCTTCGCTCGCGGGGCCGGTGATCAGTCTGCTGGGTTTCTGTATTTCGGCGGTGATGTTCTTCGTCGTGCAGTCGATCATCTTCCTCTACCCGGCCTCGCGGCTCAAAGGCGCGGCACTGGCGGGAGGTCTGGGTTTTGTGAACTCGTGCGGTCTTTTGGGGGGCTTTGTCGGGCCGTCGGTCATGGGCCTGATCGAGCAAAGCACGGGTAATGCCATGAACGGCATGAAGGTAATTGCGGTGGTGTTGGTGATCGCGGCAATTGCTGCCTCGCGCTTGCGCCAGGGGCAGGAGCGCAAGCCAGCGCAGAAGCAAGCGATGGGTGCAGCCGCGCGCGAATCGGTTTGATTAACGGCTAGTTGCCCATCGTGGGAGGGAGCTTGCTCGCGATGACGCCGGTGTATCCGTCACATCTGCTGCGCGCCGAATATCGAATCGCGAGCAAGCTCCCTCCCACAGATTCCGTTTGCCCCACGATGAGGGATCTCCTACAAAAAAACAGACACCGCAGGCTACTCGTCGCGTCCTTCCATCATCGTGCGTTTAAGTATCACGTACACCGCGCCCGTGCCGCCGTGTTTGGGCAGGCAAGAGGTGAAACCCAGTACCTGCGGATGCTGACGAAGCCACGTGTTGACGTGGCTTTTGATCATCGGTCGTTTGCCATCCAGGCGCACGGCTTTGCCATGGGTGATGCGCACGCAGCGGATTTCAAGTTTGGTGGCTTCGGCCAGGAATTCCCACATGGTTTCCCGTGCCAGTTCTACGCTCATGCCATGCAGATCCAGACTCCCTTCGAAGCTGATCTGCCCGAGCTTGAGCTTGCGCATCTGGCCTTCCTGAACGCCATCGCGTACCCAATTGAGCGGGTCTTCTGGCCCGACATCGATCACGAACTGATCGGACAAGCCGTCCACGGTCACAGAACCTGTGCGCACAGTCGCAGCCTGACGAAGCTTGGCCAGGTTTTTACGGTCAGGTTTGGGTTTGCCTGTGTCGGCGTATTCGACCTTGATTGGCTTTACGCCACGGGTCTCGCTGCGAAACAGGGAGAAATCGTCGTCTTGCATGATGGCCTCCGCGAAGGCCGCCAGTTTAACCAAGTCACGCCACCTTCGGCGCGACTAAAACCGCTCAACGAGAGAAAGAGAGGGGAGGAAGTGTTTAATCGTGCTTTTTCATCAGGTGCGGGGACATGTTCAAGCCGCCAGAACTGCGACGGCGACGACGGCTGCGACGCCACATCCAGACACCGACATACAGAAACAGCAAACCCAACACAATGCTGACAGCCGCGCCTGCCGGACTGGTGTTCAATTCACCCAGTGCAGGGGGATGGCCGATCAAACTGGCAATGCCGGCCATCGCCAACAATACGCCGAACGTAGCCAGGACGGCTGCGAGCGCTGCGCCTATGCGCATGCGCCAATTGCTCTGGCCTTTTGGGCGCAGGCGACGGGCATCAAAACCATCGGATATTTTCATTCCGATTTCCTCTATGGGTATCGGCGCTCTGACCAGCGTATGCAGGGGTGGTTCCCATTTGGTCAGGTTTCTACAGCAAACACGAGTGCTAAACGGATAGGCGGTAATGTGACGTGAGTCACACCTCGCAACCACCCTCCATCCCATCCAGCGCTGCACTTGGCGGTCCAGGGTGCCGTCTTCAGCGAAGGCGGCGAGCCTGACGAAAGAGCAACGTGTCAGCTATAGGGTCTAGATCAGCTCTTTAGTGGTGGCAAGTGTGGCGAAGTTGTCAGCCATGATTGCCATCTCGGTCTGTTGAACAACTTCAGCCTTGATCACACCGCTTGGGGTTGGCAGGTCCCGAGTGGCGCAAGCATCTTCGACCAGTGTGCAGCGGTAACCGTAATCCTTGGCAGCGCGCACGGTGGTGCTGATGCTGGAATGGCTCATGAAACCGCAGACCACCAGATCCAGATGCCCAAAGCTTTGCAGCAGGTCATGCAGGCCGGTTCCATTAAAGGCATTTGGCAGGCGTTTTTCGACCACGGTTTCATCGCCTTGGGGCAGCAATTCCGGGACAAACTCGCCGCGCGGACCTTGCGGGTCGAACATGCCGCCCACCGTGCCGAGGTGGCGCACATGGATGATCTTGCATTTGGCAGCCCGGGCAGCCGCTACCAGCTGGACAATGTTGGCGATGGCTTCGTGGACGCCTGTCAGCGCCAAGGGGCCGCTTAGGTACTCTTTCTGGGCATCGATAATGATTAACGTGGCATTACTCAAAGTAGCCGCCGCGTAACCACGGCCACTGAGTTGAAACATGGTCTTCTGACCGGAGTTTGAAACAGACATCTGGGGCTCCTTCGAGTGGGGCTTTTGCCACATTGTCCACTGGCTGAGCGATTCTGTGAATCGCAATGCTCACAGGCCTCACGTTACGCCGGACTTTTTCCGTGCTCAAAGCCGTCGAGCAGGTCGCGATTGCTGTCATATTGCCTGCAAATTCAGGGAAAGATTGGGAAAGTTTTCTACGGCTTCTGGCCATCACACGGGGGCATCGTTTGTTGCGTGGATGGCTGCTAGAATCGCCCGTCGTTTTTTTCAAGGAGTCTGCCGTGATCACTTCCCGCCTGCGCACCCTGCGCGATCATATCCGTTGGGCCGTCAGCCGTTTCCACGGGGAAGATCTGTTTCACGGCCATGGCACCGACAACGCGTGGGACGAAGCCCGCCAATTGGTACTGGGTGCGCTGCACCTGCCGTGGGAAATTGCCGACAGCTATCTGGATTGCAACCTCGAAGAAGACGAACTGGTTCAGGTGCAACGCCTGATCAAGCGACGCATCGACGAGCGCGTGCCTACCGCCTATCTGCTGGGCGAAGCCTGGTTTTGCGGGATGTCGTTTATCGTCGATGAGCGTGTGTTGATTCCGCGCTCACCCATTGGCGAGCTGATCGAAAACCGTTTCGAACCCTGGTTGGCAGCTGATCCAGCGCGGATTCTCGATCTGTGTACCGGTTCAGGTTGCATCGGTATCGCCTGCGCCGACGTGTTTCCCGATGCCGAAGTGGTGCTGGCGGACTTGTCGTTCGAAGCGCTGGAAGTTGCCAATCAGAACATCGAACGGCACGGCGCGGATGCCCACGTTTATACCGTTCAGGGCGATGGGTTCGATGGGTTGCCAGGCCAGCGATTTGACTTGATCGTGTCCAATCCGCCTTATGTCGATGCCGAAGATTTTGCGGACATGCCAGACGAGTATCAGCATGAACCCGAATTGGCGTTGGCCTGCGGCGATGACGGGTTGAATCTGGTTCGTCGGATGCTCAGCCAGGCGGCGGATCACTTGACCGAGAAGGGCCTGCTGATTGTTGAAGTGGGCAACAGCCAGATTCACGTGGAAGCGTTATACCCGGAAGTCGAGTTCGCCTGGCTTGAGTTTCAGCGCGGCGGGCATGGTGTGTTCATGCTGACTGCCGAGCAGTGCCGTGAGCATCAGGCGCTGTTCGCTTCGCGAGTTTGATCGCGACCTCTGTAGGAGCCAACTTGTTGGCGAGGCAGTCGCTGCGGTGTGTCAGTTCAGCCGCTTCGCGAACAGATTCGCTCCTGCAGGGTTTGTGTAGGTCACTACCGATGCGTCGCAATCCAGATCAATAACCCCGCCTGAAACACGGCAAACGTCACCAGACACGCGATGGTGAAACGCAACCCGCTGTCTTCACGACGGTATTTGTTGACCTTTTCCTCATGCTTTTTGATGGTTACTTCGTGCTCGACCAGCTTCTGTTCGGCCTGTTGCAGCATCTGCGCGGCGTCGAGCATGCTGACGATCTGGACCTTTTCGGTGTTCCAGCTGTTATTCAGATTGCCGACCTTGACGTCCTTCACACTGCCCTTGAGGTGCTGAGCGTCGGCATAGACAACTTCAAAGCCCTGAGTTTTCAGGAAGTGGTCGCGGCGCATCCGCGTGTCTTCCTGTAGCGCGTCTTTGTTGGCGAGGGCGATGCCTTCGACTTTGTATTCAGACCAACGTTTTTGCGCCCACAAAATGCCTTGGGCCAGCATGAAACGCCCAAGTCCGCGGTTGTAGGGATCTATCTGCAGCCCTGATTCGGGGCCCACGCGTACGACCCGGTTGGCATGATCAACCCAGAAGTCCAGCTGGTTCTGTTCTTTGCGGGTTTTTTGCGCAGGCAGTTGATAGCTCATGCGCAGCAGGCTGAACTCCTTGCTGTTGCGCTCGGCACGGCCCATTTGCGCGAAACGCAAAGGTCGGGCACCCGTCGCTCGGTCAGTGGGCAGCGGCGCCATGCGCAGCATCAGAAACTGTTCGGCGTGAACGTCTTCCCACAGCACCGGAGCGGCTACTTCGCCCTCGGTGCTTGCAGGTGTTTCGACGGGCCCGGCCAGGGAAGGGGTGTCTGTCATCACGGCGATCCTGTTCTCGACATTGCGCGGCAACACAATGCCAGCAACTCGCTATCGGCCGTTTTGCTTCAATCTAAAGGGCAACTACGCTTGCCTCACGCGGCGGGCAGTCCATTGATGAATTTCAGAATGCGATCAGACACCTCGCTGGCGAGCGGCAGTTGTGGGTCCTTGTAGGACGCCAGTTGACGCTTCACATCGTTGGGTACGATGCGCAGGACGTGGTTCATGCCGTCGATGATCGCAATGTCGGAGTCAGGTTTGGCCTGGTGCAACAGTTCGGCATCGCCGACCCCCACCTGCATGTCGTTGCGGCCCTGGACGATCAGGGTCGGCACGTTCAGTTTGCCGAAGGCCGCAGCCGGCTTTTGCCGGAACAGCGAGATCAGGTACGGCTGAACACTGGGACGAAACACTACGTCCAGCGGCGGCGGAACGTTATCGTCGGTCTTGCCGGCCTTCATTTCTTCGATCAGCTGCTCGCTGCGCGTCAGCAGTGGTGGCGGCAGTTGATACTGCAACTGCTCGCGAATGACCTGATCCACCGGACGGCCCGTCCCTGCCACCGATATCACCGCCGATGCACCGGCTTGTTCAGCCGCGAGAGCGGCGACCAGCGCGCCTTCACTGTGTCCCAGCAAAATCAGCTTGCCCAGGCGCGGGTCTGTTTTGAGCTTCTGACCCCAGGCCTGGGCGTCTGCTACGTACTTTTCGATGCTCAGATCGCGTTCGTCAGGCGTCGCAGGCTTGCTGGCCGCCACGCCACGCTTGTCATAACGCACGCTGGCAATGTTGTGCTTGGCCAGGATCACCGCGAGGCGCTTGAGGCTGTCATTGCGCCCGCCGTCGAAGTTATTGCCATCGCGATCAGTGGGGCCGGAGCCAGCGATGATCAGCACCACAGGCACAGGAGTCGCGGATTTTGGCAGCAATAACGTGCCAAACAGCTCGCCGGTGGCCGTTTGCAGGCTGATCGGGCGCTGCAGAACGACCGGGGTGCCAGCATAGGCGACACTGGTGAACAGAGTCAGGGTCAAGGTGATTGCTCGCAGGGGTAAAAGAGCGCACAGGCGGGACATACTACGTAACATCGGAAAGCCACCATTGTATTCAGTGCCGATTGGACGCAGCCAATCCAATAAGGTTCGAGGATGAACTACACGAGCAGCCTGCGTATACTGGCGCGCTTGAGTTTTTGATCGATTTTTCGGAGCGTCCCGCATGTCCGGCAATACCTACGGCAAGCTGTTCACTGTCACCACCGCGGGCGAAAGCCACGGCGCGGCGCTGGTTGCAATCGTCGATGGCTGCCCGCCGGGCCTGGCACTTTCGCTGGAAGACCTGCAGGGCGATCTGGATCGCCGCAAACCCGGCACCAGCCGTCATACCACCCAGCGCCAGGAAGCCGACGAAGTCGAGATTCTTTCCGGCGTGTTCGAAGGCAAGACCACAGGCAGCTCCATTGGTCTGCTGATTCGCAATACCGACCAGAAGTCCAAGGATTACTCCGCCATCCAGGACCTGTTCCGCCCGGCCCACGCCGATTACACCTACCACCACAAATATGGCGTACGCGATTATCGCGGCGGCGGCCGAAGTTCTGCCCGGGAAACCGCCATGCGTGTGGCGGCCGGAGCCATTGCCAAAAAGTACCTCGCCAGCCTGGGCATTACCGTGCGGGGCTACATGAGCCAGTTGGGCCCCATCGAAATCCCGTTCAAGACTTGGGATTCGGTTGAGCAAAACGCTTTTTTCAGCCCCGACCCCGACAAAGTGCCGGAGCTTGAGGCCTATATGGATCAGCTGCGCCGGGATCAGGATTCGGTCGGCGCCAAGATCACTGTGGTGGCCGAAGGCGTGATGCCGGGCTTGGGCGAGCCAATTTTCGACCGTCTCGACGCTGAACTGGCGCACGCGATGATGAGCATCAACGCAGTCAAGGGCGTGGAAATCGGTGCCGGTTTTGCCAGCGTTGCTCAGCGCGGGACCGAGCATCGCGACGAACTGACGCCAGAAGGTTTTGTCTCGAACAACGCCGGTGGAATTCTCGGCGGCATCTCTTCGGGCCAGCCGATTGTCGTGCATCTGGCGCTCAAGCCGACGTCCAGCATCACCACGCCGGGCCGTTCCATCGATGTCCACGGCAACCCGGTCGATGTCATCACCAAAGGCCGCCATGACCCCTGCGTGGGTATTCGCGCCACACCCATTGCCGAGGCAATGATGGCGATCGTGCTGCTGGATCATCTGCTGCGTCATCGCGGGCAAAACGCCGATGTGCAAGTGACCACGCCGGTTCTGGGCCAGCTGTAATGCTCCATTCGGATCACGCTGCCGGGGCATCCTGACCTTGGCAGCGGTTCCATACTGGCGATTGTCCAGCTTCTATCTCTTCTATTTCGCCCTGCTTGGGTCGACTGCGCCATTCCTGGCGTTGTATTTCGATCACCTGGGATTTTCCAGTGCGCGCATCGGCGAGCTGGTGGCGATACCGATGCTGATGCGTTGTATCGCGCCCAATATCTGGGGCTGGCTGGGCGATTACACCGGGCGCCGGTTGGCGATCGTGCGCTTCGGCGCGGTCTGCACGCTGCTGACGTTCTCCCTCATTCTGTTTGACAAGAGCTACGCCTGGCTGGCGATGGTCATGGCGTTGCACGCGTTCTTCTGGCATGCAGTGCTGCCGCAATTCGAAGTGATCACCCTGGCGCATTTGCAGGGCCAGACCTCTCGATACAGTCAGATTCGGTTGTGGGGGTCGATCGGCTTCATCCTGACCGTTGTTGCGCTAGGCCGACTGTTCGAGTGGTTCAGCCTGGATGCCTACCCGCAGGCGCTGATGTTCATCATGCTGGGAATTGTCGCCAGTAGCTGGTGGGTGCCTAACGCTCAACCCGCCGCGTCGAGCTTGCGTTCCCAGGCTGGCGGATTTCTCAAGCAACTGACGCGCCCTGGGGTGCTGGCGTTTTATGTCAGTGTCGGATTGATGCAGCTGAGCCACGGCCCGTATTACACCTTCCTTACGCTGCACCTTGAGCGGCTGGGCTACAGTCGCGGATTGATCGGCATGTTGTGGGCGGTGGGTGTCGTTGCCGAAGTGTTGATGTTCATGGCCATGAGCCGTTTATTGCAGCGCTTTTCGGTTAAACAGGTGCTGATGACCAGCTTCATATTGGCCGCCGTGCGCTGGTTGCTCATGGGTAACTTTGCCGAGCATCTGTCGCTGTTGATCGTCGCGCAACTGTTGCACGCAGCCACATTCGGCAGCTTTCATGCCGCCGCCATTCATTTCGTGCAACGCAGTTTCGGCCCGCAGCAGCAAGGGCAGGGGCAAGCGCTCTATGCTGCATTGGCCGGGACCGGCGGCGCATTGGGCGCGCTGTATTCGGGATACAGCTGGAACGCCTTGGGCGCCGGCTGGACTTTCAGCATCGCCAGTATTGCGGCACTGGCCGCTGCCTTTGTGTGTGCGACGCGTATGAAAGATGAGCACGTCTGAACGAAGCCACATGACCCAAGCCGCCGACCGTCCGCGGGCCCGGTGGCCGTTGAACGAATCGAGGATTACTTCATGAGCATATTGTTCGTTTACTCCGTGTCATCCCCTGAGCAACCCAACAAGGTATTGACCCACTTTGAGGACATTGCCTCGACCCTTGCCGAACAGGGCGTCATATTTGAACGATTGCAGGCCGCCATGTCTATCAAACCGGGCGCCAGCCAGGACGAGGTGCTCAGCGCCTATCGCGAACAGATTGACCGGTTAATGACAGAGCGCGGCCACGTCACTTTTGATGTGCTCAGTGTCAATCGCGATGACCCACAAAAAGCCGAGTCCCGTGCCAGATTCCTCAACGAGCATCAGCATGCTGCCGATGAGGTGCGATTCTTCGTCGCTGGCCGTGGGCTGTTCGCCCTGCACATTGGGGATTTCGTCTACGCGGTGCAGTGCGAAAAGAACGATCTGATCTTCGTGCCCGCCGGGACGGGGCGTTGGTTCGATATGGGAGAGCATCCCCATTTGATCGCTATCCGCCTGTTCAACAGGCCTGACGGCGGGACCGCGCATTTTACCGGTGATGACATTGCAGGCCGGTTCCCTGAACTGGAGGACTGAAACGGGCTTGGTCATTTCATGCGTTACGCATATGGAACGTGCGTACCGGTATCGAACGGTCAGCCCCGGCGGGTTGGCCGTTTTTGTAAGAAATTCAGTAAAGATGTAAGCAAATTTTTGTAGTCCTGTGGGAAGCGGCTTGTTTCCCGGTCAGTGATGCCTGTTTGTTTTCCCCTTTATGTTTAACCCCTATCGACTGTGTAACCCTGCGTGCGTCGGATCCCGGCTGCTGCGGCGCCATCGTGTTTCGGTGTTTTTTCGCTGGCACACGAATGCCTCGGCAGCGATATCGAACGGGCTGTATTCCTGAAAATAACAAGCGCCAACAGGGACGACACATCCAGGGGTTTAAGGAGGGGAAATGAAAAATATCAAGGCGGGTACGTTGAACCCGTTGATACATCAGATGGTAACCAGCATCTCGGGCAGGGACGGGGACGCAGCTATTGCCAACGCGCTGGAGTGGCTCAGAGTCGAATGCAGCTGCAAGCGGTCAATGCTTTACCAGTATCGAAACGGGGTACTGCTCAGTTGCATCACTTCCAATGTCGACGGGTGTTGGAAGGATCTCTATTGTCAGGGCCGATTAATGCTCGAAGACCCGGTCATGCGTTACTTCCGGCAATCGAAAGGTTTTGTGGATTGGCTTGATGCGTTCGACCTTTATCCACCTTCGTCTGCCTACATGACTGCTGTGGAGAACTGCGATCTGTTACCTGGGTATTCCTACGCCTACTCCAGCGATAGCCGAACAGAAAGCGGCATGGTGACGGTCTGCTCACTCAATGCAATGGAACGGCCGCTGAGCCACAGCGATAGGTATCTGTTGACCAGTCTGGTGCCCATGCTGCATGTCGCCGGCAACGGCAGGCATATGCACAACAGGCCGTTGACGACGAAGGAGGTGGAGATTCTGCAGTGGGCCAGACATGGCAAGACGGCGTGGGAAATTGGTCTGATCAAAGAAGTGTCGGAATCGACCATCAAGCATCACTTCAAAAGCATTTACGCCAAGCTCGGCGTATTGAATCGTGCGCAGGCAGTAGGGGAGGCCCTCTGTCGCGGCCTTATTCAATAGCGCATTTAACCGTTAATGAATGGCAAAAAAAACCGCGAATGCCCTGAGGCGTTCGCGGTACCAGATCGGGTGAATAAAGGGAGGCAAAGCACAGCTGTGTTGCAGAACGGTGAAGCAATCAGCGATTAACGGGTGTGATAGGTCGGCAGATCGAATCGGTGCTGACTTTGCAGCATCGAGATGGCCGGGAGTTCACTGGCTTGAGCCGCGAGGTCACGACGAATTGCACTGATCACCCATTCCAGCTGCACTGGAGTGTTCAGCTGAGCGTAAGAGACCGAACGGCGGGTTTGCTTACCTTCACTGTTGCGCAGGGAAAGCAGAACACCACCGTCTGGACGAGGTTGGGTGGTGACTTCGAATTCGGAAAATACGGACGAGAATTTTTCTTGGATAAAAGTCATGTCTAGCGGCTCCATTGCTCAGGGATTCAAGCGTTGGAAGTACTATTGCAGTGACTGTGCCAGCATTTACGAATGATTAAATTCGTTTGAAAACAAGCAGTTAAGAAAATCTCTATTTTTCATCTTCGTGCATATTGCATGAATGGCCATCAGCGGCACTGCAAATTGCGGGAAGTAGGAGGCGGGAACAGGAGGATTAACGCGGGCAAGAACAGAGGCTGACGGAGCTTCTGACCGCAATTTGTTAGTTTTATTTCATTTGTCAGTGCGAATTGTTTTCAATTGTTACCGCGTTCCGATAGACGGCTTTTTCTATCGCGCCGATTAGCGTGCATATCTGGCTGTAATCGGGCGCAACTGCCATTGTCTACGCCTGCATCGGAAACTAGACCGCGAATACATAGGTCTGAGATCCCGAACTGATTATTGACGCGCATCAAGGCGCTTAAGGAGCATCAAATGTCCGACGACTCTAAATCCGCCGGTTCTGCCACGCGCATGACCGATGACGAAGCGCTGGAGTTTGCCGAACAAGTATTTGACCGTGCGCGTGCAGGCGACGCCACGATGCTGGATCGATTGCTGGAAAACGGCCTGACGCCCAATCTGCGCAATCACAAGGGCGACACCTTGTTGATGCTGGCCAGTTATCACGGTCATCAGGACGCGGTGAAAGTGCTGCTCAAGCACAAGGCTGATCCGGAAATCCGTAACGACAACGGCCAGAGCCCCATCGCAGGCGCGGCCTTCAAGGGCGATCTTGAGGTGGTGCGTTTATTGGTCGAAGCAGGCGCTGAAGTGGAAGGCGCAGCGGCGGATGGGCGTACAGCGTTGATGATGGCGGCGATGTTCAACCGCACTGCCATTGTGGATTACCTGATCTCCAAGGGCGCTAATCCCCATATAAAGGATGCCAAGGGTGTTACCCCATTGATGGCCGCGCAAACCATGGGCGCTACCGAAACGGCAGAGCAGTTGACCAGGCTCGGCGTGTGATGCCGTAGAGGCGCGAAGGATTTGCAGCTATCCTTCGCGCCTGTTTTTTTGCCCCGGATCTTTATTGCCATGAAAGCCCAGCTCATCGAATTCATCAGCAAAATCAGTTCCGGCTGTATGAGCGACGAGGAAATCGACAGCATCGCTGCCGAAGCCGCCCAGGCTTACGCCGACCCTCAAGCGTTTCTGACAGCCAATCCCGATATCAACTACGACGACACGTTCCCTATTCCGTTGGGCGAGTGGGTAGTTATCGGCAGCCTTCCGGAAACGGTGCTGTTCCAGGCTGATACCTACGGGGATTTGCTGGAGCAGATCATCGCGTCGTTTGGTCCTGGCGTGACGTTCAATATCAAGCCGAAGCAGTTGGCCAAGACCGAGCCCTTGACGGCGCTCAACCGCATTCAGATTCAGCTGGGCAGCATGAACAAGGACGTCGGCGGTTATGTGTTGATGAACATCAGCCAGCCGCTGGACGATGAATTGCAGACCGTACTGGTGTACGGCAGCGATCAGGCGCGAGTGATCGAACTGGGCGCGGCAGTGGGCATATCGGTCGAGCCAGCGCTTGAAGCGTTGCGCGGTGAATCTCTGTAGCAGCGAGCACGTTGATGAGGCGAATGGCTCGGTGAGTGCCGTGCATGGCCTCGCGAACAAGTTCGCTCCTACAGACGAGCAAAATATGCCTCCCGACCCACGGAACCCTTGTGACGCGCCGCTTTCCTAAGCAGGGCAAGCCTCATTAAGGAGCAACACCATGGGTTCTACCTTCAATGGTCTGGTCGGACTGATCATTCTGGCTCTGGATATCTGGGCCATCATCAACGTATTGAAAAGCGGCGCGGAAACCGGGATGAAAATCCTCTGGGTTTTGTTGATCGTGCTGCTGCCGGTCCTGGGGCTGATCATCTGGGCCATCGCAGGTCCACGAGGCAACGTCCGCATCTAGCGGTGCTTTTGCCCGGTTACATCAAACGCCTGATTGCCTCGTGCAGTCAGGCGTTTTTTTATGCGCGAAGCATGGATGAGTATTTCAAAGCCGCGATTGGCATCTGAATTAAAAATGTTACGTATAAAAGACTTATTCATAATAATGTTATGTAAAGAACACATCTCCTTGTGCGCGCTCGATGTTACGTTTACATTCCACTCACTCTTTGAAGTAACGTGGACATAACATATGGATGCATCACTACTCGTTGAGCGCTTGGGGCGACAAATTGCCTCCATGCGTAAGGCCAGAGGTCAGACGCTTATCCAGTTGTCTGCCGAGGCTGGCGTGACTCGGCAAAAGCTCTCCGAAATTGAAAAGGGCAGCCTCACCGTTTCTATTCATCTATACGCCAAAGTGCTCGCGGCGCTGAACACCGAGATAAGCATCGTCCCCGCACGACGTCCCGTTTTCGAAGAGCTGCATGAGGTGTTCCGATGAAACCCCTTGATCGCGTGCGCATCGTTACGCCTCAGGGAGAAAGTGGCGAACTGTCCTCAACGCAAGGAGGCGATTACTTATTCCGCTATGGTCTGGATTGCGATACGCAGTCTCAGATCAGTCTCACCATGCCGCTTCGTGACACCGCTTTTACCGCTCGCAACCTGCATCCTGTGTTTCAAATGAACCTGCCCGAAGGCTACGTGCTGGAGCGGCTTCGCAATCGCCTGGCTAAAACTACCCCTATCAACCCGATGCTGTTGATCGCATTGACAGGTAGTGGCTCGCCGATTGGCCGTATCTCCGTCAAGTCAGCTGCCATTGACCAAATGCTCATCCATGAGCGCGCTCCTGAAGGAAAGAGTCTCTCGGACATTCTCTCCTGGACGGGCGCCGGGGATTTGTTCAGCGAACTGGTGGACAGCTACCTGCTGCGCACCGGGATTTCCGGAGTGCAGCCAAAGGTCATCGTGCCTGAAACGACAGAATGGACCGCCGCCCCACGTGCAACCCTGTTAATGCCTGAGCTGATCGTGAAATCCGGCCGAGAAGAATTTCCCGGATTGGCCATCAACGAATTTCTATGCATGGATGCGGCCCGGCGAGCGGGCATGCCAGTGCCCGAATTTTATCTGTCGGATAATCGCCAATTGTTCGTCATGCGCCGCTTCGACAGGGAAGCGGACCAGCGCCCCATTGGCTTCGAAGACATGGCTGTACTGATGGGCCTGGGTACTGAACAAAAATACGATTCGAGCTACGAGAATATCGCCAAGGCCGTCCGCTTATTTTGTGCGCCCAACCAGGTTCGGGGGTCGCTTGAACAGCTTTTTGACATCGTTGCGCTCAGCTGCATCGTGGGCAATGGCGATGCACACCTGAAGAATTTCGGGATTTTGTATGGCGACCCGCTGGGCGGTGACGCACGCCTCGCACCAGCGTACGACATCGTCAATACCACGGCGTACCTGCCTGATGACTCCCTCGCTCTACGGCTGGCTGGCTCCAAAAGCCTGTTCAGTTCCAGGCTAGGGATCTTGGAGCTAGCGTCGCGCTGCGACATTCCAGCTCCCCGGGCACGGCTGCAGCAACTGACCCGCGCTACCCGGGACTCGTTGAGCGCCAATCACGCATTAGCGCAACACGCACCGAAAGTGCTGACGGCCATCCAGCACTCCCTGAGTCTGTATGAGAAGTCGTTCCCCTGACTGCCCTGGCGCCCCTTTACCTCTTTGTAAGCAATTGTTTGAACACCCTGCCAATCAACGGAATTTTCACCCGGTTTGCTGAAAAATCCGCCCCGCCAAACGAGGCTGATCTGCGCGGGGAGGGGCTCTACATCGTCGTCCGCCTATGAAGAATCAGTCCCATCAGTGGTAAACCCTGAGCGATCACGTAATATTTGCCACCCGCGATCCCGGCTGGCGTTGTTTGCCTGGGCGCACATGCTTTTCGAACTTCAACCTGAATCCAACGGATCCTAGAACACATGGCCAAAACGGACGCTCCGACGCGCTCGCCGCAACCTACCGTCAAATCACACCTGGCTTACACGCTGCTCAGCGGTCTGGTGTTGATGGTTCTGTACACCCTGTTGCGCGTTGCACTGCTGGTTTACAACCGTGAAGGGATCGGCGAAACGCCGGCCTCGTCGTTTATCGAGGCCTTCATTAACGGCTTGCGCTTCGATTTACGTCTGGTGGTTTACCTGCTGATTCCCCTGCTGCTGGCCTTGTTCAGCGCTCGGTTGATGGCAGCGCGCGGATTTTTCCGGTTCTGGCTCACGCTGGTCGCCAGCCTGACCACCTTCTTCGGTCTGATGGAGATGGATTTCTATCGCGAATTCCACCAGCGCCTCAACGGTCTGGTCTTCCAGTACGTGAAGGAAGATCCGAAGACTGTTCTGAGCATGCTCTGGTACGGCTTCCCGGTGGTGCGTTATCTGTTGGCGTGGGCTGTGGTCACCTGGCTGCTGAGCCTGGTGTTCAAAGGCGTTGATCGGGTGACGCGTCCGGCCGGCGGCGTCAATCTGAGCACTTCCAGCAATCGCAGGGTTGCGCCTTGGTACACCCGCGTCGGTGTCTTCGTCGTCTGCCTGCTGATCGCTGTCGTGGCGGCTCGCGGTACGTTGCGTCAAGGGCCGCCGCTGCGCTGGGGCGATGCTTACACCACCGAATCCAATTTCGCCAACACCCTGGGCCTCAATGGCACGCTGACGTTGATCGCAGCCGCCAAGAGCCGGATGTCCGAAGACCGCGATAACATCTGGAAGGGCACGTTGCCCACTGCCCAGGCGCAACAGACTGTGCGCGACATGCTGATGACCGCCAACGACAAACTGGTCGATCCGGATACCGCAGCGGTTCGTCGCAACTTCTCGCCGCCAGCCGACAAGACCCTGCCAATCAAGAACGTCGTAGTGATCCTCATGGAGAGCTTCGCCGGTCATTCGGTCGGTGCTCTGGGCGACGAATCCAACATCACGCCGTACTTCGACAAGCTGTCCAAAGAAGGCCTGCTGTTCGACCGTTTCTTCTCCAACGGCACGCACACCCATCAGGGTATGTTCGCGACCATGGCCTGCTTCCCGAACCTGCCAGGTTTCGAGTACCTGATGCAGACGCCAGAAGGCAGCCACAAACTGTCCGGCCTGCCCCAGTTGCTCAGCGGCGCACGCAAGTACGACGACGTGTACGTCTACAACGGTGACTTTGCCTGGGATAACCAGTCCGGTTTCTTCAGCAACCAGGGCATGACCAACTTCATCGGGCGTAACGACTTCGTCAATCCGGTGTTCTCAGACCCGACGTGGGGCGTGTCTGATCAGGACATGTTCGATCGCGGCGCTCAGGAGCTCAAAGCCAGGGAAGACAAGGGCCGTCCGTTCTATGCGTTGCTGCAGACGCTTTCCAATCACACGCCATACGCCTTGCCGACCAACCTGCCGGTTGAACGCGTGACCGGCCACGGCTCGCTGGATGAGCACTTGACCGCCATGCGTTACTCCGACTGGGCGCTGGGTCAGTTCTTCGAGAAAGCCAAGAAAGAGCCTTACTACAAAGACACCCTGTTCATCGTCGTCGGCGACCACGGCTTCGGCAACAACGAGCAGATCACTGAAATGGATCTGGGCCGTTTCAACGTGCCGATGCTGATGATCGCGCCGGGCATTCAAGAGAAGTTCGGCACCCGTAGCAGCATCGTCGGAACGCAGATCGATATCGTGCCGACCATCATGGGGCGTCTGGGTGGCGACACAGTTCATCAGTGCTGGGGTCGTGATCTGCTGAACCTGCCGGAAGGCGACAAGGGTTTTGGCGTGATCAAGCCCTCGGGCAGCGAGCAGACCGTGGCCATCGTCACCGGTGACCGCATCCTCATCGAGCCCAAGGAAATGGAGCCCAAGATTTACGCCTACACCCTGGGCAACAAGCCCCATGCCGAACTGGTACCGGATGCGCCGGATGTGGCCGAGCTGCGCAAGAAGCTCGACAGCTTCCTGCAGACTGCAACCAAAAGCCTGCTGGACAACACGGCCGGGGTCAAAGACGCCAAGCCATAAGCAGTCCGCTGCATGAAAAAGAGGCCATTGCGGCCTCTTTTTTTTGCCTGCTAAACAGGGCCTTGGGTGACAAACAGGTTGAACGAAAGGGTAAAAAACCAAGTCCGATTTCGGTAGGCCGGTTTGCGGCCTGGTTGAGGAGATATTGATGAAAGTCTGGACCGTTTCGTTTCTGGATAAAGATGGCGTACAGCAAACCCTCGATCTTGAATCCGATCAGCGCCCCAGTGAAGAGGAGGCCGCCCAGCATTTGCGCCCGCACCTGTTTCCGGTCGCAAGCGACCTGGACCTGAATGATCTGGAGGGTCGGACTGCCGAGCCGACGGTGAAAACACTTAAAGAGCAGAACGCGGTACAGATCATTTCGATCGTCGAAGCGTCGTGATTTAACACCTGTCTTGATGAACCGGAAAGCCTTCAAGTGGCAATTGGCAACTCGCTATTAATGGGCGTAGTCTGCCAATGAGGCCGGTGAAGCATCTACCCCAGCCAGCTCGAGTACCGATGCCCGGTGAGGAAAAGCAGTACCGGCCTTGAAGCGACATGCTTGAGTCCCGCGCGGCGGATTGTCCGTCGTGTAGCGGCCCTCTGGGAGAGGACGTTCAGGGATCGTTGAAACTCTATCTATCGTTGTATAGGAGGACGTTTCATGAGCACAGCCTATCAAGAAGACATCAGCAGCAACGTGCTGCGCCGCATGAAGGAAGGCGGTTTCGACTTCGCACGTATCCACCCCATCGAGTTTTATGCTGTCTTCCCGGACGAGGAGCGGGCACGTCAGGCGGCGGATCAATTTCGTGGTGAGTCCCTTAATGCCCAGATCAACGCGCGCGATGACGGCGCCTGGCATTTGCAGCTGAGCAAAGTGATGTACGCCACCTATGACGGGATCGGCGATTTCGAACAGGACCTACAGACCGCAATCGACCCGCTGGACGGCGAAGTTGAAGGGTGGGGCGTGACTCAGGAGATCAGGCGCTTTAATTGAGCCTGTCGGCGGCTGCAAGCCGAAAGCTGCAAGCTGCAAGCAAAAGCGGGCGGTGTCTGTAGCTTGAATCCTACCGCTTGAAGCTTGAAGCTTGCAGCTTACCCCCATGCTTCTCAATGAGGCGCGGGAGAATTGGTTAGAGCTCTTCCTGCACAGGAATGGTGCGAGACGCTACGCCATATTGTTTAACCAACTGATTTTTAAGCGTTTATGCCGCTGGCACGGGCCTTGCGAAGGTCCATGGGTCCATGGTGACAAGGAGTACGGCATGATCCGCACCTTTTATGATGAGATGTACGATGCAGGCGGCGTGGTCCGCCCGCATTATCGGGAATTTGCCCGTTGGTTGGGTGAAGCGCCCCCTGAGCTTCTGGCTCAGCGCAGGCGTGAGGCCGATCTTTTGTTTCATCGCGCCGGGATCACGTTCACCCTGTACGGCGATGAGCAGGGGACCGAACGACTGATCCCTTTCGATACCATTCCGCGCAGTATTCCCGCCAGTGAATGGCGGATTGTCGAGCGTGGTTGCATTCAGCGCGTCAAGGCGCTGAACATGTTTCTCGCCGACCTTTATCACGATCAACGCATTATCAAGGCCGGGATCATCCCCGCCGAACAAGTACTCGCCAACGAGCAATACCAGCTCGCGATGCAAGGCCTGAATCTGCATCGCGACCTCTATTCGCACATTTCCGGTGTCGATCTGGTGCGCGATGGCGATGGCACGTATTACGTTCTGGAAGACAACCTGCGTACACCTAGCGGCGTGAGCTACATGCTCGAAGACCGCAAGATGATGATGCGTTTGTTCCCGGAGTTGTTCGCCGCCCAACGCATCGCACCTATCGATCACTACCCTAATTTGCTGCTCGACACGCTCAAGAGTTCCAGCCCGCTGGATAACCCAAGTGTCGTGGTGCTGACACCCGGGCGCTTCAATAGCGCGTTTTTCGAGCATGCGTTTCTGGCCCGTGAAATGGGCGTGGAGCTGGTGGAAGGCGCGGATCTGTTCGTGCGTGATGATCGGGTGTTCATGCGCACCACCAACGGAGCCAAAGCGGTCGACGTGATTTACCGTCGTCTCGATGACGCGTTCCTCGACCCGCTGGCGTTCAATCCCGATTCGATGCTGGGTGTGCCGGGTCTGCTGTCGGCCTATCGCTCCGGCAACGTGGTCTTGGCAAACGCCATCGGGACCGGCGTTGCCGACGACAAGTCGATCTATCCGTTCGTGACCGACATGATTCGTTTCTATCTGGACGAAGAGCCGATTCTGAAAAACGTGCCGACCTGGCAGTGCCGCAAGCCTGAAGAGCTGTCCCACGTACTGGCCAACCTTGGTGATCTGGTGGTCAAGGAGACTCAAGGCTCGGGCGGTTACGGGATGTTGGTCGGCCCGGCGGCCACCGCTGCCGAAATCGAATCCTTCCGTGCCAGGCTCAAAGCCAAGCCCCATTTGTATATCGCCCAACCTACGTTGTGCCTGTCGACCTGTCCGACGTTTGTCGAGAACGGCATCGCCCCGCGACACATCGACCTGCGCCCGTTCGTTCTGGCTGGCCGCGAAACCCGCGTGGTCCCTGGTGGACTTACCCGTGTTGCGCTGCGTGAAGGTTCGCTGGTGGTCAACTCGTCGCAGGGTGGAGGAACGAAAGATACCTGGGTGGTCGAGGATTAAGGATGCCTGCCAATGCTAAGTAGAACTGCCTCGGATTTATATTGGATGTCGCGCTACCTGGAGCGGGCTGAAAACCTCGCACGGATGCTGGACGTCAGTTACTCGCTGTCCCTGATGCCTCAGGACGGTCGCGGCGATGGCTTGAATGAAATCGCCATGCCGCTTTTGATCACCGGAACCCTGGACGATTATCTGGAGCGTCATGGCGAACTGCATGCCGAACGCTTGCTGCATTTCTTCGCGCTGGATGCCGAAAACCCCGCCAGTATCTACAGTTGCCTCGGCGCGGCGCGGGCCAGTGCGCACGCAGTGCGTGGGCGTATTACCGCGGACATGTGGGAAAACATCAACGCCACGTACCTGGAAATTCGCGGCATCGCCGAACAGGGCCTCAGTCGTTATGGCATGAGCCGTTTTTGCGAGTGGGTCAAGGAGCGTTCGCACCTTTTTCGCGGTGCTACTTACGGCACCATCATGCGCAATGACGCGTTTCGCTTCATTCGTCTGGGCACCTTCATCGAGCGCGCCGACAACACCCTGCGCATGCTCGATGCGCGTTACGAAATGCTTGAGTTGCGCGGTCCTTCCGCCAACGCGGCGGCGGACAGTTCTGCCGCTGGCTACTATCAGTGGAGTGCCTTGCTGCGCGCCTTGTCGTCGTTCGAGGCCTATACCGAGGTCTATCGCGATGCGCCCGGGGCGCGTCAGGTCGCTGAACTGCTGCTGTTGCGCGCCGATATTCCGCGTTCCCTGCGCGCCTGTCTCGAAGAGCTGGACATGATTCTCGCCAGCTTGCCTGGCGCCAATGGACGCCCGGCACAACGCCTGGCGGCCGAGCTTGATGCCCGTCTACGCTACACCGGAATCGACGAAATCCTCGATGAGGGTCTGCATGAATGGTTGAACGAATTCATTCCACTGCTGGCCCAACTGGGTAGTGTTATTCACACATCTTATCTGGAGGCTGCATGAGACTCTCAATTAGCCACGAGACCACCTATCACTACGAGGACCAGGTCCGCGCCAGCATCCAGTATTTGCGTCTGACCCCCCATGACAGCGAACGCCAGCAAGTCTTGAGCTGGCAATTGACATTGCCGCGTCCAGTGCGTGCGCAGGTCGATCCGTTCGGCAATATCCTCCACGTACTGACCCTGGACGAGCCCCATGAAGCGATCGTGATTGGCGCTCGCGGTCAGGTCGAGATCGACGAAAAGCGTGAGGCTGAGCACGAGTCGCAATCTGCGCTGCCGTTTTTGCGCTTCACGCGGCTGACGGAGGCCGACGAGGCCATTCGCAGTTTCGCCGCCAAGGAGTGTGCCGCGCGTCGCGACCGTACTGGCTTGATTGATCTGATGCAGGCGCTCAACCAGCACATCACCTACACGCCAGGTGCGACGGAAGTACATACCAGCGCGGCTGAAGCGTTCGCGAGCAAAGCAGGTGTTTGTCAGGATCACACTCATGCGTTTCTGGCTTGTGCCCGTAGCCTGGGTGTCCCGGCGCGTTATGTATCGGGCTATTTGTACAGCGAGGACAGCGAACATTTAGCCAGTCACGCCTGGGCCGAAGCCTGGATCGACGAGGCCTGGTACAGCTTCGACGTGACCAACCAACTGGCGATTCCTGAACGCCATTTGAAGCTCGCGGTTGGTCTGGATTACCTAGACGCCTGCCCGGTGCGCGGCATGCGTCGCGGCGGTGGCTGTGAGCAGATGCACGCCAAAGTGCTGGTTTCGCCAACAGTTATTTCGGCTGCAACGCCGGATGCCAAGCCGGTTGAGAAAGCGCCAGTGGCGGCGCCGATGATGCAGGTGCAGCGTCAGGGTTAGCGGCGCACCGAATTCATGTAGGCGCGCTTTTGCCCGCGAAAGATTTTTCGTTGACGAATTATTGTCAGACTGTTGAATCCAATCGCGGGCAAGTGCGCTCCTTCAGTCGTACCACGGGCAAGTCTTGGATCTGCCATTTGCTGCCAGTACGCGTTCCCCTTATCCAACCCTCACTCGTTGACATCCCTCCGTAAAAAACCAGAAGACTCAAACGTTCGATATACGGCCAAAACACGCATATTTGATCGTGCAGGGTTTGTGTGGGCGACTACTATCAGTCAGCCGAAGAGACGAGTCATGTTGGGCAAAATCAACAACAAGGTTGTGGCGAAGACGATAAGTCCTGCCTGACGTACTTTCGAATGTTTAAACATGACGTATGCCTTTTTTTGTTATTCCTGAGCGACAGAAGCTTTCCGGCTTCATCGAAAAATGGAAGCGGGCAGCTGGCAAAGGTGAAATCAAAAGAGCAGGTGCTTCGGCAATCCGCCGAAAGCGTGAGCGCTTTAGAAAAGTTTATATGTGCGCCTCTGCTACAGGCTTAACCTTAGAGGCCGCGTGGAATGCCCCTTAGATCCGTTCGCTATTAGGGCTATGAGCTTTAGCGATAAAAGCAGTGGTGGGCATTTGGCTATCGCCCATCGATTCCCCTGCTAGACCCTTTGAAGGGCAATTGCCGCCATCTGATAGCTGACTACCGTTCGTCCGAGGCGCAAACATTCTTCTATTCGATAGCCTGCTAGCCCTCAATACGCTTGAACGCTTACTTCATTACAACCTGCTTGATGACCGTTTGAGTGTTACTGCACAAAAATAACCACAGACAACGAGGGAACCGATGACCGAGGCTTTTATATTTGATTGCGTGCGTACACCCCGAGGCAGGGGTAAGCCAGGTGGCGCTCTCTACAGCGTCAAGCCGGTAAATCTAATGGCCGGCTTGCTTGGCGAGTTACAAGTGCGTAACCACCTGGATACCGCACACGTGGACGACATCGTTTTGGGTTGCGTAACGCCAGTGGCAGATCAAGGCGCCGATATCGCCAGAACCGCAGCGTTGGTCGCCAATTGGGCAGTGAACGTGTCGGGGGTACAAATCAATCGTTTCTGCGCCTCAGGGCTGGAAGCAGTCAATCTCGGCGCAATGAAAATCCGTTCCGGCTTTGAGGATCTGGTGGTGGTCGGCGGTGTGGAATCGATGTCGCGGGTGCCCATGAACAGCGACGGCGGTGCCTGGGTCCAAGACCCTCAGACTAACCTACATACGCATTACACCCCTCAAGGCATCGGAGCTGACCTGATTGCCACAATCGAGGGCTTCCACCGCTACGACGTTGATGCATACGCGCTGCAGTCCCAACAAAAGGCCGGGCTTGCCCAGCAGTCGGGTGCATTCCGCAAATCCCTGGTGCCGGTCAAAGATCAGAACGGCACGTTGTTGCTCGACCACGATGAGTTGGTCCGGGCTGATTCAACGCTTGAGCGGCTGGGCACGCTCAAACCCAGCTTCGAGGCTGTCGGCAAGATGGGCTATGACGCCACGGCGCTGAGGATTTACAGCCACGTCGAACGCATCGACCACGTTCACACCCCCGGCAACAGCTCGGGGATCGTTGATGGCGCGGCGGCGATGCTTATCGGCTCGGCCGAGAAAGGCCGGGAGCTCGGCCTAAGGCCCCGCGCGCGCATCGTCGCCACAGCGGTGACCGGCACTGATCCGACGATCATGCTTACCGGCCCGGCGCCTGCCACGCGCAAAGCCTTGGCGCGTGCGGGCCTGACCCTGAAAGACATCGACCTGTTCGAAGTCAATGAAGCCTTCGCCTCGGTGGTCCTCAAGTTCATCAAGGACCTGAACGTCGATCCGGCCAAGATCAACGTCAACGGCGGCTCCATTGCACTGGGCCATCCGTTGGGCGCGACGGGCTGCGTTATTCTCGGCACATTGCTGGATGAGCTGGAGGCCCGTCAGTTGCGCTACGGGCTGGCGACGTTGTGTGTCGGCGGCGGCATGGGCATCGCGACGATTATCGAGCGCGTCTGAGCCATCTCGGCGTCCACTTCATTTATAAGAACAGCTCCAGGAACACGACCGCATGACTGACGCCATTGAGTACATCGCAGGACCTGATCAGATCGTTACGCTGATCCTCGACATGCCCGATCAAAGCGCCAACACCATGAACGCCACGTACCGCGAAGCCATGGGTCGTATCGTTGACCGGCTGAAGACAGAAAAAGACCAGATCGCTGGCGTAATCATCACTTCCGCCAAAAAAACCTTCTTTACCGGCGGGGACCTGAACGAGTTGATTCAGGTCGACGCTTCGCGCTCACAGTGGTTTTTCCAGATGATCCTCGGCCTCAAGGCCCAATTGCGCGCGCTGGAAACCCTCGGCAAACCGGTAGTGGCGGCCATCAACGGCGCTGCGCTTGGTGGGGGCTGGGAATTATGCCTGGCGTGCCACCATCGCATTGCACTCGATCAGAAACTGCTACGGGTCGGCCTGCCCGAGGTCACTCTGGGGTTGCTCCCCGGAGGCGGCGGCACGGTGCGGCTGGTGCGCATGCTGGGGCTGGAGAAAGCGCTGCCATTATTGATGGAAGGCAAAACCTTGAGCGCCCGGCAAGCTTTTCAAGCAGGCCTGATCGATCAGCTCGCCACTGATGTCGATGACATGCTGGACAAAGCCCGCACGTGGATTCTGGGCAATCCGGCGCCGCAAAAACCGTGGGACCTGCCTGGTTATCAGATTCCCGGCGGCTTGCCGTCACACCCGAAAGTCGCGCAGATGCTAGCGATAGCGCCTTCGGTATTGCGCGCCAGGACGCAGGGCTGTTATCCAGCGCCGGAGAAGATTCTCTGCGCTGCTGTCGAAGGCGCCCAAGTGGATTTCGAAACCGCTCACCTGATCGAAGCGCGTTACTTCACCGAACTCACCACCGGCCAGATCGCCAAGAACATGATCGGCAGCTGGTTCGAACTCAACCGAATCAATGCTGGCCACTCACGCCCCAAAGGTCCACCGCCTTACATTACGCGCAAGGTCGGGATTATCGGTGCGGGCATGATGGGGGCGGGCATCGCCTACGTCAGTGCGTGTGCCGGCATTGATGTCGTGCTCAAGGACGTCAATCTTGCGGCTGCGCAGAAGGGCAAGGATTACTCCATCAGACTGCTGGACAAACATCTGGCTGCGGGACGCATCAGTACCCAGCACCGAGAGGCAACACTGGCGCGGATCAAGACCACAGGTCGGGACAGCGATCTGGAAGGGTGTGATCTGATCATCGAGGCAGTGTTCGAAAATCGGGAGCTCAAGGCACAGGTCAGCGCGGCAGCCGAACAGTTCGTGCTGACCAATGCAGTGATCGCTTCCAACACTTCGACTTTGCCGATCTCCGGGTTGGCGACGTCAGTCGTGCGGCAGGAGCGCTTTATCGGGCTGCATTTCTTCAGCCCGGTGGACAAAATGCGCCTGGTCGAAATCATCAGAGGCGCGCGCACCAATGACATGACGCTGGCACGTGCCTTCGATTTTGTGCAGCAGATCAAGAAGACGCCGATTGTGATCAACGACAGTCGCGGCTTCTTCACCTCTCGGGTGTTCGCCACGTTCACCCACGAAGGCATCGCGATGCTTGGTGAAGGCGTGTCAGCGGTGATGATTGAAACCGAAGCCCGCAAGGCGGGTATGCCGGTAGGGCCATTGGCAGTATCCGATGAGGTATCGCTCAGCCTCATGAGTCACATTCGCCAGCAAGCCCAAAAGGATCTGGCGCAGGAGGGTAAAAGTGCTCCCGAACATGTGGCATATGGGCTGATCGATGTATTGGTCAATGAGTACAAACGTTTGGGCAAGGCTGCGGGTGGTGGCTTTTACGACTACCCGGCGGGCGAGCCGAAGCGCCTCTGGCCTGAGTTGAAAAGCCGCTTTGAAAAGCCGGACGTGCATATCGCCGGGCAGGAAATTCGTGATCGGTTGTTGTTCATTCAGGCCATCGAAACCGTGCGCTGCGTTGAGGAGGGCGTGTTGCTGTCCACGGCTGACGCCAATATCGGATCGATTCATGGCATCGGGTTTCCAGCCTGGACCGGTGGTGCGCTGCAGTTCATCAATCAGTACGGACTCAACGACTTCATCGCCCGCGCGCAGTACCTGGCCGAACGCTACGGCGAGCGTTTCGACCCTCCCGCGTTGTTGCTGGAAAAGGCGCTGAACGGCAAAAGGTTTTAAGCCGGGCCTAAATCAACCAGCGCCACAGCTGAGGTTCAGTCAGCGGTGCGCGTATTACCCAAACGGGCCTTGCCTTGACGTGACGATTCGAGGCAGGCTTGAGCGTGTGCATTTTCGCCTTCAGCGCTTCAGGTATTTTTATGTCGTTACGCATCTGCATCCTTGAAACCGACGTCCTGCGCCCGGAACTGGTCGAGCAATATCAGGGCTACGGGCGGATGTTCGAGTTGTTGTTTGCCCGCCAGCCGATCCCGGCCGAATTCACCGTCTACAACGTTCTGCAAGGTGATTACCCAACGGATGACCAGCAGTTCGACGCTTACTTGGTCACCGGTAGCAAGGCTGACTCGTTCGGCACTGATCCGTGGATTCAAACCCTCAAAACCTATCTGCTTGAGCGCTACAAGAGAGGCGACAAGTTGCTGGGTATCTGCTTTGGTCATCAGTTGCTGGCGCTGTTGTTGGGTGGCAAAACCGAACGCGCGACCCAAGGCTGGGGCGTCGGCACGCATCAGTACACCCTCGCACCCGCAACGCCCTGGATGTCGCCTGCGGTGGACAGCCTGACGCTGTTGATCAGCCATCAGGATCAGGTCACGGAACTGCCCGAAGGCGCGACAGTGATTGCGTCCAGCGAGTTCTGTCAGTTCGCGGCGTACCACATCAACGATCAGGTGCTGTGCTTCCAGGGCCACCCGGAGTTCATTCACGACTACTCACGTACGCTGCTGGATATTCGTCAGGAAGCGTTGGGCGATCAGGTCTACAGCAAAGGCATCGCCAGCCTGGAACAGGAACACCACGGCACCACGGTAGCCGAGTGGATGATGCGGTTTGTGGCAGGTGGCTCGAAGGCGATTTGACGTTAGGTTTAGGGCCCGTATTTAGCACTCCGCCTCCGTAGGAGCGAACTTGTTCGCGAGGCGGTGTACCTGACACACCTCGTCAAGCGCTCGCCAACAAGTTGGCTCCTACAGAAGCGGCAGATCGTTCCCATGCTCCGCATGGTAATAAATCCCCTGACGCTGCGCGTCATCACGCGTGACCACCGCGATACCGCTTCTGCGCGGAGCGCGTAGGAGTCCGGCTTGCCGACGATGGGCTGCGAAGCGGCCCCAAATCCACGCACCTCGGTGCATCAGACAGACCGTGTTCTCAGGTTTTGCTGCCGCTGCGCGCCAGATCGTCCGGATGCGGCCCAGAGCAAGCGACGCTCCTACGGCCTCCGGCCAGAATCAAAAGCGATGCGCGGCGATGGAACGATCAATTCTGCTCGCGCCCGGAGGATCCACCGCGATACCGCTTCTGCGCGGAGCGCGTAGGAGTCCGGCTTGCCGACGATGGGCTGCGAAGCGGCCCCAACTCCACGCACCTCGGTATATCCGACATACCGCATTCTGAAGTTTTGCTGCCGCTTCGCGCCAGATCGTCCGGATGCGGCCCAGAGCAAGCGACGCTCCTACGGCCTGCGGCCAGAATCAAAAGCGATGCGCGGCGATGTAACGATCAATTCTGCTCGCGCCCGGAGGATCCACCGCGATCCCGCTTCTGCGCGGAGCGCGTAGGAGTCCGGCTTGCCGACGATGGGCTGCGAAGCGGCCCTAACTCCACGCACCTCGGTGCATCAGACAGACCGTGTTCTGAGATTTTGCTGCCGCTTCGCGCCAGATCGTCAGCAAGCTGGACTCCTACGGCCTCCGGCCAGAATCAAAAGCCGTCCAAGGACGCGAAATCTAAAGCCGTCCAAAGATGCAGAGTCAAAAATCTGCTAAAAGACACTGCGCCAAATTTCAAAGCCACCCCGATCGCTTGAAACTAGCGAACAGGATCGAGCATCCGCCGACGATCACGCCCAGCACGGCGAAGTAGCCGTAGTGCCAGCTCAGCTCTGGCATGTTCTCGAAATTCATCCCGTAAATTCCAGCAATCGCTGTCGGAAACGCCAGAATCGCTGCCCACGCGGCGAATTTGCGCTGGGTCAGGCTTTGGCGTGATGACTCCAGCAACAATCCGATTTCGATGGTCTGGCTGGCGATGTCTCGCAGGTTGGCCAAGTCTTCCATCTGCCGCTTCACGTGGATCTCCACGTCGCGAAAGTATGGCCGCATGTTCTTGTCGATGAACGGAAAGCTGAGCTTTTGTAATTCCTCGCCAATCTCCACCATCGGCGACACATAACGGCGCAAGCGCAACAGATCCCGGCGCAGGCTGTGGATGCGATGAATATCAGATTCGTTGAGTTCCGTGCTGAGCACGCTGTGTTCCAGCTCTTCGAGCTCGCAGTGGATGGCCTCGGTCACCGGCTGATAGTTTTCGGTGACAAAGTCCAGCAGCGCGTACAACACGAAATCCTCGCCGTGTTCGAGCAGCAGCGGGCGCGCTTCGCATCGTTGTCGTACCAGACCGTAGGATTTCGAGTCGCCGTTGCGCGAGGTGATGATGTAGCCCTTGCCAGCGAAGATGTGGGTCTCGATGAAGATCAGCTTGCCGTTTTCACGAATTGGCGCGTAGGTGACGATAAACAGGGCATCGCCAAAGGTTTCGAGCTTAGGGCGGCTATGAACTTCGAGGGCGTCTTCGATGGCCAGTTCGTGCAGGCAGAACTGCTTTTGCAGCACCGCCAGCTCCTGGGCGTTAGGCTGTTCCAGTCCGATCCAGACAAAGTGTCCCGGTTTGGCTGCCCATTCGGCACCCTGTTCGAGGGTGATGTTGGTCACTTTCTTTCCAGCGCTGTAAACCGCAGCAGCAACGACTCGGCCCATGGTGGATTCGCTTCTTCTTCTAGGTGGCAGGCGCGCAGCTTAGCGCGGATCTATCTGTTCAGAGTCAGCAGAATTGCACGAGTTCGCGCCGGTTTCAGGCATTAGACAGCTGCTGATCCAGCTCTTCGATACAGCGCTGCATCTGGGTGCGGCATTGCTCGATGAGTTCGGGCAGTTGTTCCAGCGTCAGGTGTGAAGTCGGGATAGCGGGGAGGGAGCGGATCAGCACGTTGCCGCTTTCCCGGCGATTGAGCTGCATGTGTTTTGAGTAGGTGCTGACGCACACCGGAACGATGGGCACACCGGCTTCGATCGCCATCTGAAACGCGCCACGCTTGAATGGCAGCAGGCCGTTGCCAAGGTTGCGCGTACCCTCTGGAAACACCCAGATTGAGGTGTCTTTGTTTTGCAGCGTATCAGTTGTCTCGCGTATTGAGCGGCGAGCCTTGAGCGGGTTACCGCGATCAATCAATACGTTGCCTGCCAGCCAGAACAGCTGGCCGAATAACGGCACCCATTTCAGGCTCTTCTTGCCGATGCACACCGTGCGCGGCGGCACGATATTGCCGAAGATGAACAGGTCGTAATTGGATTGATGATTGGCGACCACTACGCAGGGATGAGTTTTCGCGAACACGTCGCCCAGTTCGGCCCTTACGCGTAAACCCAGGATGCGCATGGCGGGCCATGCATATAACCGCGCGCACCAGCGACTGTTATCGGGGTTGAACGGGCGGCACAGCCCCAGCAACACGCCTAGAACTCCCGCCACTACAAAATGCAGGGCCATTAACGACATACGCAGCGCAAACAGCATTCAACCGGCCCACTGGACAAAAGGGGGCGCAGTTTACGGAGGCGTCGGCTAATCGGCAATTGTCGGACAGCTTTGCGAGTACAGGATATTTAAGCGGATGTTGCCGGAAAGCCTTGACCTGACCGAAACGGATCTTATCCGTTGGCGCGAGTGGGCGGTATCCCGACTCGCTCCAACAAAAGCTTGGGCAGTTACAGCGCGTGATGCCTATCAACTTCGATGGCTTTATCGAGCGTTTCGAGAAAGGCCTTACGCACCTTCAGCTTGGTGTTCTTATGCGCGTTCATATTGATTTTTCTCAACTGCAACGCAGCGGTTCGAGCGGCGTCTTGCAGTTCTTCCGGCGCGACAACTTTGTCGAGGAACCCGGCCTGTACTGCACTTTTGGGGTCGAACATCTCGCCGTTGATCACCGAGCGGCCAAAGGCTGAGTTACTCAGACGATTGCGCGCCAGTTCGATACCGGCGTGATGCATGGTCATGCCGATCTGGACTTCATTCAGTCCAATACTGAATGCGCCCTCCACACCAATCCGATAGTCCGCCGACAACAGTAGGAATGCACCCTTGGCCACCGCGTGCCCATTACAGGCGACGACGATGGGCTGTGGATGAGCCAGCATCCGCCTGGCGAGCGAAGAGCCTGCAAACACCAGGTCCAGCGCTGCCTGCGGACTTGATGTCATGATTTTCAGATCGTAACCACCAGACAGAATGCCCGGCTGGCCGGTGAGGATCACTACCGCTCGGTCCTTCTCAGCCTGATCGAGCGCCTCGTTCAGGGCCGTGATCAGGTCGTTGCTGATCGCGTTGACCTTGCCATTGCTCAAGGTCAGCGTAGCGATGCCGTCGTCCAGTTGATACGAGACCAAATCACTCATGACGCGAATCCTTTTTTGTTTTGAAGTGCGCAGAAGTTACCCACCCGCAAGGGGCAGGTAAAGCGCTATGAGTGACTGATAAGTCAGCATTTCAGACCCTCTCGCCGCCGAGTGTAGGCCTGAAGATATCCAGGTGGGACGAGCGGGGGGCTCAGTCGTCGAGTTCGTTCAGGTCTCGGTATTCATCCCAATCCATGCCCAGCGCTTCAGCTGCTTGTCGATGTGCAGCCAGGCGCATCTCCTTGAGTTGCTCAGGGCTGTCAGCAATGAATTGCAGCGCCAGTTCCCAGGTTTCAATGCCCTGACTTTCCGCCTCGTCCTCGAACGCCCAAAGCGTCTGGTTTTTCTGCTCTTCGGGGCTCAGGTCCTGGATTTCAGCCTGCAACACAGGATTGGTGACGATGTACTTCGCCAGTGCAGCTTCGTTCCAGTCGTTTGCGTTCATGCGGCAGTTATCTCCTGTTGTTAGATTTGAGCTCGTGCTTGGCAGGCCGATAGCGGCCATAAGGGAGACCGGATTGTGCTGGATGTGCGCTGCGCATGCCAGCCACTTGCGTTCCGTCGGTCGAGGCGGCGTGTGCGGGGATATGGAGGCTTAAAGTACCGTGATAATTACACCGTAATCTTATCGAATACTGATGCATTCATTTGAGTGTGGTCGTGCAGATTTATCACGTTACTGCCACGCTTAAAAAACACCCGTGACCATTGATCGATTAATCATATGAGGCTGGTGAAGGCGGGCAGTTGATTTTGCAGGCATTCTTGTCAACGTTATTTATCCATATGGCTGGAATATCGAAGTCGGTATCTATTCGGGGGTGTCACGCCCATACTCTCTAGACTATGCAGTCTTGAACTAGCGTTAAAACTGCTTTCTTTCACCCACAATTGTCGAATCCATCAGCGAGCATCAGACGGATTCTTATTCAGTTATCGTGAAAAGGCGCATCGGCATGGACACGTTTAGCAGTAGGCTGAAGCAAGAGCGGTTGAGAAATAAACTGACCCAGCACGCCCTGGCAGAGTTGGGCGGCGTTCAGCCCAATGCCCAAGGACATTACGAAAGCGGACAGAGAATGCCCAAGGCTGATTATCTGGTGGCTACTTCGGGAACGCTGGATGTTACTTACATCATCACCGGCAAGCGTACTTCTGAAGTATTGGGTGATTTAAGTATGGAAGAGAACGATATGCTCGTGGCACTGAGAAAGATGCCAGAGGCAGACCAGAGTGCGTTTAGTCATCTATTCAGCGCTTTGGCGCGTAGCTACTTGTAAGTCTTGCACTTGCAGTAAAATCTATTTGTTGCGTCTTCCCCGGTTAGTTGATGTCGTTAATAACAAACTCTAACGCTAACCTGTGTAATAACAAAACTGCCCGTCCCGTAATTGCCCGCATCTCGCTACGTTAGCGGGTTACAGCCGTTAGCAAGTAGTTGTTTTGTGCTTTTGGCGCTGCGGTGAGTTGATCGGATGCACACCCCAAAAACACAAAACCCCTGATTTCATGTGAGAAGTCAGGGGTTTTATTTACATCAAATTTGGCGGTGAAGGAGAGATTCGAACTCTCGATACAATTTCTTGTATACACACTTTCCAGGCGTGCTCCTTAAGCCACTCGGACACTTCACCGTATCTCTTCAAACATGTTCCGTCTGTCGAGGCGCGCTAATGTAGTCGAAACCTTTGGCGAAGGCAAAACTTTTTTTCAGAATTTTCATGTGCTTAAGCAGAAAAGCCTTCAGCCCTGGCGTCTGCAAGAGGCCAGGGCTGAGGCGTGCGCGAGGGTCAGTCCTTATCAGGCGCCGAAGCCGCCATCGATGGTCAGGCTGGCACCGGTGATGTAGCCCGCTTCCGGACCTGACAGATAGGCCACGAAGCCTGCGATTTCCTCGGCCTTGCCATAACGGGGGATTGCCATAAGCCCCATCAGCGATTCTGCGAAGTCGCTGTCGGCGGGGTTCATGTCAGTGTCCACTGGGCCAGGCTGCACATTGTTGACGGTGATGCCGCGCGGGCCGAGGTCGCGGGCCAGGCCTTTGGTCAGGCCGACCAGAGCCGATTTGCTCATGGCGTACGGGCCACCGCCGCCGAAGGGCATGCGGTCGGCATTGGTACTGCCGATGTTGATGATGCGTCCACCTTCTTTCATATGGCGGGCGGCTTCCTGGCTTGCGATGAACACGCTACGCACGTTGATGGCCAGGGTTCTGTCGAAATCTTCCAGGCTGAATTCATCCAGCGGCGCAATAGCGAGCACGCCTGCGTTGTTCACCAGGATATCCAGACCCTTGAAGGTCTCGGCGGTGGTGCTGACCGCGCGGCGAATGTCGTCGGCGCTTGCGCTGTCGGCCTTGATCGCCAGTGCTTTGCCGCCGGTGGATGTGATGCTGTCTTGCAGTTCGCGAGCCTTGGCGTCGGAACTCACGTAAGTAAAGGCCACCGCTGCGCCTTGTTCGGCCAGACGTTTGACGATGGCGGCGCCGATGCCGCGTGAGCCGCCTTGAACGAGAACTACTTTGCCGCTGAGGTTCGTTGGGTGAGTCATGTCGATCTCCGGAACAGTTGAGTTTTTGAGTGGATGGATTGAGTATCCGCCGTCGATTGCATGCGCAGTAGCCCGTAATCGCTATAGTCTGTGTAAACCAAAAGTTGCGAATGAGTGCGATGGAAAACTTCAGCAGCATCGAATGCTTTGTGCGCAGCGCCGAGGTCGGCAGTTTCGCCGAGGCGGCGCGCCGCTTGAGCCTGACCCCGGCAGCAGTGGGCAAAAGCGTAGCCAAACTTGAAATGCGGCTGGGCGTGCGGCTATTCCAGCGTAGTACGCGCAGCCTGAGATTGACCGAAGCAGGCCAGCGATTTCTCGAAGAAGTCAGCGCCAGCCTTAATACCATCCAGAACGCGGTGGCTAATCTGGCCAGTGCCGAAGGCAGCCCGGCGGGCACGTTGAAGGTGAGTATGGGAACCGTATTCGGCCGGCTGTATATCCTGCCGATGCTGGGTGAATTTTTGCGGCGTTTCCCGGCGATCACGCCAGATTGGCATTTTGATAACAGACAGGTGGATCTTATTGCCCAGGGCTTCGATGCCGCCATTGGCGGTGGTTTTGATTTGCCCCAGGGTGTGGTCGCCCGCAAACTGACCCCTGCGCATCGGGTGCTGGTGGCGTCGCCGAGCTGGGTCGCCGCGCGCACGCCGGTCATTACCCCGGAAGACCTGCACAGCTGCGATGGCATTCTTATTCGCTCGCCTCAGACCGGGCGCATCCGCTCATGGCCACTGAGCAACCAGGCGCAGCAGCAGCGCCCGTTGAGCTTGAAGGTGCGCATGACCATGAGCGATTCGGAAGCCGCCTGCGCGGCGGCGGAGCAGGGGCTGGGCGTTGCGTTGGTCAGCATGCCGTTTGCATTGCCCTATCTGTCAAAAGGGACATTGCAGCGAGTGCTGCCCGATTGGTACGTCGACGACGGCAATATTTCGATCTATTACAGCGAGCACAAACTGCTGCCCGGCAAGACCCGCGCCTTTGTCGATTTCGTGATCGAGCAATTCGCCGAGCAACAGTTAGCCCGGTATTTCAGCGCGCTCTAATGACGTGCCGGTGGACATCACACTGCGGGCCTTCGTACATTTGCGCGCTGCATATCTGAAGGATAAAACATGAAGCTCCAGGCCAACGCCGCGTTGATCGTGATCGACATGCAAAACGGCATCAATCACCCCAAGCTCGGCCGTCGTAACAATGCTCAGGCCGAGGAGCACATGCAGAGATTGCTGGCTGCGTGGCGCGAAGCTCACCGTCCGGTCTTTCATGTACGGCATTTCTCCCGTTCCCCCGACTCGGTGTTCTGGCCGCAGCAATCGGGGGTCGATTATCAGCCGGCATTTGAACCGTGGGAGGGCGAGCAAGAATTGAGCAAGCAAGTTCCGGACGCGTTTTGTCATTCCTTTCTGGAAGCCTGGCTGCGCGCTGACGGCATTTCGCAGATCGTCATCGTCGGCGTGGTTACCAACAATTCGGTGGAGTCGACCGCGCGGGCAGGGGGCAATCTGGGTTTTGAAGTGATCGTGCCTCACGACGCGTGTTTCACCTTCGATCAGCCGGACTTCTTCGGCACGCCCCGCACGGCAGAAGAGGTACACGCTATGTCACTGGCAAACCTGCATGGCGAATACGCCCAGGTGTTGTCCACGGATGAGGTGTTGAATTTTTCCAGAAGATAAACCTCCGAGCGCCGCAAAACCTGTAGGAGCTGATGAGCAACGCGAGGCTGCGATCCAATTTCCCTGACACACCGCATGGGTCGCCTCGCCAACAAGTTGGCTCCTACAGAATGCGGCGGTGCGTCGTCGAGTGAGTCTCTGTAGGAGCGAACTTGTTCGCGAGACGTTCGACCTGACACACCGCATCGGTCGCCTCGCCAACAAGTTGGCTCCTACA